>JAPLFD010000013.1 GCA_026390835.1 Sphingobacteriales bacterium
CCGCGGGTAAAGCGCTCCCGACAGGATTCGAACCTGTGACCGACGGTTTAGAAAACCGTTGCTCTATCCAGCTGAGCTATGAGGGCAATGCTACAAAAGTAAAAAAAGCTTCTAAATATTATTGAAAAAGCTTTTAAAAAAAAGCCCCGAGAATTTCTCGGGGCTTTTTAGTCGGGGTGGCAGGATTCGAACCTACGACCTCCTGGTCCCAAACCAGGCGCGATACCGGGCTACGCTACACCCCGAGTCTTCTTTCGAAGGGACTGCAAACTTAGCATTTTTGCAGCTCATAGACAAATAAAATGTATTTATTTATTGATGTATTGCGGAGAGGGCGGGATTCGAACCCGCGGTACCGTTACCAGTACGACAGTTTAGCAAACTGTTCCTTTCGGCCACTCAGGCACCTCTCCATTTCCCTTTTGAGGAGTGCAAATATAGTAAATCGGCGATGCCATCAAAAAATATTTTTACTTGTCTAGGTTATAGGATATTCGGACGTGAAAAATACTCATGAGCATAGATTTGAAAATCTGCTTGATCAGTTGAATATCTTTGAGTGTAATGTCGCTATCAATGAGTTGATTTTGAGCAAGTTTGTATTCTATTACTCGATCTACTAGTCCATTAATTGTTTTTTCATTAGGATTTTTTAAGCTTCTGGATGCGGCTTCTACAGAATCTGCTAGCATGAGCACTGCAGTTTCTTTTGTGAAGGGTATGGGTCCAGGATATCTAAATATTTTTTCGTCTACAGATTGTTCTGGGAAATTTTTTAGAAAAGATTGGTAGAAATAATCTACCCGAGTATTGCCATGATGCGTTCGGATAAAATCAATTAATAATTCTGGGATTTGATTTTTACGAGCGATCTCAACGCCACGGTACACATGTTGTATTATTATTTGAGCACTTTTATCGTAGGTTAACTTGTCGTGAGGGTTTATACCGTTATTTTGATTCTCAATAAAATATTGTGGATTCTCCATTTTGCCGATATCGTGGTAAAGAGCGCCTGCTCGTACTAAAAGCGTATTCCCTCCTATTTTATAAATTGCAGCTTCGGCTAGGTTAGCTACTTGTAATGAATGCTGAAAAGTTCCAGGGGCTTTAAAGGCCAATTCTCTTAATAAGGTTGAATTGGTATTGCTTAACTCCATTAATGTTATTTCAGATGTTATACCAAAAAGTTTTTCGAAGGCATAAATTAGAGGATAAGCCAATAAGGTAAGGAGTACACTAATTCCAAATGGAATAAATATAGTCCATTCAATTTTAACAAATGAGGCATCCTTAATCAATAAAATTCCAAAATAGGCTATTAGGTAGGTACTCAGAATAAGTAGTGCGGATATTAGGAATTGCTCTCGTCTTACTAATTTTTTAATGCTATAAATGGCGGTCATACCTGCTGCTATTTGCAGAAAGGCGAATTCGAAGCTATTTGGAACCCAAAATGATACAATTAGAACCACTAATAGGTGAATATTGAGGGCTAAACGGGTGTCGAATAGAATTCTTATGATGATTGGTACGATACAATAAGGGATAAAATAAATATTAGGCATATTTAGTTTTATGGCCCAAGAGAGTGTCAAAATCATTCCGCATATAACTACGAGTATGAGTGAAAGCTTACGGTGATCTTGAAAAATATCTTTTCTAAAAAGATATAAAAATATTATGAGTAGGGCTACTATTAAGCCCACTAGAATAAATTGACCAATAAATAGCCATTGCCTACTTGCTCTGAGCAAGGGATCGCCTTCAAAAGCAATTCGTAATGATTCTAATTTCTGAAAGGTTTCGGCATTTATAATATCTCCATCACTTATTATCAATTCTCCTTTTTGAACCATTCCTAATGTAGGAGAAATATTAGTAAACGCTTCTTTCTCGAGTTTATCCGTTAGGCGTTCATCAAAAACTAAATTTTCTGAAACAAATTGAGTTATAAGTTGGTAAAAAGCTTGTTTTTGCGTTACCACTTCTTGTTGTTCAATTGCTTTTTTTAATACGCCTTTTGCGCCCTCAATATCAAGTACAGCTACCGAATTTTTTTCGGTAGCTACCCCATTGTTTACCACCACGAAATTATAATGTGGCTCTAATTGTTTGTATTTAGGTAAAAAATGAACGACTCCTTGTGTGTAAACCCTTTGAAGTAAATCTACACCTAACAGCATATACTCATTTTGTGCTTGTTGGCTTAGCTCCCATTGATTAGCTTGTGCAGACAGGGCAATGGTAAATTCTTCTAAGGCATTTTTCTCTACTTGAGATTCGTATCGATAGATTGGTTTTACAGACTTAAATATTTGTTTTCGATCATTTTCTAGCTGTTCGGGTGTTTTGTGAATAGCAAAAGCGAAAGGCGATACCAGATCTTTCTGAGTCCATACCTTACCCTTATCGTATTCAAACTTAAATCGTGCTTGTTTAGGCAAAACAAGGCAAATGAATAGTATAGCAGCCAACATCATTACATATTTAATGAGATGTTGATACCTGAAGTATAGAAGTTTATAAACTGTTTTTTTTATACGTGGCACAACTAAGATTTTATTTAATCAAATGTACTAAATATGTTTATAGCTATAAGTTATATGATTTTAAAGCTCTTTTAAAGTTGTAAAATGCTGTTTTGCTATTGGGGTTAAATAGTTAAATTGCAATCATCAAATCTAAATGGTTACCTATGAATGAAGTTGTTATTGTTTCGGCCGCTAGAACACCTATTGGTAGTTTTGGAGGAAATTTAGCATCGCTATCTGCAAGTCAGTTGGGTGCAGTGGCTATAAAAGCTGCTGTAGAACGTGCGGGCATTCAGGCTAACCAAGTACAGGAAGTTTATATGGGCAATGTATTATCGGCCAATCTTGGTCAGGCACCGGCTACCCAAGCTGCTAAATTTGCTGGTTTACCCGATATTCCTACTACTACGATTAATAAAGTATGTGCTTCTGGTACCAAGGCTATTATTTTGGCCGCTCAAAGTATTGCGTTGGGTGATAATGATATTGTGGTTGCAGGCGGTATGGAAAGCATGAGTAATGTACCTTATTATTTAGATAAAGCTAGAACGGGCTATCGTTTAGGCAATGGAGAATTGCTAGATGGCTTGGTAAAAGATGGACTTTGGGATGTATACAATAATTACCACATGGGTGTTGCAGCAGAACTTTGTGCCAGCGAATGTGGTATTGACCGAGCTGAACAAGATGCTTTTGCCATTCAATCATACACAAGAGCACAAGAGGCGCAAAAAAGCGGCAAATTTGACGAAGAAATTAGTGCTGTAGAGCTAAAAGATAGAAAAGGAGAATTGGTGTGGATTAGTACCGATGAAGAACCAAAATCTGTAAATTTTGATAAAATACCGACGCTAAAACCTGTATTTAAAAAAGATGGAACAGTTACAGCTGCCAACGCTTCAACCTTAAATGATGGAGCAGCTGCCTTGGTTTTGATGAGCGGTAGCAAAGCAAAAGAATTAGGCCTAAAACCTTTAGCCAAAATTTTAGCCTATGCAGATGCACAACAAGCACCTGAGTGGTTTACTACAGCCCCATCTAAAGCCATTCCTTTGGCCTTAAAACGTGCAGGTTTAACTACTAAGGATGTAGATTATTTCGAAATAAATGAGGCTTTTGCAGTAGTTGCATTGGCCAACAACAAAGAAATGAAGCTAGATAACGATAAAGTTAACGTGAATGGTGGTGCAGTAGCGCTTGGGCATCCACTTGGGGCTTCGGGCGCACGCATTGTAGTAACATTATTACATGTTTTGATGCAGAAAAATGCTAAAATTGGTGTTGCAGGAATTTGCAATGGTGGCGGTGGCGCCAGCGCATTGGTGATAGAACGTTTGTAAGCAAATGAAAAAACTAGTTATTTATTGTTTCTTAAGCATGCTTACCATGCGGTCTGTGGCTCAACAAAGCCAAGAACCTGCACTTAGTTCCAAATTACCTGCTTTTCAAGACAGTTTACTATCGTTAAGCAAGCAATTTATTAATAAAGAATCGGAGCCTGAGCGCTATAATGCCAATTATCAATTTATTAAAACATTGGTAGAAGCATTAAAAGAGCCTAAATCCTTCTATTTTGAATTTGATTCTTTAAAAACAATTTCCATCGTAAATGCGCCCGATAAAAAGTTTAGAATTTTTACCTGGCATGTACTTAACGACGATGGTTCTTACCGTTTTTATGGTACCATTCAAATCAACAGCAGCGATGGACAATTAAAACTTTTTCCATTGAGTGATTATAGCGCATTTATCCAAAATCCAGCTAGCCAAGAATTAAAAACCGAAGAATGGTTTGCTGCTCAATATTACGAACTAGTAGAAATTAATAAGACCACTGCAAGCCCTTACTATGTTTTACTAGGTTGGAAAGGCAAGAATACCAACTCCACTCAAAAAGTAATAGAAGTGCTCCGGTTTGTGAATGGAATTCCCTACTTTGGATCAGCTGTATTCGATGGCAACAATCAATATTCAGGAAGTAAACGGATCATTTTTGAGTACTCGAGAGAGGTTTCTATGTATTTAAAATACGATTACAACCAAGAGCGCATTGTATTTGATCATTTAGCACCCATAAACTCTGAACTTAAAAATGATTTTTCAAAATACGGACCGGATATGACCCACGATGCTTTTCAAGTAAGTAAAGGCCGTTTAAAATTTCAATCGAATTTAGTGTTGAATAATGCGCCATCAGACAAAGACGATTTATTTAACGACCCCGAAAAACTAAAACAAAACACCCAACCCATTCGTAAGTATTAATCCATATATCGTAAAAAATCTAGAAAAAACATGAAAAAAATCTTAATCCTGCTTTTAATTAGCACCAGCGTTTTTGGACAAAGCAAAAAATTGTTTACCCTCGAAGATGTATTTAAAAAAGGTACGTTTAGTACCAAAGGCATGCGTGGCTTACGTAGCATGAAAGACGGGAATACCTACCTTACAGTAGAAACCGACGAGAAAACCAAAGTACGCTATGTAGCAAAAAACAACTACTTAGACGGCAAACAAAACAGCATTTTGTTTAAAGAAACTGATTTAGTGTTTAAAGGTGATACCTTGCCTATTAGCACCGATTTCAACGATAATGAAACTAAAGTGTTGATTCCAGTGGACGAAGAAGCCATTTACCGTCGCTCTTCTAAGGCAAATTATTTTGTTTACGATTTGTTGACAAAAAAAATTACCGAGGTATCGGGTAATGGAAAACAGCTTTTTGCTACGTTTTCTCCGGATGGTACTAGTGTAGCTTTTGTGCGTGACAATAACTTGTTCGTTAAGAATCTATTAAGTGGTGAAGAAAAACAACTAACCAGCGATGGTAAAAACAACGAAGTAATTAACGGTCGCTCAGATTGGGTATACGAAGAAGAGTTTTCTTTTGCCCAAGCATTTTATTGGAGCCCCGATGGTAAAAAAATTGCTTTCTATAAGTTTAACGAAAAAGAAGTACCTGAATTCAGCATGACTATGTTCGATGGCTTATACCCTAGCGAATACAAATACAAATACCCGAAACCAGGAGAAAAGAATGCACTAGTAAGCATTCACGTGTATGATTTAGCATCATCGAGTACTAAAACTGTAGATATTGGTACAGAAACTGATCAATACATACCACGTATCCGCTGGACTCAAGATGCAAATATCGTTTGTGTTTTGCGCATGAACAGACATCAAAATAAAGTAGATTATCTTTTAGCAAATGCAAATACAGGAGCTACTAAAACGATGATGACCGAAACCGATAAATATTATGTAGACATTGAAAAAGAACAATTAACCTTCTTAAACAATGGCAAACAATTTATTAATGTGAGTGAAAAAGATGGGTTTAACCACATTTACTTATACGATTTAAGCGGCAAACAAATTTCTCAAATTACCAAAGGTGCTTGGGAAGTAACTGATATTTACGGGGTCGATCAGAAAAATGGCTTAGTCTACTACCAATCTAGCGAAACCTCTCCCCTACAACGTGATGTATATGTAATAAGTTTAAACGGCAAAGGTAAACGCAAAATAAGTACACTTGCCGGTACCAATACGGCATCGTTTAGCACCACGTTTAATTACTATATTTTAGCCTATAGCAGTGCAAAAAGCCCTAGCTACGTAAGTTTGCATACAAACAAGGGAGCGGTAATTAGGGTATTGGAAGACAATGCCAAGGCAAAAGCCAAATTTGCTGAATACCAATTAAGTGCTACCGAATTTTTCAGCTTAACTACTTCTGAAGGTGTGAACTTAAACGGTTATATGATTAAACCGGCCAATTTCGATCCGAACAAAAAATATCCGGTATTCATGTATGTATACGGTGGCCCAGGCAGCCAAAATGTGGCCGACTCTTGGAGTGGTTCACGCAATATGTGGTTCAATTACTTGGCGCAAAAGGGCTACATTGTAGCCTGTGTAGATAACCGTGGTACAGGTGCCAGAGGTGCCGAATTCAAAAAAATGACCTACCAAAACCTTGGGCATTACGAAACTATCGATCAAATTGAGGCCGCCAAATGGTTTGCCAAACAATCGTATGTAGATGCCGGCCGCATTGGTATTTGGGGTTGGAGCTATGGTGGTTACATGTCATCGTTGTGCATTACCAAAGGCGCCGATACCTTTAAAATGGCCATTGCCGTTGCACCAGTTACTACCTGGAGATATTACGACAGCATTTACACCGAGCGTTATTTACGTACGCCACAAGAAAATGCCAAAGGATACGACGAAAACTCTCCAATCAACTTTGCTGATAAATTAAAAGGTAAATTCTTATTAATTCACGGAACTGCCGATGACAACGTACACTTTCAAAATAGTGTCATGTTCTCCGAGGCTTTAATTCAAGCAAACAAATCGTTTGAGCAAGCCTATTATCCGAACAAAAATCACGGCATTTTTGGTGGCAATACCACCATACAACTCTATACCAAAATGACCGATTTTGTTTTAAACAACTTATAACTTTTGATAATTTGTATAATTGTTTAGTATTTAATTTTTATTCTTTATAGAACCATAGTATAAATGTTTAAAATGATCTATTCAAAAATAAGTTAACCCATTAACCATAAAGTTATTTATGACAAATGAAACAACAGTAATTGTAAAAACTAACAAGTATCCTGAAAGTATTCCCTATATTATTGGTAATGAAGCCGCAGAGCGATTTAGTTTCTACGGAATGCGTTCAATTTTAGTAACTTTTCTTGTCGCTCAATTCTTTAACCCAAGCCTTAACCCCGCAATGCAAACAGTTGCAAATGCTCAGGCCAATGCTTATACACATTTTTTTGTTTCTTTAGCGTATGCTATGCCTATAGTTGGTGCAATTATTGCCGATTGGTTTGTTGGCAAGTATAAAGTCATTTTATATGTATCTATCATTTACTGTTTGGGTCACTTATTTCTTGCCCTTTTTGATACTAACTTAGAATGGTTTAGATATGGATTAATTCTTATTGCCGTTGGAGCTGGTGGCATCAAATCCTGTGTTTCTGCTAACGTAGGAGACCAATTCGATAGAAGCAATAATCACTTAATGTCTAAAGTCTACGGATGGTTCTATTTTAGTATCAATACTGGTTCGGTTGTCTCAACAATGTTAATTCCTTGGGTATATGCAAATTATGGTGCAAAATGGGCATTTGGTATTCCGGGAGTATTAATGGCAATTGCAACTCTTATTTTCTTTTCTGGAAGAAAAAAATACGTACGTGTACCACCCTCAGGTATTAATAAAGATAATTTTGTTTATATATCTCTATATGCTCTATTGAACTTCACCAAAAAGAAAAAAAATGAATCATTACTAGATGTAGCCAAAGGTAAATTTCCATCAGAAAGAGTAGAAGGTATTAAAGCAGTATGGCGTGTAATGGCCGTATTTGCTTTTATTCCAATTTTCTGGGCTATGTGGGATCAAAATTTATCGGAATGGGTATTACAGGCTACCAAATTAGATCGTAATATTCTGGGTTATAATTTATTACCCGAGCAGGTTCAAACTGTTAATCCTATATTCTTACTTTTATTTATACCAATATTTACTTATGGTGTTTATCCTGCATTTGAAAAAATGGGGATAAAAACTACGCCATTAAGACGAATTGGTGCTGGTTTAATATTAACGGCCTTATCATTTGTAATTATTGCTCTTATTCAAACTAATATTGATGCTGGCGGGAACCCTTCGGTATGGTGGCAGATTTTTGCCTATGTTATCCTTTCTGCAGGTGAGGTATTGGTATCTATTACCGGATTAGAATATGCATATACGCAATCTCCAAAGTCTATGAAAAGCACAATGACCGCTATCTGGTTATTAACCGTCGCTATTGGCAATATGTTTGTAGCTTTAGTAAACAATAGCATATCTAACAAAGGTTTCTTTGCTCAGTTAGAAGGTGCAAGTTACTATTGGTTTTTTGTAGTTTTAATTAGTGTTTTTATAATCATATATCTTTTTGTATCACCTAGAATAAAAGAACGAAACTATATCCTAGATCCAGAAGATGATATTTTGATAGAGGCTAGCACTCGAAATAAAAAATAGCCGACAGTAAGCCTTGGCAATACCTCTATCCTTAAGCAGTCCATTTTGTGATCAATTAAGTGTAATGGTACTACATTTTCATTTTTTAAATCCTATTTTTGAGGCCACATACAAGCTCAGTGAAAACAGATAGCCTCGTACTCATTCCCACCTACAACGAAAAGGAAAACATCGAAAAAATTATTCGTAAAGTATTTTCTTTGGCTACGCCTTTTCATGTATTAATTATTGATGATGGCTCACCCGATGGAACAGCAAGCATTGTAAAAAACCTGCAGAAAGAATTTCCTGAATACTTATTTATTGAAGAACGCAAAGGGAAATTGGGTTTAGGTACGGCGTACATTCATGGCTTCAATTGGGCTTTAAAACATGCTTACGACTTTATTTTTGAAATGGATGCGGACTTTTCGCACAACCCCGAAGATTTGCCCCGCCTGCGTGAAGCCTGCTTAAACGGTGCCGATGTAGCCATTGGCTCTCGTTATATTAAAGGCGTAAATGTGGTAAATTGGCCGATGGGTAGAGTACTCATGTCGTATTTTGCTTCGGTATATGTGCGTATCATTACCGGCATTGCCATACAAGATGCCACGGCCGGCTTTAAATGCTACCGCAAAGAAGTGCTAAAAACCATTCAACTAAATAAAATAAAATTTGTGGGATATGCTTTTCAAATTGAAATGAAATTTACAGCCATAAAACACGGTTTTAAGGTGGTAGAAATTCCCATCATTTTTACCGACCGCACCGAAGGCACCTCAAAAATGAGCCCACGCATTTTTCGTGAAGCTTTTTTGGGTGTTATTCAACTAAAAATTGGCTCATGGTTTCGCAGCTACAAAAAACCGAGCACGAATTCGTAAATTAGTGCCATGCTTAACGAGAACCTCGATCCCAATGCCGAAAATTTAGACCCTGTAGAGCGTGATATTGAGAAAGTATTGCGTCCGCAGGCCTTTGAAGATTTTACCGGCCAACATAAATTGCTCGAGAACTTGCGCATTTTTGTGCAAGCCGCTAAGCAACGCCAAGAAGCGCTAGATCACGTGCTCTTACACGGCCCTCCAGGATTGGGCAAAACCACCCTTTCGCACATTATTGCCAACGAAATGGGCGTAGGTATAAAAATTACCTCGGGCCCGGTATTGGATAAACCCGGCGATTTGGCCGGCCTACTAACCAATTTAGAAGAGGGTGATATTTTATTTATAGACGAAATACACCGATTGAGTCCTGTGGTAGAAGAGTATTTATACTCGGCCATGGAAGATTTTAAAATCGATATCATGCTCGAAACGGGGCCCAATGCCCGTTCGGTACAAATTTCGTTGAATCCATTTACCTTGGTGGGTGCCACTACCCGCTCGGGCTTACTAACCGCCCCTTTACGAGCTCGATTTGGCATCAATTCTCGTTTAGAATATTACGATGCCAAGCTCTTAACCACCATTGTATTGCGTTCGGCCGATATTTTAAAAACACCTATTAGCGACGAAGGGGCCTATGAAATTGCCCGACGCAGCCGAGGTACCCCTCGTATTGCCAATGCCCTATTACGCCGTACCCGCGATTTTGCACAAATTAAAGGCAGAGGAACCATTGATACCGAGATTGCCAAATACGCTCTCAATGCTCTGAATGTAGATATGCATGGCCTCGATGAAATGGATAACAAGATTTTGCTAACCATTATTGATAAGTTTAAAGGTGGCCCAGTGGGTTTAAAAACCATTGCTACGGCCGTTGGCGAAGATGAAGGTACCATTGAGGAAGTATACGAACCATTTTTAATTCAAGAAGGCTATATCATGCGCACCGCACGTGGCCGCGAATGCACCGAATTGGCCTATAAACACGTAGATAGACCCAAACCCGGAGCTACCGGTTCTTTGTTTTAATTGCTGTGGCGCTCCCGCTAGAAAAATACAGCCAATTTATTAAAGCCGAAGCACAACGCTTGGGCTTTTTGTTTTGTGGCATCTCTCCGGCCGGTTTTTTAGAAGAAGAAGCTCCCCTGCTAGAAAAATGGTTGAAAAATAGCTATCAAGGCGAAATGAGCTATATGGAAAACCATTTCGATAAGCGCCTCGATCCTCGTTTATTGGTAGATGGAGCCAAATCCGTAATTAGTTTGGGTTTAAACTATTATACCGAAGCCACCCAAAGCGACCCGGATGCACCTAAAATATCCATGTATGCTTATGGTGAAGATTACCACTCGGTAATTAAAACCAAGCTTAAAACCTTATTGAATAGCATCCAGGAAGAAATTGGAGAAGTACATGGCCGAGCCTTTGTAGATTCGGCACCGGTATTGGATAAGGCTTGGGCCAAAAAAGCAGGTCTGGGCTGGGTGGGTAAACACAGCAACCTGATTAATCAACAACATGGTTCTTATTTCTTTTTAGCTGAATTAATTGTAGATGCCGAATTAGCTTATGATATAGCACCCCAAGCCGACCATTGCGGTACCTGCACCCGCTGTATAGATGCTTGCCCTACGGAAGCCATAATAGCGCCTTATGTGGTTGATGGCAGCAAATGTATTTCTTATCTCACCATCGAATTAAAGAACGAAATTCCCACTGAATTTGCCGGAAAACTAGATAATTGGGCCTTTGGCTGCGATGTATGCCAACAGGTTTGTCCTTGGAACAAATTTGCCAGCCCACACCAAGAAGCTGGGTTTACGCCTTCTGCCGAATTGCTAGCCCTACCCAAAAAGGAATGGGAAGAAATTACCGAAGAGGTATTTGAGAAAATCTTCTCCAAATCGGCAGTAAAACGAACCAGACTGGCAGGTTTAAAGCGTAATATTGCTTTTCTAAACCCCTAATCTACTTCCCAAACTTATCTTTCAATTGGTTCAACAAGTCCGAATCAATTGGTTTTTCGGGTTCAAAGCTTAAGCTGGCTTGCTGAGGAGCTGCAGGCACTGTTTTTACAGGTTCTTTTTGCACATGCATGCGCTCCCAAATTTTGGTGAGTTTACGTTTGGTATCTAAAGGAAAATCACCTTGTTGCATCCACGAATAATAACTGGGTTCGGCTTTTAACACCTCTACACAAGTACGGCCTTTGTGTTTTCCGAAATTAAATACCTCTATTCCTTTATCGTTATACACCATACGAGCACCAAAATCAACCGGTTTATTTAGGTTAGTAAACTTGTGTAGGGCTTCTACATCGTTTTGTACGGGTATGCTTTTTTGACCTTTTTTATCTTCCCATTCTTTGTTTTCGTAACGGTCTAATTGTGCTAAAAGCACTTCATAGGTCGCTTTAATATCGGCCTCGGCCGAGTGCGCATTGATGATGTCTTTATCGCAATAAAACCTATATGCCGCTCGTAGGGTGCGTTGTTCCATTTGGTGGAATATATTCTGAACATCTACAAAAAAGCGGTTATCCACATCAAAATCTACACCAGCACGTAAAAATTCTTCCACCAACATGGGGATATCAAAACGGTTAGAATTGTAGCCTGCCAAATCGCAATTGTCTAAAAAACGGGCCAATTCATCGCCTACTTGTTTAAAAGTGGGTTCGTTGGCAATATCGGCATCGTAGATACCGTGTACCAAAGAGGCCTCAATGGGAATAGGAATTTGCGGATTGATACGCAAAGTTTTAATTTCTTCAGAACCATCAGGCATGGCTTTTAAAATGCAGATTTCTACAATACGATCGGATGCCACATTAACGCCAGTGCTTTCTAAATCGAAAAAGGCTAAGGGTCGTTTTAAGTTTAATTTCATAAGATTTATTTAACTGAAAATAAGGATACCCAGCAAAATGCCTAGCACCATTAAAAGGTACATCAAAATTTCGGTAGTAGCGAATTGTTTATAACGGGTCCAAAAGGAAAAATCGTGTTTCGGTTTCATCCTTTTTTAGTTTTTAAGTAAGCGTTGAATTTCATCGAGTTTCATTAGAGCTTCTACCGGTGTAAGGGTATTTACATCGAGGTTGTTCAACATGTCGCGAATTTTTTCCAAAACCGGATCGTCAATAGCAAACATTTGGAGCTGGTAAGCTTGGGCCTGCACTTTTTTAATGCTGTCTTTAATGTGTTCGCCACCAGTACGTTCTTGTTCTAGGCGTTTTAAAATTTCGTTGGCTCTTGCAATTAATTTTGGAGGCATACCGGCCATTTTAGCCACGTGAATACCAAAGCTGTGTTCGCTACCACCGGGTATCAATTTGCGCAAGAAAATGACTTTATTGCCCACTTCTTTTACCGAAACATTGAAGTTTTTAATACGATTAAACGAATTGGTTAATTCGTTTAGCTCGTGGTAATGTGTAGCAAAGAGCGTTTTGGCTTGTGCAGTGGGATGGTTGTGCAAGAATTCGGCAATGGCCCAAGCGATGGAAATACCATCGTAGGTACTGGTTCCACGACCAATTTCATCCAATAAAATTAAACTGCGTTCCGATAAATTGTTCAGAATACTAGCCGTTTCGTTCATTTCCACCATAAAGGTCGATTCGCCTGAAGATAAATTATCGGAAGCGCCTACCCTCGTAAATATTTTATCAACCAAACCGATATGCGCTTCTTTTGCGGGCACAAAACTGCCCATTTGCGCCATCAATACAATTAAACCCGTTTGGCGTAGTAAAGCCGATTTACCGGCCATATTGGGGCCCGTAATGATCATCATTTGCTGGCTTTCGCTATCTAAGTATACATCGTTGGTAATGTACACTTCACCCGCAGGCAAATTTTGCTCAATTACTGGGTGTCGGCCGCCCTTAATGTCGAGTACAAAACCTTCATTAATTTCGGGTTTTACATACTGATGTTTGATGGCGGTGTTTGCAAAATTGAGCAATACATCTAGCTGCGCCACCAAGTGCGCATTTAGCTGAATAGGCTTAATGTATTCGCTTAAACTAAATACCAATTCGGTAAATAACATACTTTCCAGTGCATGTATTTTTTCTTCGGCCCCTAATATTTGTTCCTCGTATTCTTTCAACTCGGGCGTAATGTAGCGCTCGGCGTTCACCAAGGTTTGTTTACGCAACCAATCTGCCGGCACCTTATCTTTATGGGTATGGGTAACTTCTAAATAATAGCCAAATACATTATTAAAGGCAATTTTAAGCGATGGAATACCCGTAGCTTCGGCTTCTCGTTTTTGCAATTCCATGAGGTAGCCTTTTCCGCCAAAGGCTATTTTGCGCAAGCGATCTAGCTCTTCGTTAATGCCTTCGGCAATTACGCCGCCTTTTATGACCAATACCGGTGGATCGGCTTGCAACTCCCGTTCTAAGCGCTCTTGAATGAGCATACAGGGATTCAATTGCTCGGCCAATACGTGCAAAGCAGCATTATCCGATTGACTACAATACTCTTTTAACTTGCTAATAGCCCCCAAAGCACGTTTTAGTTGCACTACCTCTCTGGGGTTAGCTTTGAGCAAACCGATTTTAGAAATTAGCCGTTCCACATCGCCAATAAGCTTCAATTCGGTTGCTAATGCTTCTCTTAACTCTTCTTGGGCTACCAGGTAGTCTACAATAGTCAAACGATCTTCTATAGGCTTGCAGTCTTTCAGTGGCATAATCATCCAACGACGAAGCATACGGGCACCCATGGGCGATAGCGTGTGGTCTAAAATATCGACCAGCGTAATGGCATTCTCGTTCGCCGAACCTACCAATTCTAAATTGCGAATGGTAAAGCGATCGAGCCACATGTAACGCTCTTCTTCTATTCGGGCCATTCCCGAAATATGCTGCAAATTGCGGTGTTCAGTTTCGTTGAGGTAATGTAGGGCTACTCCCGCAGCCATGCTGGCCAAGGCCATTTTTTCAATACCAAATCCTTTTAAAGAGTTTACTTCGAAATGTTTGAACAGAATTTCGTTGGTATAATCTGTTGTATAGGGCCAATCTTCGAGACCATAGGTATAAAAGCGATCACCAAAGGTTTCAATAAACTCCTTATTAAAGCGTTTTGGGAAGATAATTTCGCTGGGCTTAAAGCTTTGTAGCAATTTATCTAAATAGTCGGCATTGCCCTGAGCTACTAAAAATTCGCCGGTAGAAATATCTAAAAAAGCAACCCCATATTGGTTTTTATCGGCATAAACCGAAGCTAAATAGTTGTTTGATTTCTGGTTAAGGATAGTATCGTTAGTTGCCACTCCGGGAGTTACCAATTCGGTTACACCACGCTTTACAATGGTTTTAACGGTTTTAGGATCTTCTAATTGATCGCAAATGGCTACCCTTTGCCCGGCACGAACCAATTTAGGCAAATAGGTGTCTAAAGAATGATGTGGAAATCCAGCCAATTCAATATGCGAAGCGGAGCCATTGGCTCTTCGGGTAAGTACAATACCCAAAATTTGGGATGCTTTAATGGCATCTTGGCCAAAGGTTTCGTAAAAATCGCCCACTCTAAATAGCAAAAGCGCACCAGGGTATTTTGCCTTGATGGTATTGTATTGTTGCATTAAAGGGGTTTCTTTTCCAGTATTTTTTGCCAAACCGTTGGTTTTAGAATGCTCGTAAAAATAAGAATTTAGGGCTATTTTTGATGTAGTGTTGAAAAATTAAGCCCGTACGGAAAATACATACCGAGTTTCATGGGTATGGGTTTCGCCGGGACGAAGAATGGTATTGGGAAAATGGGCATGATTTACCGCATCGGGATGTATTTGATCTTCTAAACAAAAACCAGAACACGGCCCATATTGAACTCCGTTTTTACCTTTTATATCGGCCAAAAACGTTGCGGAGTAAAAATGTACAGCTGGCTGATTGGTAAAAAGTTCCATGCAAATACCGCTTTGCGGAGCATAAACCGTGGCTGCTGCTTTTTGATCAACGGCATCTAGTACAAAAGTTTGATCGTAACCCACGGTTTCATCCCAATCAGCAGTGATGGCTTTTGGCTTGGTAAAATCATGAGCGGTACCTGCTACAGCCTTAAATTCACCTGTTGGTACAAAATCGGCATCTTGCATTAAAATCTGATTGCTGGCAATTTGCAGTACTTGCTCACCAATATGCCCCGATCCTTCTAAATTAAAGTAACCGTGGTGCGTTAAATTAAGTGGGGTAGCTTCATCCGTTTGGGCAGTCATAGAAATATACAATTCATTTGTTTCGGCTAATTTGAAAGTCAATTGAACATGTACATTTCCGGGAAAACCTTCCTCCCCATCTTCACTCAGGTAGTTAAATACAACTTCTTGATTATTGCTAGATATCACGTCCCACACTTTCTTGTCAAAACCCGAATTACCGCCATGTAATTGATGCTTTCCGGCATTAGTACTTACGTGGTATGTTTTCCCGTCAATAACAATTCTTCCATGGGCAATCCTGTTGGCATAGCGGCCAATTATAGACCCGAAATATGACTTTGTTTGTACGTATTCCGGCAACCAATATTCTTGAATAGTATCAAAACCCAATACCACATCTATCAAGTTTCCTGTTATATCAGGCACCTGAATAGATTGTATAATTCCGCCATAATTACTCAATACAACGGACATTCCCTGGCTATTACGCAGGGTAAAGGCAAATACATCGGCACCTTGGTGCTGACAGATGAGTTTAAAGGAGTTGTGCATAGCGTTAGTGCACTAAAACTAAAGAAAAATTAGGCTTTAACCTATTCTAAACAATTTTTATGCGTTTAGCTAAATCTAGCTACTTTTGTGCATGGCCAAATTAAAACTTGACGAGCTGAACCGAGTAAGTGTAGCAGATTTTAAAAATCAACAAAAACTGCCCATTGTGTTGGTATTAGATGAAGTACGAAGCTTGCACAATGTGGGTTCCATTTTTAGAACGGCGGATGGTTTTGCCGTGGAAGCAATGATATTATGTGGCATAACGGCCCAGCCGCCCCACCGAGAAATAGAAAAAACGGCTCTTGGTGCTACCCAATCGGTAGACTGGTCGTATTTTCCAAGCACAGTAGCAGCCGTACTCGAGTTAAAAGCAACAGGTTACACCGTTTTAGCCTTAGAACAAGCTAGCGAAAGTACCCTGCTCACCGATTTTAGTCCATCAGCAGATACAAAATATGCCATCATTTTAGGTAACGAAGTAAATGGAGTAAACGAAGAAGTGATGAAATTGGTGGATGGCTGCCTCGAAATTCCACAATTTGGTACCAAACATTCTTTCAATGTAGTGGTATCGGCTGGCATTGTGCTTTGGGACTTTTTTGCTAAATGGCACAAAAAATAGGCAGATTCGCTGTTGTCAAATCCCTAAATTTTTCTCACTTTTGTCGCGGGCAAGTCTTTTACGACCAGCTCCCTTTGAACTCCCCCAGGGTGGGAACACAGCAAGGGTAGAAGGTTGTAGCGGTGCGATAAAAGGTGCTTGCCCATTTTTTTTCTTTTTAAACTTTTTCTCTATGAAATTCTTCATCGATACCGCCAATTTGGCCCAAATTAAAGAAGCGCAAGACTTAGGCATTTTAGACGGCGTAACTACCAACCCCAGCTTAATGGCTAAAGAAGGTATTTCTGGCGATGCTAACGTAATTAACCACTACAAGGCAATTTGCGACATTGTAGATGGCGATGTGAGTGCCGAAGTAATTGCCACCGATTTTGAAAACATGGTAAAAGAAGGTGAGCTTTTAGCCGCTTTAAACCCAAAAATTGTGGTAAAAGTACCCATGATTAAAGATGGGATAAAGGCCATAAAATATTTTAGCTCGAAAGGGATTAAAACAAATTGCACCTTGGTATTTTCTAGCGGACAAGCCTTGTTGGCAGCCAAAGCAGGTGCCACCTATGTTTCGCCATTTGTTGGCCGATTGGATGATATTTCTACCGATGGCATGCAACTTATAGAAGACATTCGCTTGATTTATGACAATTACGGTTATGAAACACAAATTTTAGCTGCCTCAGTACGCCACCCTATGCACATTATACAATGTGCGCAACTCGGTGCCGATGTAATGACTGGACCTTTGTCTGCTATTTTAGCCTTAATGAAACACCCACTAACCGATAGCGGATTGGCGCAATTTTTAGCCGATCATGCGAAGGCAGCCGGAAAATAAACGATTTTCTTTTTTGTGAAGCCCCGATCCAAATCGGGGTTTTTTTTTTGTGGAAAACCTTTTGAGCTAAGCAATGGATAGAACTTCTATATTAGACTAAACATTCACATAAAAATATGTCAGCAAAAGAATTTAAACCCTACGTACCAGCCAACACCAAAATGGCTGAGTTTACGGTAAAATCGATTTTATTAGGCGCATTATTTGGCGTTATTTTTGGTGCGGCAACCGTTTATTTAGCCTTAAAAGCCGGATTAACTGTTTCTGCCTCCATACCAGTAGCAGTTTTGGCCATTTCTATCGGTCGTAAATTTTTCAAAACCACCATTTTAGAAAACAACATCATCCAAACTACGGGGTCGGCTGGGGAATCTATTGCTGCCGGCGTGGTATTCACCCTACCCGGATTTTTATTTCTATCGGCAGGTAGCCAGGGTGAAAGCTTTTTCTCCTATTGGCCTATTTTCTTTTTAGCCGCTTTAGGAGGTATTTTAGGCACTTTAATGATGGTTCCATTGCGTAAATCATTAATTGTTGACGAACACGAAAACTTACCCTACCCAGAGGGAACAGCATGTGCTTCGGTGTTAATTGCTGGCGAAAAAGGTGGAGATTTTGCCAAGACGGCTTATCTAGGCCTTGCATTCGCTTTTGGGTATGCCATTTTGCAAAAAGTATTCCACGTAATTGCCGAAACACCTGCTTGGGTAACCAAGCAAAGCAACAAATTTTTTCCTTCGGCTACTGTAAATGGCGAAATCACTCCCGAATATATGGGTGTGGGCTATATAATTGGGCCTAAAATTGCCGGAGTATTGGTTGCCGGTGGCGTATTGGCATGGTTGGGTTTAATCCCGCTCCTAGCCTCATTGGTTCCTGCAGAAACTACTGCTTTACAACTAGTTAAGCTTGGTTATTTAAAAGATTTATTAACGCCTGGTGGACCTGGCGGATGGGATCCTGCAAGTAAAACTTTTGCCGATACCGCATCGGCCATTTACCGAGCCTATGTGCGTCAAATTGGTGCAGGTGCAGTGGCTGCTGGTGGTTTTATAACGTTGATTAAAACCATACCAACCATTATTTCTTCATTCAAATCGAGCTTTGGTTCGATGAATAAGGTGGGCGGAAAAGTACAAGAAGTAAAACGTACCGACCAAGATTTATCGATAAAAACAGTGGTTTTAGGAAGTTTAGCCTTGGTTATTTTAATGGCTGTATTGCCACAAATACCAGGTGATTCGCTCATCAATAAATTATTAATTGGGATATTGGTGGTAGTCTTTGGTTTCTTCTTTGTAACAGTTTCAAGCCGCATTGTGGGCCTCATTGGCTCATCTTCTAACCCAATTTCAGGAATGACCATTGCTACTTTAATGGGCACCTGCTTGATATTTATTAGCGTGGGCTGGACTGGTCATTTATTTGAACCCATGGCTTTGGTGGTAGGTAGTATGATTTGCATTGCTGCGGCCAATGCCGGAGCCACATCGCAAGATTTAAAAACAGGTTATATTGTGGGAGCAACCCCAAAATACCAACAATTGGCCTTATTTGTGGGGGCTATTGTATCGGCAGTGGTTATTGGTTTAACCCTTTCCATCCTCGACCGCCCAACACCGGAAATGATGGCACAGGGCATTCAACACGCCATTGGTACCGATTTATACCCTGCCCCCCAAGGAACGCTCATGGCTACGTTAATTAAAGGCTTATTATCCTTTAATCTCGATTGGCAGTTCGTATTAGTAGGTGTATTTTTATCCATCACCATGGAATTGTGTGGGGTAAAATCACTTTCCTTTGCGGTGGGTGCCTATCTCCCACTATCTACCACACTACCCATTTTTGCGGGTGGTGCCATTAAAGGTTTGGTAGATATGAAAACCAAAAAGAAAACTGCTGAAGAGGATGAACTGGGTAAAGGAAGTTTATTTGCCACCGGATTGGTAGCGGGTGGCGCCTTAATGGGTGTAATTTATGCCTTTTTAATGGCCTTTCCGAGTACGGCCGTGCCTGTGAGCAAACTAAATCTTGAAGAAAATTTAGAACATGTTTTAGGTGCAGATGGCTTCCAATTACTCGGTTTCGGCTTCTTTGTATTGATGGGCTTGGTTTTATACCGAATTGCACGGAAAGATGATTAAGCAATGCTATTAAACAAAAAAAGCCCCTCGAAAAATCGAGGGGCTTTTTTATGGCAGTAACTATTTTAAAGTTGACTAGCTCCTCCAGAAACTACCAATTTCATGGCATCACTAGCACTCATTTTTAAGAGTTTTACTCTGCTGGCGGGTACAATAACCAGCTGGCCAGCAAAAGAATATGAAAAGGGGAAATACACGGCAACTTCACCGGGAAGTCCTATCTTTTTTAGATCTTTTTGCGTTAAAAAACCTATTTTCTTCAATCCTTGTTCATCCATATCTACCAAAACAGGTTCGTTAAATTTTTTCTCATCGCCCACAAAAGCCTCGGTAAAATCTTTAATAGAACCATAAATAAAATTAAAAACAGGGAAACGCTTCAACCAGCGCTCAAGCCAATTGTATATGGGTTGTGTAATAAAGCTGGTAACAAAAACTCCAGCTAACATGATGAGTATGAGTACAGTTAAAATACCTAAACCCGGTATGTAAAAGGATTGCCCTGTTTGCGGATTAAGCCAAAAGAAATTGCTCAAATTCAAAGTAGCATCTAATGCTTTAACCGCCCAAACCACAAAATAAATAGCCAAACCAATTGGTACTACTACCAATATGCCTTTCACAAAATAGTTGACTAAAATTTTAAACAGTTTATTCATCATAATTTATTATTCGTAGTAATATACTCGTTTTACACGCTGCGAAATGCCCGAAAGAATTTCATACGGTATAGTTTGTAATTTTTTGGCAATTTCTTCTACCCTCAATTCATCGTTAAACACAATAACTTCGTCGCCTTCTGCTACGGATATTCCAGTCACATCTAGCATGCAGATATCCATACAAATACTACCAATAGTAGGTACAAATTGGCCATTAACTAACATCTTACCAACTCCATTCCCTAAACCTCTATCGTAGCCATCGGCATAACCAATTTTAACGGTAGCAATGGTACCTCCATTGGGTAATTTACCCAAGCGGTTATACCCAATTGTATCTGTTGATTTAATGGTTTTAAGCTGGCTAACCGTAGTTTTTAAGCTAGTTACGGTTTGTAACGTACCTATGGGGAGTGTTTTATCAATTCCATACAGACCAATGCCCAAACGCACCATATCAAATTGTGCGGCTTTCCAACGACCAGTACCTGAAGTATTGGCTAAGTGACGAATAAAGTTATAACCTAATGCCGTTGTTAATTGATCTGCAGCTTTCGTAAAAATGTTTAGTTGCTCTTGTGTAAATGTATCTTCGGTTGAATCTTCGGCGGCAGCTAAATGTGAAAAAACACTTTGAACCTTCATAGAATTGCTTTTGTTCAATAGATCTACTACCTGAGGAAGTTCTTCCGTATCAAATCCTAAACGGTGCATGCCTGTTTCTAGTTTAATATGTACAGGATAGTGTTCTTTTTGACCCTTTTTTAATGCCAAATCGATAGCACTTAGCGTTCTAAAACTATATATTTCGGGCTCTAAATTATACTGAATAAGGGTATCGATAGAAGCAATTTCGGGGCTCATGACCATAATAGGCAAGGTAATACCACTTTGGCGTAAGGCAACCCCTTCATCGGCATAGGCCACAGCTAGATAATCTACCCTATTAAACTGTAAAATGTTCGCAATTTCTGCACTACCGCTACCGTAAGAAAAGGCTTTTACCATAGCCATTACTTTTACTCCTGGTAGCAATTGGGTTCGGTAATAGTTTAAGTTGGCTTCTAGTGCATTTAGGTTGATTTCTAAAACCGTTTCATGCACTTTCTGCACCAACTGTGCACTCAGTTGCTCAAATGCATACACTCTAGCTCCCTTAATCAGAATAGCTTCGTTAGTAAAATTAAGGAAAGGTAAATCCTTTACTAAAGCCTCTGTGTTGGGATAAAATGCTGAATTTTTAGGAAAAAGGGCCGAAAATTGAGAGATTACAGGGCCTACGCCAATAAATCTACCTACGCGGGCTTCCTGCACTAAATCTGCAATTTGCCGGTATAGGCTTTCATTTGCTAGCGATGATTCGGGAATATCGGAAAGAATTAAGCTATGTTTTTCGTGTTGTTGCTGTTGTTTTAAAAAATTTAAAGCAATGGTCAAGGAACTGACATCGCAACTGTACGAATCGTCTATGATGGAGCAATTCTGAATGCCATTTTTAAGTTCTAAACGCATTTCTACCGCTTGCAAACGACCCATTTTTTCAAAAATCGTTTCGGTAGATAGGCCTAATGCCAATAATGTAGCCCAGCAACAGCTGGCATTTTCTACAGCAGCGGCATCGGTAAATGGAATACTAATTTGTTGTGGGTGTTGTTGATGGTTTGCTTGAATGTGTGTTTTACCTCCCACAGCATTACTTTCTTGCACTTGCAAGTTAGCAGATGCATGCTCTCCCCAAATAAATGTTGGAACGCTGGCAGCAAGAGCATATTCATCACTAATAACGAGGGTTTGTACACCTTTAAATAACTTTAATTTTTCCGTTAATTTGGCCTCAAAAGATGAAAAATTTTCAGCATGCGCTTCGCCCATATGCGTGAGTATGCCTATACT
Organism: Sphingobacteriales bacterium; assembly: GCA_026390835.1. Classification (GTDB taxonomy): domain Bacteria; phylum Bacteroidota; class Bacteroidia; order Sphingobacteriales; family Sphingobacteriaceae; genus JAIPAN01. The sequence goes on from JAPLFD010000013.1 coordinate 22,359, forward strand.
TGGCTGAATCATTCGTGCTAACTTATCCATTTCACCTGGTTTAGAAATACCAGCTTCAATAATTGACAAGGTATGATTATCAGTCATTTCCCAAAGGGCAAGAGCCACACCCAATTGCGAATTGTAGCTTTTGGGGCTACGTATAATGTTATAGTTTGACGAAAGCAATTGAAATAACCATTCTTTAACAATCGTTTTTCCATTACTCCCAGTAATACCAATAACGGGATAATTGAATTTATTACGGTGATAAGCGGCTAAATCCTGTAATGCTTGTAAGGTATTTTCCACTAGGTAGAAATTAGCCTCTGGAAATTGATTAGTGGCTATATTTTTATCAGAAATCACAAATGAACGTACACCAGCTTGGTATGCATCGTGTAAATAGGCATGTCCGTCTCTACGATTTTGGAGCGCAAAAAACAAACCGAAAGCCGTATCGTGTAGCTTGCGACTATCCGTTAATAAGGTTCTTATGGTTGCCTCTGTCCGCTGAATAACGGACTTGGCTCCCATAGCGTTTTCTAATTCGTGTACAGAATATAGCAGGTGGTTCATTTGGATACGAATTTCATCAAAATTTTAACAATCTGCGAAGAATTTCCGAATTTAAGCGAAATATGGAAAACGAAGCCCCCAAACGAAGTCTACTCTCTCCGGAAAAAGCTCATGCCAAGGCACAAAGCTATTGCGCCTATCAGGAACGCTCTCAACAGGAGGTTCGAGATAAATTATACGATTGGGGACTGTATTCAACTCAAGTAGAGCAACTTATATCTACCCTCATACAGGATAATTTTTTAAACGAAGAGCGTTTTGCCCTGGCATTTGCACAAGGAAAACTACGCATTAAGGGTTGGGGCCGGATAAAAATTAAACAAGCACTCAAATTTAAACGGGTGCCAGAAAAACTCATTCAAAAAGCACTAAAAAACTTAGATTACGACGAGTACGAGCAAAAATTAATAGCTGTTTTCCAAAAAAAAGATCGGTTACTCACTGAGAAAGATGTGTTTAAGCGCCGTTATAAATTGCAACAATACCTACTCGGCAGAGGTTTTGAATCGGATTTAATTTATGAGGTACTGAAAAACAAGAACTTAAGCAGCTAGAGAAAAAAAACAAAAAAATTCTTGTCAAAATTGCATTTCTCTCTATATTTGCAAACACAAAAAGCGAAAGTAGCTCAGTTGGTAGAGCACGACCTTGCCAAGGTCGGGGTCGCGAGTTCGAATCTCGTCTTTCGCTCCAAAACCCTTCCACCAGTGGAAGGGTTACTTTTTAAAAAAGTAAATCACCTGCTCGGATGGTGGAACTGGTAGACACGCAGGACTTAAAATCCTGTGCCCTTAACAGGCGTGCGGGTTCGATTCCCGCTCCGAGTACAAAAGCTGAACTTAGGTTTGGCTTTTGTTGTTTATAAACCTAAACTACTCTCCTATCCCCAATGCATCATTTTTCTGAGGAATTTAAAAATAAATTTGAATTTGATAAATCTATAATCGTATATTTACGATATATAATTAAACTATGGCACAAAACAAAAAAAAGGAGTTTACACTCAATGATCAGGAGATGGCCAATTTTGCAAAAGCACTTTCTCACCCTGCACGTATTGCAATTCTGCGAATTTTAGCCTCAGAAAATTCTTGTATTTGTGGCGAAATTGTGGAGGTATTACCCTTAGCACAATCAACCGTTTCGCAACATTTAAAAGAGTTACAAGAGGCTGGCTTAGTAAAGGGTACTGTTGATGGAAAAAAATCATGTTATTGCATACATTGGGAAAATATGGATGTTTTTACAAAACAATTATCGGGGCTGTTTACTACCCTAAGTGAACAAAAAACATTCTCTTGCTGTTAATATTATGAATCCAACACTATCCTTTTTAGACAGATATCTCACCCTTTGGATTTTTTTAGCCATGGCCTTGGGTGTGGCATTAGGCTACTTTATACCTGAAACAGAAGCTTTTATTAATTCTTTTCAATCGGGAACTACCAATATTCCATTGGCTATTGGGCTTATTCTAATGATGTATCCTCCTTTAGCTAAAGTAAAATTCGAAGAATTACCCGAAGTTTTCAAAAATACCAAAGTATTGGGTATTTCTTTACTTCAGAATTGGATTATAGGTCCCGTATTTATGTTTGTTTTGGCTGTTGTATTTTTAAGGGATTATCCAGAATATATGACTGGCTTAATCATGATTGGTATTGCCCGTTGTATTGCCATGGTTATAGTTTGGAATGATTTAGCCAAAGGCGATCGCGTTTATACGGCAGGTTTAGTTGCTTTTAACTCTATTTTTCAGGTACTTTTTTATAGTGTGTATGCTTGGTTTTTCATCACCAAACTCCCTCCTTTATTGGGCTTAAAAGGATTTGAAGTACAAATAACCATAGAACAAATTGCACAGAGTGTATTCATTTATTTAGGCATTCCTTTTATTGCGGGATGGCTTTCTAGAGTGCTAATTATTAAAACAAAAGGTAGAGAATGGTTAGAAAACGTTTATTTACCAGCTGTAAGCCCAATAACCTTAATTGCTCTATTATTTACTATTGTGGTCATGTTCAGCTTAAAGGGACAACTCATTGTTGAAATTCCGATGGATGTTCTACGAATTGCCATTCCGCTGGTTATTTATTTTGCCGTGATGTTTTTTGCGGCCTTTTATTTGGCAAAAAAAGCGGGTATCAATTACGAACGTTCCACATCCCTAGCTTTTACCGCTGCCGGAAATAATTTCGAGTTAGGTATTGCGGTAGCTATTGCGGTGTTTGGCATTCATTCGGGTGTGGCATTTGCTGCTGTTATTGGCCCGCTAATTGAGGTTCCTGTGCTTATTTTATTAGTGAATTGGGCTTTAAAACAACAACAAAAGTTCTGATGATGAAAAAGACTTTTCTGTTTGTTTGTATCGAAAATAGTAACCGTAGCCAAATGGCCCAGGCTTTTGCTAAGATTTGGGGAGGTGAAGAAGTCGAAGCTTATAGTGCAGGCTCTCGTCCATCAGGAAAGATAAACCCAAGAGCGATTGTGGCAATGGCCGAATTGGGTTACGATTTAAGCACGCATGATTCAAAATCATTAGACGAAATTCCTGCTATTCAATTTGATTATGTGGTTACCATGGGTTGCGGTGATGCATGCCCTTGGGTGCCGGCTGTTCATCGTATAGATTGGCAAATACCCGATCCGAGAGAAATGGATCCTATAGAATTTAATGAAGTACGGGGTCTTATCTCTAAAAAAGTGAAAGAATTGATTAACGCTTAGTATCGGCGTAGCCAAATACTTTTTGCAATAAGGCACTGCCTCTTGCACCGGTATTTTGTCTAATTTTTAATTCTTCTAAGGCCACTTCATAAAAAAGTCCATCAATAGCCTTTTGGGTTACATACCCTTCCAAATCGGGGTTAATTTGACTCACCAAAGGAAGTTTATTGTAGCGTGTCATTATATCGCCCCAATACTGGGTTGCACCCACCTTGGCTAAACTAGCTTGAATAATTGGCTGAAATTTTAGGCGCAACTCATCGCTACTTACCCGTTTAAAATATTGGGTGGCTCCGTCTTGTTCTTTGCCCAACAAGATTTTACTAGCATCGGCAATGGTCATTTGTTTAATAGCCGAAACAAAAATGGGTTTAGCCTCCTTTGCAGCGTCTTCAGCAGCCTTGTTTAAACTTAAAATTACTTGATCTGCTAAAGAATTCAATCCTAAATTTCTGATCGTTTTTTCAACTTTTTGTGCTTCTGGGGGAAATAAAATTTTAACGGTCGTATTATTAAAAAAGCCATTTTCTACCGAAAGTCGGCCGGTACCAGCAGAAACTCCCACTTCTAAAGCTTCTTTTAATCCAAAACCCATTTCATCGGCAGTTGGGCTACTCAGGGCAGCCTTCGCTTTGTTTAGGAGATTTCCGAATTTACCTTGATTTTGTGCTGCACAATTCGTGCATAACAGTAGGCATAAGACAAACGAAATACTATAGGTTGTTTTCATATTTTTTTATGAAGTTAATAAATTGCTAACGCTTATTTAAGAGTATAACGTATTTAACCTTTCATACTTAAGGAATTGACTTCCGATTGACGTTTTGAAAAGAGATTAGCGCACAAAAAGCTATATATTTGCATCTAATGAGTAAGCACGGCAGAATTTTAGTCGCCATGAGTGGTGGTGTAGACAGTTCAGTAGCATCGGTGATGTTGCACGAGCAGGGCTATGAAGTGATTGGACTTACCATGAAAACTTGGGATTATGCTTCTGCTGGCGGCTCTTCCAAAGAAACGGGTTGCTGCAGCTTAGATAGCATTAACGATGCCCGTTCTTTGGCCGTAGGTTATGGCTTTCCACACTATATTTTAGATATCCGCGAAGAGTTTGGTGATTTTGTGATTGATAATTTTGTAGATGAATACTTAGCCGGCCGCACCCCCAACCCCTGCGTACTCTGCAATACCTATATTAAATGGGAGGCCTTGCTAAAACGTGCAGATAAGCTCGATTGTGAATTTATTGCTACTGGTCACTATGCTAACATTCGTAAGCAAAATAGCGGACGTTACGTAATTTCTAAAGGAAAAGACGAGCATAAAGATCAATCGTATGTACTGTGGGGCGTTTCTCAAGAAAATTTAGCCCGTACAAAATTTCCTTTGGGCAGCTATGCAAAATCAGAAATTAAACAAATGGCCCTCGATATGGGCCAAGTAGAATTGGCCAACAAATCAGAAAGTTACGAGATATGTTTTGTACCCGATAACGATTATCGTGCTTTTTTACGCCATAAAGTGAGCGATTTGGATGAACGTATTGGCCCTGGAAATTTCGTTTTAAGTAATGGAAAAGTGGTAGGCAAACACTTGGGCTATCCGTATTATACTATTGGACAACGCAAAGGTTTAGGAATTGCTCTTGGCGAACCCATGTTTGTTACTCGTATTTTACCCGAAAGTAACACGGTTATGTTAGGCACTCAAAATGAATTGGAACAAGCTAGCGCACGAGTAAAAAACCTCAACTTGGTGAAATATGATTCTATTTTAAGTCCGTTAGAAGCCGTTACTAAGGTGCGTTATAAAGATGCGGGAACCTTAAGTACTATTGTACAAGAAGGAGAAGAATTAAAAATCGACTTTCACCATGCCGTTACAGGTATAGCTCCAGGACAATCGGCGGTATTTTACGAAGGTAACGATTTATTAGGTGGTGGATTTTTGATGTAAACTTCAATATCCAAAAAAATATTCGTCCAAAACAGCACCTAATTTTGCATTCCTTATTATAATGTCTTTATTTGCACAAATTACATTTCTATCCAATGGCTAAAAATCTATTAATAGTTGAGTCACCGGCCAAAGCCAAAACCATCGAAGGATATCTGGGCAAAGATTTTCTGGTAAAATCGAGCTACGGACATATCAGAGATTTGGTAAAAACCGACGAAGCTATTGATACCGCCCATAATTTTGAACAGAAATATGAAGTTCCAACCGATAAAAAGGCAATCGTAAGTGAACTTAAGAAACTAGCCAAAGAAGCCGAAATGGTGTGGCTAGCATCCGATGAAGACCGCGAAGGAGAAGCCATTTCTTGGCACTTATTTGAAACCCTAGGCCTTAAAGAAGAAAAAACAAAACGCATTGTATTTCACGAGATTACCAAGCCGGCAATTTTAAAAGCCATTGAAAGTCCACGAACCATTGATTATAATTTAGTGAATGCCCAGCAAGCACGTCGGGTCTTAGACCGCTTAGTAGGTTTTGAGCTATCACCTGTACTTTGGAAAAAAGTAAAACCTTCCCTATCTGCCGGCCGCGTACAATCGGTTGCCGTACGTTTAATTGTTGATAGAGAGCGTGAGGTGAATCAATTTAATGCAGAAGCTGCTTTTAAAGTAGTGGCCATTTTTTCTACCGATAGCGCCAAAGAATTATTTAAAGCCGAATTAGGCGAACGTTTTAGCCAAAAAGGAGAAGCGGAACAGTTTTTAAACGATTGTAACACCGCCATTTTTACCATTACTAGCTTAGAAACAAAACCCAGCAAACGGAGTCCGTCTGCACCTTTTACCACCTCTACCCTACAACAAGAGGCTAGCCGTAAATTAGGTTTTTCAGTTGCACGTACCATGTCGGTAGCACAAAAACTATACGAAGCAGGTAAAATCACCTACATGCGTACCGATTCAGTAAACTTATCGGATACTGCCTTGGGTGCAGCAGCCAATGAAATTAACTCGTCTTTTGGCGAAAAATACCATCAAGTACGAAAATATAAAACCAAATCGGCCGGTGCACAAGAAGCACATGAGGCCATTCGTCCAACCTATTTTGAGGTGCATACCCTAAACGGCGATCCTTCAGAAAAACGCTTGTACGAATTAATTTGGAAACGAGCTATTGCCTCTCAAATGGCCGAAGCTCAATTTGAAAAAACAACCGCAAAAATTAGTATTTCTACCCGTAAAGAAGAATTAATTGCTCAAGGTGAGGTGTTAAAATTTGATGGTTTCTTAAAAGTATACATGGAATCTTCAGACGAAGAGGACGATACAGAAATTACTGCAGAAGACAGCAAGCAAGAAGCTATTTTGCCTCCATTGGCAAAAGGGCAAATCCTTAACCTCGTTGAATTAACGGCTACAGAACGTTATTCTCGTCCGCCTGCCCGTTACACCGAAGCCAGCTTGGTAAAAAAATTAGAGGAATTGGGTATCGGCCGCCCTTCTACCTATGCGCCAACCATTTCAACGGTACAAAACCGTGGATATGTAGTTAAAGAAGATAGAGAAGGTAGAACCCGCAATTATGAGATAGTAACGCTTAAAGGCGGAGCTATTAGCGGCGAAACACGTACAGAGAATACTGGAGCAGAAAAATCAAAATTATTTCCTACTGATATTGGTGCCATTGTAAACGATTTCTTAGTTGAACATTTTAAAGGCATTGTTGATTTTCACTTTACTGCCAAGGTGGAGAAAGAGTTTGATGATATAGCACAAGGTTTAACCAATTGGACAGCCATGTTGCGTAATTTCTATGACCCTTTTCATGCAGAAGTACAAAATACGCTAGACAATGCTGAACGGGCAAACGGAGGCCGTGAATTAGGCATCGACCCGGTTTCGGGTAAAACCATTTCGGTGCGTATTGGCCGTTTTGGACCTTTTGTACAAATTGGAGATACCGAGGGTGAAGAAAAACCACGTTACGCCAGTTTACGTACGGGGCAAATGATGGAGAGCATTAGTCTAGAAGATGCCTTAGAACTGTTCAAATTACCTAAAACACTTGGCCAGTTTGAAGATAAAGATATGGTGGTGGCAATTGGCAAATTTGGTCCATATGTACGCCATGATGGCGCTTTTTACTCTATTCCAAAAGAGTTTGACCCACACACGCTAGAAGAAGCTAAGGCTATTGAAATTATCCAAGAAAAGCGGCAAAAGGATATTGATAAACTAATTAGAACCTTTGACGAAAACCCAGATGCCCGAATCGAAAACGGACGTTGGGGGCCCTACATCAAATTTGGTAAGCTAAACATCAAAATACCAAAAGATAAAACGCCCGAAAGCATTAGCTATGCCGAAATATTGGTTTTAGCCGAAGTTGCCGAAAAAGAGCCTAAAAAAGGCGGAGCTAAACGATTCGCCAAGAAAAAATAAGCTTTTTGCACGATGAAAAAAGATATTCTGCATCCGCTCGTGGAAGGCATTTCTATCGCCGTAGTACTTGAAAGCGAAAACCCAGAGGGCCGTAACTGGAAAGTATACCTCCTAAACCAGCGTAACGAAGCTATTGACACCGTATTAATTGCCTCTACAGGTTATGGAACACTTCATGGTAAAGAGGTTAAAACCTCTACCCTACGCCACGCTTTAGGAACCGTAGCAGCACATACTGCCGTAGCTGTAGAACTCATAGATGAGGCTGTTTTTGGCTTAGCAAATGAATATTGGGTAAGTTATTATAAACACAATAATTTATACGATAAGAAGTTTGTATTTATGCCCGAGAGCATTGTTGAAAGCAATTTAATTCGCATTCCGTTGGTAAATAAACCCGGAGTAATGATTGGGCAATAAATGCATCTCTGAAAAAATAAGTTTAATTTAACCTCATGTTGCAGCTAGTAAATTTAAAAAACGTATTGGTACTCGATGTAGAAACGGTACCCCAATATGCTTCTGCAGCAGAAATTCCAGTTAATTTATTAGAACTTTGGGCGCACAAAACCCGTTTTATGCGTAAAGAGGGAGAAACACCCGAAGAATACTATTCCAAAGCCGGTATTTTTGCCGAATTCGGTAAAATTATCTGCATTTCTTTCGGCATGTATATTAAACGCCAAGGCAAGCTGAGTTTCCGCATCAAATCTATTGCCGGCCACGATGAAAAAGAGATTTTAAGCGCTTTTATCGAAATTATTAAAAAACAACCTGTCAATGTAATGCTTTGTGCGCATAATGGCAAAGAGTTCGACTTCCCTTACCTCTGCCGCCGTATGCTAATACATGGCTTAGAAATACCTGCTTGTTTGCAAATAGCCGGCAAAAAGCCATGGGAAATTAATCACCTAGATACCATGGAATTGTGGAAGTTTGGCGATTATAAAAACTACACTTCCCTACATTTATTGGCAACTATTTTCGGTATTCCGAGCCCTAAAGATGATATGGAAGGAAGCGACGTGCACTGGGTATATTGGAAAGACCAAGATTTGCAGCGCATTCAAACCTACTGCCAAAAAGATGTGTTAACTACCGCACAGCTCCTACTTCGGTTTAAAGGACTACCAACTATTCCCGATGAAGCCGTGAGTATTGTGAGTTAAAATGCGTTTTTTCTGTTAATTTTTCGTGAAATCTACCTGAGCAATTAGCCAATACCTCCGAAATTTGGTACCTTAGTTTACATGTCTAAAAAAGCCCATCATTTTAAAGAAGTTTTAACGCAACTGATTGTAGAAATTTTTCAAAAATCAGGCCAACAACTCCTAAACCCAAAACAAGTTTCTGCAAAACTTAAATTAGACGATGCAGATGCTCGGGAAACTATTGCGCAGATTCTGCGCAACGAGGTTAGAAAAGGAACTTTGAGAGAACCAGAACGTGGGCGTTTTCAATTAAAAGAACTTAAAACATTTGTAACAGGACGGGTTGATTTAACCACCGATGGTTCGGCCTTTATTATTACCGAAGACGAGTTTGAAGCGGATATTTACGTTGCTCCACGCAAATTACGCAATGCGCTGCATGGAGATACTGTACAAGTTTATGTGTACGCCAAACAAAAGGGTGGTCGCAAAAAAGAAGGTGAAGTTGTAGAAATAGTAGAACGTGCCAAAATGGATTTCACCGGAATTGTGAAACTATCGGATCGTTTCGCCTTTTTTGTACCCGATGACCGCAAAATGCAGCACGATATTTTTATACCGCTGACGGATTTAAATGGGGCAAAAGACAATGAAAAAGCCATTGCCCACATTAGCGAATGGCCCGAAGGAGCCAAAAACCCTATCGGTAAAATTATACACGTTTTAGGAAAACAAGGCGATAACAATGCCGAAATGAACGCTATTTTGGCTGATTTTGGTTTTCCTCTAGCATTTCCAAAAGATGTAGAGGAAGCAGCCGAGGCTATATCAGAAACAATACCTGCTGCAGAAATAGCCAAACGTCGCGATTTTAGAAAGGTTCTGACATTCACCATCGACCCATTTGATGCTAAAGATTTTGACGATGCGATTTCTTTCCAAAAATTACCCAACGGAAACTACGAAATTGGTGTACATATTGCCGATGTATCGCATTACGTACTCCCCGATTCAGCTTTAGATGTAGAAGCCTACGATAGAGGAACCTCGGTATATTTGGTAGATCGGGTAATTCCGATGCTTCCTGAACGCCTTTCTAACGGATTGTGTTCGCTACGCCCTAACGAAGATAAATTGTGTTTTTCGGCAGTATTTGAGCTCGATGAAAAGGCAAACATCCATTCCGAATGGTTTGGGCGTACCGTAATTCACTCCGATAAACGCTTTGCCTACGAAGAAGCCCAAGAAATTATAGAAGGAAAACAATCCGATTATTCGGAAGAAATACTCAAACTAAATGAACTAGCCTATATTTTACGGGAACGTAAATTTAAAGCCGGTGCCATTAGCTTCGAATCTGCAGAAGTAAAATTTAAACTCGATGAGCAAGGAAAACCCATTGGCGTGTATGTAAAAGAACGCAAAGATGCACACAAACTTATTGAAGATTTTATGCTCTTAGCCAATCGAAAAGTGGCTGAATTTGTGGCTAAAAAAGGTCAAGGGAAACATAAATACACTTTTGTATACCGTGCCCACGATTCGCCAAAAGAAGAAGCTTTATTAAACTTTGCACAGTTTGCATCCAAGTTTGGCTATAAAATAAATACCCAATCCGATAAAACCATTGCCTTCTCCTTAAACGCATTATTGGTAGATGTAGAAGGTAAAAGTGAGCAAAACGTATTGACGCAATTGGCCATCCGATCTATGGCTAAAGCCATTTATACCACCAAAAAATCGAGCCACTATGGCTTGGCCTTTGAGTATTACACCCACTTTACTTCTCCCATTCGGCGCTACCCAGATGTGATGGTACATCGTTTATTGGCCCACTATTTAACCGATGACTCATCCGGAAATGCTGAACATTACGAAAAATTGTGTGTTCACTCTTCGCAAATGGAAAAACGAGCAGCCGATGCAGAACGTGCATCAGTAAAATATAAACAAGCAGAATACCTGCAAGATAATGTGGGCAAAGAATTTGAAGGTATTATTTCGGGCGTAACCGAATGGGGTATGTATGTAGAATTAGTAGAAAATAAATGTGAAGGAATGGTTCGTTTACGTGATATTAGCGATGATTTTTATGTATTAGATGAAAAAAATTATTGCATTATTGGGCAGCGTAAAAAACGCAAATACCAATTAGGCGATCGTATAAGCATTAAAGTTAAAAAAGTAGATCTATCGAAACGTCAAATTGATTTTTCGTTAGTAACCCAATAAAGAGTACATGCATACCATTGAAGAACTACAAGAACTGCTAGCAAAAGCAGTGAGCGCAAAAAAATATCCCAACCACCCGGCCGAATTGTACGAGCCCATCAGCTACATCATGGCCATGAGTGGTAAGCGCATGCACCCCGTATTATTATTAATGGGCTGTGTACTTTTCAAAGGCGATATTAAAAAAGCCATAGATCAGGCATTGGCCGTAGAGGTTTTCCATAATTTTACACTTATACACGACGATATTATGGACAAAGCTCCCCTACGTCGTGGCAAGCAAACCGTTCACGAAAAATGGAATGCCAATATTGCCATACTTTCTGGGGATG
>JAPLFD010000004.1 GCA_026390835.1 Sphingobacteriales bacterium
ACCGGCCGAATTGTACGAGCCCATCAGCTACATCATGGCCATGAGTGGTAAGCGCATGCGCCCCGTATTATTATTAATGGGCTGTGAACTATTCAAAGGCGATATTAAAAAAGCCATAGATCCGGCATTGGCCGTAGAGGTTTTCCATAATTTTACACTTATGCACGACGATATTATGGACAAAGCTCCCCTACGTCGTGGCAAGCAAACCGTTCACGAAAAATGGAATGCCAATATTGCCATACTTTCTGGGGATGTGATGCTGGTGCAAGGCTATATATTGTTGCTGAACAGCTTAGAGGAAAAATTGCTACGCCCCGTGCTACATGTATTTAACGAAACTGCCGTAAGCGTATGCGAAGGGCAACAATTCGACATGAATTTTGAAACCCAAGCCGCCGTTTCACTCACGAATTATATTAAAATGATACGCCTAAAAACAGCTGTTTTATTGGGTGGAGCTTTAAAAATTGGTGCACTTATTGCGGGTGCATCTACCGCAGAAAGCAATTTATTAGAAGGCTTTGGCGAAGATTTAGGCATTGCTTTCCAAATACAAGACGATATTTTAGATGTATACGGCAACCCCGATAAATTTGGCAAACAAGTGGCTGGCGATATTTTAGCCAATAAAAAAACCTATTTGCTCATAAAAGCACAAGAATTGGCTACAGGCAAGGATGCAGACGAATTAAACCTCTGGTTAGAAGCAAGTAATTATACCGCAGAAGACAAAATAAAAGCCGTTACCGAACTCTATAACCGTTTAGGCGTGCGTGAATTAGCCGAAACTGCCATGCAAAACTATGCGGAGAAAGCCATCAAACAATTAGACGCCATTCAGGTGGAAGCGGTTCGTAAAGAAGCCTTACGCAACTTTGCCGCTCAACTTGTTAGTAGAGAGCAATAAACAATTTAAATTTTATAAACTGATTTGTTATTGGTAAAATCCGTATAACCCGAAATTATTATTAGTAAAAACATTTATCTTAGTTATAATAAACTAACATTTTTAAAAAAACCAAATGAGTCAGATTCTAAACTATATAAAGGATAATATCATTATTCCTTTTTTGAAATTTTTAGCTCCACTATTATTTATTGGACTCCTGTACTCTGGCTATTATTTTTATAAATTGAAATACACCTGCGAAATAGACGAAGTTCAAGCAAAAAAAGATGGATGGATCATAATTCACCCCGGAGACAAATTACCAGCTGGATATTCCCGGGATACATATGAAATAGGGACTTTAAAATGTTATGGCGAAGTATTTATTCAAATCAGAAAAAAATAATCCTGTGTTTTCTGCAATATTTTGAATAAAAAAGCCTCTCCGATATACGAAGAGGCTTAAATAAAAAAAATAAAAAAATTATTTCTTTGGAGCAGCTTTCTTAGCTGGTGCTTTTTTCTCGGCAGCCGCTTTAGGAGCAGCAGCCTTTTTAGCTGGGGCTTTGGCAGCAGGTGCTTTCTTAGCTGGTGCAGCTTTTTCAGCAGCAACCGGAGCAGCAGTTTCTATTACCTCGGCAACAACCGGAGCAGCTACTTTAGGAGCAGCAGCTTTCTTAGGAGCAGCTACCTGTACTTCTGCAGGTAAAATAGATACATATGATTTATTATTAGCACGTTTTCTGAAAATTACGGTACCATCTACTAAAGCAAAAAGTGTGTGGTCTTTACCTAAACCTACATTTTTTTCTGGGTGGTGTTGTGTACCACGCTGACGTACAATGATGTTACCAGCAATGGCCAATTGACCACCAAAAATTTTGATACCTAAACGTTTACTATGGGATTCGCGACCGTTTCTGGAACTACCTGCCCCTTTCTTATGTGCCATGTTTTATTTATTTATGAATTGAAAAACAATTCTATTGTACAATTTAAACTTAAAATTTAATACCAGTAATCTGGATTTTGGTGAATTGTTGGCGGTGACCGTTTTTCTTTTTGTAGCCTTTACGACGTTTCTTTTTGAAAACAATCACTTTATCTCCTTTTAAATGAGACACGATTTTAGCCGAAACCACCGCACCTTTAAGCGTAGGCGTACCTACTTTAAATTTACCGCCATCTTCAGCCAATAATACATTGTCAAATTCAATACTAGCGCCCTCATCTCCTTGTAATCTGTGTACAAAAAGATGCTGGTCTTTAGCAACTTTAAATTGCTGTCCGGCTATATTTACTATTGCGTACATGGTTATTTATTGGTTTTATTGTTAAATGAGGTGCAAATATAGGTTTTCTCTAAAAGAATTCACAGCAAATGTTACAATTTTTTTAAGAATAATGGGGTTTATCGTTTCCGCTGCCTACCTTCTGCATCGTTAATGGTGGTGCTCACCGTTTCAATTAAGGTTTTAGCGGCATCTTTCAGCTTTCCATTTCCAGCATAATCAACATCAAAATCAAGTATTTTGCTTTTGCGCTGATATTTAAATTCCAAATAATAATGAGGGGCAGTTTTACCAGTACGCTCTTCGGGATTTAGGCGCATATTTTCTGGAAAATTCCAAAAGCCTAATTCTACGGCCTTGCGGTGTAAATACAGCAAATCATCTTTACTTAATTTCACTTGGGTTTTTACCAAAGAATCTTGGTCGTTTAGGTATTGGTAAAGGCCCGTTTTGCTATCAAACCGATTTATTAAGCTATCCCCCAACCCATATTTTAAGCTTATAGACTCCATTTCAGTGAATTTGTAGGGTGCATTTTTAATCATAATGCCATAATAATAAAAGCAATAGGCCAAAAAAGGGACTACAATACAAATGGCTAAAAATATTTTTTTCTGTCTGTCTGTCATCGGTAATCAAAATTAGTCTTGAGGTTCGCCCAATTCGCCTTCCCACTTGCTTATAACGGCCGTGGCAACGCTATTACCCACTACGTTTGTTGCCGAGCGGCCCATATCCAACAAAGGATCTATACCTATTAATAAAGCTAAACCAGCTTCCGGAATATTAAAGGTGGCAATGGTACCAGCAATAACAACCAAAGAGGCTCTAGGTACACCGGCTATTCCTTTACTGGTAAGCATTAAAATTAGCAACATAGAAAGCTGCTGCTCGAAACCCAAATGAATACCGTACGCTTGAGCAATAAACAGCGAAGCAAATGTCATGTACATCATAGAGCCATCTAAATTAAACGAGTAACCCAAGGGCAATACAAAACTTACAATCTTGTCTTTACAGCCGAAACGCTCTAGCTGGAGCATGGTTTTAGGGTAAGCTGCTTCGCTACTTGCGGTACTAAATGCCAACAAAACCGGCTCTTTTAGTCCGCTTACCAAACGGAAAATGCGTTTTTTAAGAATTAAGAAGCCAATGAAAATTAGCAAGAGCCACAAAATAAGTAAGCCAGAATAAAATTCGCCAATAAAAATAGCATAGGTTGATAAAATACCTAAACCTTGTTTGGCAATAATGGCTGTCATGGCACCAAATACAGCAAATGGCGCAAAATTCATTACATAGCCAGTAACTTTTAAAATTACGTGTGCAAAGGCATCCATGGCTTTAATCACAATAGCTCCCTTTTCGCCAATAGCAGCGGTAGCCACACCAAAAAAGAGCGAAAAAACCACAATTTGTAGAATTTCGTTGTTCGCCATGGCTTCGGCAAAACTTTTAGGGAATACATGTGCAATAAAATCTTTTAAGGATAAGGCGGCTTTTTGAATACCGGTATCTATGCTGGCATCGGGCAAGGGCAAATTCATGGTTTCGCCGGGGCGAAATACATTCACCAAAATCATTCCTAGGGTTAAAGAAAGCAGTGTGGCGCTCAAAAACCAAAGCATAGTTTTACCGCCAATACGGCCTACGGCATTAATATCCCCTACTTTGGCTACCCCAACTACTAAAGTGGTAAATACCAAGGGTGCCACAATCATTTTTATTAAGCGGAGAAAAATATCGCTCAAAAGCGTAAAAGGCTCCAATTTTTTATCTCGAATGGTTTCATTTTTCTTACGAATGCTCAATTGCTCTTTACGATCCGTTTTCATGGCCAGATACGCTACCGAAGTGGTATCGGTAGTTTTAGCCAACTGCACCTCTAAATTGGTTGCCTGTTTATCGGCTTTTGCAATTTGATCGTTATATTGGCCTATCCAATTTACATTAAGTAAGTAGCCAGCTACAATACCAACTACTAAAGCAATGAAAATAAATAAAGTAAGTTTGTTTTTTTGCATACGTTTTGTGTGTAAAGCGAACGTAAAACTACAATAATTTAACTTTAAACCATGCAACTTTTTAGCCTCCAGGAACAAAAAAAAGAACTACAACAACTCTCAAAAACAGAGTTAGAGGCTATTTGTTTGCGTTTTGCCCGATTTAAAAAAGAGAATAAAGAGTTGTTAGAATTTGTGCTTTTTCACCAAGGCAATCCTCAGGCCTATGCCGATGCCTTGAAAAAGGACTTGGAAGAAGTGTTTAAATCACTTACCGGTGCAAATTATAGCGATGCTAAAAAGTTAAGAAAAATTACAAAAGCACTAAATAAGCATGCAAAATACATGCAAAATCCTACTCTAGAAGTAGATTTGTGGATCTGGTTTTGCTTTACCTATTGCGATTCTATGGCGGCAAAATCTACGGCACAAGTTATCCGAAATTTCTTTGTAAAAGCAGTGCTTAAGGTAGAGAAAATTCAAAGCAAAGTACATGAAGATTTGGCTTTTGATGTAGCACAAGAATTAGAAAAAATTAGCCAACTAGCAGGTAAAAGCCTAAATTGGTACGCTGGCTAATGTAACAAACCCCTCAAATACCGCTCTAAAAGGCATAGTATACATGGAAAACAAAGAAGCACTCTTTAAAGAAATTTTTCGGACAAACTCCCGGAAGATTTACCATTTATGCTATGGCTATACCGGCGATGACGATACCGCCAACGATTTAGTACAAGAAACCTTCTTAAAGGTTTGGCAAAATCTCGATAAGTTTCGTAACCAAGCCATGATTTCTACTTGGATTTACCGCATTGCGGTAAACACCTGTTTATCTCACCTCCGAGTAGAGAAAAGACAAGCCAAAGAAGAGCTTACCGACAAAATTATTGATGAGAAAGCCGAAGAATTTTCCGAAAAAAACGAACAAGTAGCCCTCCTCTATCGTTGCATTTCTAAATTAGAAGAGAACGAACGTATTATCATCACCTTAGTGCTTGATGAAGTGCCCTATGCAGAAATTGCAGAAATTTCGGGCATATCTGAAGGAAACCTACGCGTTAAAATACACCGAATTAAACAGAAACTAACTGAACTTTATAGCCGATATGAACGATTTTGATTTATTAAAGGATATCTGGCAAAGCCAACCCGAACGCAAACTAGCCGCAGAAGAAATTCTTAAGCAGGTAAAACGTTCTAAAAACCGCTTAGCAAATAAATTGCTTTTTGAAGTATTTGTAATGAGCCTAGCCATTGCTGCATTAAGCTATGCATGGTACATGGTTCCCTTCAAAATGTGGACTACACACCTTTCGCTAGTTATTTTTATGGCTTCGTGTTTATTTGCCTTATTTGCCCAACTATCTGCCTACAGAAGCATACATGCAACTGCGCACCTCATAGGTAAACCCGATACCTACATTAAATATTTAAAACAATATCAAAAAGATCGGCATCGCTTAAATACACAAAAATATAAAGTGTATACCCTGTTTTTGGGCATTGGTCTTGTGCTGTTTTTTGTAGAAATTTTCTTTGTTGCTACCCTCTGGTTTACAGTCAGTAGCTTTGTGGCATCCTTAATTTGGATTGCCGTTTGCTATTTCTGGCTCATGAAAGCATACATCAGAAAAGAAGATGGGTATTTAAACGGCATGATAGCCAGTTTAGAACACCTAGAACGTCAGTTTGAACAAGATTAAACTATTTCTTTTTCTCCGTAATTTCCGAAAGCTGAAAACTATTATTGCGTAAACGGTAAGCCATGGTGCGTTTGATCGTTTTTTCTGTTGATACAGGCTCTTGGTATAGAAAATCTCTACGCAACTCTCCTTCTTTTATGTAAATAGAGTCTTTTCCCTTAAACCCAGCTTGTGCTTTGTCGCTAAAAGCCGGAAAACGAATGGCATTGCCAGTACCCGAAGCATCAAACTCATAGATGTATAAATCATTAAGGCCTGTGCTCAACAAAACCTGCACGGCCAATTCGGGGTTGCCATCGGTATCTAAATCCATATCCCAAACATCGAGGGGTTTGCCTACCAAATCGGCATTTAAAGCTTCAAATTTTTGATGCGTAGAATCGGAACGCAAAATGAGTAAGGCCGAGGTAGAATCCTTTCCTCTACCCCAGGTGAGTACATCGAAAATAAGTCCGGGTTTTACTTCTAAACTGCGTTGAAACCTAAAAGGAGCTTCTAAAACCGCTTTTTTGGGCGCCGAGTTAAGCGTTTCTGAATCGCTACCGCAAGCAGCAATTAAAACGGTTCCTAGGAGTAGCAAGCTGATTGAAAAGTGATTTTTAAACATCGTATTAAATTTAATGGGTATATAAGGTTTGAGGTATTTCTTGGCTCAATCCGCTAGGAAGTTTCATCACTAATTTTAAGGCCGAACTTCCTCCAGATTGAAAATATTTTACTTGAATTTTATGGTAACCTTTTTGCAAGCGAATGGCGCCAGTTACCGCGAAAGAAGCATGTTTATCGTCATTGTCCACCACCAATTTGTCGTCAATCCATAAGCTAGAACCATCATCGGAAGTTAAGGTAAACGAATACACGCCATCTTCTGCGGCTTGCAAGTAACCATTCATCACCAAACCAAAAGTTCGAGCCATGGTTTTGTATTTTCCTAAAGCAACAGTAGGTACAATGGCCTGTTCATTGGCTATTAGTGTATCAATTTCTTTCGTAAAATTAAAAAGCCCGGGTACAAAATAAGCCTGCAAACCTGACAATAAACCTGGATTGGTACTAGCGG
Organism: Sphingobacteriales bacterium; assembly: GCA_026390835.1. Taxonomy (GTDB): domain Bacteria; phylum Bacteroidota; class Bacteroidia; order Sphingobacteriales; family Sphingobacteriaceae; genus JAIPAN01. The sequence continues at coordinate 6,951 of JAPLFD010000004.1, forward strand.
CCAGCGGCAAGGTATTGTCTAAAATAGTAGTAGAAACTGTGCTCTGCTTCCCACTTGGGGCAATTACCCGTGTTTTTAACACACGTTGTCCATCGGGCAGAACCTTTACGGTAAAGGGTTTGGTGTACTGCTGGGTGGTGGCATCGGGTGTATAGCCGTCGAGCGTGTAGTAAATTTTGGCACCTTTTACCGGTGCTTGTAGTGTAAATGTGAATTCATCGCCAAGCAAGGTGGTATCTTTTATGCCAATGGGGTTTGGAACCCGATAGTTTATAGCTGTTTTATCTAGTTTAGCCAGATGCTCAGGCACTGCTTGGCCAACAAAATTTGTCCAATTTTTGTTCTGCGGATTTGTCCACGCAATTTCAGAAAGTGCATAAATTCTAGGTAAGAGCATATATTCCACCTTCGCTGGATTGGTCATATACTCCGTCCACATATTGGCTTGTACCCCAATAATACGGGCTTGCTGAGCCGCAGTTAAGCTTGTAGGTGTTGGATTGTAGCCATAAACCTGCTCCAATGGGGTATATCCGCCAATACTCAGGGGTTCTTGGTTGCTTTTTCCTTGCGCATGATCGAAATAGACATAATCGCCTGGGGTCATGATGGCATTGTGGTTTTGTTTTGCTGCGGCAATACCTCCATCGGTGCCTCTCCAGCTCATTACAGTAGCATTGGGAGCTAAACCTCCTTCTAAAATCTCGTCCCAACCAATAATTTGACGGCCTTTGCTGTTTAAATACTTTTCAATTCGCTGTATAAAATAGCTTTGCAAGTGATCTTCGTCTTTTAATTTTAAATTTTTGATGCGTTTTTGGCAATAAGGACATACTTTCCAACGTGTTTTTGGCGATTCGTCACCACCAATGTGTATGTAGGTACTCGGGAAAAGTGTCATTACTTCATCCAATACATTTTCTAAAAATGTAAACGTTTGGTCTTTACCTGCACAATACACATCGTCAAAAACTCCCCATTTTTCAGCAGCGGTAAATGGCCCAGGATTATCTCCACAAGCCAATTCCGGATAGGCAGCAAGTGCCGCTACAGAGTGACCCGGCATTTCTATTTCTGGAATAATGGTAATAAAACGTTGCTGAGCATAGGCTACAACCTCTTTTATTTCCTCTTGTGTATAAAAGCCTCCATAGGGTGTTTGATCAAAAAGTTGCGGCATACGATCGTGGTAATTGCCCACCAAGGTTTGGGCTCTGTAGCCCCCAACCTGCGTAAGTTTGGGGTATTTTTTAATCTCTATTCGCCAGCCTTGATCTTCGGTTAAATGCCAATGAAAGGTGTTCAATTTATAGGTAGCCAACAAATCAATATATTCTTTAATAAAAGATATGGGAAAGAAATGACGCCCCACATCTAAATGCATGCCCCGATAACTGTAACGAGGCCAATCTTCAATATTAAGTCCTTGTAAAAAAATTCGACCTGATTTTTCTGGAAATAACTGCACCAAGGTTTCTGCTGCATAAAATAAGCCCGCTCCTTTCCCTTTCAACTCAATTTTCTTATCGTCAATATGCAAAGCATACGATTCGGCCTTATAGAGCGCATCGGTATTTTCTAGCAAGGTAATTCGTTTGCCTTCGGCCTTAGCCACAAGGTTTAATGTAAAGCCATAGGTACCCGAAATATAGCTTTGCAGCATTTTTGCGATGGGTAAATTCTCAGGTGTGCCATATTCAATACTAGTTTGGGAATCTAGTACAAACTGCTGTGTAGTGTACGTAATTTTTTGAGGTGCTGGAATAAGCACAGCGCTTTGATTAGCATTTTGGGCTAATGTGGGCAGCGTGAAGCAGGCAAAACAAATTGCCCATAATTTAAATTTGGTCATAAGGTTAACTTTATATACCAAATCTAAAAAAAAGAATGATTTTTTAAGCGTGTTCTTTTGCAGCTAAATAACGTTCTGCTTCTAAGGCTGCCATGCAACCACTACCTGCGGCAGTAACGGCTTGGCGCCACATGGTGTCTTGCACATCGCCACAGGCAAAAACACCCTCAATGTTGGTTTGGGTGCTATCTGGTTTGGTAATGAGGTAACCGGTGGCATCCATATCTAGTACACCTTTAAACAATTCGGTGTTGGGGTGGTGACCAATAGCCACAAAGAAACCGGTAATGGCTAAGGTTTGTTCGGTTTGATCTTGATTATTTTTAACACGAACACCTGTTACATTTTGGCCATTGCCTACAATTTCTTGCGTTTCGGTATGGTACAGCACGGTAATATTGGGGGTATTTAATACCCTATTAATCATAGCTTTAGATGCTTTAAACTCTCCTTTACGCACAATCATGTGTACGTGTTTGCACAATTTGGCTAAATAAGTGGCTTCTTCGCAGGCAGTATCTCCAGCACCAACAATAGCTACATCCTGGCCTTTAAAAAAGAAACCATCGCAAACCGCACAGGCCGATACACCAAAACCGTTGTATTTTTGTTCGCTCTCTAAACCTAGCCATTTTGCTGAGGCGCCAGTAGCAATAATTACGGTATCGGCAGTAATGGTTTTTATCTCATCAATAACTACTTGGTGTGGAGTTTTAGAAAAATCAACTTTAGTGGCATAGCCAAAGCGGATATCGGTACCAAACCGGGCAGCTTGTTCGCGGAAATCTTCCATCATCTGTGGTCCCATTACTCCTTTCGGGTAGCCTGGGAAATTTTCTACATCGGTAGTTTGGGTTAACTGACCTCCGGGTACAATGCCGGTATATAATAGGGGTTTTAAATCTGCTCTAGCGGCATAAATAGCGGCGGTATATCCGGCTGGGCCCGATCCGATAATGAGACAATGTACGTGTTCGATTTCTGTTGACATATGGAATTGAATGAGCTTCAAATTTAGTAGTTTAAAAAGGCATAGACAAGCCTTGGGGAAATTAATAGCTGATGAAATTCGGTTTTTCTAAATTTAACCTTTAGAAATCTAAAAGCTGCTTATATTTGTCCCACAATGCTCGGGTGGCGAAATTGGTAGACGCACCATCTTGAGGGGGTGGCGTTCGAATGGACGTACGAGTTCGAATCTCGTTCCGAGCACTTTTTAAACTAGATTTACACAAAGCCCATCGTAGGCCAGTTCCACGCCAGCGGGAACTAGTTCTGAGATTTTCTGATGCGTGCCCAAACGGTGGCTTATGTGTGTAAAATAGGTTTTTTCGGCGCCTATTTCCAGAGCAAATGCCAATGCTTCTTCTAGTGTGAAATGTGAAATGTGTTTTTCTTGCTGCAGCGCATTAATGACTAGTACTTTGCTCCCTTTAATTTTTGCCTTTTCTACATCAGAAACGGTTTTTGCATCGGTAATGTAGGTAAAATCGGCTATGCGGAACCCTAAAACGGGTAGTTGGAAATGCATCACCTCTATGGGAATAAACGGAACACCAGCTACTTCGAATGGGTGATGACCGATTTCAAATAAATCTAATTGAGGAATGCCCGGATATTTATGATGGGCAAAAATGTACGAAAATTCTTTTTTGAGCGCATCTTGCACCCGTTTATGGGCATATACATTAATGGCTTCACCCTGCTTATAATTAAAGGCCCTAATATCATCTAGCCCTGCGGTATGGTCTTTGTGTTCGTGCGTAAATACCAAAGCATCTAGGTGTGTTACACCAGCTCTAAGCATCTGGTAGCGAAAATCTGGGCCAGAATCAATGACAATATTTTTACCATCAACCTGCAAGAGTATGGAAGAACGTAAACGCTTATCGCGGGTATCGGCCGACGTACATACCGCACAGCTACACGCAATTACGGGTATGCCTTGCGAAGTGCCGCTGCCTAAAAAAGTTACCTTCACAGCTTTAGTGTAGTTTGTTTCAATTGATTGAGGAGTTGCTTTTGCTTATCGTCTAAAAGTTGATCTTGTACTTCTAAGGTGGCTAATAAATCGGCTAAACCCTGAATTTTACTTTCTAGGTTGGAAAACTTATTCACCACCACTACCCTACTATTTTCGAGTACACAGGCGCCTGTTTTAAAATTACCTTTTTCGTAACGCACCCGATAGTCGAGGGCTTTTAAAAGAAGTTCTAACTTATCAAGCGTATGGGTAGTTATTGATAAGTTCATGAATATTAGCGTAAATCTACCAATTCAACGCCAGGATATTTTTTCACATCAAAGGTGAAAAACGTTTCAGCTACTTTTACATTGGGGACAAATGCTTTTATGCTGTAGGTATATCGATTGCCATTTTTATCGAAAATAATGGCCTGCGTAATTTGTTTTGAGACTTTATCTATTTGCAGTTTCACTTTAAAGTAAGATCGTTTGCTATCTAAAGGCGTTAACTCAATATTGTGTATCGTTTTTCCGGCTTTTGATTTGCTATCGCCAGTAAATAAAAACTTAAAGCCTTTTTCGTAAATGGTAAATAAACGAGCAGGGTTCATCGCATCCGATGAGTTATCTACTTCGCTTAATTGCACCTCTTTATCTGCTTTTAAATAGGTCCACTGGTTTTTACCATCGCTTACCAATTCTTGCGCCTT
>JAPLFD010000011.1 GCA_026390835.1 Sphingobacteriales bacterium
AAGGTGACCCTTTGCCAACTCCATCGGTTCCGGAATCATTCAACGTAGTGGTTCACGAATTAAGAGGTTTAGGTTTAGATATCACATTAGATTAAGTTGCAGGTTTAGGGTTGTAGGGTGTATCCCATCCTACAACTCATAACCCACAACATTCAACTCAAAAAAGAGCTATGTCTTACAAAAAAGATAATAAAATCAAAAGTAACTTTACCCAAGTTACAATCAGTTTGGCCTCTCCAGAGTCAATTTTGGAGCGCTCAAGCGGCGAAGTGTTAAAGCCAGAAACCATTAACTACCGTACGTATAAGCCGGAACGTGATGGTTTGTTCTGCGAACGCATTTTTGGTCCAGTGAAAGATTTCGAATGCCATTGCGGTAAATACAAACGTATCCGTTACAAAGGAATCGTATGCGACCGTTGCGGTGTAGAAGTAACCGAGAAAAAAGTACGTCGTGAGCGTATGGGACACATCAATTTGGTGGTTCCTGTAGCTCATATCTGGTACTTCCGTTCTTTGCCAAATAAAATTGGTTATTTATTAGGCTTGCCTACTAAAAAACTCGATTTAATTATTTATTACGAGCGCTATGTGGTTATTCAGCCAGGTATTAAAGAAGCCGATGGAATTCTAAAAATGGATTTCTTAAGCGAAGAAGAATACTTGGATATTTTGGATACCCTACCAAAAGAAAACCAATATTTAGACGATAAAGATCCACAGAAATTTGTGGCCAAAATGGGTGCCGAAGCATTGGTAGACCTATTGAGCCGTTTAGATCTAGATCAATTATCATACGACTTACGTCACCAAGCTGCTACCGAAACCTCACAACAACGTAAAAATGAAGCCTTAAAACGCTTACACGTAGTAGAATCGTTCCGTAGTGCGAATGATCATATTGTAAACCGTCCGGAGTGGATGATTATTAAAATCGTTCCGGTAATTCCACCAGAATTACGTCCACTAGTGCCTTTGGAAGGTGGTCGTTTTGCCACATCAGATTTAAATGATTTATACCGTCGTGTAATTATCCGTAACAACCGTTTAAAACGATTAATTGAGATTAAAGCCCCAGAAGTAATTTTACGTAACGAAAAACGTATGTTACAAGAGGCTGTTGACTCTTTATTTGATAACTCACGTAAAGTAAACGCCGTTAAAACCGAAGGTAACCGTGCGTTAAAATCACTTTCAGATATTTTAAAAGGTAAACAAGGTCGTTTCCGTCAAAACTTACTAGGTAAACGTGTCGATTATTCTGCACGTTCGGTAATTGTTGTTGGCCCGAACTTGAAATTGCATGAGTGCGGTTTACCAAAAGATATGGCTGCTGAGCTTTACAAACCATTCGTTATTCGCAAGATGATTGAAAGAGGTGTGGTTAAAACCGTAAAATCAGCTAAAAAGATTGTTGATCGTAAAGATCCAATTGTTTGGGATATTCTAGAAAACGTATTAAAAGGTCACCCGGTATTGTTAAACCGTGCTCCAACACTACACAGACTAGGTATTCAAGCTTTCCAACCAAAATTAGTAGAAGGTAAAGCCATTCAATTGCACCCATTGGTGTGTACGGCTTTCAACGCCGATTTTGATGGTGACCAGATGGCTGTGCATTTACCTTTAGGGAATGCCGCAATTTTGGAAGCCCAAATGTTGATGTTGGCTTCGCACAATATCTTAAACCCGGCAAATGGTACGCCAATTACCGTTCCTTCACAGGATATGGTTTTGGGCTTATACTATACTACTAAAGGTCGTAAAACAGACGAAGGCCGTGTGGTGAAAGGCCAAGACTTGTCCTTCTACTCAGCCGAAGAGGTAATTATTGCTTACAACGAGAAACAATTAGATCTGCATGCATTTATAAAGGTGAAAGCCAATGTAAAAGAAGCAGACGGAACGATTGTAAATAAATTAATTGAAACTACGGTGGGTCGTGTACTATTTAACCAAATGGTGCCGGCAGAAGTAGGCTACATCAATGAGCTATTAACTAAAAAATCACTGCGTGATATTATTGGTGAAGTAGTAAAAAATACCGGTATGGCTCGTGCAGCACAATTCTTAGATGATATCAAAGAATTAGGTTTCAAAATGGCCTTCCAAGGTGGATTATCGTTCAACTTGCAAGACATTAACATCCCTGCCGAAAAAGTACAACTTATTGATAAGGCTACGAAAGAAGTAGAAGAAGTAATGAATAACTATAACATGGGATTCATTACCAATAACGAACGTTACAACCAAATTATCGATATCTGGACACGTATTAACAACCGTTTAACGGCAAACGTGATGGATGTTTTATCTAACGATAACCAAGGATTTAACTCGGTTTACATGATGTTAGATTCTGGAGCACGTGGTTCTAAAGAGCAGATTCGTCAGCTTTGCGGTATGCGTGGTTTGATGGCAAAACCTCAAAAATCAGGTTCAGGTGGTGAGATTATCGAAAACCCAATCTTGTCAAACTTTAAAGAAGGCTTATCGGTATTAGAGTACTTTATCTCTACCCACGGTGCCCGTAAAGGTTTGGCCGATACGGCTTTAAAAACGGCGGATGCGGGTTACTTAACTCGTCGTTTACATGATGTTGCCCAAGATATGATTGTTGGCGATGTAGATTGCGGAACCTTAAGAGGTATGTACACTACAGCCTTAAAAGATAACGAGGATATTGTAGAACCATTATACGATCGTATTTTAGGTCGTACCTCTTTACACGATGTAACCAATCCATTAACTGGCGAATTATTAGTTTCTGCCGGCCAAGATATTACCGAAGAAATTGGTCAAAACATAGAAAATTCACCACTAGAAGGTATCGAAATTCGTTCGGTACTAACTTGCGAAAGCAAACGTGGTGTATGTGCCCTTTGCTACGGACGTAACCTTTCAACCGGTAAACGAGTGCAAATGGGTGAGGCTGTGGGTGTAATTGCAGCACAGTCTATTGGTGAGCCAGGTACACAGTTAACGTTACGTACATTCCACGTGGGTGGTACGGCCTCTAACATTGCGGCCGAATCTCAAATTAACGCTAAGTTTGAAGGTGTTATTGAGTTCGAAAACATCAGAACGGTAAGCTTAGATACTGAAGAAGGTAAGGTAGAAGTGGTATTGGGTCGTTCAGGCGAATTCCGTATCGTAGAACCAGGCACCAATAAAGTAATTGTAAGTAATAACATTCCATATGGTGCACACTTATTTGTAAAAGAAGGTGCTAAATTGAAAAAAGGCGATCGTATTTGTTCATGGGATCCATACAATGCGGTTATCATTTCAGAATTAGCTGGTAAAATTGCGTTCGATGCGATTATAGAAGGTATTACCTTCCGTGAAGAATCGGATGAGCAAACCGGTCACCGTGAGAAAGTAATTATTGATACTCGTGATAAAACGAAAAACCCGTCTATTCAAGTAACCGATAAAAAAGGAAATCTATTGAGAGGATACAATATCCCAGTAGGTGCCCACATTGCAATTGAAGAAGGCGAAGAAGTGAAAACTGGCCAAATCTTGGTAAAAATTCCACGTTCAACCGGAAAAACCCGAGATATTACCGGTGGTTTACCACGTGTAACCGAATTATTTGAAGCACGTAACCCATCTAACCCGGCTGTTGTAACCGAAATTGATGGTGTGGTAACCTTAGGTGGTGTGAAACGTGGTAACCGAGAAATGTCTATTGAATCGAAAGATGGTCAATTGAAAAAATACTTGGTTCCATTGTCTAAACACATCTTGGTACAAGATAACGACTTTGTAAAAGCAGGTATGCCATTGTCTGATGGTTCTATTTCTCCTGCCGATATCTTAGCCATTAAAGGCCCTGCAGCGGTTCAAGAATACTTGGTAAATGGTATTCAAGAGGTTTACCGTTTACAAGGGGTAAAAATCAACGATAAACACTTTGAAACCATTGTTCACCAAATGATGCAGAAAGTGTGGATCGAAGATCCGGGTGATACTCGTTTCTTAGAAAACGAAGCGGTAGATCGTTGGGACTTTATGGAAGAAAACGACAGTATGTTAGATAAACGTGTAGTAACCGAAGCCGGTGATTCACAAAATCTAAAACCTGGTCAGATTGTAACCTTACGTAAATTAAGAGAAGAAAATTCTAGCTTAAAACGTCAGGATGCTAAGTTGGTAGAAGTTCGCGAAGCAATTCCGGCTACGTCTAGCTCTATCTTACAGGGTATTACTCGTGCTTCCTTAGGCACTAAATCGTTCTTCTCGGCAGCATCTTTCCAAGAAACTACCAAAGTATTAAACGAGGCAGCTATCAGCGGAAAAGTAGACCGTTTATTGGGCTTAAAAGAAAACGTAATTGTAGGTCACTTGATTCCTTCATGTACCGGCTTACGTAACTACGAGCGAATTATTGTAGGTTCTCAAGAAGAATACGACAAATTGTTAGCTTCTAAACAAGAAGCATTAACTGAAGAAGTATAACTCTCTTCACTATATTTAAGCCTCCTCGTTTTCGGGGAGGCTTTTTTTATGGATTCTATATTAATTTCTTATTTTTAAGGTATGGAAGAGCAAAACGAACACCAATTAAATATTGAGTTAACAGAAGATATCGCTGAAGGGGTATATTCTAATTTGGCTATTATTACCCATTCTAACACCGAGTTTGTGTTAGATTTTATTCGGGTTATGCCTGGCATACCAAAAGCTAAGGTGAAATCGAGAATTGTATTAACGCCAGAACATGCTAAACGTTTTTTAAGTGCCTTGGCAGATAATGTAGAAAAATTTGAAGCCGTAAATGGTCACATCAAGATTAATGAAGAGCCACCTGCTTTTCCCATGAATTTTGGTGGCCCAACCGCACAAGCTTAGTCCTTAAGCTTTTTGCTGATTAAAGCAGTCATTTCTGCCAATTTTTGAGGTTCAAACCAGTGAGTTTCTGTATTCTTTCTGAACCAAGTAAGTTGCCTTTTGGCAAAACGGCGTGTATTCTGTTTAATTTCTTCCACGGCTTTATCTAGTGATTTTGTGCCATCGAAAAAATCGAAAAGTTCTTGGTAGCCTACCGTTCGTAAGGCATTTAAATCGCGATAGGGCAGTAGTGTTTCTACTTCGGCTAATAAACCTAGCTCCATCATATGGTCTACCCGTTTATTAATTTGGTCGTACAATTGGGTTCGTTCGGTGTTTAATCCAACGGTTAGCACGTCAAAAGGGCGTTCGTTTGCTGCATGCGTTCTGAAAGTAGAGAAAGGCTGTCCGGTGCTAATACAGACTTCCAGCGCTCGTATTAGTCGTTGAGGATTATTGGTATCCACTTCGGCATAATATGTCGGGTCAAGCGCTTCTAAACGCTTTTGTAAAACCTCAATACCTTCTTCGGTTAACTGTCTGTTCAGCTTCGCTCTAAGTTCAGGCGGTGCTTTGGGTAAGTTGTCAAACCCTTGGCTAATGGCTTGCACATAAAGCCCAGAGCCACCCACTAAAAATAGTATGGCATGCTTTTTAAATAAGTTTTCTAGAAGTAAAAGTCCGGCTTTCTCAAAATCACCAACCGAAAAAGGTTCGGTAATGTTATGGGAATTAATGAAGTATTGAGGAACGGCGGCTAATTCTTCTGGCGATGGCTTTGCCGTACCAATGCTCATTTCCTTGAAAAATTGGCGGCTATCGGCCGATACAATTTCAGTACTAAATTGTTGTGCTAGCGCAATGGCAACATTCGTTTTTCCAATAGCTGTTGGCCCAACAATACATACCAATAGGGGCTTTTTCAAGATTAATACTCGTCGTTATCGTAGTTTTCGTTGTCTGAAAAATCATCCATAAACTCATTTTCCTCTTCTGGCTCTACTATATCTTGCTCCATGTTAGCACTTCCAGCGGTCGAAATTTCGGTATCTAAGTTTAAGTCTAATTCGTCCACATCTTCCAGGTGGCTCGGGTCGAATTCCAATTCATCTAAAAAATCAATTCTTTTAGTAGAGGCAATAGCGCTAGTCCCAGGAACAACAATTGATCCTGGAATTTTAGGGGCTTCGCCTATGCTGCGAAAAGTATTTGGGTATTCTTTCCCGTTTTCTTCATCAAGTATAATTTTTATCAGCTGCACATGAAAATCAAAAGGACGTTCGAAATTGTAGATATAATAAAATTTCTGATGAGGATCGTCTATAAAATTACTCAGTTTGGCTTTATCCATTAAGGAAATACCTTGTTCAATTTTCTTTTCTGAAGGTAAAAAAGTAATTTCTTGGCCTTTATTCCAATTGTCGTTGCTTACATAAAAAGAAGAAGAAACTTCAGCGGGGTAGCCGGTACTACGGTGTAGTGCACGATGTAAATCTTCAAATGTTTGAGTTGATTTGATATCGATTTCTCGTTCAACTTCATCGTAATCTTCAAAAGAAATCTTAAATCTGTATATAGCCATTAGTTATTCGTATTGCTTACTCAAAATTAATAATAACGCAGCGAATTAAGGAAAATTTTATGCCCTTATGTTAGTGTTTTTACAACATTTAAACCGAGTTCTTCACCCTTTTTTCGCATGTACACTAATGCTTCGTCTCTAGAGTTTCGTATTTCTCCTTCTAAAATGGCCTCCCTAATTTGATTTTTTAATACACCTACCTCTTTTCCTTCCTTTAAATTGAAGGTGTGCATAATGTCGCTGCCACTTACAGGCGGTTGCCAATTTCTCAGCGAATCTCGTTCTTCAACATCTTTTAATTTGAGTTTTACGTGCTCAAAATTTTGACGGTATTTTTTGAGTTTGTATTCATTTTTAGTGGTTACATCGGCATGGCAAAGCAACATTAGGGCATCAATATCTTCTCCAGCGTCAACTAATAAACGCCTTACGGCCGAGTCGGTAACCTTTTCTTGTGCCAATACAATAGGTCTAAGGTGTAATTGCACTAATTTTTGTACAAATTTCATCTTATCGTTTTGTGGCAATTTGAGTTGGGCAAATAATTTGGGTACCATGCGGGCACCTTTATCTTCATGGCCATGAAAGGTCCAGCCATGTTTAGGATCGAAACGTTTGGTAGGAGGCTTGGCAATATCATGTAAAATTGCTGCCCAGCGTAACCAAAGATCCTCAGTATGGTCAGTAATATTGTCTAATACCTGTAGAGTATGGTAAAAATTATCTTTATGTGATTTTCCGTTGATGGTTTCTACCCCGTGTAGGGCTGCCATTTGTGGAAATATTAGTCCTAATAATTCGGTATCAAATAAATAATTAAAGCCGATAGATGGGGTAGGCGATAAGATGATTTTGTTTAGCTCGTCGGTAATGCGCTCTTGCGATACAATGCGCATACGTTCTACGAGGGTTTTTATAGCCGTAAGGGCAGCTTCATCAATAGCAAAATTAAGCTGACTAGCAAAGCGTATGGCCCGCATCATGCGCAAGGGGTCATCAGAAAAAGTTTCGAGTGGATTTTGCGGTGTACGGATTAGTTTTTTTTCTAAATCGGCTAGGCCACCAAAAGGATCTAATAGTTCGCCAAAATTTGCTTCATTTAAGCTAATGGCTAAGGCATTAATGGTAAAATCTCGGCGTAGTTGGTCGTCTTCTAACGTACCATTTTCTACAATAGGTTTTCTAGAATCTGATCGATAGGATTCTTTCCGAGCACCTACAAATTCAATCTCTAAATCTTGATAGCGCAACATGGCAGTACCAAAATTTTTAAACACCGATACTTTACATTTCAGCTGTTTACCAACTTCTTCGGCAAAGGTAATACCCTGGCCAATTACTAAAATATCGAGGTCTTTAGAAGGGCGGCCCAAGAAAATATCACGTACATAGCCCCCAATTACATACGCTTCTACGCCCGATTGTTTGGCTAGTGTACTTAATTGTTTAAAAATGGGGTGTTTGAGGTGTTTTTTCATGGTAATTGAAGAGCATGTCCCTTCAGGCAAATTCTTTAAGAACGCCAAATGTAGTCCTTATCTTCTAATAAATGTAAAGAGCCCATCGGGGCTTAGTTTCATAATAGTTGAAGCTGTTTTCTCTTCTAGTACCGCTTGTTCCAAATTTACCACATAATCTACACCCTCAATAATTTCTTGTGCTACTTCGCTGAAATTTTTTGGTGCTGCTTGCCCACTTATATTGGCCGAAGTAGACACAATAGGTAGGCGAAAGCGTTGAAGAAGTTGTTGGCAGAAGTTATGTTTTACTACCCGAATACCTACGCTGCCATCCTCGTTAATTACGCTTGGAGCAAGGTTTTTTGCATTGGAGTATACAATGGTTAGCGGATGTTCGGCAAATGCTATTAAGTCGTAGGCTACATCAGGTATTTCACGAACGTAGCTAGCCAATTTATTTTCATTGTCTAGCAATACAATGAGGCTTTTTGAGGCGGAGCGCCCTTTTAAAGCCATTACTTTTTGTACCGCCTCCTCATTGGTAGCATCGCAACCAATGCCCCAAATGGTATCGGTGGGGTATAAAATTAAGCCGCCAGCTTTTAAGGTGCTTAATGCTTTTTCTACTTCGTTTTTCATAGCAATTAGAGTGCTTGGTATACTTTTAAAAGATTTTTAGCAATGGTTTCGTCGGTAAATTTCTGCACATACTTAAAGCCATCGTTCGTCATTTTTTGTTGAAGGGCCTTGTCATCTAAAATTTTACAAATGGCGCTGGCAACTTCATCAACCTCTGTAGGGTTGATGTAGCAAGAGCTGGGTCCGCCTGCTTCCGGAAAGCAACTACCGATAGACGTAATTACCGGGGTATTGGAAAATAAGGCCTCAATAATGGGAATGCCAAATCCCTCGAATAAGGAAGGGTAAATAAATAAACCGGCCAATTGATATAGTATGGCCAATTCTTTTGGCGATAAACCATGTAAGAAAATTACTTTTTGTTCGAGCTTGTTTTGGGTAATAAACGTTGAAATTTCTTTCGTATAAGCTGTTTTTCGTCCAACTAGTACCAAAGTGGTGTCAATATTTTTCAGCGCTTTTACAGCAACCAGAATATTTTTACGAGCTTCTATGGTGCCTACGTTTAAAATGAACTGCTTGGGTAGCTGATATTTTTTAACGACGGCCTTTTTCTCTGCAGCTGAATAGATTTCTTTAAAGGCTTGGTGGCAGCCTTGGTATACCACGCTAATTTTATTTTCGGGTATACCTAAATACTGTACAATATCTTTTTTGGTTTGTTCGCTAATGGCAATTACCCTATCTGCAGCCTCGGCGGCATGTTTAAACTTGCGGTAATAAATGTTACGATCGATATAGGAGTAAAACTCGGGGTAACGTAAAAAAAGTACATCGTGTATGGTTACTACGCTTTTGATTCCTGCCTTATCGAGTCCAACAGGTAGTTCGCCAGATAAGCCATGAAACAGATCAACATGATCTCTTTTTAAATCGTTGATGATGCCAAAACGGCGCCATAGATTAGAAAAGAAAGAGTAAAACGCACCCGAAGGTCTTTTTTCTATAACCTGAACTCCCAGCGATTCAAAGAGCGTATTTTTGGAGGGTTTAGGATTGTATAGAAAATAGCGATTTTGAGGATAATAGCTATGCAGTATGCGCACCAGATCTCGGCTATAATTACCTAGTCCGGTAGTATTGTGAAATACACGTTTAGCCTCAAACCCGATGTTCATTTTGTATGCTTAAACAGCTACATTATTTTCTCTTAACGCATCGTTAAGAGAGGTTTTTTTGTCTGTTGATTCTTTACGTTGTCCAATAATGAGGGCGCAAGGTACCTGAAACTCTCCTGACGGGAATTTTTTGGTATATGAACCCGGAATTACTACCGAACGGGCAGGTACCCGACCTTTGTATTCTACAGGTTCGGTACCGGTAACATCTATAATTTTGGTAGAGGCCGTAAGTACTACGTTGGCACCCAACACAGCTTCACTTTCTACATGTACCCCTTCTACCACTATGGCTCTAGAGCCAATAAAGCAATTATCCTCAATAATTACCGGAGCCGCTTGTAAAGGCTCTAAAACGCCACCAATACCTACACCGCCACTTAGGTGTACGTTTTTGCCAATTTGTGCACATGAACCTACCGTTGCCCAAGTATCTACCATGGTGCCTTCATCTACATAAGCGCCAATGTTTACATACGAGGGCATCATAATTACACCTTTAGCCAAGTACGCACCATAACGGGCCAAGCCGTGAGGTACTACACGCACACCTTGTTCTTTGAAATTGGTTTTCAATTTCATTTTATCGTGAAAAACAAATGGACCAACTTTTATTTCTTCCATTTGACGAATAGGGAAGTACAAAATCACGGCTTTCTTAATCCAATCGTTTACATGCCAGCGGCTGCCAATTGGCTCTGCCACACGTATTTCACCGAGATCTAGTTTTTGGATGACGATTTCAATGGCGTCTGTGTATTCTTTATAGCTCAATAGCTGTCTATCTTCCCAGGCAGCTTCTATTTTTTGTTGTAATTCCGCAATCATAATTTAATTTTTAGCAAATTAACAGTTTTTTGAGGATTTTTGTCTCATAGAAACGTCATGGCTGAAAAAGAAAAGTTACGTATTGATAAATATTTGTGGGCGATAAGGGCTTTTAAAACCCGTAGTTTAGCTACCGAGGCATGTAAAGCCGGACGTGTAAAATTAGGCGGACAGGCCATTAAACCGGCTTATGCAGTCAAAATAGATGAAATTTATACGGTTCAAAAAGGTGGTTTAAAAAAAACTATTCGCGTGGTCGCTTTGCTCGAAAAACGTATGGACGCCAAATCTGTTGTTGCCTATTACGAAGATTTAACCCCGCCCGAAGAAACGCAGGCTTTTAAATCTGCTTTTCTTTCTCCTATGCTTGCCCGAGATCGGGGTGCTGGTCGCCCGACCAAAAAAGATCGTCGCGAAATTGACGAACTGCAAGAGGGTTGGTTTGAGGAAGACTAGTTCCTATTTTTTTAAAATGGATAACAAGCTTGTATGCTACTCATAAAAAAACCCCGACTGATGTCGAGGTTTTGAACGTACATGTTTTTGAAATTACTTTTTGTCTTTAGCGTAAGCTTCGTTTAAGCCTGTTACTACTTCTTTAGTAACGTCTAAGCTTTCGTCGGCAAATAATACCGTTGGGTTAGCTTTAGAGTAGGTTAATACCATTTTGTATCCTTTCCCTTTAGCAAACACTTTTAAAAAAGCCGCTACTTTTTCGTACAATTTTTCGTTTTCGGATGCTTCTTCGTTTGCTAAGGCAGAGCTGGCATTCTCGTTGTAGCTAGCTAATTCTTGTTGTTTGCGTGCCAAACGATCTTCAATGGCTGCACGTTGATCGGCACTCATAGTACCTGCTTGTTGCTGATATTGAGCTACTTCACGTTGAAAAGCAGTTCCTTTCGCATTTAAATCTGCTTGTGCTTTTTTAGATTTCTGTTCGAATTTATCTCTAATACTTTTAAAGTATTCGTACTTGCTTAACAAGGAGTCAGAATTTACATACACAATAGTTTGCGTAGCTGCTGCCGTGCTTGTGCTTGTTTGGGGTGCTGTTTTGCTACACGATGCTACTAAAATGCTTAAGCCTAAAGCAATCATCGATACGTAGATTAGTTGTTTTTTCATGTTTAAATTTTGTTCAATAATGCACAAATATAAACTTTCGTTGGCTTATTTAATAACCTTTGTCGAATGTTAATAAATGCAGGTCAAAAAAGGCCATTATTTATCCACATTATGCTTCAGCTACAGTATTAAACTTTATTTTTGATACTTGTAGTATTAAATAACTTATGAGCGAAGAAAAGGAAAATAAATCAAATTATTCGGCCGATAATATTCAGGTATTAGAAGGATTAGAGGCAGTAAGAAAACGCCCGTCGATGTATATTGGCGATACCGGCGTTAAGGGTTTACACCACTTGGTATACGAAGTTGTAGATAACTCCATTGATGAAGCCTTGGCCGGATACTGTAGCGATATATTCGTTACCATACATAATAATAATTCCATAACAGTACAAGATAACGGACGTGGTATTCCAACCGGCTTGCACACCAAAGAAAATAGATCTGCCTTAGAGGTGGTTATGACCGTATTGCACGCCGGTGGTAAATTTGATAAAGATACCTACAAAGTATCTGGAGGTTTACACGGGGTGGGGGTATCTTGCGTGAATGCCTTATCAACCGATTTAAAAGTAACGGTATACCGCGAAGGGAAAATTTTCCAACAAGAATACAAATGCGGTGTACCCCAATACGATGTAAAAGTAGTAGGTGAATCTACCATTACCGGAACTACGGTACATTTTCAGCCTGATCAAGATATATTTAGCTTAACCCACGAGTATAAATTTGATACACTTGCCGCTCGTTTACGTGAATTGGCTTACCTAAATAAAGGAATTCGCTTAAGTTTAACCGACGAGCGTGAGGCTGTAGAAGATGGCTTTTTAACTGAAAAATTCCACTCGGAAGGTGGTTTAAAAGAATTTGTTCAATTTTTAGACGGTAACCGTCAGCCTTTAATTCCCGAACCTATTTATGTAGAAGGCATTAAGCAAGGTATTCCGGTAGAATTAGCCATGCAATACAACGATACCTATGCCGAAAATGTGCATTCGTACGTAAATAACATCAACACCATTGAAGGAGGCACACACGTTGCCGGTTTCCGTAGAGGATTAACTCGTACCCTGAAAGCATACGCCGAGAAATCAGGCTTATTAAAAAATATGAAGATTGAAATTACCGGGGATGACTTCCGTGAAGGATTAACCGCTGTAATTTCTGTAAAAGTTGCCGAGCCACAATTCGAAGGGCAAACCAAAACCAAATTGGGTAACAATGAAGTAATGGGTGCCGTAGATGTGGCCGTGGGAGAGATTTTAGGAAACTACCTAGAAGAAAACCCACGGGAGGCAAAAATGATTGTCAATAAAGTAATTTTAGCCGCTACAGCCCGTGCAGCAGCTCGTAAAGCCCGTGAAATGGTGCAACGTAAGAGTGTAATGGGTGGTTCTGGCTTGCCAGGTAAATTGGCCGATTGCGCCAATAACGATCCGGCGGCTTGTGAATTATATCTTGTAGAGGGTGACTCGGCCGGTGGTACAGCCAAACAAGGTCGCGATCGTAATTTTCAAGCCATTTTGCCGCTAAAAGGTAAAATATTGAACGTAGAAAAAGCCATGGAGCATAAAATCTACGAAAACGACGAGATTAAAAATATGTTTACTGCTATGGGCGTAAGCATTGGTACCGAAGAAGATAATAAGGCCCTAAACATGGTTAAATTACGTTACCACCGTATCATCATCATGACGGATGCTGACATAGATGGTTCGCACATTACCACCCTTATCTTAACGTTCTTCTTCCGTTATATGAAGGAGCTGATCGAACGTGGCTATGTATACATTGCAGCTCCACCCTTGTATTTAGTTAAAAAAGGTAAAGATCAAATCTATGCCTGGAACGATGAGCAACGAGATACAGCCGTGCAACAATTAAAAGGCGGCGGTAAAGAAGATAGCGTACACGTACAACGTTACAAAGGTTTGGGAGAGATGAATGCCGAACAATTGTGGAGCACTACCATGAACCCTGATACGCGCACCCTTAAACGTGTAAATTTAGAAAGTGCTGCTGAAGCAGACAGAATTTTTAGCATGCTAATGGGGGATGAGGTGCCACCACGCAGAGAATTTATTGAGGCCAATGCTAAATACGC
>JAPLFD010000009.1 GCA_026390835.1 Sphingobacteriales bacterium
CACTTTAAACTTATTGGCTTTGGTTTTTGAGTATAGTGTACCGGTTTGGGTTTCTTTTACTTTGGCCTGCGGATTATCGAGGGTATACGTGAATTCGGTTTTGATTACGTCGAAAGAACGGTATTTTTTGCTTACTTCGGCCAAAATCACTTTCGCTTTCTCGTCTGTTTGTGCCAGTGCTACAAAGCCTAAAAAAACAAAAAACAGGGTATTTATTATTAATTTCATCTTCATTATCTAATTTTTTAGCTTAGGGTATCCAAAAACTGTTCCAAAGCATATTCATCTGCAATGAGCACTTCACGGGCTTTACTGCCTTCAAATGAGCCCACAATGCCGGCTCCTTCCAATTGGTCGATAATACGACCAGCTCGGTTGTAGCCTAATTTTAATTTACGTTGAATTAATGAGGTAGAACCTTGTTGGTGCATCACAATTAATCGTGCAGCATCTTCAAATAAAGGGTCCCGATCATTTGGGTCGAAATCTTTGCTCGAAGCTCCATCTCCACTTTCGTCTACATATTCAGGCAGCATCCAAGCAGAATCGTACCCTTTTTGAGAACCAATAAAATCAGATATACGTTCTATTTCGGGGGTATCTACAAAAGCGCACTGCAAACGGATTAAATCGTTTCCGGTAGATAATAACATATCGCCTCGGCCAATCAATTGATCGGCACCACCGGTATCTAAAATGGTTCTCGAATCTATTTTAGACAATACTCTAAAGGCCAAACGGGCCGGAAAATTGGCTTTAATAGTGCCTGTAATAATATTTACTGATGGGCGCTGTGTGGCAATAACCAAGTGAATACCTACCGCACGGGCCAATTGTGCTAAACGGGCAATGGGGGCTTCTACCTCCTTACCGGCTGTCATCATTAAATCGGCAAACTCGTCTACAATCAGTACAATAAATGGTAAGAAACGGTGCCCCTCTTCGGGATTGAGTTTACGGCCAACAAATTTCTGGTTGTATTCTTTTAGATTACGAACTTGGGCATTTTTCAACAAATCGTAGCGCAAATCCATCTCAATACACAGAGAATTTAGCGTATTAATTACTTTTTTAGTGTCGGTAATAATCGCATCTTCTTCGCCGGGTAATTTGGCTAAGAAATGACGTTCAATTTTACGGAATAGGGTTAACTCTACTTTCTTAGGATCTACCAACACAAATTTTAATTGTGAGGGATGCATTTTATACAGCAAAGAAGCCAAAATACAGTTAATACCCACCGATTTACCCTGACCGGTTGCCCCTGCAACCAATAAATGGGGCATTTTAGCCAAATCGGCAATATATACCTCGTTAGAAATAGTTTTACCCAAAGCTATAGGTAAATCCATGGTCGTGTTTTGGAATTTTTCTGTTCCCAATAACGAACGCATAGATACCATATCGGGGTTTTGGTTAGGCACTTCAATTCCAATGGTTCCTTTACCCGGCATGGGAGCGATAATACGAATACCCAAAGCGGCTAAACTCAAGGCAATATCATCTTCTAAATTTTTAATTTTAGAAATACGTACGCCCGGCGCCGGAATAATCTCATATAAGGTTACAGTTGGGCCAATGGTGGCTTTAATTTTATCAATTTCAATATTGTAGTGGTTTAAGGTTTCTACAATTTTGGTTTTATTGGCCTCTAATTCTTCGGCGTTTACCGAAATTTTAGCCGAGCCGTAATTTTCCAATAAATCTAAATGTGGATGCTTGTACTGAGATAATTCTAATTTAGGGTCAAATGCACCAAATTGTTGCACCAATTCTTCAGCGGTAGCTTCTTCGGGTGTTTGCTCAATAGTTAACTCCGGGCCTTCTGATACTGCAGTAATTTCTGGCTCTAACTCATCATCCGTTACTTCTGTTTCTAATTCTAGATCGGCTATTCGGGCATCTTCTTTGGCTAAATCATCTTGAAAACGATTGTTTAAGGGAAATTCTACTGGTTCAGATATGTTTTCTTCCACCAATTCGTCGGGACCAACTTCGGGTACCACATATTTTGGCGCACTTGCTGGTAATTTAAAATCAAAATTATAGGCAATGGTTAAGGTTGTTAACCCAGCAAAGGTTAATAAACCCAAGGTTCCCACATTCCCTATTTGGGCTTCGAGCAAGCGATTAGCCCAAAAGCCAAACTCTCCTTCTAGATAATGCGGAAAATCGTTTACAAATGCATGAAAATAAGCTAAAGTTAGCGATACAAATAGTAAAGAGAAGAAAGAATAAGCCAATGTTTTACCTATTGGCAATAATTTCACTTTAACCAATAAGCGGAAACCCAATACAAAAAGCACGAATACAAACAAGAAAGAAGCAACACCAAACCACTCGTAGATAAACTGGTGTGACAATAAGGCACCAAACTTACCCATCCAATTTTGCACAATTCCACCTGCAGCTAACTTTGAATTTGCTAATTCTGCAGGGGTTTTAAATAGATTAGACCAACCTCCATTGGCATCAATTACATAACTTTGGTCTTCTTGCCAAGTGAGTAAATAAGAGGTGAAGGCTACCAAAAAGTAGGTAGATAACAAGAGCATAAACAATCCTAAAACCTTCGCCAAACGACCGCCGGCTAGGTTGAATTGAGGGAGTTTTTCTTCGCCTTTTTCGGTAGCTTTAGCAGTCCGAGGTCTGGGTTTTACGGTTATTTCTTCGTGATTTTCAGCTTCTACTGCCGAATTACGAAATGTATTGGGTGATCTAAATTGATTTCCTTTCAAGGACTTGGTTCTTTTGTATGCTACAAATATAAAAAATAAGACCTATCCTTTGGACAGGTTTTCTAGCTGTGTAAAAATAAATATTAATAGCGTTCATTCCATCTAAATAGTACAATTTTTCTGTAAAATTTGTCCACCAATACCGCATGATACACATTTCTTTCTGTCACATGCAGTTATTTTCAACTGCAATAAGCCTTGAGATGCTGCTGCATGCACAACAGGTATACCTACAGCTGCAAACTCTCTAACTACTATATTGTTTTCTGCCGGTATACTTTCTAGTAAATCAATGGCCCGTAGTTTATACTTTTCAGCGTTTAAAAATTTACCGTATGCATATAAAAAAGTAGCAATGGTATTAATAAGTAGTGATTGTACACTATGCACCCCAAGCTGAACACTGTGTTTGGGACTATGTTTATCGAACCGATAATGGGTTTCCCAATATTCATGTACAGGCAATTCATGAAATAATTGGTGCAATGCCTTCGTACTTTGTGTTTCTAATACAGTAGAAAACAAATGTGTTGATTTTTGCACCAAAGCCGAAAATTGCGCTATTCTAAGGCTGGGAAAATTAGCCGGACGAGCTCTAAAAAATTTCCATAGTGAAGGTTCTAAGTGAACTAATTTATGTTTTTGTTGCAGATACGCATATTCTCTTTGGAGCCTTAAGGAGTATTTTTCCGTAAAAGTTTCTAGTAATAAACCAGCCTGACCAAATAAGAGCGCATCTACTTGTATGGGCACATTTTTATACTTTGCCAAAAGCAATTGAGGTATACTTTTAGCTAATAACATAAAAGGAAGAGCATTTAACTTAAAACCAAAAGCAGTAGCCAAACTAATATAAAACGCATCGTCCCAACTTCCCTTTAAGCTTTTAAGCAACTGAATATGTGCATCGGCTTTGTCTTCTAAACGTTGTATAAGAAATCGATACACTTCATGTTTCGTATAAAGTGCATCTACTTGCGCTACCTGTGCCGCACAGGGTATCCACGATTGGGCACCAATAAGCTCTCGGTAATTAGTTATTAGTTTATGAGGGATTAATCCTTGCAAAATCAAAACCGGTAATTCCGTTCCATCGGCCCTAAAAACCGGCTTATCGTGTTGGTATACCACGTGTAAAATCACATTTTCGTAGGCTTTATCTTGTTCGTGGTGGTGGGCATACCAATCAGATGATTTGAGGTGCATTTCTACCGAGCCTGCCCATATGGTATCTCCTATTTGCAGTTGAACTTCTTCGAAATCGGGGCCAGCGTGACTATTTTGATAGCCAATACGTAAAAGTTTTACTTCATCACCAGCAAGGGTATATACCGGCCGAGCAAATATTTGCTTCGATTTCCAATAGAAATGCAGGAGGTCTTCGTTAAAATCCACTCCTGAAAATACGAAATTAACTTTAAGTTAAAAATTTATTTTGTCTAATTCGATGGCCATTTCTTGTTGCATACGCATGGCTTCATCACGAGCACGTTCGGCAAAATCAGTACCATTAGATGCATAAATAATAGAACGAGAGGCATTCACCAATAAACCACAATCGCTGGTTATTCCAAAACGGCATACATCGGCTAAGCTACCGCCCTGTGCACCCACTCCGGGTACCAATAAAAAATGTTGAGGAGCTAATTTACGAATGGTTTTAAAGGCTTCGCCACGGGTGGCACCTACAACAAACATGACTTGCTCCGGGCTAGCCCAAGTTTGTACTTTTTGAATAACTTGTTCAAATAAATGGCTATTTTCTGATCCAAGATGTTGAAAATCGGCACTTCCTTCGTTAGAGGTTAAAGCCAACACAATGGTCCATTTATCATTAAAAGCTAAAAAAGGTTTTACCGAATCGCTACCCATATACGGCGCAACCGTAATGGCATCAAAACTCATCCCAGATGATTTTTCTTCAAAAAAAGCCTGGGCATACCGGGTAGAGGTATTGCCAATATCGCCCCGTTTGGCATCGGCAATGCTTAAACAATCGCCAGGAATGCTTTGCCAAGTTTGCACCAAATCTTGCCAACCGGCCACTCCTCTACTCTCATAAAAGGCAGTATTGGGTTTGTAAGCCACACATAAATCGTGGGTGGCATCAATAATTTGTTTATTAAATGCCAGTACCGGATTGGGTAAATGCTTTACACATTCGGGCAATAGCTGTACATCGGTATCTAAACCCACACATAAAAAAGAACGTTTTTGGCGAATCTGCGCTATAAGTTGGCTGCGGGTCATGGTAGCATAATTTGAATGAACGAAAATACTTAAAAGATTTTGAGGTGCTATTAAATTTTATTTTTTTTGAAAATATTGAAATAAATGCATACAATTGTACTCGATATCTCGAATTTATCCCCTTAATCAGGGCAATCGCTGTAATTTCTTTTCTAAATTCACGTTTTGTTCTCCTGAGTATTTCGGATAAATACTAAACATTCAAAATCCCATACCTATATACTAAATTTTAATGCTAGAAATTAACAAGTTAAACGATATGCTCGTTTCAGAGCTTCGTGAAGTAGCTAATAGCTTAGGCGTAGCCGATACAGATACCCTACGCAAACAAGAGCTTATTGATCATATTTTAGAGCAACAGCAAAATGGAGTTACACCCATAATTCCAACAGACCCTGCCAACGAAGATTTAAAAGTACGCAAGCGCATTCGTACTCCAAAAAGTGATTTAGATAGAATGAAGGTGCCTTCAGATGCGGACAACTTGTTTCAAGATTCTTTTGAAGATGAACCGCAAGTAGAAGAAGAACCTGCCACTCCTTCTGAAGAAAAACCGGTAACAGAAGTTGCACCAGATGCAGCACCTGTTGAGCAAACAGCGCCAAAAGTTGAACGCAAGCCATTTGAACATGGCAATCAAAATAAATCTAAAAAAGAAGAGCTAAACCTCGATTTTGATAATGCGATTATCAATGAGGGTATTTTAGAAATTATGCCCGATGGTTACGGATTCTTACGTTCATCGGATTATAATTACTTATCTTCTCCAGATGATATTTACGTATCGCAATCGCAAATAAAATTATTTGGACTAAAAACTGGCGATACCGTACGTGGAAGCATTCGTCCACCAAAAGAAGGAGAAAAATATTTCCCTTTGGTACGTGTAGAAGCCATAAACGGTCGTATTCCGGCCGATGTGCGTGACCGTGTACCGTTCGATTTCTTAACCCCTTTATTTCCATCGGAACGTTTAAACTTATTTACCGATGCGAATAATCATTCTACTAGAATTATCGATTTATTTACTCCCATTGGTAAAGGACAGCGTGGTTTAATTGTGGCACAGCCTAAAACGGGTAAAACCATGTTGCTTAAAGATGTGGCCAATGCCATAGCTAAAAACCACCCAGAGGTATATTTAATTATTTTATTGATTGATGAACGCCCCGAAGAGGTAACCGATATGGCCCGTAGCGTACGTGCAGAAGTGGTATCATCAACTTTTGATGAACCGGCAGAACGTCACGTAAAAATTGCCAACATTGTACTAGAAAAGGCGAAACGTATGGTAGAATGTGGACACGATGTGGTTATTCTACTCGATTCTATTACCCGTTTAGCCAGAGCCTATAATACTGTAGCGCCAGCTTCGGGTAAAATTTTGTCGGGTGGTGTTGATGCCAACGCCTTACATAAACCAAAACGCTTTTTTGGAGCGGCCCGTAAAATTGAAGATGGTGGTTCACTTACTATTTTAGCCACTGCACTTACCGAAACTGGTTCTAAAATGGACGAAGTAATTTTCGAAGAATTTAAAGGAACCGGTAACATGGAATTGCAATTAGATCGTAAATTGTCTAACAAACGTATTTTCCCTGCTATTGATTTAACCGCTTCGAGCACCCGTAGAGACGATTTATTGCTTGATAAAGATACTTTGCAACGCATCTGGATTTTACGCAATCACTTGGCCGACATGAACTCTCAAGAGGCCATGCAGTTTTTACAAGCGCAAATGAAAGGTACCCGATCTAACGAAGAGTTTTTGGTGTCAATGAATTCCTAAGTTTTCATGAAAAAACACATTCCCAATACCATCACCTGCTTAAACCTGCTTTCGGGCTGTATGGGCTTAGTTTGGGCTTTTGAACAACACTTAGACTGGGCGGCCTATGCCATTGCAGTGAGTGCCCTATTCGATTTTTTAGACGGTATGCTTGCACGTTTATTAAAAGCCTACAGCGAAATTGGCAAAGAATTAGATTCTTTAGCCGATGTAGTTAGTTTTGGGGTATTGCCATCGGTAATTGTGTTCCAATTATTTAAACAAAGCGGTACAGAAATTACTTGGTTGCCTTACCTAGCTTTCTCCATTGCTGTTTTTTCGGCATTGCGTTTGGCTAAGTTTAATGTTGATACCCGACAAGCAGAAAACTTTATAGGCTTGCCTACACCGGCCAATGCCTTACTGTTGGGTTCATTCCCGCTAATTATTGCTACCGATGAATTGGGAATTGGTGCTGTTATTCAACAGCCTCACGTTTTAGCCATATTTTGTGTGCTCATGAGTGCACTAATGGTTTCAGAAATTCCGCTATTTTCGCTTAAATTTAAACAGTTAGATAGCAAGGAAAATAAATTTAGAATTGGATTCATCATCCTATCGCTAATACTATTCTTATTGCTTAAATTTGCAGCTGTACCCTTTATTATTGGTATGTACATACTTTTATCCATGATTCAAACTCAGTTAAAAAAATGAAATTCACTGCACAAATTAATGTAATGCCCCTCAAAGAAATTCTTGATCCTCAAGGTAAAGCAGTAAGTGGTAGCTTTAAAAACATGGGTTTAGGTGAAATACAGCACGTACGCATTGGCAAACACATCCAATTAGAAATAGATGCACCAAGTGAAGCTGTTGCAAAAGATAAAGTAGAAGAAGCTTGCAAAAAATTACTAGCTAACCTCATTATGGAAAGCTACGAATACACCCTAAAGGCCGTTTAAATCCGCCAATTCTCTTCTCAAAAGCAGCAATTTTTCAAATAAGGTGGTGCTAGCTACTTGCACTTGTTTAAATAAGGGAGCTATTTGTTCCAAATCTCTTCCAGATCGGGCAATGGTTTCAATCTTCGCCATTTCATCTTTCGTATCATCGGCACCAATAAAGGCAAAAGTTGGACGTATTTTATGGGAAATTTCTGCCACAGTTCGCCAATCTTCCAAGAGTAGGGCTTGGTCTATTTCTGCTAAATAGGTTGGCGTTTGTTTCAGAAAAATATCCATCATTTCAATCATAAACGCTGCATTTCCATCAGCAATATCTTGCAAATAGGCTAAACTAAGGCTAGGCTTATTAAATTTAGGTGATTCTTTTTCCATAATTAATTGGCTAGTTTCCGAACAGCTAAATCACTAGCTAGATTGGCTAAAAGTGTAGAAATAGTTTGTTTTAGAATAGGATGTTCCAAATTTGGTGCCAATTCAGCTAATGGAGCCAAAGCAAAAGCCCTTTCCTGTAAAAAGGGGTGTGGAATTATTAAATTATGATGATTAATAATCATTAAATCGTAGAACAAAATATCAATATCAATGGTTCTAGCTGCCCACTTTTCTATACGTTCTCTACCTAGTTTTTTTTCAATAGCTAAAATACCCTGTAAAACACCTTCTGGTTCTATATTAGACGCTACTTTTACTACCTGGTTCATAAAATCAGGCTGATCTGTTTTACCCCAAGCAGCCGTGTGGTAGATATATGAAATAGCCGAAATGTTGCCTATACTTTTTGCAATATGCATACGGGCATTACACAACCGACATCTGTTTTTTGAGATAATTTGTAACAAATATAGAGATTGATCATCTTTATAAATGTATAGTGCATAGATATATAAAATCACTCCCAAAATGAAAGAATTCTTTAAGTTCGTATTTGCATCCATGATAGGCGTAATCCTTAGTGTATTCGTCATGTTTATACTGGGTATACTCCTTATTATTGGCATCGTTAGCTCTGCTTCAAACGAATCAAAGGTTACAATTGACGATAATACCGTGTTACACCTTAGTTTAAATTATCCAATAAGCGAACGGACCTCCAAAAATCCTTTCCAAAATTTAAATTTTGGTGGTTTTGAAACTAAAAGCAATATCGGCTTAAACGATATTTTAGAACATATTAAAGAGGCAAAAACTGACTCTAAAATTAAAGGTATTTATGTAAATGTTTCTGCTATTCAAGGTGGTTTTGCCAGTATCGAAGAAATTCGAAATGCCCTACTCGACTTTAAAAAATCGGGGAAATTTATTTTAGCCTATAGCGAAGTGTACACCAAGGGAGCATATTATCTGGCTTCGGTGGCCGATAAAATATATGTGAATCCGGAAGGTATGGTAGATTTTAAAGGCTTTAGCACCGAAATTATGTTCTTTAAAGGTGCCCTCGAAAAATTAGATATCGATGCCCAAGTAATTAAAGTGGGAACCTACAAAAGCGCCGTAGAACCTTACATTTTAGATAAAATGAGCAAGCCAAACCGCGAACAAATTACCTCGTTTTTAGGTTCTATGTACACTCATTTTTTATCAAACATCGCTATCAGTCGTAAAATATCTGTTGATTCTTTAAGTGCTATAGCCAACACAGCTGCAGTACAAACAGCAACTGATGCCGTAAAATTCCGCTTAGTAGATGGAGTAAAATACAAAGACGAAGTACTTACCGAGCTCAAATCTTTGTGCGGCTTAGCACAAAAAAAGGAACTTCGTTCTGTTTCTATCAGCGATTATACTCCACAAACGAAAGAACTAAGCAAGGCCAGTGCAGATAGAATTGCAGTGGTATATGCCGTTGGCGAAATTGTGGGTGGCGAAGGCGACGACGAAACCATGGGTTCAGAAAATATTTCTAGAGCCATTAGAACCGCTCGGTTAGATGATAAAGTAAAAGCCCTTGTACTCCGCATCAACTCACCGGGTGGAAGTTCTTTAGCTTCTGATGTAATTTGGAGAGAAGTTGAACTAACAAAAAAAGTAAAACCTGTAATTGTTTCTATGGGCGATGTAGCAGCGTCGGGCGGTTATTACATCGCTTGTGCTGCCGACTCTATTTTTGCACAACCTAATACCATTACAGGTTCTATTGGCGTATTTGCCATTATTCCGAACATGAAAAAATTCTTTAACAATAAACTAGGTATCACCTTTGATGAGGTAAAAACTAGCAAATTCTCTGAAATTTCTATAACCCGTCCGCTTAGCGATGATGAACGTTTATTATTACAAGCCGAAGTAAACAACATTTACAAAACTTTTACCCAAAAAGTAGCCAATGGACGTCATAAAACACCAGAATTTATAGATAATATTGGTCAAGGACGTGTTTGGACGGGTTCCGAAGCACTAAAAATTGGTTTAGTAGACCGTTTAGGAAATATAGAGGATGCCGTAAAATCTGCAGCTAAAAAAGCTGGACTTAAAGAATACAAATTGATAGCCTACCCTTCTCAAAAAGATCCCTTAAAAGAATTTTTTGACGATTCTGCAGATAAAGTACGCACCTATTTTACCAAGCAAGAACTGGGCGAAAATTACAACTACTACCAGAAAATGCAATCGGTTCTTAAAACAACCGGTATACAAAGTAGAATGCCTTACGAAGTGATTATTAAATAAGTTCTAAGAAAAAATAAATTCAAAAAGTCCCGGTAGGTATGCCGGGACTTTTTTATTTTTGACTACCATGGAAAACAAAACCATTTCCCGTACCCTACGCCTATTCAGTCAGTTGTTAGATTTGCACGACGAAAACCCGTTTAAGGTACGCTCCATGGCCAACGCCGCCTTTAAAATAGATAAACTGCCCTTTGCATTAAACAGCAAAACAGAAGCAGAATTAAGCGTAATAGACGGCATTGGCAAAAGTATTGCCACCAAAATTCACGAATTACTCACTACCGAACATATTGCCGAGCTAGACCAATTATTGAGCAAAACACCTCAAGGCGTACTAGAAATTATGCAAATTAAGGGCATTGGCCCTAAAAAAGTAGCCACCATTTGGAAAGAGCTGGAAATAGAAAGTATAGGCGAATTGTATTATGCTTGCAACGAAAATCGCTTAATTGAGGCCAAAGGCTTTGGTTTAAAAACTCAACAAGATATCATCAAGCTCATAGAGTTTAAGATGGCTAACAATGGTCGATGGCTCTATGCCAAAGTAGAAGCCTTTGCCGAAGAACTCCTTAAAAATTTAGAAGGCCATTTCCCCAATAGTTTAATTAGTTTAAGTGGCGATTACCGCCGCAGAATGGAAATTATAGATCAATTGGATGTATTAATTGGTGTTTCAGAAGCTCAATTACGAAGTCACCCAATTGGAGAACAAGTAGACGAAAAACTACAATTTAAAACTGAAGAAGGATTAAATATCCAATTTCAGTGCTGCAGAGCCGAAGATTTTGGTTGGACACTCCTCCGCACCACCGGAAATGTCGAACATGTGGCACAGCTAGAACAAAAACTAAGCAACATATCCCTTTCGGGCAAATCCGAAGCCGAAATTTATGCATTAGCCGGCCTAGAGTATATAGAACCTGAACTTAGAGAAGGCCAAAACGAAGTAGATTGGGCAGTTAAAAAGCAATTACCCAAACTTATTGAGTTAACTGATTTAAAAGGCAGTTTACATAACCACAGCACCTGGAGCGATGGTGTAAATACCCTCGAGGAAATGGCACTTTATTGCAAAAATGAACTAAAAATCGATTATTTAGGCATTTGCGACCACTCCAAATCGGCCTTTTACGCCAATGGATTGAATGAAATTAGAGTAGCGGCCCAGCACCGCGAAATTGAAGCGCTCAATGAAAAACTAGCTCCATTTAAAATATTTAAAGGAATAGAATCCGATATTTTATACGATGGAAGCCTAGATTACTCCGATGAGGTATTGGCCAGTTTCGATTTTGTGGTAGCATCGGTACACTCGGTATTAAAAATGACGGAAGAAAAAGCCACCGAGCGCCTCCTAAAAGCCATCGAAAACCCATACACCACCATTTTAGGTCACCCAACTGGTCGCTTATTATTAAGTCGTAGTGCCTACCCCATCAACCATAAAAAAGTGATTGATGCTTGCGCCGCCAATAAAGTAGTCATCGAAATTAATGCCAACCCCTTACGCCTCGATTTGGATTGGCGTTGGCACCAATATGCGCTCGAAAAAGGCGTTTTACTAGCCATTAACCCCGATGCTCACCGTACCGAGGGATTTTTAGACATGCACTACGGCGTATTGGTTGGACGTAAAGGTGGCTTAACTGCCAAGAACTGTTTAAATACATTTTCTTTAGCCGAAATTGATACATTTTTCAAAAACAGCAAGCCCGCCTAAAATAAAACCCTAATTTTACCCCATGATTAGTAAACGTTGTAATTCCATTTTCGAGCAGGCCATTGCCGATTATCACATCCATAATAACATCGATTTAAAACCAGAAAACCCTTATAAAAGTGGTAGCATTGAGTTTTTGCTCTATGCTAAAAACTGGATTGATACTGCCCAATGGCATATGGAAGACGAAGTGCGTGAACCTAGCATTGCTCCCGAAGCAGCCCTGGTTTGGAAACGCCGAATAGACGCTTCTAACCAAGAACGCACCGATTTGGTAGAATACATTGATAGTTACTTTTTAGAACAATTTAAAGGCTCCAAAGCAAATGCAAATGCTACGGTAAATACCGAAAGTCCGGCTTGGGCCATTGATCGCCTCTCTATATTAGCGCTAAAAATTTATCATATGGCCGAAGAGGCCAACCGAACCAGCGCCAGCCCAGAACACCGTGCCGCTTGTCAGAAAAAACTAGACGTTTTATTGATGCAAAGGGTAGATTTATCGAAAAGTATTGATGAATTGCTAGCCGATATTAAAGCAGGAAATAAGTACATGAAAGTGTACAAACAAATGAAAATGTACAACGACCCAAGCTTAAATCCGGTATTGTACAAAGATTCCAAGTAATGCCCCAGCCTACAAAAATTCTTGTTTTACGCTTTTCGGCCATGGGCGATGTAGCCATGACTGTACCTGTATTAAAAGAACTTTTGGCAAACTACCCCAACATTACCCTCGTAGTGGTTAGCAGAAAAGCCTTCGAACCTTTTTTTGCAGGCATTCCCAATATCGAATTTCATGCTTTCGAGCCTAAAACCACCCATAAGGGTTTACTAGGAGTTTTACGCTTATTTAAAGAGCTTAGAAGCTACAAAGCTACAGCCTTAGCCGATTTACACCAAAACCTTCGTAGCAACGTACTAAGCCGCTTATTTTGGTTTAAAGGCATATCCATTGCCAGTTTAGATAAAGGCAGAGCCAAAAAAAGAGCCCTTACCCGTAAAGAAAACAAAGAATTTGTTCCTTTAAAATCAAGCATTCAACGCTATGCCGATGTGTTTGCTGAGTTAGGCTTCCCTTTTACCTTAAAAAATACACTTACAAAACAACCCGAGGTATTAAACCAAGCTGCTTTAAAAATTAGCGGTAAAAAAGGTGCTCAAAAATGGATTGGTGTTTCTCCTTTTGCTCAACACAGCCAAAAGGTATACCCCTTAGATAAAATGGGTAACGTACTTACTGCTTTAGCGGCAGATGGCCATCGTATTTTTGTAATTGGTGGAGGGCAAGAAGAACAAAAAATTGCCGAAAATTGGGCGAAACCAAATAAAAATATCACCTCCCTTATCGGAAGATTAAACTTAAGCGAAGAACTGAGCCTCATTTCCAATTTAGACGTCATGCTCAGCATGGATTCTTCGGGCATGCACTTAGCCTCCTTAAAAGGTATACCCGTAGTTTCTGTTTGGGGTGCCACCCACCCCCATGCTGGTTTTTTAGGCTACGGGCAAAACCTTGCCAACTGCGTACAACTAGATTTAGAATGCCGCCCCTGCTCTGTTTACGGCAATATACTCTGCTACCGTGGCGATTTTGCTTGCATGAACCAACTCAGTGAATCACACATCATCCAAAAAGTACTGAATACAATTTCTTGATCAGGGCAATACTCAAGCCTATTAAAGCGTTGTATATTATAAAAATCATGAAAAAATTATTATTAAGTGCCTTAATGGCCTCAGTGGTGGTTATGGCAAGTGCGCAGGTTAGAGTAGGTGCAAAAGCAGGCGTTAATTTTTCTAAAATAGATTACCAAGACAAAACTTTAGGAGATGTATTAAAATCCTCGAGTACGAGTTATTTTTTTGGTGGAATTGTAGAATTTCCATTTTTAGGTAAGTTACACTTGCAGCCAGGTTTAATTTTAAACGGGCAAGCCGGAAATGTAGGCTCTGGTGTAGATAAAGTAACCCTAAATATGATGTATGCAGAAGTTCCGGTAAACATACTAGGCCGAGCAGATTTAGGAATAGGATCGTTTTATTTGGGAGGTGGCCCCTATGCTGCATATGCCCTCTCAGGCAAAATAAAAAGTACTGGTATTACTGAAAAAATAGTATTCGGAAATACGGTAGACGATTTTATGAAACCAACAGATTTCGGAATAAACCTATTAACTGGATTGGATTTGAGAGGAGGATTGAGTTTGGGCTTAGGCTATAAATTGGGCTTAAGTGATAATGCACCAAAGACCTTAACAGAAGCAATAAATAGTAAAAATAGTAGTTTTAGTGTTTCTTTAGGCTATATGTTGAAACTATAATTGCAGTGTATTTTTACTTCTATAAAAAGCGAAGGTCTATTCAGATTTTCGCTTTTTTTACAGCAAAATGCACCTATTTCCGGGTACTATTCGCACCATACCTGCTACTTGCAAATCGAGGAGCAGTAAAGCAATTTTACTTTGCGAAAAGCCGGTATTTAACACTAAAGTATCAATAGCTATACCGTCAAATTCTGCTAAATGTGATAAAATTACTTGTTCATCGGGAGTTCTGCTTAACCAATTAGCTTGGCTTAGCCCTTTTTTACTTGGACTAGTTATATCCCAAGCTAATAACGAAGCTACGTCTGCTGCCTGCGTAATTAAATGTGCCCGATTTGTTTTAATAAGATCATGACAACCCCGGCTGTATTCATCGGTAGCTCTGCCAGGGAATGCACACACTTCTCTATCGTAGGAATTGGCTAAATCTGCCGTAATAAGCGCACCACCTTTACTACTGGCCTCCACCACAATGGTGGCATCAGCTAAGCCGGCAATAATGCGGTTGCGCTTGGGAAAATTCTCTCTATCGGGAATTGTTTGTGATGGAAATTCGGTCAATAACCCTCCATGTTGGAGCATTTCTGCGGCTAATTTCCGGTGTGCATTGGGGTACATTCGATCTAAGCCATGCGCCATTACCCCGAGCGTGGGTAATTCGTATTTTACGCAAGCCTTGTGAACTGCGGCATCAATACCATAAGCCAAGCCACTCACTACCAATGCCCCGTATTCGACTAACCCTTTTAGAAATTCGTCGCAAATTAGTTTTCCGTGGGCTGTAGCATTTCGGGTACCTACCACACTCACTATTTTTTGTGCATTTAAATCGGCCTTACCTTTATAAAAAAGTACAAGGGGCGCATCGTAGCAATAAGAAAGTCTTTTCGGATACTTTTCATCGCCCAAAACCAACATTTGAATTCCGTGAGCGTGGGCAAAGGTTAACTCGGCTGAACAGGAATCAAATTCATCAAATTGCCGAATATTACGAGCCAATTGAGGGCCAATACCCTCTACATGGAGCAATTGCTTGAATGAAGCATTAAAAATGGCTTCAGCGGCACCAAAATGGCTCAAGAGTGTACGAGCCAATACAGCTCCTACACCCGGAATACGGGTTAAGGCTAATAAATATACAGTTGACACGCTACGTTATTGTGCTTCGAAGTACACAACGTATTTTGTAAGAAAAAAATCTTGAGGAAAGTATTTTGTGATTGCAAATTGTTGCACGCCTTTGAGTTTGGCTGCTGCCAACTCTTCGGTTAAATCGCCTCCTTTGAGGTATAAAACCCCATTAGCAAGGGTATTTTTGCCACCTTTTCTAAGTTTAGCTCGTACCCACGGGTAGAAATCTTTTAACTGTGTAACGGCTCTTGAAATAACAAAATCAACGGTTCCCTTTACCTCTTCGGCACGCATGTGGCTGGCCTCTATATTTTTTAGACCAAGGGCTTGGGCTACTTCTTGCACCACTTTTATCTTTTTACCTATGGAATCTACCAAATGGAAAGACGTTTCGGGGAACAAAATCGCTAAAGGAATACCAGGAAAGCCACCCCCTGTTCCTACATCAAGCACCGTTTCTCCAGGTAAAAATTCTAGCACTTTGGCAATACTCAGCGAATGAAGCACATGATGCTCGTAAAGCATATCAATATCTTTTCTAGAAACCACATTTATTTGAGCATTCCAAAAACGATATAACTCATCTAGGGCTTCAAACTGATTCTTTTGCGCTTCGGTGAGGTTCGGGAAATGACGAAATATGTCCTGTACGCTGGGTTTCACTAGCTTTTGTTTTGAATAAGGTATACCGCTCTAAGTACCATGCTTTGAAGCAAATAGATGGGTTCTAAAATAGGCATAGCCCATTGTATATTCGGGTGTTTTAAGCGTTTTGCAATTTTAAAATACACCGCATATTGTAAGAATAAACGGAACAAATAGATACCAAGTACTACTGGCCAACTGAAACCAAGAATAAGCAATCCTACGCTTATTAAATAGAAAAGCACAGCAGTGTAGACTCCCACATGTAAACGCAAGCGATTGCCCAGTGTAAATAGCTTCAGTGTATCCATACGGGTAAATTTATCTTTTACAAACTGAGCATAGCTCTGTTTTTTATCGGTAAGCACATGGCTAGCAGGGTTTATTTCAACCCTCGTATTTTTACGAGTGGCATGTTGGTTGATAAAAAAATCGGTTTCTCCGTAGGTTAAATGCATATGGGAAGCATAGCCCTTACCTGCAAAAAAGGTCGTTTTGGTAAAGGCTATATTCTGTCCATAGCCACTAAATGCTTTTCCTTTAATGGCAAAAGAAAGACTGTAGAGAGCCGTCATAAAATGATCGAAACGGCTAAGCAAGGTACTAAAACTAGCACCCACAGGAAAGGGTGCATAACCCAACACCAGCTCGGTATGTTGGGTAAAATTGGCTTGCATGTGGGCAATCCATTTCTTAGAACGTGGCAAATAATCCGCTTCAATAAATAAAATTTGTTCGTATTGTGCTGCTTTAATGCCAAGCGTTAGGGCATACTTTTTAGTGCGTCTAAATCGATCGTCGATAGGCACATTTACTATTTTTACCTGCGGATAGGTCACAGCAAGGCTTCTTAATAGATCTTCGGTATCGTCCCAAGAGCAATCGTTTACCAATACCAACTCAAATATTACATCTTCCTGGCTCAACCATTCAGGTATATTTTTTTCTAAGTATGCAGCATGATTTCGGGCATATATAATTACCGATATGGGATTTTTATCACCAATTTCTTTCGTTTTAATGGGATACCTTGCTAAACGTAGTTGTACAAAAATCAGCTGATAGAGCTGTATTAATGTTACAACAATTAATAAGCTGAAAAGTATCAATGAAGGCACAGAAAAATCTGCTAGTTGCTGCGTAATAAAATCCATAATTAGTTTGCTGTGTTGGGCCTGCAAATTTGTTATTTTTTTAACACAATTTGGGGGTAAAATGAAAATTAAAAGCCTTAGATACAGGTATTTTTTTGCTATTTTGCAAGCTCTATCCTATTCATGAAGTTTACATTAGCAGCTACAGACGCTCATTCTAAGGCCCGGGCGGGCGAAATTGAAACGGCCCATGGAACTATCCAAACGCCAATTTTTATGCCCGTTGGTACCGCCGGTACAGTAAAAGCCGTACATCAACGCGAATTAAAAGACGATATAAAAGCTCAAATTATTTTAGGCAATACCTATCATTTATACCTACGCCCCGGGCTAGATACGATTCAAAAAGCAGGCGGATTGCACAAATTTAATGGCTGGGATGGCCCTATTTTAACCGATAGTGGTGGTTACCAAGTATATTCGCTTTCTGGGGTACGTAAAATTAAAGAAGAAGGCGTTACCTTCCGTTCACATATCGACGGATCTAAACATTTGTTTACGCCCGAGGGTGTAATGGATATCCAGCGTACTATTGGTGCCGATATCATCATGGCTTTTGATGAGTGCACGCCCTACCCTTGCGACTATACGTATGCACGTCAATCTATGGAAATGACGCATCGTTGGCTGAAACGATGCTGTGATCGTTTTGATAGTACAGAATCGAAATATGGCTACGATCAAACTTTATTTCCCATTGTACAAGGCTCTACCTATACAGATTTACGCATAAAATCGGCAGAAACCATTGCCAGCTTTAACCGCGAAGGAAATGCCATTGGTGGCCTTTCTGTGGGCGAACCAGCTGAAGAAATGTACGAAATGACCGAAGTTGTTTGCAACATTCTTCCCACAGATAAACCACGCTATTTAATGGGAGTAGGTACGCCGGTAAATTTGCTCGAAAACATTGCCCTTGGCATAGATATGTTTGATTGTGTAATGCCTACCCGAAATGCTCGTAATGGCATGCTTTTTACCACTAACGGCATCATCAATATTCAAAATGAAAAGTGGAAAAACGACTTTTCGCCTTTAGAAGCTGATAGCGAATTGTTTGCCGATACGCAGTATACGAAGGCTTATTTACGTCATTTAATGCAATCGAAAGAAATTTTAGCTGCACAAATAGCTTCTTTGCATAACTTGCATTTTTATTTATGGTTGATGAAAGAGGCTCGTAGCCAAATTATTGCGGGCACTTTTTACGACTGGAAAAACAAAATGGTTAAACAATTGGCACAACGTTTATAATGGATCGGATCAAAATTATTGATTGGTATATTATTAAAAAGTACCTCGGTACTTTTGTGTTTACCATGGCTATTTTTAGCGTGGTGATTGTTATTTTCGATATTTCTGAGAAGCTAGATAACTTTTTAGAGTACCACGCCCCACTCAGCAAAATTGTTTTTCAGTATTATGTAGGCTTGGTACCTTTTTACCTAAACATGTTATTGCCGCTCATTAATTTTATTGCGGTAATCTTTTTTACAGCAAAAATGGCCGACCAAACCGAGATTGTGCCTATTTTAAGTGGTGGAGCAAGTTTTATGCGTTTTTTACGCCCTTATTTTATTGCTTCTTCGATTATTTTCTTCTTCTCACTCATTTTCAATTTATTTATCATCCCAGAAACCAATCAGCTTAAAATTGATTTTGAAAACACCTATATAGAACCGGTATCATTTAACTCTAAAATGTACACCAATATGCGTTTAGATAAGAACACTTACGTATACATTGAGAATTTTGATAATGTAAATAAAATTGGTTACCGATTTACGCTAGATAAGTTTAAGGGGCAAAAATTAGAACAAAAATGGGTAGCCGACCGCATTGTATGGGATTCGGTGAAAAACTCTTGGAGCATTGATAACTATTCGATACGCAGAATTAATGGCTTGAAGGAAAAAATGGACTATGGTCAAAAGAAAGACACCATTTTAGACATGAATCCAAGTGATTTTAAAGTGTACGACAATGTGTATCAGGCCATGAATATGGGAGAACTAAACGAACGCATTCGGAAAGAAGATATGAGAGGTACTGGAGTTATGGATAATTTACTTATAGAAAAATACAAACGTTTTGTGTACCCATTTTCGGCCTTTGTGCTTACGCTTATGGGGGTTTCATTATCTTCTAGAAAAGTACGGGGTGGTGTTGGTATTTCTTTAGGTATAGGCATATTTCTCAGTTTTACTTACATTTTGTTCATGCAATTTTCTACCATGTTTGCACTTAAGGGTGCATTGTACCCCTTTATTGCTGTGTGCATACCTAATATAATTTTTGGTTGCCTTGGTATATACTTATTAAAACGGGCCCCGAAATAAGCGAATGAGCCAGCATAAACTATCTACACTTAATCGGAACTTACTCATTTTACACCTCACCGTAGTGGTTTGGGGTTTTACGGGGATTTTAGGGGCACTCATATCTGCTTCTGCCATTCCACTAGTATGGTACCGCGTACTTATTGCCTTTATTACACTAGGCATCTATTTTAAATTTACCAATACCTCTATTTGGGTATCAAAAAATACATTTTTGAAGTTGTTTTTTACCGGAGCCATTGTAGCTGGGCATTGGGTGCTTTTCTTCTTGTCCATTAAAATAGCCACCGTATCAGTAGCCTTGGTTTGCCTTTCGGCACTCACGCTGTTTACAGCCATTTTAGAACCTATAATTGAACGTAAAAAAATATCAAAGCTCGAAATTATAACCGGATTATTCATTATTAGCGGCATTTACCTCATTTTTAAGTTTGAAACAAATTATACCTGGGGAATTATTTGTGGCCTAGCCAGTGCGCTATTGGCAAGCATTTTTTCTATCATTAATGGCAAA
Organism: Sphingobacteriales bacterium; assembly: GCA_026390835.1. Taxonomy (GTDB): domain Bacteria; phylum Bacteroidota; class Bacteroidia; order Sphingobacteriales; family Sphingobacteriaceae; genus JAIPAN01. The sequence continues at coordinate 20,222 of JAPLFD010000009.1, forward strand.
CAAGTAAAAAACCGTCCGGCACCAATTATTGCCTTCTACGAACTTATCGGAGCTTGGTTTTGGGTTTCTTTATACATGCTATGCACACATGGCTTTACTGCCGAGTTGTTGCTAAGCACCAACGATTGGATTTATTTACTCATTTTGGGCACCATTTGCACATCAGGGGCCTACGTAGCAGGTGTTTCTGTAATGAAAGAATTAAGCGCATTTAAAGTAGCCCTAATAACCAATTTAGAGCCCATATATGGAATTTTATTGGCCTTCCTAATCTTCGGGAAGCGTGAACAAATGACCATTGGGTTTTATGCTGGTGCGGGCATTGTGTTGAGCACTATCTTTCTTTTTCCGATTGTGAAAAATAAGATCGAAAACCGAAAATTGCGTAAACAAGCAAATCATACCTTATAAAAAATACCATAGAGGCCCTTACCCATAGGGTGGGGGTAGGGTTTCGGGAAGCAAATTTTAGATCTAATAGTTTGTCTCTACCTTCTCATTTCCTACCCAATAGTAGGATGTGATTAACTAAAATTTACGATCAAATTACTGGGCAATAATTTACTTGTTATAGAGTTTAATTGGTATACATTTTGCATAGCTTTTTAGCCTATTTGCTAAAATAATTGCACCTTTGTAAATCAGCCTATTTTATATAAAAAACGTAAAAAATAGATCTAAAATATTAACCAATAATATTTTTATAATAAATTAAAAATCAGTTAATTATAAAAAATATAAAAAGTAAAGATTCAAGTAAATTGGTATTATTTACTAAAATATATAGCAAATGTATAAAATGAGAATTTATAAAATAGTTAACTTATTGAAAATCAATATTTTAATACTATTTATATTACTCATTAATTCATCTGTTGCAAGCGCCCAACTTTTCGACACGGGACAGAACCCTCCGGGTTTAAAATGGAGGCAAATTAATACGCAACATTTTCAGCTTTTATATCCCGCCCTACTCGAGCTTGAAGCACAACGAATGGCCAATAGTTTAGACTATATTATTGGTCGTGTTAGTAAATCGATAAACAAAGATCCGAAGCGCATTACGGTGATTCTTCAAAACCAAACTGTGGAGTCGAATGGATTTGTACAACTGGCGCCACGACATTCAGAATTTTACACCACTCCCAGCCAAGAGTTTGATTCACAAGATTGGCTAAACAGCTTAGCGGTACACGAACTGAGGCATGTGGTACAAATAGACAAGCTAACAGGCAGCATTCAGGCTCCAGGTTTTGAGTCTTTAGCCTTTGCATTCTTTGGCGTGAGCCTTCCGGCCTGGTTTTTTGAAGGAGATGCCGTACTGAGCGAAACATTGTTAACTGAAGCCGGCAGAGGACGCCAGCCGAGCTTTAATTTATATTTAAGAGCCAATTTACTCAGCAATAGGCACTATAGTTATGGCAAAAACTATTTAGGATCGCTAAAAGACCTCACTTCTGGCTATTATCCTTTAGGCTATTTTATGGTTACTAAACTCCGCAGAGATTATGGCGATTTTATTTTAGACACCCTTCTTCGCCAAATGGCCAATCACCCATTTCGGTTGTATAATTTGAGCAAAACCAGCCAAAAACTTACCGGCTTAACTACAGAAATGTGGTACAAGGCTACTACAAACGAGCTTACACAGCTTTGGACCGAGCAATTAAATAGCATGAAACATGCTGAATATAGTCCACTCAACAAGCGCAATACTAATTATGCGGAAGATTATTTATTGCCCCAACGCAGTTACGATGGAAGCCTTATCGCATTAAAACATAGCAAGGCCCATACCAGCCAGCTTGTACTAGTAGATGAAAATGGTAAAGAACAAACGCTTTTAGCTATTGGCATACAGCAAGAACCCAATATGCATGTAGTGAAGGATAAAGTAGTTTGGGACGAACTGAGAGTAGATGAACGCTATTCGAAGCGAACATATAATGTGATTTGTGTTTTTGATTTAAAAACACATAAATACAAGCAAATTACACATAAAACGAGGCTATTCTCCCCTGCCTTGTCGCCAAATGGTGAAAAAATTGTTGCTATTCAGGTTGATTTTAGCAATAAAATGACTTTAGTAGAATTGGATGCCAAAACCGGAAAAATACTCAAGCAATATGCTAATTCCGATTTCAGTATCCTGCAAAGCCCAAAATACCACGCATCTGGAAGCAAAATTGTGTATTTAAAAGTACGTCAACAAGGTACAGCTATAGAGGAGCTCGACTTAACTACCCAAGCTATACAGCAAAAATTAGCCCCCGAAGTTTCCTTTATAGCTAGGCCCACCTATGCTGGGGATAGCATACTGTTTAAAGCACATTACAATGGTATCGATAATATTTATCAGCTATCAGGAAAAGGAATTAGCCAACTTAGCACGGCCAAATTTGGCGCCTATTACCCCTATTTCGACGAAAAGAATAAAAAGGTACTTTTTAGCAATTTTGGACCACAAGGACACGATATTGCTGAAATTGCGCTAGATACGGTAAAAACGCAAGCTATTGGGACCATTGAAAATACCTTTGTTGAGTACGCTTCTCCCTTAAAATCGCAAGATGGCGCCCCAATTGATTTTAAACAAGTACCTCAAAACGTATTTAAATCTAATAGGTATAGCCAGGTAAAGCACGCATTTAACTTTCACAGCTTTGTACCCATTTTAGCTAACAACGAATTTACCGACGAATTGAATTTGGGTATAAAAGCTGTATCGAACAACTTGATGAATACCGTAGATTTTTATGCAGGCTACGTATATAACCAAGGTTTAGGGAAAAGTGAATACCAGGCGGGCATCACCTACAAGGCCCTCTACCCTATTTTAAAACTCGATTTTAAAGATAGAGCCCGAAGGACTGTTTATAACAACGCAGCCATCAATTGGCGGGAACAAGTGAGCGAATTGAGCATAAACATTCCATTTGCATTCAATCACCTTGATAAACACGGAAATGTAGGTATTGAACTAGCTACTAGTTATACAGCAAGGAATAAAATTACCGGTTTACCAGCGGGTGTAACCCTATCTAATTCACTTGCATTCCCCATGCAATACAGCATGTATATAAACCAAAATACGAGGCGAAGTACTCGAGATTTGGCACCTAGATGGGGCCAGAATTTTTTAGTGGCCTATGAGCACCTCCCATTTGACAAAAACTTAAAAGGCACTCTGTTAAGCACTCAAAGTTTGTTTTTTACACCTGGATTGTGGCGCAATCATAGCTTTTCTGCAAGTTTTAATACCCAAAGTATAGGTGGAACAGCTTACGATTACGCTCTAAATATCCCCACCATAAGCGGTTACAACCAACTAATAAATACCGAGTTTTTGCAGAATACACTCCTATTAGATTATCGTTTCCCCATTGCCTATCCCGATTGGGAAATTGGTAGTTTGGCTTATATCAAACGTATTAGAGCATCTTTATTTGCCGATTATGAAAATATAGCAGCAAACAAAGCCTTCATTCCACGTAGCTACGGCTTTGAATTACGGGCCGACGTAAATTTACTACGCTTCTACCTACCCAACTTTAATGTGGGCGGAAAGATGATTTTTACGAACGAAAAATCGGTTAAAAAACCGATATTCGAATTCGGTATCAATTATTCGTACTAACATGAGTGTAAAAAGCATTTTCATTATTTTGATAAGCATTGTGGCAACTCTTATAGCCATAAACAATACCGATGCCGTAAATTTTTGGTTTTTTGGCGGCACCAAAATTTCTAAGCTGGCTATAATTGGAGGTGTATTCTTTGCAGGATGGCTCGTAGGCTTTTTAATGGGAAAATCTGGCAATAAACCGAAAGAAGCCAGTGAATTTGAAGAATACGAGGAAGATGAATCGGGTTTAAGCCACGAGGATAGAGAATATATTAACTAAACACCATAGAATACCTGAGCCTCTTTCTCCAAGGCAGGCAAAACCACTGGTTTTTCAAAAATTCCAACTACCGACGAACCACTACCCGTCATGGTTGCATACAGGGCCCCAGCTTCGTATAAAGACGATTTAAGTGCTCTTATTTGCGGATAGGCTTCGAATACATGTTTCTCAAAATCGTTGCTAATGAAATTCTTCCACTCCGAAACGGGTTTCTGAATGCTTTCGAGTAAACTATACACGGGAGTTGCTGGTTTTACCCCTCTATAAGCTTCTGCGGTAGAAATATGCACATCTGGCGTTACTAAAACCAAGTAATAAGCGCTTAAATCTAAAACGATTTCTTGAAGCTGATTGCCAATACCTGTGGCAAATGCCGGCTTATTTTTAATAAAAAATGGACAATCGGCACCCAAACGGCTTGCATAAGTTTCTAATTGCTCAACAGCTAAACCCAATTCGAACTTATCACTCATTAGTTTTAAAAAAAATGCCGCATCGGCAGAACCGCCACCCAAACCGGCACCAATGGGTACATGCTTATGCAAATGAATATGTACGGGCGGTAAGGAAAAATCGGCAGCAAGCAACCGATACGCCTTTACACATAAATTACTATCGGCATTGCCTGGAATAGTTAAACCAGAAGAAGTAAAACTTAATTCGTCGCTCTCAATTACTTCTAAGGCATCATGCAAACGAATAGGATAAAAGATACTCTCTAGGTTATGATAACCATCAGCACGACGATCGGTAATAGTTAAACCGAGATTAATTTTAGCGTTCGGGAAACAAATCATTTTCTAAACATCGGTGTTTATTTATAAACAATGTTAGGATGCCAAAAATACATTTATTTTATTTGCATAGGAGTAGAAAATAATGAAAGCATATTTAGACTTGATGCAGCATGTGCTTAACGAAGGCACACAAAAACACGACAGAACGGGAACGGGCACTATTAGCGTATTCGGTTACCAAATGCGTTTTAATTTACAAGAAGGTTTTCCGCTGGTAACCACTAAAAAATGCCATTTACGTTCCATTATACATGAGCTTATTTGGTTTTTAAAGGGCGATACCAATATTGCCTATTTAAAAGAAAATGGCGTAAGCATTTGGGACGAATGGGCCGACGAAAATGGCAATTTGGGTCCTGTATATGGCTCTCAATGGCGTTCTTGGCCTACAGCCAATGGCCAGCATATCGATCAAATTAAGCAGGTAATCAACCAGATAAAAACAAACCCCGACTCTCGTAGACTGATTGTTTCGGCTTGGAATGTGGGCGAAATAGAAAATATGGCACTCCCACCTTGCCACGCTTTCTTTCAGTTTTACGTGGCCGATGGCAAATTGAGCTGCCAACTATACCAGCGTAGTGCCGATATCTTTTTAGGAGTACCTTTTAATATTGCATCCTATGCTTTATTAACCATGATGGTGGCACAAGTATGTGGCCTGCAAGCTGGTGATTTTGTACACACCTTGGGCGATGCGCATTTATACAACAACCACTTAGAGCAAACCCATTTGCAATTAAGCAGAGAGCCACGCCCACTGCCTAGCATGAAACTTAATCCAAAGGTAATGGACATTTTCGACTTTAAGTTTGAAGATTTCACACTAGAAAATTACGATCCACATCCACACATTAAAGCTCCGGTAGCAATTTAATATGGCAGCTATACTAGAACTTGTTGTGGCGGTTGATGAACAGGGTGGGATTGGTAAAAACAACCAATTACTTTGGCATTTACCTGCCGATTTAAAGCATTTTAAAGAAATTACCACTGGTCATCCCATTATTATGGGGCGTAAAACGTACGATTCTATTGGAAGAGCACTTCCTAACCGACGCAATGTGGTGATTAGTAGGCAAACAGACTTACGCATTGAGGGCGTAGAGGTAGCCGATAGTTTAACTAATGCCATTGCTTTAGTGGCCCATGAAAATAAGGCATTTATTATTGGTGGGGCAGAAATTTTTAATCAAGCCATGCCATTCATCAGCATAATACACCTTACTATCGTACACCACAGTTTTGAGGCCGATACTTTTTTTGAAAGCCCATCTCCAATTACTTGGGAAGCTATTGAAACCGAAACCCATCATGCAGACGAAAAAAACGCCTATTCATATACTTATATCACCTTTAAAAAGCGATAATTTAAGATTCTGACAAAAACCACGGCGCTTTCTAAAAAACGGCTACCTAGCTAAGAAAAAAATAGTTAGATTTGCCGTCTTATTAAAAAAAGCTAAACGCACAAGGCGGTATGAACGTAACCATGGAAATTTCGTTAACCGAATTGGTACGTAACTTGGCAAATAATCCGGCCGATGTTAATTTCAATACGGCTTTACGCAATGCAGAGAGCCGTTTAAAAGAAAGTCGCAAAGATTTTATTAGCCTTTTTGGTGAAGAATTTGAGAAAGTGAGCCCTGGTGCGCCCCTTGCTCCTTTCTTTGCTACCAAAGAAAATTCACAAAACATTAAAATAAACGCAACCAATGCAGATGTGTTGGCATTCTTAACTAAAGAATCTAACAGTGCCATTGAGCGTTCATTCAATATTCTACGTACCCGTATCGATAAATTTGGGGTTACTTCTCCAAACATTCAATTACAAGAAGGCTCTAACCGTATTTTAATTGAGCTGCCTGGTGTATCCGATCCGGTTCGTGTACGTAAACTTTTACAAGGTTCAGCTAAATTGGAGTTCTGGGAAACCTACGATAACACCGAAATTTACCCACTTTTAGAGAATGCTAATAAATTAGCTGCTAGCACTATTAAACCAACTGCAACTGCCGATACTTCGAAAGCAGCTCCAGAAAGCAGCAAATTAGCCGCATTGGGCAAAACAGATACCACTAAGAAAGATGCAAAATTAGCGCAAGACCAAGCAGCCCTAGCGAAACAAAATCCATTATTTGCGCTATTAAGCCCAGCCACATACCAAGGAGAAGATGGCCAAACAGCCTTGCGCCCAGGTCCTGTAGTTGGTTTTGTAGCTCAAAAAGATACCGCTAAAGTAAATGCCTTATTAAGTAGCCCTGCTATTAAATCAATCATTCCTGCTAGTATTAAACTGTTTTGGGGTGTAAAACCCGTATCAGAAGAAAGTAAAGTATTTGAACTTTATGCCATTAAAGTAAGTAAGGTTGATGGAACACCAGCTTTAGGTGGTGATGTAATATCTGATGCCCGTGACGATTTCGATCAACGTGGTAACCCAGAAGTTGTGATGGTTATGAACTCCGAAGGTGCTCGTGAATGGAAAAGTATTACAGCTTTAGCCTCTTCAGATCCTAACAACAAGAAAAGTGTAGCCATTGTTTTAGACAACAATGTATACTCTGCTCCTACGGTTCAGGGTGAAATTCCAAATGGTGTTTCGTCCATTTCAGGAAGCTTTAAAGTAGAAGATACTAAAGATTTAGCCAACGTATTAAAAGCAGGTCGTTTACCTGCACCGGCTAAAATTGTGAGCGAATATATTGTAGGTCCTTCATTAGGTGCCGAATCAATTAATAGTGGGTTAATTTCTACCTTGGCTGGTATTGCCGTCATCTTATTATTTATGGCCCTATACTACAACAAGGCAGGGTGGGTAGCCAATGTTTCTTTAGTAGTCAATCTATTCTTCTTAATGGGCGTATTAGCCTCATTAGGCGCTGTATTAACTTTACCAGGCATTGCAGGTATCGTATTATCTTTAGGTATGTCGGTAGATGCGAACGTGCTTATTTACGAACGTGTGCGTGAGGAAATGGCTACCGGAAAAAGCTTGCGATTGGCTATTGCAGAAGGATTTAAAAAAGCAATGTCTTCAATCCTCGATTCAAACATTACCACCTTCTTAACGGGATTAATTTTATACATTTTTGGTAGCGGCCCAATCTTAGGATTTGCCACTACCTTAATGATTGGTATCATGACCTCCCTTTTTGCCGCCATTTTTATTACTCGTTTAATATTTGAATGGATGTTGGGCAAAAACCAAAACATCAGCTTTTCTATTAAAGCCACTCAAAATTTATTTAAAGATTCCAAATTTGATTTTATTACTGGCCGTAGAAAATTCTATGTTTTCTCTAGCGTAATTATCATAGCTGGACTTATTTCCATGTTTACCCGTGGATTTAGCCTAGGTGTTGATTTCAAAGGTGGACGCTCCTATTTTGTAGAATTTAAAGAAGCAGTAAAAACTACTGACGTTCGTAAAGTATTAACAGAAGAATTTGGTACGGCCCCAGAAGTAAAAACTTTTGGATCAAGCAATGAGGTTAAAATTACCACTTCGTACTTGGTAGACGATAATTCTGAAAATGCAGATGCTACTGCCAACGAAAAATTAATTGCCGGATTGAAGAAAATTAGCTCTGGCTTCGAAATTAAAGATTCACAAAAAGTAGGACCAACCATTGCAAATGACATTAAAGTATCGGCTATTTACGCCGTATTATTTGCCATATTGGTGGTATTCTTATACATTTTAATTCGTTTCCGGAAATGGCAATTTGGTTTAGCGGCCATTGTAGCTTTGGCACATGATGTGCTTATTTTATTGGCTTTATTCTCTTTATTAAATGGTGTATTGCCATTCTCATTAGACATCGATCAAGCCTTTATTGCAGCAATCTTAACCGTAATGGGTTATTCTATTAACGATACCGTTGTAGTATTCGACCGTGTGAGAGAATACATCAACCAACACCACACCAAAAACGAAAACCTACCATCGGTAATTAACAATGCCCTTAACAGCACGCTGAGTCGTACCGTAGTAACTGGTTTATGTACCATGTTGGTATTAATTATCATCTTCATTTTCGGTGGAGAGATCTTAAGAGGATTCTCCTTTGCCATGTTAATTGGTGTTATTTTCGGAACATATTCATCGCTATTCGTAGCCACTCCATTTGTGGTTGAGTTTATCCGCGAAAAAACAGAAAACTAATTTTCACAAAATCTAAATAAAAAGCCTTTCGAAATTCGAGGGGCTTTTTTATTTCAAAAATATTTTAGATATTTGTTGTACTAATTATTGCTATGTCAACAGACCCGTTTTACGCCTACTCTCACTTACTCGACCGAACGGCACGAAAGGTAAAGCAATACGCCCAGCGTCAATTCAATACCCAACAATTTGACATTACGGTAGACCAATGGCTAGTGCTCAAAAACTTAAAAGAGCAAGAGCACCTCAACCAAAGTGAATTGGCCGACCTTTTAGGAAAAGATCATCCTACACTTACCCGCATTATCGATTTATTGTGCAAAAAAGACCTGGTTGAGCGTCGTATAAATCAGACTGATCGTCGTAGCTTTACGGTGCATTTAACAAGCATCGGAAAAAATAAAGCGGCAGAATGGAGCCCAAAAATGGGTGAAATACGTATGAAGGCCTGGGAAAACTTGAGTGAAAAAGATTATACCGACTTGAAACGAATTTTAAACACCATCTATACTAATTTAGATACGAAGACCCTATAAAAATGATTACAACAGATATTTGCATTATTGGAGCCGGGCCGGTGGGCTTATTTACGGTTTTCGAAGCCGGATTGTTAAAAATGCGTTGCCATTTAATTGATGCCCTGCCTCAAATTGGCGGACAACTATCCGAAATTTATCCTCAAAAACCCATCTACGATATTCCGGGTTATCCTGAAATTAAGGCCCAAGAACTTATTGATAGGTTGATGGAACAAATTGACCCATTTGAGCCAGGCTTTACCCTAGGCGAACGGGTAGAAGAATTGGAAAAACAGGCTGATGGCTCGTACATTGTACGCACCAACGAAGGGACGGCGGTACATTGCCAGGTGGTAGCCATTGCAGGCGGCTTAGGTTGTTTTGAGCCCCGTAAACCGGAGATTGAAGGCCTAGAAGATTTTGAAGGCAAAGGGGTAGCCTATATGGTTAAACAACCCGAGCTATTTCGCGATAAAAACATTGTATTAGCAGGCGGTGGCGACTCTGCCCTCGATTGGACAATTTACCTAGCCGACGTAGCCAAAAAAGTAACTTTAGTACACCGTGGCGACACCTTCCGTGGGGCGCCTGATTCAGCCGAAAAAGTATTTGAATTGGCAAAAGAAGGAAAAATTAACTTGGTATTGCAATCAAACGTATTGAGCATTTCCGGAAAAGAACATATAGAATCTATTACGCTGGTTGGAAAAGATAAAGAAGAAAAAACCTTAGCAACCGACTACTTAATTCCGCTCTTCGGTTTAAGCCCTAAATTAGGCCCGCTAGCCAACTGGGGTTTAAGCATTGATAAATCTGCCATCGAGGTTAATACCTTTGATTATTCGACCAATGTAGAGCGTATTTTCGCTATTGGCGACATCAATACCTATCCTGGAAAATTGAAATTGATTTTGTGTGGTTTCCACGAAGCAGCCTTAATGGTACAAAGTGCCTTTAAATTTGTGTACCCCGATCAAAAATTAAGTTTTAAATACACTACCGTTTACGGCGTAAATGCATTCTAATATGATGATTAATGTAACTGTTGAAGATCGCGATGGCGCTAGCCAAGTAGTTGAATTACCTACGGATATCAATTTAAACCTCATGGAAGCCCTTAAAGCTTCGGGCTACAATATTTTAGCTACTTGCGGAGGAATGGCGTTATGCGCTACCTGTCACGTACAGGTATTACAAGGCTCAGAGCAATTACCCGAAGCACAGGATGCAGAGCTAGATATGTTGGATACCTTACCCGATGCCGGATTTGATAGTCGTTTGGCCTGTCAATTGCGGATTAATGAAAGTTTAGACGGGGTAAAAGTGAAAATTAGAGGCGACGAACAGTAAAAAAGAAATTAGCTTTTTAAAACCATTTTGAAGTGCTGAATGCCAGCTTCTTCAAACTGTGGGCCTTCGGACACGAAGCCAAATTTGCTATACAAACCCATAGCTTGTAGCTGAGCATTCAGGTAAACGTAGGTTGCATCTTCTGGTAAATCGGCAAGTACTGCAGTTACCAAAGCTTGGCCAACACCCTTTCCTCTGTAGGCCATGGCCACCGCAAAGCGCTCTAACTTATACCCTTTATCAGTTTTGCGCCAACGTGCTGCTCCCACTGGCAATTCGTCTAATCTGGCTAAAAAGTGGGTAGATTCTTCTTCAAACTCCCACTCCAATTCGGGTGGACAGTCTTGCTCGTCTACAAAAACCTCTCTACGAATTTCGAAGACGTGGGCTAATTCAAGTTCAGAATCTACTTTATTTACGAGTATAGACATTAGAGTTTATCGTTTACGTTTAGGCAATTTAAATCTTCAAAAGCTTGCGTTAAACGAGTTACAAATTGCTCTTCGCCTTTACGCAACCACACACGTGGATCGTAAAATTTCTTATTGGGCACATCATCTCCCTCGGGGTTACCAATTTGAGCTTGCAAATAGGCTTGTTTTGCTTTGTAGAAGTCTAAAACACCCTCCCAATATGCCCACTGCATATCGGTATCTATATTCATTTTAATGGCACCATAGGAAATGGCTTCTCTAATTTCTTCTTGAGAAGAACCAGAACCACCGTGGAAAACAAAATTTATTGGCTTTTCTGGGCTTAAGGAAAATTCTTGACGGATAAATTCTTGCGAATTTTTAAGAATTACGGGCTGTAATTTAACATTCCCGGGTTTGTAAACCCCGTGTACATTTCCAAAAGCAGCAGCAATGGTAAATTTATCGCTTACACTGCTCAACTCTTTGTAGGCATAGGCTACTTCAGAAGGTTGGGTATATAATCTTGCGCTATCTACATCGGTATTATCTACCCCATCTTCTTCGCCACCGGTTACGCCTAATTCAATTTCTAGGGTCATGCCCATTTTGGCCATACGGGCCAAATAGGTTTTACATATTTCTATATTTTCTTCTAATGACTCTTCTGATAAATCAATCATATGAGACGAAAACAAAGGTTTTCCATGACGGGCGAAGAATTTTTCGCCATAATCTAACAAACCATCAATCCAAGGCAATAATTTTTTAGCCGCATGATCGGTATGTAGAATTACCGCAATACCGTAATGCTCAGCTAGCAAATGTACATGCTCAGCAGCAGAAACTGCACCCAAAATACAAGCTTGTTGATTCTCGTTGCTTAATGTTTTACCGGCATAAAATTGAGCACCACCGTTTGATAGCTGAATAATAACTGGCGATTTTACCGCTTTGGCAGTTTCCATAACTGCATTGATAGAATTGGTTCCAATTACGTTTACAGCCGGCAGGGCAAATTGATGTTTTTTGGCAACTTCAAACAGTTCTTGAACGGCATCGCCTACTAACACTCCAGTAAAATTTTTTAAGCTCATATGGTTTTTTATTAAGGGAAATTATATTGCCTAAAAATACGCATTTTGCCTATATAACGGATAAAATTGGCGATTAATATTGCAGTATTTGGAAATTTATAGCGGTATGATTTCTTATTTTTTTGTTTCTTTGTAACTCAATTACTAACAATATGCCTTGGTTTAAGAGAGATAAAAAGGGAATTCATACGTCTACCGAAGATAAATTAGAGGCTCCGGACGGTATTTGGGAAAAATGTCCATCCTGTAAAAAAGCCCTTCACTATCAAGAGCAAGTAGATAATTTACATGTTTGCCAGTACTGCAATCACCATTTACGCATTGGGTCTAGAGAGTATTTTGAACTGTTATTTGACCACAATGATTTTAAAGAATTGTTTGGCAATTTAACTTCTGGAGACCCCCTAGAATTTACGGATAGTAAAAAGTATACCGAGCGCATTGTCGAAACCACCAAAAAAACAGGCTTAAAAGATGCTATTAGAGCTGCTCATGGGAAAATTGAGGGGCAAGATTTAGTGATAGCTTGTATGGATTTTGCGTTTATTGGAGGCTCTATGGGATCGGTAGTGGGCGAAAAAATTGCACGTTCTATTGATTATTGCATTAAAAATAAGATTCCGTTTTTATTGATTTCTAAATCGGGCGGAGCCCGTATGATGGAAGCGGCTTTTTCCTTAATGCAAATGGCCAAAACATCGGCTAAATTGGCTTTGTTAAGCAGAGCTAAAATTCCCTATATTTCGTTATTAACCGACCCAACCACGGGTGGGGTAACCGCTTCTTATGCCATGCTTGGCGATATTAATATTGCCGAACCAGGCGCCTTAATTGGCTTTGCTGGCCCAAGAGTTATTAAAGAAACCATTAAACGAGATTTACCCAAAGGATTCCAAACATCGGAGTTTGTGCTAGAGCACGGCTTTCTAGATTTTATTGTCAATCGTGGCGAAATGAAGTCGAAAATAGCCTCTTTTGTGCGCATGATGGCGAATTAAAATGGATTTGTTTGGGGTAAATTCTGAGCACAATATATTACCTTTTGAAGGTACGGTTAATTATTTTGGATCAGTGCTTACACCTAAACTTGCCGATCATTTTTACCATCAATTATTAAATACTATTGACTGGAAAAATGATGAGGCTCGTATTTTTGGCAAACAATACATTACCAAACGAAAAGTTGCTTGGTATGGCGATTTAGGCTATTCTTATGCCTATTCCAATAGCACCAAAGTGGCTTTACCCTGGACTCAAGACTTGCTTGAATTGAAAAGAGTAGTGGAAGATTTAAGTGGTTTTACCTTCAATTCATGCTTACTTAATTTGTATCATTCTGGCGATGAGGCTATGGGCTGGCACAGCGATGACGAAAAATCTTTGGGGAAAAATAGCTGCATTGCTTCACTAAGTTTAGGTGCAGAACGAAAATTTAGCTTTAAACACAAAAATAGTGGGCAAACAGTATCTCTAGATTTAGAACACGGGAGCTTGTTGCTTATGAAAAACGAAACTCAAACCTATTGGCTTCACAGACTAAATAAAAGCACAAAAATTAAAAATCCTAGAGTTAACCTCACCTTTCGGACCTTTGTAGGCTAATTACTTTTTCTTCAAATAACAGGTTTTTATAACAATAACAGAACCTTCTACTTTGCCTTCAATGGTATCTTCATTGTCGGTTAAACGGATATTTTTTACCACGGTGCCCCGTTTAATACCACTCGAAAATCCTTTTACTTTGAGGGTTTGTGTCACTACTACCGAATCGCCGGCCTGTAGGATATTTCCATTACTATCTTTTGGTTCCATGGTGTGTATTTAGTGTACCCAGAGGGATTCGAACCCCCATCTGCAGAACCGGAATCTGCAATTCTATCCATTGAACTATGGGTACAGGTTAAATAGGTTTATATAAAGGTACTATTAAACATTAAAGCGGAAGTGCATCACATCACCATCGGCCACGAGATAACTTTTACCCTCTACATTTAATTTTCCTGCTTCTTTACAAGCATTTTCAGAACCTAGTGTAATATAATCGGTGTATTTTATGACTTCGGCACGTATAAAACCTTTTTCAAAATCAGTATGAATAACACCTGCAGCTTGCGGAGCAGTCCATCCTTTTTGAATGGTCCATGCTCTTACCTCTTGTACCCCTGCTGTAAAATAAGTGGCAAGGTTTAGTAAAGAATAAGCCGCTTTTATAAGTTTGGCTACGCCCGATTCGGCTAAACCTAAATCTTCTAAAAACAATTGACGCTCTTCGTAGCTTTCTAATTCGGCAATTTCCGATTCTATTTTAGCTGAAATAATCAATACTTCGGCGTTTTCTTCTTTTACCGCTTCTTTTACACGGTCCACATAGGCATTGCCTTTGGTTACCGAGCCTTCGTCTACGTTACAAACGTATAAAACCGGCTTGGCGGTTAGTAAAAAGCAATCGGCTAAATAGTCCATATCTTCGGCACTAATGGGTGCCGTACGCACCGATTTTCCCGACTCTAAATGACTTTTCGTTATTAAAGCAATCTCGTAAGCCTTTTTTGCATCTTTATCGTTGCCAGTTTTGGCCTGTTTTTCTACTTTTTGAATTTTCTTAAGTACCGTATCTAGATCTTTCAATTGCAGCTCGGTATCAATAATTTCTTTATCACGAATGGGATCAACAGAGCCATCAACGTGTACCACATTACCATCATCAAAACAACGTAAAACGTGTATAATGGCATCAGTAGCACGAATATTTCCTAAAAATTGGTTGCCCAAACCCTCTCCTTTGCTAGCTCCTTTAACCAAACCGGCAATATCTACTATTTCTATGGTGTTGGGTAAAATACGTTGTGGTTTTACCAATTCGGCCAATTTGGTCAGGCGTTCATCGGGCACAGTAATAACCCCTACATTGGGTTCTATGGTACAAAACGGAAAATTTGCCGCTTGTGCTTTTGCGTTAGATAAACAATTAAATAAAGTCGATTTTCCGACGTTGGGCAAGCCAACAATTCCGCATTGTAATGCCATGTGTGTTGTAAAATTTGGCGCAATTTAGCAAAAAATGCCCATTCTATAAAGCTTAGAAACAGAAAGAGGCCGTTCTTTGGGGAACAGCCTCTTTATATGATTTAGGTTGATTAAATTTCGAAGTTAAAATCGTCGTCGCTTACTTTGGTAGACTCAGTTGAATTTTCGTTGTATTCATAGCGTTTTTCTACCACTTCTTGATTTGCTTTCACATAATCAATCGTTTCTTTTAAGCCTTCGGCAAATTTTTCAAAATCTTCTTTGTACAAAAAGATTTTGTGTTTTATAAAAACGCCATCTTCTAATCTTTTTTTGCTCTCTGTTACGGTCACGTAATAATCGTTAGAACGTGTGGCTTTTACATCGAAAAAATAGGTGCGTTTACCCGCTCTCACTTTTTTTGAAAAAACTTCTTCCCGCTCTTTGTTGTCAAAATCTCCCATTCGTATTATGTTTTTTATTGCTTAACGTAAATATAAAGCATAAATATAGAAATATCCAAAAAAGAAAAACAATTGCTTAGTGCTCTACTATTTCTTCTTCTAACAATTGCTTTTGGTAAAGTTCATAATAGAACCCTTTTTGAGAGAGTAACTGATCGTGACTGCCCGATTCAATAATTTCGCCTGCATCTAATACCAAAATTTGGTTGGCTTGTTTAATACTGGAAATTCGGTGCGCTATAATAAGTGTAGTACTATGCTGCGTATAGCTATCTAAATTTCTCAAAATCTGTTCTTCGGTGCGGGTATCTACGGCCGATAGCGAATCATCCAAAATTAATAAGGAAGGTTTTTTAACCAAGGCCCTAGCAATAGAAACTCGTTGTTTTTGTCCACCCGATAAAGTAATACCACGTTCTCCCAATTGCGTTTGGTATCCTTTTTCGAAAGTGCTTATATTTTCGTGTACAGCGGCTTGCTTGGCAGCTGTTTCTATTTCGGGCAAGGTGGCGCTACAGCCAAATGCAATATTATTGGCAATGGTATCTGAAAATAAAAACACTTCCTGAGGCACAAATCCTATTTGGGAGCGGTAGTGCATGAGATTTAGATTTTTTAAGGGCTGTTCTTCTACCCAAATTTCTCCTACTTGTACATCGTACATGCGCATTAATAAGTTGGCTAAGGTTGATTTACCAGAGCCTGTTTTACCTATTATAGCTAATAGTTCGCCTTGTTTAAGCTCAAAATTCACGTTTTTAAGGGCTTGTATTCCCGTATCGGGGTAGGTAAAACTGACGTTTTTAAACTGAATATTGCCCTTTAGCTGCACTTCGGTTTGTCCGCTCTTAATCTCTGGCTCGGTGTGCAAAAATTCATTGATGCGCTTTTGAGAGGCTGCAGCTCGTTGAATGAGGGAGGTTACCCAACCTAATGACATTACAGGAAACGTAAGTTGAGTGACATACACTACAAATTCTGCAATATTACCAGCAGTGATATGGCCATTAATTACTTCAAAACCACCTACATATACCGTAATAATGGTGCTTAAACCTACCAAAAGTAGCATAATGGGGTAAAACAAAGCTTGCACTTTTACTAAATCCATGGAGTTGCGCTGGTAGTTTAAACTCGATTCTGTAAAACGGCCTGCTACCTCATTTTCTCTCACATAGGCTTTAATTAAGCGAATACCCGAAAAAGTTTCTTGTACAAATGATGACAAGTTTGAGAGTTGTGCCTGAATGCGTTCGCTACGACTATTAATGATGTTGTTCACCAAGTAAATAGTTAAGGCTAAAAATGGTAGAGGTAAAAGACTCAAAATGGCCAATTTCAAATTCACCGTTACCATGGCATATATAACCAAGAGGAATAGCACAGCAGTATTGATGGAATACATAATTGCCGGGCCTAAATACATACGCACACGGCTTACATCTTCGGTAACCCTATTCATTAAATCGCCCGTATTATTTTTTCTAAAAAAAGCCAAAGAAAGGGATTGGTAATGGCAATAAATCTCATTTTTTAAATCATACTCTATATGCCGCGACATGAGGATAATGGTTTGGCGCATAAAAAAGAGAAAAATGCCTCTAATAAGAGCTAAAAGCAAAACTACCACCCCAAAAAAGAGTACACTATAACCAAAAAGCTGCAGCACAATGGTTTGACGCTCGAAACCTGAAAAAAGTCGAAAAATTACGATATTATCACTAACCAAATTAAAAGTAGTTCTAATAACTTGTGCGGGCAAAACAGCAAAAAGGTTGGCAATTATCACAAAAATAATTCCTGGTATGAGCCTCCATTTATATTTTAAGAAGAATTTGTTGATATATGCTAGGTCTTTCATCCGGCATAAAAGTACAGATTTTTCTACAGCTATAAAGTCCTGTATTTAACAGAAATCTTGTTTAAATTTTACTACTTTTGCCCAACGATATCATTCGAACACATGTCATCAAACACCAAAAATACGCTTTCTATTTTTGAACAAATGGCCCAATTTGGTCACCAAAATGTTGTTTTTTGCAACGATGCCGAAACTGGGCTTAAAGCTATTATTGCTATACACGATACTACCTTAGGCCCTGCATTAGGTGGTACCCGCATGTGGAGCTACGCAAATGAGCAAGATGCCTTACACGATGTATTGCGCCTATCGAGAAGTATGACCTATAAAGCAGCCATAACTGGCTTAAATTTAGGTGGTGGCAAAGCGGTAATTATTGGCGATAGCCGGACCGATAAAAACGAAGCCATGATGCGTAGATACGGTAAATTCATAAAAAATTTAAACGGCTCTTTTATTACTGCCGAAGATGTGGGCACCAACCCTAAGGATATGGAATACATTCGCATGGAAACTGAATATGTTACCGGCGTTCCAGAATCATTAGGAGGTAGTGGAGATCCATCTCCTGTTACCGCAAAAGGCGTTTTTATGGGCATTAAAGCTTGTGTAAAAGAGCAGTTCGGGAACGATAGTTTAGCTGGAAAATCTATAGCTGTACAAGGCATTGGCCATGTGGGCGAAAATTTGGTACAACTACTTCGCGAAGAAAATGCTAAGGTTTATGTTAGTGATATTGACGAAGACCGTTTACAAAAAGTAGCAAAAAAATACGGTGCCGAGGCTGTAGCCAATAATTCAATTTTCGATTTAGATATGGATATTTATGCGCCTTGTGCCTTAGGTGCTACCGTAAATACCGAAACTATTGAGCGCTTAAACTGCTCTATAATTGCTGGAGCGGCAAACAACCAATTGGCCGACGAATCGGTACACGGAAAACTGCTTTTAGAGAAGGGTATTTTATATGCCCCCGACTATTTAATTAATGCAGGTGGCTTAATTAATTGTTATTCAGAAATTGCCGGTTATAGCAAAAAGAGAACCATGCAATTGGCCGAAAACATATATGATGCCACCCGAAACGTATTAAAAAAATCGAAAATAGAAAATATACCAACTAACGAAGCGGCCAATAAAATTGCCGAAAAACGCATTGAAGATATCAAGAAGATAAAAGCAAGTTTCTAAAAATTACACCCGGTTAATTTTAACCAAATCGTTCTTTATTATGCTAAATAGAAGGCAACTGAGAGTAAAAGTATTACAAACCCTATATGCGTACCACCAAGCCGAAAACAAAGAATTAAAATCTTTCGAAAAAGCCTTGATAAACCTTATAGAATCGGTAAATGAAATGTATTTCTATACCCTTTCTTTACTCATTTTGGTGGCCGATTATAGTAGCACAGATGCCGAAGATAGAGCAAATAAGTACCTCCCAAGCGCCGAAGATTTAGATGCTCCTACGAAATTGAATCAGAACTTATTTATCAGTGCGCTACGCAATCACCCTGCATATCTACAGGGCATAAAAGAACAAAAGGTAAATTGGAATTTCGAGCCAAGTATTGATAAAACCATATTTTCTTTACTAAAAACTGCACCGGAATATGCTTCTTTTTTGCAACTAAGCGAACATAGTATTGCTAGCGATAAAGATGTGATTAATCATATTTTCAGAAAAATTATTCTTAAAACACCTGCTATTGAACAAATTTTCGAAGAAAAATTCATCAACTGGTCGGTAGATAAAGAAGTACTAAAAGGCATGATTGCTAAAACCTTAAAGAACTTTAAAGGCAATAGCCCTCTTGAAAATTCCTTGGCTCCATTGTTACAAGATGAACAAGAGGATCGGTATTTTGTGTTAGATTTATTTCAAAAAACCATCAACCATCAAGACGAGTATTTAGAATTGATAGATAAAAAAACAACCAATTGGGATTCTGACCGAATTGCCCTGATGGATGTGTTGTTGATGCAAATGGCTATTACAGAATTGGTGCACTTTAAAGAAATTCCGGTGAAAGTAACCATTAACGAGTACATCGAAATATCTAAAGATTACAGTACACCAAAAAGTAATTCGTTTATAAACGGTATTTTAGATAAAATTTTAGCCGACTTAAAAAAGAGAAAACAAGTACTAAAAGTTGGCCGAGGCTTATTAAATTAATTTATGAAACAGTTTATTCTACTCCTATTTATTGTCGTATTAACTAGCGCATGTACAACTTCTAACAGCACCGAAGGCAAATCAACAGTAAATAAGGCTACCGCACCTGTTATGACTTTTGCGAAAGAATCTCACGATTTTGGCCAAGTTAATGAAGGCGATAAGGTGGTGTACGACTTTTTCTTCACCAATACCGGCAAATCAGCCTTAATAATTAGTAGTGCCGCCGCTACTTGTGGTTGCACCGTACCCGAATATCCCAAAAAACCCCTTGCTCCGGGCAAAACAGGCATCATTCATGTGGTGTTTAACACCACCGGAAAATCGGGCATGCAAAACAAAACCATAACCTTAACAACCAATACCTTTAAAGGCAACGAAGAGTTGCACCTAGTGGGTAATGTAAAACCTAAAAACAAGTAAACATGATGCTAAACTCAATTTTATTACAAGCTCAAGCAGCTAACCCCATTATGCAATTTTTGCCAATTGTATTAATTATTGTGGTATTCTATTTTTTCATGATTAGACCGCAAATGAAAAAAGCGAAAGATCACAAAAAGTTTATAGAAGAACTTAAAAAAGGTGATAAAGTGGTAACCAGCGCCGGAATTCACGGTAAAATTGTTGATCTGAACGAGACCACTTTTTTAATTGAAGTGGAAGGTGGCACCAAAATTCGTTTCGACAAATCGGCTGTTTCATTAGATGCCTCCAAAGCAATCAGTAAATAACTTACAACCAAAATCTATCAAAAAGCCACACCAAACATCGGTGTGGCTTTTTTGATGCCCCAGTTTCGGGGTACAAATATGTTTCTTACTTTTGAGCATGCCCTGGAATCTAATAACCAAAGTCCAAAAAAGAAAAATCAACATTTTCTTAAGCTCTTTGCTTATGGCATTGTGCTTATGGGTTTTTTTTTCGCTATCCAAACCTTATACATTCCAGAGTAGCATTGCCGTTCGATTTAGCCATTCACTTTCTACTAAAAGTTTCCGAACCGATACGTTTAACGTAAAAGTGCTAGGCACTGGCTGGGATTATTTATTCCACACACTAAAACCTACCCCAACGCTAACCTTAAAAATTAGTACCATACTAGCCGATGTTGAGTTAGACACCCAATTAGACAGTTTAAACAAACAGTTAGGTAAAAGCTCACGTATTTTATCGATCTGGCCCAATAAAGTTATATTTTCAACAAAAATTGCAGGCACTAAAGTAGTGCCCGTGGTGCTACGCTATAAACTTTCTTTTGAGCACTTTTACGGTTTATACGACACCATTACCCTTCGGCCTAGTACGGTTACCCTCAGCGGATCGGCAGAAAAACTTCGCCAAATTAAGGCTATATATACCGAAGTACTCGAGCAAAAAGAAGTAAATACCACTATTAAACAATGGGTAAAACTAGAAAACACGTATGACGAAATTGATATGTACCCTAAGCAGGTATTAGCAACTATTCCGGTTAGTAGTTTTACAGAAAAACTAATCACCTTACCCATTCGAATTAAGAATAATAAAGAGCACTTAAAATTAACCCTCCTACCTACAAAAGTACAAGCTCATGTTTTGGTAGCCCTACCTAATTATAGAAAAATTAGTGCCAAAGATTTTGAAGTATCTATCGATATATTAAATTGGAATCCTCAGAAAAAAGGCATAATGCCCATTAAATTTGATAAAATGCCAGATTTTGTGCGTCTGATTAAAACTGAACCTCAAACCGTTGATTTACTTATATATCCCTAATGTTAAAAATTGGACTAACCGGCGGAATTGGAACGGGAAAAAGCACCATTGGTGAAATTTTTGCCCTCTTGGGAATACCTGTGTATTATGCCGACCAAGCGGCAAAAAAGCTAATGGCCACTAATGCAGATTTAAAAGAACACCTAATAACCACTTTTGGAACCGCCACATTTACAAAAAAAGGCGAACTTGATACCAAGTATATAGCCAATAAAGTATTTAATGACGAAAAGGCCCTAAAGCAATTAAATAAACTCGTGCATCCGGCAGTTTTAGCCGATTTTGATAATTGGTGTAGCCAACAACATACACCCTATATACTTAAGGAAGCCGCCCTGCTCATAGAAAGTGGTTCGTATAAGCAATGTGATTATACCATTTTAGTAGAATCGCCCATGGCATTAAGAATAAAACGATTATTAAAAAGAGATAAAAGCAATTTACAGCAAATTAAGGCACGAATAGCCAGTCAATTGCCCGATGAGGAAAAGGCCAAATTAGCTAATTTTTTAATTTTAAACGACGAAGAACACTTGCTCATTCCGCAAATTATAGCGCTCCATACTCAATTTTTAAAAGGCAGTAGCGGAATATGATATTAGCTGATTTTATTATTCGCACAGAGCAGGGTTTATATTGTCCCTATGGCTTGTTTTACCTCGACCCGAGCATTGCTGTAGATCAAGCCCTTATTTCACATGCCCATGGCGACCATGCGTGTAGAGACAATAAACAGGTGTGGTGTACCCCAGAAACAGCCGATATTATGCGTTTACGCTACAAAAAATCCGCTGGAGCTGCATTTACATTAAAAACCTATGGTGAATCTTTTGAGCTAAACGGCGTCAAGGTTACTTTCCACTCAGCTGGGCATATTTTAGGCTCTGCACAAATCCTTTTGGAGTATAAAAATATACGCTACCTCTATACCGGCGATTATAAATTACAAGAAGATGCCACTTGCACAGCAATAGAATTCATTAAAGCCGATGTATTGATCACCGAAACAACCTTTGCCCATCCAGATACACAACACCCCAACCCCATTGAAGAAATAAAAAAACTAAACGAACATTCTGAAAACGTACTTCTAGGTACCTATTCTTTAGGCAAAGCCCAGCGTTTAACCCGTTTAATTAACGACCATTGTCCCAACCGAAAAGTGGCCATTCATTTCCAAATATTGCCCCTGCACCAATTGCATGAAAAGTGGAACATAAACCTGGGCAAATACCAGCTTTATACCCGTAAAATGATGAAGGAGGTAGAAAAAAACTATGTTTACCTCGTACCTCCTCTTACCTTTAAAAGCTACGCCAGAGCTACTAATGTGTGTAGAGCATTTGCATCGGGCTGGAAAAAATTACAAAACCACAATGATTTGCAACTTCTTATTTCTGACCATGTAGACTGGAACGATATTCTAAAAATGATAGAGCAAGTTAAACCCACTGAAGTATGGACTGTACATGGTGATGGAGTAAATTTAAAAGCTTATTTTAAGGATAAAATTCCAATAAAAAGCTTATAAAAATGGGATTAATCTTAATAAACGATTAAAAAAATTACTTCTTATTTTCTAAAAAATTTCTTAAATTATCTTTTTAATTAAATTTTTTATTAAAATTGCATAACATTATGAAATTAGAAGACGAAATATCCTCAAACAAATTTACTAGCAACTACCATAAAGCTATTGTAGATATATTGTATACCTATGGCTGGATTACTAATTTATTAAAAGAGCGTTTAGACGATCGAGATATCACACTCCAACAATACAATATTTTGCGCATTCTTAGAGGGCAATTCCCTAACCCAGCTACTGTAAATTTATTGCGTGATCGTATGTTAGACAAAATGTCTGACGCTTCTAGAATTGTAGAACGATTGCACAAAAAAGGCTTATTAAGCCGAATGGCGAACGAAAAAGATCGCCGAGCGGTAGATATACTCATTTCTAAACAAGGCTTAGCTATTTTACAAGAATTAGATGTAGCTATGAATATGGATGAACTTTTAAAAGAAAATTTAACTGTAGAGGAAGCAGCTAAACTCTGCCATTTACTAGATAAATTTAGAGGCTAAAACCTAAAATGGCTCCGGCTAAACCCAATAGTACCGCCAACATTTTCTTAAAATTAAATCGATGATCTACACTCGATTCGAATAAAATGGTGGTGGAAATATGTAAAAACATACCAATCACTACCGCCATAATGGGTTGTATCCAAGCGCTAATACTACCGGATTGTGCTTGCGCCCCTACTAAATACCCCAATGGCGACATTAGGGCAAATAAAATTAAATAAGCCAATAAGCGGTAGCCCGAAATTTTGTGATGTAATAATACCGTACCCAAAGCAAAAGCGGCAGGTAAATGGTGCAAAGCTATACTAAATACCAATTCATTACCTCCACCACTTACTAATGGAATGCCTTCAAAAAAAGCGTGAATACATAAACTCAATATTACTCCCAATGGAAAAGCCTTTTGCGCATGAGCATGTACGTGGATATGCCCATGCTCAATACCTTCAGAAAACTGCTCCAAAATAATTTGAAACACAAATCCACCTAAAATATATAAGCCAATACTAGCCGTACCTCCTAAATATACCTCCGGAATTAAATGTAAAACAGTAATGGCAAATAAATAGGCCCCACTAAAAGAAAGGATAAGCTTAAGTCCGTTGGCACTAATTTGTTTCGAAAGAAAAACGGTTAAACCGCCCAATAAGGCACTACTAAATAGTACTATTACTTTCCATATTTCCATAAGTCTGTTGAAAAAAGTGTTTAAAAATATAGCCCAAAGCGATACCTATGAGAGACCCTATACAGGCTCCGCTTAATACATCAATAGGAAAATGTACACCTACATATACCTGGGCAAAGGCAATTGAAAATGCCCAAAATAAAGGCCAAAATATTGTCCATTTAAAATACTTACCAAACAGCATTACAAAAAAAACGGCCAATGCAAAGTGGTTAGAAGCATGCGATGATGGGAAACTGAAACCAGTGCCACAATCTACTAAAGTACGTACACTCAGTCCGGGTGTATTGCATGGCCTCAACCGAGCTACCCAAGGCTTGAGTATACTAGCCGATGTATAATCAGCTAATGCAAAACATAAAACACCAAACAAGAGCATAAAGCCACCCACTCGACCAAATTTTTTGATAGCAAAATAAATAGCCAAAAGATAGAGTGGCACCCAGGTTAAACGGTTCCGAAGAATAGGCATAAGCACATCAAAGACTGGATTAGCCAGGTCCTGATTGATAACAGAAAACCAATGTTGATCTAGCTGAGTAAGTTGATTTATCATAGCGTTTTCTTACAAATAAATATCAAGCGATCAGAACGCTCTTCGTCAAAGGGATTCAACTCATAATCTCCAAATCTATCCTCAATAACCCAACCACTTTGTGCAAACAATTGTTCAAAATTAGACGGAAGAAAGGCATGTACCCGTTCTTGAAAAGAATAATTATCGCCCTTATCACTAAAAGCTATTGTCTTTATCAATTGCTCGTTAAGCACTTCTTTAGCAATGCTAAACTCAATTCCCTGAACGGTTTTATGCTCGATGGGCGCTAAATTCTTCATTATTTTCGCGGTATTAAAAAAATCTAATACTAAAGCCGCATTGGGCTTTGCAGACCTATTAAACTGCTGCAATGCAAGTACATGATCTTCAAAAGTATCAAAGTAACCAAAACTAGTAAACAGGTTAAAAATAGTATTAAAAGATTCTCCAATAAAGGCATTGCGCATATCGTGCACAAAAAAATGCAGATTTTCTTGTTGAAATTCTTGGGCAAATAAAATATTCGATTCAGATAGATCGATACCTGTAACCGAAAAGCCTTTTTTATTTAAATAGATGGCATGTCGGCCTCTTCCGCAAGCAATATCTAAAAAACTAGCCTGTGGTTCTGGTTGCAAATAAGCCAATAAATTATCTATAAATAACTCTGCCTCAGCATCGTTGCGCTGATGGTAAAGTATATGATAATAGGGCGAATCGAACCAATTTTTAAACCACTCCTTAGTCATCTCTTAGCTTTTGTTTAAGTCACAAATATATCGAATAAATTTTGGCAGATTAGGCGGAAAATCTACTGCTCATTTAAGCCGAAAAGTGTATTTTTGAGATATAAAGAAAATTTAAGGTGAGTTTAATAAAATCCATTT
Organism: Sphingobacteriales bacterium; assembly: GCA_026390835.1. Lineage (GTDB taxonomy): Bacteria > Bacteroidota > Bacteroidia > Sphingobacteriales > Sphingobacteriaceae > JAIPAN01. Next base: position 45,945 of record JAPLFD010000009.1, read on the forward strand.
CGGGCATACGAGGAACCATTGGCGGCAAACCAGGAGAAGGCCTTACCCCATTAGATATTGTGAAATTTACTGCTGCTTACGGTACTTGGGTAGTGCAAAATACCCATAACCGCAAAATTGTAGTAGGCAGAGATGCCCGTATTTCGGGCGATATGGTACGTAATTTAGTAATTGGCACCTTGCAGGGTTTAGGAATTGATGTAATTGACCTAGGGCTATCTACCACCCCAACGGTAGAATTAGCCGTACCCATGGAACAAGCCGGCGGTGGTATTATTTTAACAGCTAGCCACAACCCAAAACAATGGAATGCCTTAAAACTGTTAAACCATACCGGCGAATTTATTAGCGACGAAGATGGAAAAGAGGTTTTACGTTTAGCCGAAAGCAAGGAATTAACCTTTTGCGAAGTAGACGACTTAGGTAAAGTTAGCCTCAACGATAGCTATTTACAAAAACACATAGACCACATACTAGCACTAGATTTAGTAGATGTGGCAGCCATCAAAGCCGCTAAATTTAACATAGCCGTAGATAGCGTAAATTCTAGTGGGGGTATTTTTGTGCCGGCACTTCTAAAAGCCTTGGGTGTACAAACCATTTTTTCTATACACGATACCCCTAATGGTCAATTTCCGCATAATCCGGAACCATTGCCCGAAAATTTAAAAGATTTATCAAACGAAGTAGTAAAACAAAAAGCCGATTTAGGCATTGCAGTTGACCCGGATGTAGATCGCTTATGCTTTGTTTGTCAAGACGGCTCCATGTTTGGCGAAGAATACACCCTGGTAGCGGTAGCCGATTATGTGCTTAACCATACTCCGGGAAACACGGTTTCTAACCTCTCTTCTACCCGAGCGCTACGAGATGTAACCGAACAAAAAGGTCAAAAGTACCATGCTGCAGCCGTTGGCGAAGTAAATGTGGTTACCCTAATGAAAGCTAGTAATGCCGTAATTGGCGGCGAAGGCAATGGTGGAGTAATTTATCCAGCTTCGCATTATGGCCGTGATGCTTTAGTAGGCATCGCCTTATTTTTAACTCATTTAGCAAAATCTGGAAAAGATATTTTAAGCCTAAGAAATAGCTATCCGAGCTATTTTATCTCCAAAAATAAAATCGATTTAACACCCGATTTAAACATTGATAACGTACTTAAACAAGTAGCAGAAAAATATAAAAATCAGCCTATTAGTACCAATGATGGTGTAAAAATTGAGTTTGATAAACAATGGGTACATTTGCGAAAGTCTAATACCGAGCCTATTATTCGTATTTATTCGGAAAGCAATACGGCTGCCGAGGCCGATGCATTGGCTCAACGCATTATTTCAGATATTAAAACCATAGCGAATCTCCACTAACATCATGAGAGTTTATTTAGATAATGCCGCCACTACCCCTCTAGATAAAGAGGTAATAAAAGAAATGTGCAATGTAATGGAGAACCAATTTGGCAATCCATCATCCATACATGCACACGGCCGTGAAGTACGATCGGTGGTGGAAAAAGCCCGAAAAACGATTGCAAGTTTATTAAATACCTCCCCAGCAGAGATATTTTTTACCTCAGGAGGCACCGAGGCAGATAATACAGCCATTCGCTGTGGCATTCTAGATCATGGAATTACGCATGCCATTACTTCTAAAATTGAGCACCACGCCGTTTTACACACCTTAGAGGCTTTGGCATACGAAGGTATTGTAAAACTCAGCTTCGTAAACATAAACGATAAAGGAAATATTGATTTAGCGCATTTAGAAGAATTACTTAAAACCCATCCCAAAACATTTGTATCGCTCATGCATGCCAATAACGAAATTGGTACCCTTACCAATATTGAGCACGTTGGCGAACTTTGTGAACAATACGATGCGCTTTTCCATAGCGACACGGTTCAAACAATGGGGCATTATCGCCACGATTTAAGCAAACTAAAGGTTCATTTTTTAGTATGTGCAGCGCACAAAATACACGGCCCAAAAGGCGTTGGATTCTTATATATCAACCATAAAATAAAAATAAAACCGTTTATATATGGTGGCGCACAAGAGCGCAACATGCGGGGTGGCACAGAAAATGTATATGGTATTGTAGGCCTAGCTAAAGCTTTGGAATTGGCTTATGCAAATATGGATAAACATCAGGCTCATATTCAGGAACTAAAAGTATACATGATGGAAGAGTTGAAAAAAACTGTTTCTGGAGTTGATTTTAATGGAGAAACAACAGCAGAAAATAGCCTATATACGGTACTTAATGTTGCTTTCCCAAAAATGGAAATGGCCGATATGTTGCTGTTTAATTTAGATATTGCCGGCATTTCTGCCTCTGGAGGCAGTGCATGTAGTTCGGGAACTAACATTGGCTCCCATGTATTAAGTGGTATTGGTGCCGATAGTTCACGACCTGCAGTTCGTTTCTCTTTTAGTAAATTTACTACTAAAGAGGAGATTGATTTTGTAATCAACAAAATCAAAGAATTGAATTTATTCTAGGCCGCTAAATCGACAAAAAGCCGCATATAAGGCCTCTACACATACAAAAAGAACAATACCTATGAAAAAATTTGTTCTATTCAGTCTCATGTTATTTGCACTAAACCAAGTAAAAGCGCAAAAAGTGGGCTTAGTATTGAGTGGTGGTGGTGCAAAAGGCTTGACTCATATTGGCGTTTTAAAAGCATTAGAAGAAAATCACATTCCTATTGATTATATCACGGGAACCTCTATGGGCGGAATTGTAGGTGCATTATATGCTGCTGGTTATTCTCCCTCAGAGATCGAATACATTGCTCAAAGCGATGATTTTCAAGAATGGGTAAACGGACGTTTTAAAAGTGATTTCAGGTATTACTTTAAGAAAAAACCCGATAACCCTACCTTTTTAAATGCCAAGCTAGAAATTGATACCAGTTTCAATGCTAGCTTTAGAGCCAATTTAGTAAACGATATTCCACTAAACTTTGCTTTGTTGCAATTATTGGGACAAGCCTCGGCCACGGCTCAAAACAATTTTGATAACCTTTTTGTACCCTATCGGTGTATTGTATCCGATATTTTTGATAAAAAAATGGTACCTATTGGTAGCGGTAGTTTAGTAGAAGCCGTACGAGGCACTATGGCCGTTCCGCTAGTTTATCGGCCGGTAAAAGTGGGCAATAGGTATGTATTTGATGGGGGAATTTATAATAACTTCCCAGTAGATGTGATGAAAAATGATTTCAAACCCGATTATATCATTGGAGTAAACGTATCGTCAAAAACATATAATGAGTACCCAAAAGAGAATGACGACAAAGTGGTAAACCGTTTTTTAATGTATATGTTTTTAGCTAATTCGGATACCGCGAATGTGGGCAAAAACGGAACGGTTATACAACCTGATATTACCCCATTTTCAGCAACGTCATTTAGTGATGTAGAGGCTATTATTAAGAGTGGCTACGACGCTGCTATGAAGGATATGCCCAATATTTTAAAGGCCGTAAAACAACGCAGCGATGCTTTCCAACTTAAAGAAAATCGGATTGCCTTTAAAAATAAAAACGCCAATCTTGTTTTCGACCAAGTTCTTATACATGGAATTAACTCTAAGCAAACCGATTATGTACAACATGTTTTTTTGCCAAAGAAACAAAAATTAGACTTGCCAGGTATAAAAGATGGGTACTATAAGCTAGCTGCCGATGAAAATTTCGAAACCATATATCCACGCATTTACCAAGATTCTTTGGCCCAACACACCACGTTTGAGTTACAAGTAAAACCACAAAAAAACTTTAGGATAGACTTTGGAGGCAGTATTTCTACCCGGCCGGTAAGCAATGTATTTTTATGCCTACAGTACAATATTCTAGATAAACAATCGTACACGTTTGGAGCAAACTTATACTCTGGTAGGTTTTATGAATCGGTACAAACTACGGTTAGAATGGATGTACCCACAGCACGTCCCTACTATCTAGAAACCGAGTTTACCTACAACCATTGGAATTTTTACAGCACCAGTCAAATCATTCTAGATAAAGTTAAACCAACTTACGTTGATCAATCTGACAGGCAATGGATAGCCAAATTAGGCACCCCTTTTGGTCGTAGTGGTAAACTAGAGTTTTTAGCTGGTTATTTCGATTTCAATGATCGCTTTAGTCCAAACAATAATTATGTGTATGGCGACATTTTTGATAAAAGCACTTTTGCTGGCTTGAAAGTAGCCATTGATTTAAGCAAGAATAGCTTAAACAGAAAACAATATGCAACCAAAGGCCTATTTTTTCAATTACAAACAGCATTTTTTGGAGGTACAGAAAACTACGTGCCCGGTAATGTATTACGTAACGAACCTGTTTTTGCGCAATTACATCCTATTGAAAAAACACATAATTGGTTACGCCTAAAAGCAAGTATAGAGCATTACCCCATCAGCAGTAAACACATTACATTTGGCTATGTATTAGAATCGATACTGACGAATAAACCACTATTCAGTACCTATAAATCTACCTTATTGAGTGCCCCCGCATATTTTCCGTTACAAGATTCAAAATCGATATTTTTCGAAGGATTTAGAGCCAATTCCTATGTGGCTGGAGGTGTAAAAAATATCATTTCGCTGCGCAAAAATATTGATTTACGATTGGAGGCTTACTTGTTTAAATCCATTAAAGGTTATGAACTTGTTGGTTTGCAAGATGTATCTTGGAAACAGGCTTCTAAAGCTCGTTATGTGGCTACTGCAGGGTTAGTGTATCAGAGCCCAATTGGTCCCATTAGCTTCAGTATAAATCGATACGATGATTCACAAAAACCTATCGGAGTGATGTTTCATGCAGGCTTTTTGCTTTATAACAAGCGTAGTTTAGATTAAAATGGCATGCCTATACCAAAGTTATATTGCACAAAGCGATATACATCTGGATAGTGTGTGGTGGCATAGATTTGTTTAAACTCTTTATTAAACATATTTTTTATAACCCACTGATCGGAGCCCGTAAATTGCGGATCACGAATTTTAACCGCGGCATCTAATCGGAATATAAAATAATCCATATCGAAACGTAAGCCAGCACCAGCACCAATGGCAAATTGCTTTAAGAATTTAGAAGAATTGAATTCCCCTCCAGGGTTTTCGGCCACAGCACGTATACGCCAAATATTTCCAAAATCGGTAAAAGTAGCACCTTTTACTTTGGCACCAAATAAGTTATTGAGTATTTTAAAGCGATATTCTAAGTTACCCTCAAATTTAATCTCTCCTAACTGATCTAAATTACGTAGGTTTTGCCGAATCTGCGGATCAATATCTGCTCTATTGTAATTACCCGGACCAAGTGTTCTAGCTTGCCAAGCTCTAATTCCATTGGTTCCTCCTGCATAAAAATTCTTTTCAATAGGTAAGGCAGAATTGTTACCATATGGAATACCAAATCCTGGATTCAGTCTAAACACCAATTGCTTATCGCCACCAAAATGTTTGTACCAACGTAAATCTAATTCTGTTTTAGCGTATTGCAAATAAGGTAAGCCAAACATGGTTCTATAACCTTTCGCATCTATTTTTAAATTCAATGCTTTACTTAACAAGCCCAAGGTATTGCCACTTAAATCTGCAGAGGCTTTTAAATAAAAGAAATTGCTTTTGGTGCTTAATAAAATATTATTGAGCGTAAACGCATACTGACTGCCAAAGTTTACAAATTGTCTGTCGTTGGTTTTAACATACAATGAAAAGCCATTTGCATTTAAATAATCTCTAAAATCGGCATCTAACTGACCATTTCTATACTCTAAATTAAAGGGCGTAAAAGTGTGTTTTTTATACTTGGTTTCCATCCAATCGTATGAAATTGCATTGATGAAGGTGCGATTTTCGAAAGCGTTTGTTTGGCGAAAATATTGGAAACTCGTAGAAAAAGTGGTGTGAGGCAAGCCATTTTTACTCGAAACGGTATTCTTAAAAGGTATTACAATACGAGGGAATATTAAATTAGCACCAAGTTCAAATTCTCGGTTAAATGCTCTATCAGAAAGCTGGCTCAAGGATTTTGATTCGAACAATACACCATATCTAAACTTAAGATCGAACTGCTCGGCGCCACCAAATAAATTACGATTGGTGTAGGTATTACCAATATTAAATCCATTTCTGGCTCCATTTAAGGTATATTCACCCTCAAGCCGGTTAGACATTTTTTTAAGTAGGGTAAAATCATAAATGGCATCTAACACATGTGAGGTATCCGATTGTTTTTGATAACTAATTTTTATATTCCTAAATACGTTTAAATCATACAAGCGGTCGTAAGTTAGGTTCTCAGCCTCTAAATTATAATTAGTGCCTTTTTTAGAAAATATATATCTTGTAATGGGTTTCAATTTAAACCTACCTGAATAATCTTTCAGGTAATACTTATTATCTAATACTGCAGAATCTAATGTTGTGGAACTAAGCAAGCCAGCACTGGTACGAATAGCCAAATAACTATTCCCAATAGTAAAAGCTTCGTGTGCTAACTTACCAGAGGGATTGCTAATAAACAGTTTTAAATTCGTTTTGTTTTTAAGGCCATTCGTATCTACCTCAAATCGTAAATACTGACGTAAATACTCATAATAACCACTTTTTCGCATCAATTGGTAAACTTGTTCTCTCTCTGCGTTTAAGGTATCGGCATCGTAGCGTTTTTCCTTTGCTACACTTGAAAATGCAGCTTGATTTTTTAAATATAAACTCCGCACCGAGGTATCGGGAATTGTATAACTCAAGGCATTTATGGTGAATTCTTCTCCAGTGTTTGCAGTAAACGTAATTCGGGCTTTTTGTTTTTCAATAGCAATAGCACTTTCAACTTTTGCACGCAAAAAACCCTTCGTTTGTAAAAATTTCTCTATTTGTGTTCTAGATATTTCTACCAAAGAACTATCTAAAAATGCAGGTGCTTCGCCTATTTTTTTTATGTTATCGGTACGATAACGACCTTTTTTAACATTTACCAGATTATATAAACGCAAATTTAACCAAGATGGTTTACGCAAATCCCGTTGCACGTATTCGTAGGCTTGTTCCTCAAAACGAGGGTCTATATTTTTTAAATGTATCTTTCTAACAAGTACCTGCTCCTTTTCTAAAAACCTAGTAGGCGAACAGCCAATCACAGAAGTGAAGAGAAAAAGCAGTATTATTGTACGAACAAAAAATGGCTTAGTGGCGTATGCTTTCAAAATCAGAGATCGGTTTTATAAAATCATTACAGCAAAAGAAATTCCGTAAAGAGCAGGCTCTTTTTGTGGTGGAGGGGCTAAAATCTGTTCTCGAATTTCTTCAATCTGGATATCGTATACACTCCGTATATGGCACTTCTACTATACTCCCAAAATTGGGCAAAATCTCCCAAAATATAAAGTTATTAGAGGTTAAAGCTGATGAAATTGCAAAAATATCAGGTTTAAATACACCTCAAGACGTATTGGCGGTGGTATATATTCCACAAAAAGACGAAAAAGAGCTTATAATTGAAGCCAATACCTTCCATTTACTTCTCGATGGCGTTCAAGATCCGGGTAATTTGGGTACCATTATTCGTACCGCCGACTGGTTTGGATTTAAAGAACTTATTTGCTCTATCGATACGGTAGAAGCTTACAACCCTAAAGTGGTGCAAGCTAGCATGGGCTCTTTGGCTAGAATAAAGGTTATTTACACGGATTTAGAGGATGTAATCCGTCGGAGTAGTTTACCCACTTTTGCCGCTACCTTAGGCGGAACCTCTATTTTTGAAACCAAATTTGGTACCGAAGGGCTACTTATTTTAGGCAACGAAGGCAATGGCATTCGACCCGAAATTTTGGAAAAAGTAAGCAATCAGGTAACTATACCTTTATTTGGTGCTGCCGAATCGTTAAATGTGGCAGTAAGTGCCGGTATTTTTTGTGCCGAAGTACGCCGTAAAGCTTAAGCTTGTTTTTCGCTCAATTCTAACCAGCGCAATTCTTTTTCATCCAACAAATCTACCATTTCACGTACTCGTTCAGCGGCTTTTTGCAATTCATCGTAGTCCATGCCAGCATTCATAGCAGTCTCCAAAGCGGTTTTTTCTTCTCCCAGCAGCGCAATTTCTTTTTCTAATGCTTCAAACTCTCGTTTTTCATTAAATGATAGTTGTACTTTTTCTTTGGTGGGAGCCTTAGGCTGGCTTTTATCTACCATGATTTGGTGTGCTGCTTTTTCATCCTGTATTAAGCCATTAAGCAAGGCCTCCCGATATTGGGTATAATTGCCCGGATAATCACGCACTACGCCGTTTCCTTCAAAAGCAAAAAGGTGATCAACCATACGGTCCATAAAATACCTATCGTGGCTTACAATGAGTATACAGCCGGGATATTCTAGTAAAAACTCCTCCAGTGTACGCAGGGTTTGTAAATCTAAATCGTTGGTTGGCTCATCGAGTACCAAAAAATTGGGGTTGCGAAACAATACGCTCAACAATTGTAAGCGACGTTTCTCTCCGCCACTCAGTTTACTTAATGGAGTATATTGCTGTTGGGCATTAAAGCCAAATTTTTCCATAAACTGGCTGGCGCCAATTTTAGATCCATCGGCCATGGGGAAATATTCGCCCATAGTTTTTACGTATTCAATGGCTCTTACATCTTCTTCGTAGCTCAGCCCATCTTGGCCAAAATTGCCAAAAACCACCGTGCCACCATGATCAATGGTACCGCTATCGGGTTGTTCTAGTTGTAGGGCTATTTTAAGAAAAGTAGATTTACCAACGCCATTTTTACCCACTACCCCAATGCGTTCGCCTCGTTGAAAAGTATATTCAAAATCGTTTAAAATGCATAAATCACCGAAACTCTTCGATACATTTTTCAACTCCAGAATTTTTCCACCCAATCGGGTCATTTTTATTTGCAGAGTTACTTCATTTACTTCATTTTTCTTTTTAACCCGATCTTCCACACCAGTAAACGCATCTTGTCGGCTTTTACTTTTAGTGGTCCTGGCTTTAGGTTGCCTACGCATCCACTCCAACTCTCTGCGGTAGGTATTTTTATCTTTTTCTAGTTCGCTTTGCTCCATTTCTTGGCGCAAACTCTTTTGCTCTAAAAAATAATCGTAGGTACCTTTGTATACAAAAACCTTTTCCTCATCAATCTCTACAATCTCATTGCATACGGCATCTAAAAAATATCGATCGTGGGTTACCAGCAATAAGGTAAGTTTTTGGGCACTTAAATAATCTTCCAACCATTCAATCATGCCTACATCAAGGTGGTTGGTGGGCTCATCTAAAATAAGCAAACACTTACCTTCGTGTAATTGTGCCTCAATAAGTGCCTGGGCAAGTGCTACACGTTTCTTTTGTCCACCACTTAAGGTAGCCATGGGTTCGTTAAGATGATGGAGATTTAATTTTCCTAAAATCTGTTTTAAATCGCTTTCAAAAGTCCAGGCATTTAACTCATCCAAATCGCCCATAAGCTTGGCCAATTTATCGTGATCATCAGAGCCTTCTTCTAAAAACAATTCATACTCTTTTACCACCTGCACAACGGGGTTTTCTAGGCGAAGAACATTATCCCAAATAGATTTAGTTCCGTCAAAATCGTTATCCTGCTGCAACATCACGGTTTTAATATCTTTATGCACCCAAACGGTGCCGCTATCGGGCGTATCTAAACCGGCCAGTATTTTCATGAGCGTGCTTTTGCCACTCCCATTACGGGCCACTAAGGCAATTTTATCGCCTTCATCTATATTAATCGTAATATTTTTAAAGAGAGTGCGTATTCCAAACGACTTGCTAACATTTTCTACCGAGGCATAATTCATGCCGCAAAGGTAACATTGGCAAGGTTAATACAGCGTTAAAGCCTAAATTTTGCAGCATATATTTTCAACAACTAGTTTCAACAAAGAAAAGCTGAGTATTTATAGATATAAAAATAATATTTTACTATTTTTGCAGTCCTTGAATAAAGGGTCGGATGGCCGAGTGGCTAGGCTCAGCTCTGCAAAAGCTGCTACAGCGGTTCGAATCCGCTTCCGACCTCAAGAAAAAACTTAAAAAAGAAAGACCATGGGAGTAACTCGTTTAAAAAGAAAAGACAGAAGAAACAAAACCGTTTCTCGTTTAGAAGTGCAATTTTTGAAAATGGCTCACAACATTGAAGTGGGTAGCCGTTCAAAAGAAAAAGCTAGCAGCCAAGTTTCTAAAAACAATGCTGTTTTAGCTCAAATTGAGGCTAAAGCGAAGTAAGTAGCATAACCGGCATTTTGCCGAGAACAATATATAGATCACCCGATTAAGCAATTAATCGGGTTTTTTTGTTTAGAGCAAATCAAGGAAATTAATTTTGGGCTATGCCTTTATTAATGGCTTTAATTAAATCCGGGCCTTCGTAAATGAAGCCAGTATACACCTGAACCAGACTGGCGCCTGCCTGTAGCTTTTCGAGAGCATCTTTGGCAGAGTGAATGCCACCCACCCCAATAATTGGAAATGCATTTTTAGATTTTTTATTGAGGTAAGCTATTACCTCGGTAGCACGTTGGCTGAGTGGCTTTCCGCTGAGGCCTCCAGCTTCATCTGTTAAAGTTTTAGCAGAAGCTAAGCCCTCACGATTTAAAGTAGTATTGGTGGCAATTACGCCGGCAATTTGGCTTTCTAATACAATTTCTACAATATCATCTAATTGAGCATCGCTCAAATCGGGGGCAATTTTTAACAAAATAGGTTTAGATAGGCCTCCTTTATTATTGCGCTTTTGCAAGGTTTTCAGAATGTGTTTAAGAGGTTCTTTTTCTTGCAATTCACGCAAACCGAGCGTATTGGGCGAACTCACATTCACCACGAAATAATCCACCACATCAAATAAACGATCGAAACAAATCACATAATCGTCTACCGCCTTTTCATTAGGCGTGGCTTTGTTTTTGCCAATATTTCCACCAATAATCAATCCATTGCGCTCAACACGGCTTAGTCGATCGGCTACCACATCAACCCCTTGGTTGTTAAAACCCATACGATTGATTAAGCCTTCATCAGCAGGCAATCGGAACATACGAGGTTTAGGATTTCCGGGCTGAGGCAAAGGCGTTACGGTTCCTATTTCGATAAAACCAAAACCAAAAGTGGCCAAATCTTCAATATATTCTGCATTTTTATCGAAACCAGCTGCTAATCCCACCGGATTTTTAAAGGTTAAACCAAACACTTCTTTAGCCAATTTGGGGTCATTAAGCGTATACACCGATTGTATAGCCTTTCTAAAAACACCAATCGAACAGGTTGCTTTTAGCCCAGCCATTACCCAATGGTGAACTCGTTCTGGTGAAATTAAAAAAAGAATGTATTTAACAAGGCCGTACATGCTGTAAAAATAGGGTTTTAGATTGAATAGACAACAAATGCGAATCAGATACGTATATTGTAAAAATAAATATGAAAGTTCTAAAAAATAGTCTTTGCTTTTTTCTTTTAGTGTTGAGTTTATCAGCTCATGCTCAAAATTGGGATATTCGCTTATTAGACAAACTGAATAGTGCACCCCAGACACAAGACAAAACCTGGCAATTTATTTCTAACAGCTCGGGCACAATAGATTTAGCCTTACCAATAGGGCTTTTTATTGCAGGATCCATAAAACACGATGCAACTATTAAAAATTATGGAGCAAGTATGGGCGTTTCGTTTTTAGCCAATGAAGTAATGACCATTTTACTCAAAAGAACCTTACAACGGACCAGACCATTTGAAGCTTATCCAGAGTTAATTTTCAAAAAAGGAACCGGTGGAAGTTATTCCATGCCATCGGGTCATACATCATCGGCATTTTCTACAGCTACTTCACTCAGCCTAAACTTCCGCAAATGGTATGTAGTTGCACCCGCCTATACCTATGCAGCAGCCGTGGGCTACTCACGCATGTATTTGGGTGTGCATTACCCAAGCGATGTGATAGTAGGCGCACTACTAGGTTCAGGAACGGCTTACCTTACTTGGAAAATAAATAAAAAGCTACAAAATAAACGAAAAAACAGGTAATTAAGGTCGTTTTTCGTATTTTCGCGGCTTCATGATCGCAATAAACAACTTAACCTTCGAGATTGGCGCCAGAGCCTTATACGACGATGCCAACTGGCACATTAAACCAGGCGAAAAAATTGGACTTATTGGCGCCAATGGAACCGGTAAAACTACTCTCCTTAAAATTATTGTAGGCGATTATACACCTACCAGCGGAACCATTTCTATGTCAAAGGATCTTAAAATGGGATACCTGAATCAAGATTTACTCTCTTCACAAGTAGATAACACCATTTTACATGTAGCCATGGAGGCGTTTGAACGCCAAAACCAATTGCACGATGAAATTGAAAGCTTATTAAAAAAACTGGAAACCGATTATTCGGAAGACCTATTGCATAAACTAAGCGATAAACAACACGAATTTGAAGCCCTAGATGGCTACAATATTGAATACAGGGCACACGAAATTTTAGCGGGTTTAGGTTTTTCTGATGCCGATACCCGACGTCAGCTTTCTGAATTTTCTGGAGGTTGGCGCATGCGGGTTATTCTTGCCAAAATACTCTTACAAACACCAGATATTTTATTACTCGATGAGCCTACTAACCACTTAGATTTACCCTCCATTAAATGGCTAGAAGGCTATTTGCAAGCTTTTGAGGGAGCCATAGTTATTGTATCCCACGATAGGTATTTTTTAGATCGTGTAGTGAATAAAATTGTAGAATCTCGTAAAGGAAAATTAACACCGTATGCCGGAAATTATTCTTTTTATGTAGAAGAAAAAGGACTTAGAGAAGAAATTCAAAGCGGGCAATACAAAAATCAACAAGCAAAAATTAAGCAAGAAGAAAAGCTCATTGAACGCTTTAGGGCCAAAGCCAGTAAGGCTAAAATGGCCCAATCACGAATTAAAGCGTTGGAACGCATGGAACGTGTGGACGATGTAGATGACGATAACCCGAGTGTAAACTTCAGCTTTAAATTCAGCAAGCAATCGGGTCGCCATGTTATTCGTATGGAACACGTTTCTAAATCGTACCCGAACCTGCCTATTTTAACAAATACTACCGCCACCATTGAAAAAGGTGATAAAATTGCTCTTATTGGCGCCAATGGGCGTGGTAAATCAACCTTGTTGCGTATTATTGCCGCTGCTGATAAGAAATTTGAGGGTACCTGCGAAACCGGACATAATGTTACGCAAACCTTTTTTGCGCAACATCAGCTAGAGGCTTTACACCTAGATAATACAATTTTAAACGAATTACAGACCTTTGCGCCCAAACATACCGAAACAGAATTACGCTCTATTTTGGGTTGTTTCTTATTCACAGGCGATGATGTATTTAAACGGATAAAAGTACTTTCGGGAGGTGAGAAATCGAGGGTAGCCTTAGCTAAAGCACTTACTGCCGATGCCAACTTTTTAATTCTCGATGAGCCCACCAACCACTTAGATATTCAATCGGTAAACATCTTAATACAAGCCTTAAAGCAATACGAAGGCACTTTTATTGTGGTTTCCCACGACCGTTATTTATTAGACAATGTGGCCAATAAAATTTGGTATATCGAAGATCAGCAAATTAAAGAGTACCCGGGCACCTATGCCGAGTACGAAGAATGGCTAGCCAAGCGTCCGAGTAAACCAGCTAATTTGGTGCCTTCACCGCTAAAAGAAACAAAAAAAGTTGAAAATGCTCCAGTGGAAGAAGATAACAACAAGATGCTAAAAAAATTGAATCAAGAAATTGGTACCTTGGAAGAAAGTCTTGCTAGCTTAAAACAAGATTTAAGTGCAATTGAAAATTCGCTTGCCAAGCCCGAAATTTACAGCGATGTTGCTAAACTTTCGGAGCATACCACACGTTATGAAGAAGTAAAAAGCACGCTCAACCAAACACAAATAGCATGGGAAGCATTGGCCGAACAAATTCTGGAATTAGAATCTTGCTAAAAACCGCATTAACCGTACTTTTCATGGCGTTTTACAGCTTTGCTTGGGGACAAAAAAAGCCGAAAGTATTCCCATTAAGCGCTCCAGAGCAAGCCTATAGCTACGAAAACGCAACCTATATTCCAGAAATACGCACGGTAGAATTTTACAACCGAAACAAAGAACAATCTTTTCCTATTTACACCTTAAATTCTTCCGAAGAACTCTTGTTGGGCTTTGATGATTTACGCCCTGGTATCCGATCTGTATATTATAGTGTAGAGCATTGCGATGCTGAGTGGAATAGCAGTCGCCTCTCCCCCATTGAGTATTTAGAAAGTTTTCCAGAAGAGCGGATAACCAACTACCGTTCTTCTTTTAATACCCTGCAAAAATATACGCATTATGAAATCATTCTGCCGAATTTTAGCATCAAACCAAAACTATCGGGTAATTATTTGCTTAAAGTGTATGAAGATGCTAACCCTCGTAAAATACTGCTAACTAGGCAATTTTATGTAGAAAGTAAGCGTGTAAGCATTTTGGCTGAACTAGTACGCTCTGCAAACGTGTCGCAAAGAAACGAAAATCAAAAAATTAATTTCAGCATTCAACCTTCGGGCCTAAGTATACAAAACCCCTACCTCGATGTGTGGGCCAAGGTTTTTCAAAATGGCCGGGTAGCGGGTGCTCAAAAAATAACAAAACCAACCTTTGTGCGTGGCGATGCACTTATTTATAACGACCTAAACACGCTTGAATTTACTGGCGGGAATGAGTTTCGGCATTTCGATTTGCGAAGTTTGCGCTACCAATCGGAACGTGTAAGTGCCATTAGTAAAGATTCTGCCAATTGGGTAACACTAACGCCCGAACCTTCTTTTGCAACAGCGGCATATAGTTTTGTATTTGATGCAAATGGCTCATTTTTTATACGAAACCAAGAAGGCCGAAGTGCTAGCAACGATGCCGATTATGCCACCGTTCAATTCCGATTAAATGCCCAAAAATCTAAAGAAGAAGGTGCTGCATATATTGTAGGGGGGTTCAATAATTTTCAATTAAAAGAAGAAAATAAACTTACTTACCTAGAATCGAGCCGAAAATTTGTGGGAAATGCATTTGTGAAACAAGGCGTGTACGATTACCAGTACGTTTGGCTAGCCGCCGATGGGGTGTTAAATGACACGTATTTTGAAGGTTCGCACATAGAAACAGAAAACAATTACCAAATTTTGGTGTATTATCGCAAGCCGGGGGGCCGTTGGGATGAATTGGTTGGCTATACGCAAATAAACTCGGCTAATCGTTTAAACTAGTTTAACCGCTCTAAGCATTTCTCTCTTTCCGGGTGCACCAGGGGCTTTCTCAATGGCAAAACCTAAAGATTTCATACTGCGTTTTAAATTTCCGGTAATGGCATAGGATACAAAAACACCGCCAGGCTTTAAATACCTACATACTCTTTCCAAAGCTTCGGTCGTCCACATTTCGGGTTGATGGATGGCTGCAAACGCATCAAAATAAATCACATCCACTTGGCCATCGATAACAAAATCGGCTAATAAACACTTTTCAACTTTCAGGTTAATACCCTGTGAAATAAAGGTAGTTTCAGTAAATGCCGCTTGATATTTAGACAGAAATCCATCCCAAATGGCATCTTGTATATACTGATTGTAGCCCATTTGTGCTAGCAAGATTTCGGGTAGTGGAAACGCTTCTATTGCGCAATAATCTACCTGTAAATTCTGTTTTTGAGCATAATCGGCAGTTAACAAAAAATTTAAACCGGTACCCAATCCCACTTCAAGAATATGGACTGAGGGCTGTGGGTTTTTGGCCAAAAAGTACCCCAACCCCGACTCCAAAAATACGTGCTTGCTCTCTTGCACTGCACCGTGTTTAGAATGGTAATGCTCTCCTACTTCGGGCTGAAATAAGGTTAATGAACCATCGGCAGTGGGGACTAAAAAGGGCGTTTGCATTGCCCAAAGATACTAGCCAAACCTCTGCTTGCCTAATTATTTAAAATCAGGCTTTAGAATAATAACCAAAAAGATTAAAAAAAGATACAGCAGTACTGGTAATGCAGGAATAGCCAATACAAAAATAGCCGCTAGCAATTGATTGAAATAGGTTTGTAAAATAATACCAAGTACAAATAAAAAGACCTCCAGCAATAAAATAGTGACCAAAAGCCCCATATCATTGTTCGCATATTTCAAATTAAATAAAATAAATATGATCGTACAAAACGTAATAAAGAGTTCTATGCGGTAAATCCAAATCATATGGTATTAACACAAAACACAGGCACTTTAGTATATACCCATAAAAAAAGCCCCTGAAATCAGGGGCTTTAAATTTGTTTACCAAATCTTAATTCGGTCTTCAGGTTTTTTGTACAATTTATCGCCCGGTTGAATATTGAAAGCCTTATACCAGGCATCCATATTTACAGGAGCGCCAATAGTACGGTATTCACCTGGTGAATGCGAATCGGTTAAAATTAACTGAGCTGCTGTTTCGGGCAAAATGGTAGTACGCCACACTTGTGCCCAAGCTAAAAAGAAACGTTGATCTGGTGTAAAGCCGTCTACCACTTTTCCAGCCTTCCATTCGTTTGTCATTTTGTAAGCTTCATAGGCAGCATTTAAACCACCCAAATCGCCAATGTTTTCGCCCATGGTTAATTTACCATTTACGTGAATAGTATCTAACACGGTATAGGCATCAAACTGTGCTTGTAAGGCTTTGGCTTTTTCTTTGAATTTGGCTAAATCTTCCGCAGTCCACCAATTTTTAAGGTTACCATCTTTATCGTATTGGCTTCCAGAATCGTCGAAACCATGAGAAATTTCGTGACCAATAACGGCTCCAATTCCACCATAATTTACGGCATCATCAGCATTGACATCAAAGAATGGGAATTGCAAAATACCTGCCGGAAATACAATCTCATTTAGCACCGGACTGTAGTAAGCATTTACCGTTGGGGTACTCATGCCCCATCGAGTTTTATCAACCGGTTTACCCAATTGGCTCACCATATCATTATAACCCCAAATAGCCGAATTACGTAAATTTTGCATGAAATTAGTTTTATCAACCATTAGGCCATCGTAATTTTTAAATTTATCTGGATAGGCGATTTTAGGGGTAAATGCATGCAATTTATCCAATGCTTTCACTTTGGTTTCGGCGCTCATCCAATCTAAATTTTTAATACGTATTTCGTAGGCCTTAATTAAGTTGGCAACCATTTGCTCCATACGGACTTTGGCTTCTGGTTTAAAATGTTTTTCTACATACAACTGGCCTAACAATTCACCCAAGGTACCATCGGTTAATTGCGACATGCGCTGCCAACGTGGAGTTTGCACTTTTTGGCCACTTAGCACTTGAGTAAAGGCAAAATTGGCATTCACAAAAGCAGAACTTAAATACGGTGCGGATGTTTTTAGCACATTCCACTGCAAATACGTTTTCCAATCGCTTACCGGAGTAGCTACTAAAAGTGCATTTAAATCGGTAAAAAACTTAGGAGCACCTACCAAAATCGTATCCTGACCGCTTACCTTCATTTTAGGTAATAAGGTAGCCCAATTCATGTTGGGTGTGGTTTTAGCAAAATCGGCTACCGAAAATTTGTTGTAGGTTTTATACGGATCACGCATTTCTACTCGACTCATTTGCGAATTGGCCAAAGATTTTTCGATGGCGAAGATAGCTTCGGCATTTTTCTTAGCTAGCTCTTCCGTAGTACCACTTAATACAAATAACTGCGTGATGTATTTTTTGTAAGCATCCTGAATTTTCAAGGTACGGGCATCTGCTTTTAAATAATAATCGCGATCGGGTAAAGTAGTTCCACCCTGCCCAAGCTGGGCTATCATTTTGGTGGCTTCTTTACGATCTTGTCCTACGTAAAAGCTAAATAGCGGAGAACCTAAACCTTGCGTACGCATCAGGGCTACTTCACTAATAATATCATTTAAACTTGTACCCGATGCTACTTTTGCTAATTCTGGTAAAATCGGGCTAGCACCCAATTTTTCGATACTCATACTATCCATACCGGCAGCATAAAAATCGCCTATACGACGTTTTACCGAGCCTACTTTAGCCGTTTTATCATTTTGGGCTTCTAGTAAAATATTTTTAACAGCATTGCTATTAAAATCACGCAATACGTTAAAACTACCCCAACGGGTTTCTTTGGCAGGCACTGGATTGTTCTTAATCCACGTACCACTAGCATACAAGTTAAAATCATTACCTGGCTTATAATTCAGGTCCATGTTACTTGCGTCAATAAATTTTTTCTTTGGAATTTTTGGCGAATCGTGCTGTGCCGAGGCCGTTAATCCACAAAGCAAAGCTGCACTTAACAGCCAAGAGGATGAATATTTCATATTTTAATTTGTGATTTTTATACTATGAAGATAAGAGTAAAATAAAGTGAAATGAAATTTTTCTCCTAAAAAGGCTATAAAATCCGTCGAAATTGTTTACTTAAATGCTATTTTTGCAGCCATACAACCTAAAATGAGTATATCTAAAACATATAACCCAAAAGAAGCGGAAGCAAAATGGTACAGTTACTGGCTAGAAAAGAAATTTTTTCGTTCCCTGCCCGATGAGCGTGAGCCTTATACCATCGTTATTCCGCCACCCAATGTAACGGGGGTATTGCACATGGGGCATATGTTAAACAATACCATTCAGGATGTATTAATTCGTAGAGCCCGCATGCAAGGTAAAAATGCGTGTTGGGTACCGGGTACCGACCACGCTTCTATTGCTACCGAAGCAAAAGTGGTAGCCATGCTCAAAGAAAAAGGCATAGAAAAAAAAGATTTAAGTCGTCAAGAATTTTTAGGCTATGCCTACGAATGGAAAGACAAATACGGAGGCATCATTCTCAAACAATTAGAGAAATTAGGTGCTTCTTGCGATTGGGATCGCACCCGTTTCACGATGGAAGAATCGCTTTCAGAAGCGGTTATAGACACCTTTATTCACCTATACAAAAAAGGCTGGATTTACCGCGGTGTACGCATGGTAAACTGGGATCCGAAAGGAAAAACGGCCGTTTCTGACGAAGAGGTAATTCGTAAAGAAGTAAATCAGAAACTATATTACATTAAATACGCCATTAGCGGAGAGGCTGGAAACTATTTAACCATTGCCACTACCCGACCGGAAACGATTATGGCCGATGCTGCCATTTGCGTAAACCCGAACGACGAGCGTTATGTTCATTTAAAAGGCAAAACTGTATTCATTCCATTACTCAATCGGGAAATACCTGTAATTCAGGATGAATATGTAACCATGGATTTTGGAACCGGCTGCTTAAAGGTAACTCCGGCCCACGATTTAAACGATTACGAATTGGGCATTAAACACAAATTGCCCGTAATTGATATTTTAAGTGACGATGGCACTTTAAACGAAAAAGCGGAAATATTGATAGGCGAAGATCGTTTTACCGCCCGTAAAAAGATTGCCGTGCTTTTAGAAGAAGCTGGCCACTTAGAAAAAGTAGAAGATAATAAATCGCAACTAGGCTATTCTGAGCGTACCGATGCGGTAATTGAGCCTAAACTATCTATGCAATGGTTTTGCAAGATGGATGAAATGGCCAAGCCTGCATTAGACTATGTATTGGATGGCGAAGTAAAACTCATCCCCGAAAAATTCACCAATACCTACAAACATTGGATGGAAAATGTGAAAGATTGGTGCATTAGCCGCCAATTGTGGTGGGGACAACAAATTCCGGCTTGGTATTTACCAAACGGAGAGTTTGTAATTGCAAAAACCAAAGAAGAAGCTTTTACTGAGGCGCAAAAACTAGATAGCACCATTCAGTTAGCGGATTTAAAACAAGACGAAGACGTGGTAGATACCTGGTTTTCTTCTTGGTTGTGGCCAATTTCTGTTTTCGATGGCTTTAAAGACCCTGATAATAAAGAAATTAACTACTACTACCCTACCAACGATTTGGTAACTGCTCCCGAAATTTTATTCTTTTGGGTAGCCCGTATGATTATGGCCGGACACGAATTCCGTGGCCAAGCACCCTTTAAAAATGTGTATTTAACCGGTATTGTACGTGATAAAATTGGGCGTAAAATGTCTAAATCTTTAGGCAATTCCCCCGATCCTATTGACTTAATTGAGAAATACGGTGCCGATGGCGTGCGTGTGGGCATGTTATTATGTTCTCCGGCGGGCAACGATTTAATGTTTGACGAAAGTTATTGCGAACAAGGCCGTAATTTCTCTAACAAAATTTGGAATGCCTTCCGCCTAGTAAAAGGTTGGGAAGTAGATACCAACCTAGCCTGCCCCAACGAGCAAAGCATTGCCTGGTTCGAAAGCAATTTCAACCAAGCCTTACAACAAATTGAAGACGATTTTACGAATTACCGCCTTTCTGAAGCACTAATGGGTATTTACAAATTGGTTTGGGACGATTTTTGTGCCTGGTACCTAGAAATGGTGAAGCCGGCTTATCAACAACCTATAGATGCGAAAAGCTACCAAGCTACACTGAACTTTTTCGAGAATATTTTAAAACTCATACATCCGTTTATGCCCTTTTTATCTGAAGAATTGTGGCACGATGAGGTTTTCGAAAAACGGGGCGAATTGGAGTGCTGTATTGTTGCCACCTATCCTAAAGTAGGTGCAATTGATTTAGCCATCACCAAAGATTTTGAAAGCATCCAACAAGTAATTTCGGAGATTAGAAACATCAGAAACTCAAAACAACTTTCACCAAAAGAAGCGCTTGATTTACAAATTAAGGCCAATTCTGGAATTGAATACCAACGCTATGCAGCCATTATTAGCAAATTAGCCAATATTGCTAAGATCAGTTTTGTAAGCGATAAACCGGCTGGAGCCGCAGCCTTTATGGCCGGTACCGACGAATTCTTTGTTCCATTAAGTGAGAACATTGATGTCGATGCCGAAAAAGAGCGCATTGAAAAAGAATTGAACTATTTAGATGGTTTCTTAAAATCGGTAGACTCCAAGTTAAGCAACGAACGTTTTGTACAAAATGCCAAACCAGAAGTACTAGCAAACGAACAGCAGAAAAAAGCGGATGCCGAAGCAAAAATTGTGTTGCTCAAAGCAAATCTTGCCGCTTTATAAATTAGCGTAAATAGGCAATTCGGGCACAAATTGGTAGCTATTTTGATCCCAATTTAGTAAACAGCAATAATGGGTCAAACCATTACTTACCAATAGCCAAGGCACTCGGTGTACAAAATTATAGCGGGCAATTTGGTCGAACGTATCTTGGCTAATTTTTACACTAGGCGCTTTGCATTCTACCAACAATACTTTTTCGCCGGCCGCATTAAACACCAACACATCACTTCGTTTTTGCAGGCCATTGTAGTTCAATCCGCCTTCTAATTGAATGAGCCCTTTGGGTACTTTTTTCTCTTGAATAAGAAATTGTACTACGTGTTGTCGTACCCATTCTTCAGGCGTTAGCACCAAAAACTTTTTTCGCACTTCATCAAAAATGGATAATGTATCTCCTTCTTCCTTCAATTTAAAGGAATAAGGCGGAAAAGCTAAAGGCGTTTGTTGGTACGGGAACACAGCGGCTAATTTCAGAAAAAAATGGTAGAAATGGGGCTAAATAATTTGTAATTTGGCAACACCCATGACACTTGCCGAAATCGTTAGAGATATAAAAGCCCGCAGTTTTAAACCCCTGTATTTAGTACACGGCGAAGAACCGTATTATATCGATAAAATAAGCGATTTACTAGAAAATACCGTTTTAAGCGATGCCGAAAAAGGCTTTAACCAAACGGTATTGTATGGCAAAGAAACCGATATAGCCACGCTGTTAAATACCGTAAAACGCTACCCCATGATGAGTGATTACCAGGTGGTAATGGTAAAAGAAGCACAAGAAGTAAAATGGGGCAAAGACGACGACGATAAAAAAGGAAGCGACCCCTGGTTGGCTTATTTAGAAAATCCACTGCCAAGCACCATTTTGGTGCTATGCTACAAATACGGGAAATTTGACAAGCGGAAAAAAACCTATCTTAATGGCCGAATACCTAGGTAACGATCTTTCTAAAATTGCCAATGAACTGGATAAATTATTGCTGAATTTGGCAAAAGGCCACGAAATTACGCCCGAACAAATTCAAGATAATATTGGCATTAGCAAAGAGTACAACGTGTTTGAATTGCAAGATGCATTGGCTAAACGGAACGTAGTAAAAGCCAATCAAATTATCGATTATTTTGCGGCTAACCCAAAAGCAAACCCAATTCAAATGGTGTTGGGCGTACTAAATACCTATTTTAGCAAGGTGTTAAAATACCACTATGCCATAGATAAATCGCCACAAGGTTTAGCTAGAGAATTGGGTGTTAACCCGTTTTTTGTTAAAGATTATGAATTTGCTGGCCGCAGCTATAACAAAGCCAAATTATTTCAAATTATTGGCTATTTGCGCAGTTACGATTTAAAATCTAAAGGTGTAGATGCCAGTGGGAATACCACCGACGGCGAATTATTAAAAGAACTTATTTTTAAAATTATCCATTAATATGAACTATTGGTTAGTAAAATCAGAGCCCTTTAAATATAGCTGGGCAAAGTTTAACGAAGATAAACGGACCTTTTGGGATGGCGTTCGCAATTACCAAGCCCGAAATAATTTAAAGGGAATGAAAGAGGGCGATTTAGTTTTATTTTACCACAGTAACGAAGGTATGTGCGTAGTGGGAGTTGCCAAAGTGGTTCGCGAATTTTATCAAGACCCCAGCACCGACGATACCAATTGGGTAGTGGTAGATTTAGCCCCGGTAGAAAGTTTGAAAAACCCAGTAACCTTGAGCCAAATTAAGGGCGACGAATACCTGAAAGATATTTCTTTGGTACGCCAAGGCCGTTTATCGGTAATGCCACTAAAAGCAGCCGAATTCGATCGAATATTAGAATTAGGGAGCTAATTATTCTTTCGTAAAAAGCGCTTTCAATTCGGTAGCATCGTCGGCTTTCATTTTACCGGCCAACACCAAACGCAATTGTCGGCGACGCAAAGCCCCATCAAATAGTTTTTGCTCTTCGGCAGTTTCTACCAAAATTGGCGGAACCGTAACGGTTTCTCCCAATTCATCTAAAGCCACAAAAGTATAATAAGCCTCATTCGATTTAAACCTCGTTCCCGATGGAATGTTTTGTGCCCAAACATCCAAACGAACTTCTACCGAGGTATTAAATGCTCGGGTAATTTTCGATTCAATGGTTACCACATCGCCCAATTTAATAGGCTGATGAAACGATACATTATCTACCGAAGCCGTTACCACAATGCGGTTGCAATGCTTTTGTGCCGAAATAGCAGCAGCAATATC
Organism: Sphingobacteriales bacterium; assembly: GCA_026390835.1. Classification (GTDB taxonomy): domain Bacteria; phylum Bacteroidota; class Bacteroidia; order Sphingobacteriales; family Sphingobacteriaceae; genus JAIPAN01. Next base: position 69,345 of record JAPLFD010000009.1, read on the forward strand.
CATCCAATGCAATAAACGGCCTCCCATTAAATTATGTAGGGTATTGGTATCGTTGGGCAATACTAACTCATTCATTACTACAAATGAAGACGAAGCTAGTTTAGCAGAATTGGTTTCCATACTTGCAAAAATACACATTTTGATTGATTGCTTGTTTTTGACATTAAATTAGAAAATTAAGCCTTACCTTAGTTTTAAAAAAAATAATATATGAAAGTACTATTAACCCTTGCCGTGTTGGCACTTAGCAGTGCAGCAGCATTGTATTACCTTAATTTCTTTCAAAAAGGTAATGAAGTAAATAACGTTTCCGGAAAATCATTTTACGATTTATCTATTACTGCCTTAGATGGAAAAACTAAAATCAACTTTAAAGATTTTAAAGGAAAAAAAGTGTTGTGCGTAAATACTGCTTCTAAATGTGGTTTTACACCACAATACGAAGGATTACAGCAACTACAAGAACGTTATAAAGACAAATTAATCATTGTAGGCTTTCCTTGTAACCAATTCTTAGGACAAGAATCAGGTAACGCAACCGAAATAGCAGAATTTTGTTCTAAAAACTATGGCGTTACTTTCCAAATGACTGAAAAGATACACGTGAAAGGAAAAGAACAGCACCCCGTATATCAATGGCTTTGCCAAAAAGTAAATAACGGGAAAGAAGATGTTACTGTAGGATGGAATTTTGGTAAATTTTTAATTGATGAAAATGGAAATTATGTTGCCTATTTCCCATCAAAAGTAACTCCTTTAAGCACAGAGATTACTTCAAAACTATAATGCCCGCCAATATTCCGCCAGCTTCAGCAGCTAGCCCAGCGCCAGCTTTTGAACGCTTATTAACCATTATGGATACCTTAAGGGAGCAATGCCCATGGGACCAAAAGCAAACCATGGAAAGTTTGCGGCACCTTACCATTGAGGAAACCTACGAATTGTCGGATGCTATTTTAGATGGCGATGTACAAGAAATTCGGAAAGAATTAGGCGACCTCATGCTCCACCTGGTGTTTTATGCCCGAATTGCTTCTGAAACACAGCAATTCACCATTACCGAAGTACTTAATGGCATTTGTGATAAATTAATTTCACGCCACCCACACATTTACGGAGATATTACGGTAAAAGATGAAGCCGAGGTAAAGCGTAATTGGGAACAATTAAAACTTAAAGAAGGCAATAAATCGGTATTAGGTGGCGTACCCAGTTCTCTACCAGCTCTCATTAAAGCATCACGTATTCAAGAAAAAGCACGTGGTGTGGGCTTTGATTGGGAAGAAAAAAGCCAAGTGTGGGATAAGGTAGAAGAAGAAATGCAAGAATTTAAAAACGAATTTAATGCCACTTCTACCGAAAAAATAGATCTCGAAAAAGCCGAAGCTGAATTTGGCGATTTATTATTCTCTCTTATTAATTATGCACGCTTCATAAACATTAACCCCGAAGATGCGCTCGAAAAAACCAATAAAAAATTCATTAAACGCTTTCAATATTTAGAAAGCAAAGCGCAAGAATTAGGTAAAAACCTCAAAGAAATGAGCTTAGAAGAAATGGATGTGTTTTGGAATGAGGCAAAGAAATTAAGCTAATTAAGAGAAACGAAGGGCTTTTACAGGCAGTATACGGCTAATAAGCAGGCTTGGCAGCAAGAGCACCAGCAAGCAAACAAAAAGCGTTCCCAGGTTAATACCAATTACATCCATCCATTCTAATTGAATAGGCACAAAACTCATGTAGTACGATGCCTCATCTAAGGGCAATACGTGTGTATACTGCTGAATAAGGCCAAAACCCAGCCCCAAAACATTACCCAAGAGCAAGCCCAACCCAATAATATACACCGCTTGATATAAAAATATTTTGCGGATCGCCCAGTTCGAACTGCCTAGTGCTTTTAACAAGCCAATAAATGTGGTTCGCTCTAAAATCATAATAAGCAATGCCGATACCATGTTGATGAGCGCTACAGCCAGCATTAAGGCAAAAACCACTTGGGTATTAATATCCAAAAGCGATAGCCACTGAAAGATAGTGGGGTACAATTCTTTAACCGTAAAAGCCTTCTCTTCAATAGGTAAACTTTGGTGAATGGCCGCTGCCCGCTCTTCCAAAAGATTAAAATCTTTCAATCTAATTTCATAACCACCTACTTGGCTATCAGCCCAATTATTAAGCCGGCGTATAAGCGATAAACTACCAATTACATACGAATTATCTACTTCTTCTACCCCTAAATTATACATGCCCACTACGGTAAATTTCCGTTTACGGAGCGGCTCTTGCACAAAATACATCACCAAGCCATCGCCTAATTTCACATGTAATAACTTGGCTGTATGCGTAGAAACCAAAATTTCTTTCTGTGCTTGCAGCGTATCGGCAAAGTTGATGTGCCTGCCCGATACCAATATAGATTGCATACTTTTCGCTGAATAGCTTGCATCGATGCCTTTAAGCACAACCCCCTCAATTTCGTTATTTACTTTAATAATACCGGGCTTGGTGGCAAATGCTTCTACAGAAAGTAGCGTGGAATCACTCTTAAGTTGTGCCAAAACTGACTCGGGCAGGCTAAAGCTCGAATTTTCGAGCGAATAATTTAAATCATTTTTAAGCACCTGCACATCACCAGAAAAAGCTCGTACCTTTTCTCTAATTTCCTGCTTAAAGCCTTTTACAATGGCCAAAGAAAGAATCATAACCGCTACACCCAGTGCAATAGCCAAAACCGACATCCGAACGATTAACTTCGAAAAGGTTCGTTTAGATTTTAGGGTAAGACGCTGGGCTAGATAAAAGCTAAAATTCAAGGAAATACTATTTTTTGTACCTTAGCAAAGGTGCAAATTTTTCTGATAAGACCTTTACAGACCAAATGATAAAACAACTTGCTACAGCTTTTTTTCTTCTCCAATGCGCATATTTTGCAGCAAAAGCACAAGTAGCTACCTCCAGCATAAGCCCTGGCGCCAACCAAACAGCAACCTATTATCCAGGCCTTAAAAACAAAAAAATTGGTTTGGTGGTTAACCACACCTCTACTATTGGGCAAAAATTGAGTGTAGATAGCCTTTTGGCTGCCGGTTTTTTACCAAGCAAGATTTTCGCCCCCGAACATGGATTTAGAGGAGAAAGTAGTAATGGAGCAAGCATTGCCAACAACATAGATGAAAAAACGGGCATCCCCATAATTTCATTATATGGCAAATATTTAAAACCTAGTGCCGCTGATTTAAACGATTTAGACTTAGTTATTTTCGATATTCAAGATGTTGGTGCACGTTTTTACACTTACATCTCTACCCTACACTACGTGATGGAGGCGTGTGCCGAAAACAACATCCCCTTACTGGTTTTAGACCGGCCCAATCCGAATGGCTTTTATATAGATGGGCCTGTACTCGAACCAGCCTTTAAATCCTTTATAGGTATGCATCCTGTTCCTATTGTGTATGGCATGACTATTGGCGAATACGCACAAATGATTAATGGCGAAAAATGGCTAAAAGATGGCATAAAGTGTAACTTAACAGTAATTCCATTAGCTAATTATACCCACAAAAATCGCTACACCTTACCCATTAAACCATCGCCCAACCTAAATACACAACAAGCCATTTTACTATACCCAAGCTTATGTTTGTTCGAAGGAACCATCATTAGCCAAGGAAGAGGTACCTACCATCCATTTCAAGTTCTTGGCGCTCCGGCTTTGGAAGGTAAATTTTCGTATGCCTTTAGCCCTCAATCTATACCTGGAATGAGCGAAAATCCAATCCACTTAGGCCAAAATTGCTATGGGGTAGATTTAAGTAACCAGCAAATTGGTGAACAGCTTAATTTAGATTGGTTACTCACTTTTTACAAGGCTTATCCAACTAAAAAAGCATTTTTTGACAATAAAAACTATCCGCAAATGGGTAATTTTGACAAATTAGCCGGCACGGCTAGTTTAAAAAACCAAATCATACAAGGCAAAAGTGCCCGGGCCATTCGCAAAAGTTGGGAACCCGCACTAAGCCGATTTAAATTGATTCGAAAAAAATATTTGATATACCCCTGATGAGTAGCTGGAGAATTGTTTTTATGGGTACGCCCGATTTTGCTGTAGAATCGCTAAAGGCATTGCTACATGCAGGCTACAACGTAGTAGGTGTAGTTACCGCCCCCGATAAGCCTGCCGGTAGGGGGCAAAAACTGAGCGAATCGGCAGTAAAACAATATGCTCAAGAGCAAGGTTTGCCCATATTGCAACCATTAAAATTAAAAGATCCCGAATTTATTGCCCAATTAAGTGCATTAAAACCCGATTTACAGGTCGTGGTAGCCTTCCGCATGTTACCCGAAACGGTATGGAATCTGCCTCCGCAAGGAACCGTAAACGTACACGGCTCCTTACTCCCCAATTACAGAGGAGCTGCCCCCATTAATTGGGCCATTTTAAATGGAGAAAAAGAAACTGGCGTTAGCACCTTTAAATTACAACACGAAATAGATACGGGCGATATTCTCTTGCAAGAGAAAATGCCCATTGGCCCGAACGAACCGGCCGGCGAACTACACGATCGCATGAAAGTAGTAGGTGCACAACTCTTGGTTAAAACGCTTCAAGAATTAGCCAATGGTACGCTTAGTGCTAGTCCTCAACAGCTAAATGCCAATACCAAACACGCACCAAAATTATTTAAAACCGATTGCGAAATAGATTGGAATAATACTGCGGAACAGATTCACAACCAGATTCGAGGTTTAAGTCCATACCCTACTGCTTTTACGGTTTTAGGTGATAAAACGCTTAAAATATTTAGTGCGGAGATAGAACCGGGCAAGCCCGAAATTCCTGCCGGAACTTTCAGCACCGACCACAAAAGCTATCTAAAATTTGCAGCAACAGACGGGTATCTATCGTTGAAAGAAGTGCAGTTAGAAGGCAAGAAAAAAATGGAAATTGACGAATTTCTTAGGGGTATTCGCTTATAATTTAGCCAACTCTTCGCTTAAAAATTTAGAAACGCTGTTGAAATAACGCTTGTTATCGTAACCCAATACCCACTGAATACCTTTGCTGGCATTGGTTAAAAACACCTCATCTGCTTGCGCTAAAATGGCCGGATTTAATTGTGCTTCGAGCACTTCGAAACCATGTTTCTTAGCCAAGCCAATAACTACTTGTCGCATTACGCCTGCAATACAGCCCTCTTGCAAAGAAGGCGTATAAATTTTTTTATCGTACACTACAAAAACATTACTGCTATTGGCTTCACACAAAAATCCTGCTTGATTGAGAATAAATACTTCATCTAAACGCTGTTGACTTTTATAAATACCCGCCAACACATATACCAAGGCATTGCCCGATTTAATAGCAGATAATACTCCCGTTGGCTTTGTTACCTCCGAAAACACTTCCACCAACAAACCTTTCGCATTCAGTTCATAGTTTGGCGTATCGCTATTTGCAACTTCTAAAACCCAACCCATTTGGTTGGTTTCTGGTGCATACAAACCTTGGCCATCACGGTATGCGGTTAATCGAGCACGAACATGGGGTCCGAGCTTATTTCTTCGGGCCAAATCTTGTACTTTATCTTGTAAAAAAGCAGCATCTACTTGCGTATAGCCTTCCATTTTGAGTATTTTCATACCTCTTCGCAACCTATCGGCATGCAATTCAGCAAACTTGAGTACACCGTTTACCATACGCATCGATTCAAACAAACTATCTCCATATCGCCATGCACGGTGTGTAGAAGCAAATATGGGATGTGTGGTTGGCACCAACTCATTATTAAGATAGATAAACTGCGTACTCATGCTATTTAATTATACAGATTGATTATAGTGAATATAATGTCTCCACTTCGCTAAAACCGCAGTAAAGTCTGCAGGCAATTCCGTTTCAAAATGAATAAACTCTTTGGTACCCGGATGAATAAAGCCCAAACTTTTAGCGTGTAAAGCCTGCCGAGGAATGATGTCAAAACAGTTTTGTACAAACTGCTTGTATTTTGCATTCACCGTACCTTTTAAAATTCGATCGCCCCCATAGCTTGCATCGCTAAACAACGGATGACCAATATGTTGCATATGAGCTCTAATTTGATGCGTACGCCCTGTTTCTAATTGACACTCTATAAGCGTAACGTAACCAAAACGCTCCAAAACTTTATAATGTGTTACCGACCATTTACCCTTCGTTTCATCGGCATAAATATCCATCGTTCGTCTATCTTTTACACTGCGGCCAATGTATCCGGTAACAGTACCATCTTCGGAAACATCGCCCCAAACCAAGGCAATGTATTTACGTGCAATGCTATGATCAAAAAACTGACGAGCCAACTGGGTTAAGGAGGCCTCATTTTTACTGATAAGCAATAATCCGGAAGTATCTTTATCTATACGGTGTACTAAGCCAGGCCTACCCTCATTACCGGGCAACTGTGGCAATTGCTTTATATGAAACGCCAAAGCATTAACCAATGTTCCGGTATAATTGTTAAAGCCAGGATGTACCACCATACCGGCAGGTTTGTTAACGAGAATCACATCATCGTCTTCGTATAAAATATCTAATGGAATATCTTCTGGGTACACCTCTGTATCTCGAGGTGGATGTGGCAATACCACCGAAATAACATCAAATGGCTTTACTTTATAACTTGACTTAATTGCTTTATCGTTTACTAGAACGTTACCCGCTTCAATGGCATTTTGTATACGGTTTCTAGTGGCATTTTCGATGCGATGCATTAAGAATTTATCAATGCGCAACAAAGATTGGCCTTTATCTACCACCAATCGGAGGTGTTCGTACAAATCCTGTTCGTCTTGTTCTACTGCATCGAGCAATTCATCCATGTCCAAAAATAAGGCTATTTCTGATTGGGAACGAAAAGATTGGCATAATAGTTGACATCACATTATACGAACAGGCGCTAAAAATATTTAAAATCGATGCGTTATAGTTCAAAAACTGTAAATTTAAATACAAACCAACCCAATTCAATTATGAAAACAACCCTATTTTCTAAAAAAGGCATTGTATTAACAATGTTATTTTCAGCGCTTTGCATACAAGGTTTTGCACAGTCTGACATTGAAGGATTATTTAAATCGAGCCAATCCGATGCTCAGAAACTCATCCAAGCATACATGAACCCTTTCTTTAAAGGAATGGGCACTGGCCTGAATTCGGGTTGGAACAATACTGCTGCTAGTAAAAAATTGGGCCGCTTTGAGCTACGTTTTGGCCTATCCGGAGCAATGATTCCGGAAAAAGATAAGACTTTTGACGTGACAAAATTGGGTTTATCTAGCAATTTAGAACCAAGCAATCCGGCTCTGGTACTTAGCCCCACCATTGGGGGTGAAAAAACAGCAGGACCATCTATGAATATAAAAAATGGGGGTTCTATAGTGGGGACATTTATAATGCCTCAGGGTGCAAAACTACCTTTTGTGCCGGCACCACAATTACAAGCTAGCATTGGCCTGATTAAAGGGCTAGAACTTACCTTACGTACTATGCCAACCATTAAACTTGGTGACAATGCAGGTTCAGTTGGTATGACTGGAGCTGGATTAAAAATGAATCTAGTGCGCATGTTGGCCGGTAAAAAAGCCGACAAAGTACTACCATTCGATCTAGCTGCTGCAATTGGCTATACCAAGTTTAGTTACAACCTGCCCTTAGATGTACAAACTAGCAATAGTACCTACACCGATCAAATGCTAAAAGCTAAATTCACTGGAGTAAACGTAGAAGCAATTATCTCTAAAAAATTAGCCTTCTTTACTCCTTTTGCAAGCATTGGTTACCAAAGTGCTAAAACAACTATAGATTTAAAAGGTACTTTTCCTTTTGAAACCGGTGCACAGGGCGCTAATGATCAATATACGACAATTGTAGATCCTATTGCCATTTCTCAGAAAGATATCAGTGGGCTGCGTACCAATCTCGGATTTCAACTACACTTAGCTTTTTTACGTGTGTACGGATCATACAGCATGGGCACCTACAATTCGTTTAATGCAGGTCTAGGACTTGGTATTGGCAAATAAGCCGTTCTCAACTACTAACATTTTTTTGGAAAGCTCTCTTCGGGGGGCTTTCCGTATGTTTGTACCTATGCAACTACACTTGCCAAGCCCTATTCAACAATTAGTAGAGCCATTGTATGAAAAAATGGGTGTGCAAGTATTTGTAAAACGAGAAGATTTAATTCATCCACAAATTTCGGGAAATAAGTGGCGAAAACTTAAATACACCCTTCAGAAAGCAGCCGAAAAAGGAAAGCAGCATATAGTTACTTTTGGTGGAGCATATTCTAATCATGTGTTGGCCACGGCTGTAGCTGCACATGCACTAGGTTTACAAGCCAGTGCCATTATACGAGGTGAAGATCAACATAACGAAGTACTCAACTATTGCAAATCGGTGGGTATAAAACTTCATTTTGTTGATCGATTAAATTATACAGATAAAGATGAATGTTTAGCCCGTTTGTTTAAAGGCAATACCGAAATTTTTGTCATACCCGAAGGGGGTGCTTCACCCGAAGGGGTGCAGGGCTGCGAAGAGATATTAGCCGAAAACACCGAAATTTTTGATCATATTTTTTGTGCCGCTGGTACGGGTACTACGGCTTCGGGCTTATATTCCTACATACAAAAAAATAAATTAAATACCATACTACATGTTGTTCCGGTACTAAAAAACGGTGATTTTATACATAATGAAATGGCCAAGTATATTTCCATTAAGGAGCAATTGGAATTGCATACAAGCTACCACTTTGGCGGCTATGGGAAAAGCACAACCGAACTTCTCCGTTTTATTATACGTTTTTACCATAGGCATCAGGTATTGCTCGACCAAGTTTATACCGCTAAATTGGTTTTTGGCTTGCACGATCTGATTGGTAATGGGTATTTTACTCGAGGTAGTCAGATTTTATGGCTGCATACGGGCGGGCTCACTGGCTTACACGGCGTTAAAACAGATCTAGAGCAGATTGATCCTAATTTCACCGAAGTATTCAGTAAAAATGATCCACTTCAATTTAAGTAATTTATTTAGCCAGCCATAAAATCATATAATATACGTTAGTAGTATAAATAATTAGGCCAAAAAGAGCAAGATTACAATTTCTTTTTTGGTAAATTTGAGTATACCTCAACTACCTATTATGTATAAATTAAACATAGATCCAACCGAGGTTCACCAAACCTTAGGCAAACACATCTTAGCTGATGGCTTTGACTTAACCTTTGATTTAGAAAAAAGTAAAGGCGTATACATTTACGATGCCAAAAACGAGAAAAAGCTATTGGACTTTTTCACCTGCTTTGCATCGGTACCGCTCGGATACAACCATCCAAAAATGTTGGAAGACGAGGTATTTAAAGAAAATTTACTTTTAGCTGCATTAACCAACCCCTCAAATTCGGATGTATACACCACGCAGTATGCACAATTTGTAGATACTTTTTCGAGAGTAGGTATACCCGAGTATTTACCGCATGCGTTTTTTGTGGCCGGTGGTGGCTTGGCTATCGAAAATGCAATTAAAACAGCTATGGATTGGAAGGTGCAAAAAAACTTTCAAAAAGGCTATAAAGAAGAACGGGGCTTTCAGGTTTTACATTTCGAACATGCTTTTCACGGTAGAACGGGATATACACTAAGTCTAACCAATACGCATCCCGATAAAACAAAGTGGTTTGCCAAATTCAATTGGCCCAGGGTAAGCACCCCTAAAATTGAATTTCCGCTAACGACGAATAATTTAGAGGACCTGAAAAAAAGAGAAGCCCTATCTATTTCACAAATAAAAAAGGCCTTTGCAGACAATAAAGACGATATATGCGCCATCATCATAGAACCTATACAATCGGAAGGTGGCGATAACCATTTACGAAAAGAGTTTTTTGAACAATTGCGAATTATTGCAGATGAAGAAGAAGCTTTACTTATTTACGATGAGGTACAAACGGGCGTAGGCCTTAGCGGTAAATTTTGGTGCCACGAACATTTTGGCGAAAATGCCCGACCCGATATTTTAGCCTTTGGCAAAAAAATGCAGGTATGCGGAATTTTAGCTAGTAAACGGGTAGATGAAATTGAGCAAAATGTGTTTACAACCGCTTCTCGTATAAACTCTACTTGGGGTGGGAATTTGGTAGATATGGTACGGGCTAGCAAGATTATGGAAATTATTGAAGAAGATAAACTCGTAGAAAAGGCGGCAACTACAGGAGAATATTTACAAACTAAACTTCTTACCATCGCAGATAAATATTCTATAATACGCAATGTAAGAGGTAAAGGTCTAATTGTAGCTTTCGACTTTCCGGATAAAAACACCCGAGATCATTTTATTAAAAAAGGGCTAGAAAAAAACGTAATGTTTTTGGGATGTGGGAATCAAAGCATACGCTTTAGACCAGCACTAATCATGGAGAAAGCAGATTTAGATCTTGGTTTAAACGTGCTAGAAGATGTAGTTAAAACGCTCTAGACTTATTTTAAATCGAATAAAGAAGCTACACCCAAAATTTTGTTAGAGGTGAAGCCTTCGGCGTAACTGCATGGTATTGACCTACCAAATTCTCTGGCACGAGCCTCTACTCCAGCTAAAAAATCGGATGAAGAAATATAGGTTGCTGGCTCTTGCAATTCGGGGTTAAAAAACTGGGTTTTATAGGCTTTTATAGCGGCTACTTTTTGTTCCCAAAACGGAGTTATATCAATTAAAATATCGGGTTTAATATATCTATCTTGAATGTAATGTAGCAGTAAATTAGGGCGCCAAGCCTCCTGATCTATACCGGTTTCACTTGTTTTTATTTTAGACAAGCCAGCCAAAAAAACTGCGTCTGTTGCTAAAGCAGCAGCCCTACCATGATCTGGGTGGCGATCATCTATCGCATTAGCTAACACAATTTGCGGACGGTATTTACGAATGATTTCAATAAGTTGAAGTTGATGCACTTCATCGTTTACAAAAAAACCATCCCGCATTCCTAAATTTTTTCGCACATGAACGCCTAAAATTGCGCTGGCATCGGCTGCTTCTACCTTACGTGTTTCTTTACTGCCTCTACTACCTAACTCACCGGCAGTTAAATCAACAATACCTACTTTTTTACCTTCGGCAATATATCTTAAAATGGTTCCAGAACAGCCGAGTTCAGCATCATCTGGGTGTACGGCAAATACGAGTATATCTAATTTCATTAAATAGCGTTTAATTACGAAAACCAGTGACCAAAGCCTTACATACTTTGGTAATAATAGGGTGATGATTGTATAATACTTTCAATATCGCGGTCTTCTTGTGCATCATAGCGGTTTTTTAAATTATTACCAAAAACCCTGGCTAAAGATTGGTATAAAAAAGCGGTAAATCCACCTTTCATCTCCTTTAAAATATCAAAGCTACTCGTGTTCAATTCCCTATCTATCAGCTTAATTAAAATACCACCTTGCGTAATGGTCAGTTCTTTAATTTCTCTATTAAACATATCTTTAACTTCTTTTTCGAAGGCTTTTTGTAAAATTCGCTGTTCCTTTTTATTGTTAGTTCTAGACAATTCGGTTTGTAATTGTGCATACCTAGACCGTGCATACATGGCATAAGGCAGCACCTTTAGCACATTAAAGCGCAATCTGTTATAGGCTACTTGTTGCTCAGCACTACGCCAAATTCGGCTGTCCACAATTTTCACTTCAGGCAAAGCAAGCCACGGAATAAGTTCATTATCCACTAGGGTTAAGGCCACCCGAATGGTATCGTTTTTACCTTTTACAAAAGGGTCGTGCGGCTGCTGTGCCCTTGCTGTAAGGGCAAAAAATGTACAAAAAAGAACTAAAAGCTTGAAAAATTTCATAAATTTAGCAAACAAAGTTACGGCTATTTTTAAATATATAGCATTGGCATTATCTAGCAAAAATCAGACCAAATTTAATCTATTCGCTAGCTTTTGCACTAGCTAATTTACGCATTATGACCCAATTAATAATTGATTTACAGGCAGAAAAATCCGAAATCTTAAAAAGATATCGTGCATTGTTGCGTGCCTGTAAAGAAACTTTGCAAAAAGGTGATAAGAAAATGATTAGAAGGGCCTTCGATTTGGCCCTAGAAAGTCATCAAGATATGCGTAGAAAATCTGGTGAGCCTTATATCTACCACCCCATTGCTGTAGCTCAAATTGCAGCTGAAGAAATTGGCTTAGGAACAACTTCTATAGTGTGTGCACTATTACATGATGTGGTAGAGGATACCGATATAACCCTAGAAGATGTTGAACGTGAATTTGGTAAGAAAGCAGCTAAAATTATAGACGGCCTAACCAAAATTTCGGGCGTATTTGATTACAACAGTTCTTTGCAAGCAGAGAATTTCCGAAAAATGCTTCTTACCCTAGCTGATGATGTTCGGGTAATTCTTATAAAGCTTGCTGATAGGTTACACAATATGCGCACCATGGAGTTTATGCCACGGGAAAAGCAACTTAAAATTGCTTCGGAAACAGTATACCTCTATGCACCACTGGCACATCGTTTGGGTTTATACGCCATGAAATCGGAATTGGAAGACCTTTCGATGAAATATACCGAAACAGCCACGTACAAATACATTGCCCAACGCTTAAATGAGAAAAAAACCGAACGGGAAAAATTCGTTAAAGAATTTATTGACCCTATTCAAAAAATTTTGGATGAACAAGGATTAGCAGCCAAGGTATATGGTAGACCGAAGTCTATCAATTCTATTTGGAACAAAATGCGCAAAAAGAACATTCCATTTGAAGAGGTGTATGATTTATTTGCGATACGAATTATTTTAGACAGCCAAATAGAGCAAGAAAAAGCCGATTGTTGGAAAGCCTATTCCATTGTAACCGATTTTTATCGCCCAAATCCTGATCGACTTCGCGATTGGATATCTTCGCCAAAATTTAACGGATACGAATCGTTACACACTACGGTAATGGGCCCAAAAGGCCAATGGGTAGAAGTGCAAATACGCACCGAACGCATGAACGAAATTGCCGAAAAAGGCTTTGCAGCACACTGGAAATACAAAGAAGCCCCACATGCCGAAAGTAGCGGACTAGACCAATGGCTACAAAAAGTACGCGAATTATTAAATAATCCAGAATCAAATGCCCTAGACTTTTTGGACGATTTTAAGATGAATTTATTCTCTGACGAGATTTTCATTTTTACCCCAAAGGGTGCACTTATGCAGTTACCCGCTAATGCCACCGCCTTAGATTTTGCTTTTGAAATTCACTCCGATTTAGGCGTCAAATGTATTGGGGCCAAAGTAAATCACAAATTGGTGCCCTTATCGTATCAATTACAAAATGGTGATCAGGTTGAAATTATCACCTCCAACAAACAAACCCCCAAAGAAGATTGGCTAAATTTTGTTATAACTGCCAAAGCTAAATCAAAAATTAAATCGTCATTAAAAGAAGAGAAACGCAAAATTTCTGAAGAAGGGAGAGAGATTTTAGACCGCAAACTAAAATCATTAAAAATACCAAGCACCATTGAAAATATTAATAAAATTACCCACTTCTTTAAACTACACGCAAGCCAAGATTTTTTATACCAAATTGCCAAAGGAGGTATTGATATTGGAGACTTAAAAGAGTACGTTAATTTCGAAAAAAATGCAGGATACAAGCCATTTGAGCGTACTGACCCGGCAGAGTTTGTTAAAAAAATAAAAAGTGAAGAAGATACACTACTAATAGGCGAAGATCTTCAGAAAATAGATTACAAGCTTTCTACGTGTTGCAACCCCATACCAGGCGATGATGTGTTTGGCTTTGTTACCGTAGGAGAAGGCATAAAAATACACCGTACGAGTTGCCCCAATGCCACCAAGCTCATGTCTAATTTCGGCTACCGCATTGTAAAAGCACGTTGGAATTCCCAAAAACAATTGGCGTTTTTAACTGGATTAAATATTACTGGAATTGACGATGTGGGCTTAATCAATAAAATAACAACCATTATCTCGAACGATTTTAAAGTGAATATGCGCTCCATTACAGTAGATTCACACGAAGGAATTTTTGACGGCAGCATTATGGTTTACGTAAATGATACCCACCACCTTAATAACCTAATTGCTAAATTGAAACAAGTAAATGGCGTAACCGATGTTCGTCGGTTCGACTCTGACATCACTGTGGAAAAAGCGTAGTAAATATGTTGGGTGCTATCCATTTTTTTAAATAAATTTGAGCGCACACAGCAACGCATATGTCTAGCACCGAAACCCGAGATCTAGTTAAAAAAATTTTTGAGGCTTACCTTGAAAACAAAAGCTTAAGAAAAACCCCCGAACGCTTTGCTATTTTAGAAGAAATTTATTCTAGAAACGATCATTTTGATGTAGAATCCCTTTACATCCATATGAAAAATAAAAAATACCGTGTGAGCCGAGCAACGGTGTACAATACCCTCGAACTATTGGTTTCATGCGATTTAGTAACCAAACACCAGTTTGGTAAAAATATGGCCCAATTCGAAAAATCATACGGCTATAAACAACACGATCATATTATTTGCCTCGATTGCGGAAAAGTAGTAGAATTTTGCGATCCCAGAATTGAGCAAATACAAAGTATGATGGGCGATTTACTCCAATTCGACATTAGGCACCACTCTTTAAATTTATATGGCAATTGTGCCAAACTAAAAGCAGGAAACTGCAATTCATATCCCAAAAATTAAACACATATATGGCTGTTGATGTACTACTAGGGCTCCAATGGGGCGACGAAGGAAAAGGCAAAATTGTAGATGTATTGAGTCCTGATTACGACCTCATTGCCCGCTTTCAAGGAGGTCCAAATGCTGGGCACACCTTGGAGTTCAACGGACAAAAATTTGTGTTAAATACCATCCCATCGGGTATTTTTAACCCGAAAACAATGAACCTTATTGGGAATGGAGTAGTGGTTGATCCAATCATATTAAAAAGAGAATTAGATGGCCTAAAAGCTCGTGGTTTCGACCCCGTAGCCGATAAAAAAATGGTAATAGCCCGCCGAGCACACCTCATATTGCCCACGCACCAATTGTTAGATGCCGCTTCTGAGAGCCGTATGGGCCTTGGTAAAATTGGCTCTACGCTAAAAGGTATTGGCCCAACCTATATGGATAAAACGGGTAGAAATGGACTACGAGTAGGCGATACACAATTACCCGATTTTAAAGAGCGTTACCAAAAATTGGTCAACAAACACCTATCTATTTTAGCCTATTACGGCGATGTACCCGATTTTTCAGAAAAAGAACAAGCTTTTTTCGAAGCCATAGAAGCCTTAAAAATTATTCCACAAGTAGATGGCGAACATTTTGTAAATCAATATCTGCAACAAGGCAAAAAAGTTTTGGCCGAAGGCGCTCAAGGTACCATGCTCGATGTAGATTTTGGTTCCTACCCATTTGTTACCTCGTCTAACACCACCACCGCTGGTGCATGCACTGGCTTAGGTATTGCACCGAAAAATATTGGCAAAGTAATTGGCATTTTTAAAGCCTATTGCACTCGAGTGGGTGGCGGTCCTTTCCCTACTGAATTAGAAAATGAAACCGGCGAAAAATTACGGGCTATTGGCCACGAATTTGGTGCTACGACTGGGCGCCCTCGTCGTTGTGGATGGATTGATTTACCTGCCCTTAAATACGCTATTTTATTAAATGGTGTAAGCGAAATGGTGATGACCAAAGCCGATGTACTTAGTGGATTTGACACCATTTACGCCTGTACACATTACCAATACAACGGCGAAACCATTGATTATATGCCATACGATATCAATGCCATTACCCCAATACCCGTACTAGAAGCTATACCAGGTTGGAACGAAGATTTAACCGGTATTAGAGCTGAAAGTGAGATTCCAACTAAGCTTAAAAACTACATTGCCTATCTAGAAAAACACCTAGAAGTGCCCGTTCGGTATTTATCGGTAGGGCCAGATAGAGAACAGACCCTCATTTTATCTTAACAAGCGTTTCAATCGCCTAAGCGATGACCACTAAGCAAACCTTTGCACTTGGCAATCCTGCAGAATTTAAACTGAAAGCCCTGCACTGGGCCAATCAATTTGATACGGCTTGTTATTTAGATTCGAACAAATACCCAAGCAAATACAGCAATTTTGAATGCCTCATCGCCGCCGGCGCTGAAGAAGAGTTAATTGCAAGCTGCGGTACTGCCCTTGCGCAAGTTGATGCCTTTATAAAGAACCAAGACCGCATTATACCCGGTTTTCTCAGCTACGATTTAAAAAACGAATTAGAAGCGCTTGAATCAAATAACCCGGATCATTTAGATTTCCCTGACGCCTATTTCTTTAAACCAAAACACCTCATTACCATTTCGGGGAAAGAAGCGGAAATAACATCCGAAAATCCGAATGAAGTATGGGAAGAAATTAGCCAAATTCAACTAAGTGAAACTTCTTTAAACTTCAAAGGAAGCGTAGCACAACGTTTTAGCCAATCAGCATATATCACTACGGTAAAAAAGCTCCAAGAACATATCCAACAAGGCGATATTTATGAAGTAACCCTCTGTCAAGAGTTTTATGCAGAAGAAGTAAACTTCGACCCATTGGCAGCTTTTATAGCCCTAAATCGCATATCTCCCACGCCTTTTTCCAGCTTTTTTAAGCAGCAAAACAAATACATTCTCTCTGCAACACCCGAACGCTATCTAGCCAAAAGAGGCAACAAGCTCCTCTCCCAGCCCATTAAAGGCACCGCCCGCAGAAGTAGCGATAAAAAGGAAGATGAAGCCAGTAAACAAAGTTTGGCCCAAAGCGAAAAAGAACGAGCCGAAAATGTGATGATTGTAGATTTGGTTCGTAACGATTTAACCCGATGTGCGCTACCCGGCACCGTACAAGTAGAAGAACTTTTTGGTGTGTATAGCTTTACGCAAGTTCATCAACTCATTTCAACCATTTCATGCCAAGTAGCAGCCGAACAAACTCTTTCGAATATATTGAAAGCCACTTTTCCTATGGGTTCTATGACAGGCGCACCAAAAATTAGGGCCATGCAACTAATTGAACTCTACGAACGCAGTAAACGAGGAGTTTATTCGGGCTCGGTGTGCTACATACAGCCCAATGGCGATTTTGATTTCAACGTCATCATCCGCAGCATGCTGTACAATGCCAACACCAAATACCTTTCTTTTCAGGTTGGTGGAGCCATTACAGCCAAATCTATACCGGAAGAAGAGTATGAAGAATGCCTGCTAAAGGCAAAAGCCATTAGCCAAGTATTGGGGCTTTAACGCTTGGCAGCCTGGTAATAGGTAAGTGCTTCGGGCAAACTTTTCTTGATATCGGCAATACGGGTAGCATCGCTCGGGTGGGTGCTTAAAAATTCGGATGGGGCACCGTTTGCACCTTTAGAACTAGCCATTCGCTCCCAAAAATCTACGGCTTTTTCGGGGTTATAACCCGCCATAGCCATAAAAAGTAGCCCTAAATGATCGGCTTCCGATTCTTGATTACGAGAATATTTTAACAAAGCCAAAGAGCCGCCTATACCATATAATTTACCAATAGCTTGCTGGGTGGTTTGAGATTGATTACCCGTAATGGCTCCTAAAATATTGCCGCCAGCTTGGGCTGCCAAAGTTTGCGAATAGCGCTCGGCCGAGTGACGGGCAATGGCATGAGAAATTTCGTGACCCATAACTGTAGCCAACCCTACATCGTCTTTAGTAATTGGTAAAATACCGGTATAAACCGCCACTTTACCGCCGGGCATACACCAAGCATTAATCTCTTTACTTTCCACCAAATTAAACTCCCATTGGTAGTTTTGAGCCGCATTGGGATACTTTTCTTTTAAATAGGCGTCAATTACCGAAGCAATTTTTTTGCCTACTATTTTTACCCGTTCGGCATCGGCGGTATTGCTAATCACCTTCGTTTTAGGCTCTTTTAAAAAATCTTGGTAAGCCGTAACTGCCGATTTATTAATCGTTTCGTCGCTTACCAAACTCAACTGCCTGCGACCCGTAACCGGTACTTTAGCACAAGAAACTGCGAACATAGCCAAAGCCAGCGCCGCGAAGAAATGTGAACTTTTTTTCATACAGATCTAACGATAAAAAAACTAAGGTGTTTTTCGTTTAAACAAATTTACTCGGCTTTCACTTCCTCTGAGCAAACGTTCTAGATTTTTTTGATGCGTAACCAAAATAAGCACGCAAATACACATTCCATATAATAAAATAGACCGTATGGGCGAATGAAACACAAACACAATACTCAGCGGAAAAGAAAATCCGGCAGCAATAGAACTCAAAGAAACGTATTTAGATATGCTTAACACCACCACAAACACCACTACACAAATGATAGCCGCCTGAAAATGAATGGCTAAAATCATCCCAAAAAGTGTGGCAATGCCTTTACCCCCCCTAAAACCCGCAAAAATGGGAAAGAGATGGCCTAACACCGCCGTGATACCTAAAGCCAATTGGTAATTTACAAATTGCACCGAATCTTGCGGACCCGTAACGGATAAGCCAATAAAAGCAGCCAAATTGGTAGCTGTCCATCCTTTAAAAATATCAATCAACATCACTGCAATGCCCGCCTTTTTTCCCAAAACCCTAAAGGTATTGGTAGCCCCAGCATTTCCACTACCATATTCCCGAATATCAATACCATAAAAGCCTTGCCCTAGCCATACCGCAGTAGGTATAGAGCCAAATAAATAGGCTAAAATGAGTGCCGATATAGAATAAATAGAAATCATGCGGGTACAAGTATACGGATAATCAGTTTTAAACGCTAATTAGAGGGTTTATTAAGCTGAATTAGCAGGATATTTGGGCATTTTGGTATATTTGTAGAGTGAAATCTAAAAAGACCGTACTCCTCATTATGGATGGTTGGGGCTTAGGCAAGTCCGACTATTCTGACGCTATTGCCCAAGCCAAAACGCCTTTCTATAAACACTTACTTCAAACCTACCCGAATGCTCGTTTAGAAGCATCTGGCGAAGCTGTGGGCTTACCTGCAGGGCAAATGGGCAATTCGGAAGTGGGCCATATGAATTTAGGCGCCGGAAGAATTGTGTATCAGGAATTAGGTAGAATAAACAAAGCCGTACAAGATGGCGATTTGGCTAGCAATCCGGTATTAACAGAAGCCTTTGATTATGCCAAAAAAGAAGGCAAGAATGTGCACTTCATTGGTTTATTATCCGATGGTGGCGTACACGCACACATCGATCATCTAAAAGGTTTATGTGATGCAGCCAAAGCAAACGGACTAACAAACGTGTTTATTCATGCCTTTTTAGATGGCAGAGATACTGACCCTAAATCGGGCTTAGGCTATATTAATTCACTGAATAAACACTTAAAAACAAGCGTTGGCACCCTAGCTTCGGCTGTGGGCAGGTATTATGCCATGGACCGCGATAACCGTTGGGAACGTGTAAAATTAGCTTATGATTTAGTAGTAAAAGGCAAAGGAAAAGCCTGCACCAATATTGCCGATGCAGTAGAGCAATCGTATAACGAGGGCATTACCGACGAATTTATGCCTGCCCTTGTAAGGGTTGATGCAGAGGGAAAAGCACTTACGCATATAGCAGAAAACGATGTGGTTATTTGTTTCAATTTCCGCACCGATAGAGGCCGAGAAATTACACAGGCATTAACGCAAAGGGCTTTTCCGGAGCAAGAGATGCAGCCCCTAGCTTTGCATTACATTACTTTTACTAGTTACGACGAAACTTTTAAAAACGTACAGGTAATTTTTCGCACCGAAGATTTGACCGATACGCTCGGAGAAGTGCTATCACAGAACCATAAAAATCAGATCAGAATTGCCGAAACAGAAAAATATCCACATGTAACCTTTTTCTTTTCCGGTGGCAGAGAAGCGGAATTTCCACAAGAAAAACGTAAAATGGCAGCTTCTCCAAAAGTGGCTACCTACGATTTGCAACCCGAAATGAGTGCTGTTGAACTAGCAGAAATTGCTTGCGAAGAACTACGTTCGAGCTGGCCAGATTTTATGTGCCTAAACTTTGCAAATCCTGACATGGTTGGACATACCGGCGTTTTTGAAGCTGTAGTAAAAGCCGTAGAAACGGTAGATAACTGTGTAAAGCAAGTGGTAGCATGTGGCATAGAAAATGGCTATTCTTTTATCATTTTAGCCGATCATGGAAATGCCGATTTCATGATTAATGCCGACGGTACACCAAACACTGCCCATACCACCAATTTGGTGCCTTGTATTTTAATTGATAGTGAATTTACCCACATTAAAGATGGTAAACTAGGCGATATTGCACCCAGCCTTCTAAAATTAATGCACCTACCTATTCCGCCAGCAATGACCGGAACTGTATTGGTATCTTAACATGATAAAAAAACTAGCACTAGTATTTTGGGCATTAAGCCTGTCCGCTTGTCAGCAAAAAGAAATCCGCAATAAACAACTAGAATATGTTGATTTGCAGGGATTTTTTAGCGCCGAAGCCAGTAGATTAAATGCCCAAAAACCCACATTTACCAAAACTGTGGGCATTAATGAAAAAAAAGAAAGTAAAGTGGTCAACAAAAACATCGATTGGGAGAAAGAACTAAACGTATTTAAAGAGGCTGATATTAATAAGCCTGCATTTAAGGGCATGTACCAAATAAGTAAGCTGCCTAATAAAACCCTTTACACTTCCCTCAACAAAAAAAACTTGGTTCAACAAATTGAGGTAGATTGGAACCTTGCTAAAAAACCTACCGGCATTCGCATTTTTCAGCTCACAAAAAACATGATTTATCGTGCTTCAGATACCCTTAGCTATTACCCAGACTCTGTATACAGCATTCATAAAAAGCAAGAGGTACGCGTATTGGGCACCACGGTTTACACCATCGACGGGAAATTTAATTAAGCTTACTGGTTACTTACGTTTAGCAGGTGCGAACGTGCTTCCTCTAACTGAGTAGCAATATCTTTGCGACCGGGGTTGGCTACTAACACTTTCTGAAAATCAATAATACAAGCTTTTAGCGCCTCAATGGCTCTAGGCTTATCGTACAAACGAGGTATTTTTTGTGCTTTTAATACACCATAATCGTGGTAGGCAATGGCTCTATTTTGATAGTATTTCAGATCATCGCTATTCAAATCTATTGCCCTACTGAAATCTCTAATAGCCGATAGCAATAATTTTTCTCTTTCTGAATTGGCGATGCTAGGTGTATAATTAGCCATAAAACTTCGGGCCTTACCACGATAATAATACGCTGAAGTTTCACTTGGCTTTAATGAAATCAGTTTCCCAAAAGCAGCCACCGAGTTTTTATAATCTTCGGCATGGTAATAAGAATAGCCCAACATGTATAAGGCATTTAAATTGGTAGAATCTGCAACCATAGCCTTTTCTAAATGTAGCACCGCTAACTTAAAATTACCATCCAAAAGTGCCTTTTTGCCTAAATCTTGATAAGAATCTTGCGCAAATACCTGAGCACCTATAAGCATTAAAAAAATAGTAAAACGGAATACGGTGCTCATGGGCTGTTTTTATAATGATTGGTGATTTACCAAAACATGTGTAAAATTAACAAATTATGACAAGCAGTAATTCATTCATCTAATTATTTTAATTCGATGAAATTATACCATGCCAATTTCTGCCGTTTTAGCAGAGTATATAGAGATAGCCGTATCTTAGCAGGCCTAAAATATAGCAAATTACTTATTGGCATGACGCTTGCTTAGTAATCAGTCCGCCTTAGTGAGCGGAGAAGCATTTATATTAATGCCATATTGACGCAAAAGAATTTATGAGTAATCACAATCCATACGATTTTAACAACGCCATGCCGCTAATCAATGAAGATACGG
>JAPLFD010000015.1 GCA_026390835.1 Sphingobacteriales bacterium
GCTTGAATTTGGTAGGCAAAGGTTAGAAAAAAGCGCATGCCCACATAGGCCCTAAATTCGGGAAAACGTAAGGCGCTATATGGATCGGTTTTGGCCACAATTAGTTTTTCAATCCGTTGTGGTCAATTAAGTAAATAAGACTTGTCATGGCAGCGGCACCCAATTCTAGCTCTCTTCTATTTACATTTTCGAACACATCGTTCGGCGTGTGGTGAATATCAAAATAGCGTTGCGAATCGGGTTTAAAACCAATGAGTACAATGCCCGGGCTGGCGGTTTTTAGTGGGCCTATATCGGCACCACCACCACCTATGGTAAGTCGATCGGTTTGGTAGGGTTCGAATAATTTTTCCCAATCGCCTTTTATTTTTTTGAAAAGATCTATAGGGGCATCAATGCCAAAGCCACGAGGGGTAAATCCTCCGGCATCCGATTCCATGGCTACGATATGTTTTTCGCCGGTAATTTTGGCTATTTCAGCATATTTTTGTCCGCCACGCAAGCCATTTTCTTCGTTCATAAATAGTACGGCTCTGATGGTGTGTTTAGGCTGATAACCCAAACTTTTTAGGATGCGCAATACCTCAATAGATTGCATAACTCCGGTTCCATCATCGTGGGCACCCTCGGCCAAATCCCATGAGTCTAAATGCCCTCCAATAGTAATAATTTCATCGGGATTGCTGCTTCCTTTCATTTCTCCAATCACATTGTAGGAAAGCACATCGGGTAGGGTTTCGCAGTTTTGTTTAAAGAAGAATTTTACGGGCTCGGCCGATTTTAATTTAAGTAATCTACTCAGCTCGTTTGCGCCTTTAGTTGAAATGGCTGCAGCCGGAATTTTAATTCCATTGGCCTCGTAATTCATGGCACCGGTATGTGGGTAATCGTCTATAGCATGTGTGAGAGATCTAACAATAACACCCACCGCTCCATATTTGGCCGCTTCGGATGCGCCTGCTCGGCGTTGGTCGCCAGCCATACCGTAGGAGGTACCCGTTTCAATGGGTTTTGGGTCAAATGCACGATTAAAAAAGACAATTTTTCCTTTAATTTTATCTTCGCCCAATGTTTTAAGTTCTGCCAAACTTTGTAGCTCAATTATTTCGGCTGTGAGACCTTGTTTTGGGGTGGCTACCGAGCCGCCAAGGGCAGCAATGGGCACCACTAGATCTTTTTTACCCACTAAAATTTTACCTATTTCTTTTTCTCCTCGTACCCAGTGTGGCACCAATACTTCTTGCAAATACACCCGGTCAAAGCCATAGCTTTCCATGAGCTTTTTGGTCCAATCTACCGCCTTTTGTGCTTGTGCTGAGCCACTTAAACGGGGGCCAATTTGCTTGCATAAATAGTTGAGATTTTGATGTGCTTTTCCGTTTACCAAAGCTTCATCGTATATTTTACGAAGAAAAATAGAATCGGCTGATTGGGCTAAAAGGCTAGTACTTAACATGACTAGTGCTAGAAGGAATTTTACTACTTTCATATCTTTAGTGTTTTAACAAATGTAATTTTTTTAGGCATTAATTTTAGGATATTTTATCCAAGCTAATGCCCGGATTGCGTTGTTCGAAATACGTTCTTAAGATGGCATTTTCTAGTTTTTGCAAATCAGGGTCGTTCTCATAGAGTAGAATAACCGCCTGCCGAGCTTCTTGCAATAGGGCTTGGTCTTGGGTAATGTTGGCCAATTTTAAATCCAACACACCACTTTGCTGTGTGCCTTCAATATCGCCGGGGCCACGTAATTGCAGGTCAATTTCCGAAATTTCAAAGCCATCGGTGGTGCGCACCATCGTGTTGAGCCGTAGCTTGGCGTCGTTGCTTAGTTTATTACCCGACATTAAAATGCAATACGATTGTTCGGCTCCTCTACCCACTCGGCCCCTGAGTTGGTGTAATTGCGATAGGCCAAAACGTTCGGCATTTTCGATAATCATAACACTGGCATTGGGCACATTTACGCCTACTTCAATTACGGTGGTAGCTACCATTATTTGGGTTTGCCCTTTTACGAAGCGTTGCATTTCAAATTCTTTGTCGGCGGCGGATAATTTTCCGTGCACCATGCTGATGCGGTATTCGGGCAGGGGAAACTCTTGACTAATGGCCTCTATTCCGGCTTCTAAATATAATAAATCGAGTTTTTCGCTTTCTTTAATAAGCGGGTACACAATGTAAACCTGTCGGCCTTTGGCAATTTCTTCCCGCATAAAACCAAACATGCGTAAGCGTTGGCTTTCGTAAAAATGCCGAGTTTCTATGGGTTTTCTGCCCACTGGTAATTCATTAATTACCGAAATATCTAGATCGCCATAAAGGGTCATGGCCAAAGTTCGGGGTATGGGCGTGGCTGTCATGACCAACACATGGGGCGGAACTAGGCTTTTCTTCCATAATTTAGCTCGTTGCTCTACTCCAAAGCGGTGTTGTTCATCAATAACTACTAGTCCTAAGTTTTTGAATTGAACCACCTCTTCAATAAGTGCATGGGTGCCAATTAAAATATTTATTTGCCCATTCTCTAAGCCCTCGTGAATAATTTTGCGTTGCTTGGCTTTTACCGATCCGGTGAGGAGTTCAATATTTACCAAACCATCGCCCACCAATTCTTTTAGAGAGTTGAAATGTTGCCTTGCTAAGATTTCGGTTGGAGCCATTAAACAGGTTTGATAGCCGTTATCAATGGCCAAAAGCATGGTCATTAGGGCTACGATAGTTTTTCCGCTTCCCACATCACCTTGAAGCAAACGGTTCATTTGAACGCCTTTTTGGGTATCGAGGCGAATTTCTTTGAGTACTCGTTTTTGTGCTTCAGTGAGTTTAAAGGGCAACTTAGTATTGTAAAATGTATTAAATTTTTCGCCCACTTCTTCAAAAATTACACCCTTAAACTTTCTACTTCTAAGCAGTTTGTTTTTTAATATTTTAAGTTGGATAAAGAATAACTCATCAAACTTTATGCGTTTTTGTGCTTGGGTCAATTGCTGGGCATCTTCTGGAAAATGAATGTTTAGGAGTGCTTCTCTGAGGCCAATGAGCTGATGTTGCACCTTTAGGTATTCGGGTAAGTTTTCTTCCACTTCGGATATGCAGCTTTCTAAAACAGCCGCTTGCAAACGTTGTAGTCCTTTGCTATCTAAGGTGGCTAGTTTTAATTTTTCGGTAGATGAATAAACCGGTTGTAAGTGTAGATTCCCTTGTTTTTTGGCCTTTGGATTGTACACCTCAATTTCGGGGTGCGATATGGATATGCGGCCATTAAATACGGTAGGTTTGCCAAAAACTATATATACGGAGCCTATTTGTATATTGCGTTCAAACCATTTTATAGATTGAAACCATACCGTTTCGAAGGTTCCAGTATCGTCTTTGAACTCAACTACCAAACGTTTGGTTCTTTTTTCACCTACCACTGCTTTGCTGAGCACTCGGGCCAAAACCTGCACATGAGGCAACTCGGCGTTTAGTTGAGTTACTTTATAAAATCGGGTACGATCAATGTATCGGAAGGGATAGTTTTGCAATAAATCGGCATAGGTGTATACGCCCAACTCTTTTTTGAGGAGTTCGCCCCGTTGTGGTCCTACACCTTTTAGGTACTCAATAGGAGTACTTAGTTTATGCATGTTTTCCGTTTAGTCTACTTGCTTTTTATACTTAGCTAATAAACTAGCTACAAGCGCCCAGTTAAATACTATTACTGCTAGCAAGAGTAATAGATAGGCTAGAATTTGCTGCTGGTTTATCGACTCATGAAAATAGAAAATAGCTACGGCAAAAGCAACTAGTGGATTGGCGTAGATGAGAATTCCCATGGTAGAAGAGGGCAAGCCAATAAGTGAATATAAACTTAAAAATAAGGGGATTATGGTAAATACCACAGAAATGACTAAAATTACGATCCAGAAATGCCCATCCCAGGGGAAACTGCCGTGGTGGTAAAAAAAGAAAGGGAGCATAATTAGGGTGGATAATACGAGTTGTACCCCTAGCATATTAAACTTATCTATTTCTACCACTACACGTTGAATAAGTAGGTAACCGGTATATAAACTGGCAATTAGCACCGACCACCATACATCTCTTAATGAACCTTGGGCTAAAATTAAAATACTAATTAAGGCAATGCCAATAGCTATAAACTTAATGGGGGTAAGATGTTCTTTTAAGAGGATAAAACCACCCATAGCCGTTAATAGCGGGCAAACCATATAGGCAAAGGCTGCAGATGTTAAACTAACATGGTTTACAGCATAAATAAAAGCGAACCAATTTGCGGTAACCAAAACTCCGGCTAAAAGTGTGAGTAATAGAATGCGCTTGCGTTGTTTTGGGTCTAAGTCCTTTATTCGAGCAATATCTTCTTTTAATTTTTGTTTCCGGAATAGGGCAATTACAATCCAAGTGATAGATAAAGAGGTGAGGATGCGGTAGTGTAAAATTTCATCTGAGGGGTATGCTTTGAGCATACGTAATGGAATAGAAAAAAAGCCCCAAAGTGCTGTGGCTGTTAGGGCTGCTATAAAATACTTGACTCTGCTCTCCTTCACTATATTGCGGCTATAACCGATATCTCTACGTTTACATTTTTGGGTAGGCCGAGTACGGCTACAGTTTCTCTAGCAGGGAAAGTACCACTAAAATAACTACCATATACCTCGTTTACTTGAGCAAAGTAGCCCATATTGCTTAAAAAAATACTGGTTTTCACCACATTTTCGAACGTACAGTTGGCTTCTTGGAGTAGTTTTTTAATATTCTCCATGACCTGGGTGCTTTCTACTACAATATCGCCTTCAACCAATTCGTTGGTGGCTGGATTAATGGCAATTTGGCCAGATAAAAATAGGAATGAACCGCTCTGAATACCTTGACTATATGGCCCAATAGGTTCGGGTGCTTGCTTGGTGTAAAGTACTTGTTTACTCATCTTTGTGTAACCCACTGAATTAGTTTGTAAATAATGCCCCCTAAAAACAATATCATTGCGATGTTATTAATCGCATGCATGACTTTTAGATTGAAACTACTAGGTCTGTTCGGATCTTTTTTTCTGAAGAAATACATGGTATCAAAGGTATAAACAAAAAAAGAGTCCCGATGTGTACCGGGACTCTTTTTTTATGAGTGCTTTTAGAAAGCGAATTACCTCACAACTTCTACACGTCTGTTTAACTGACGACCTTCTTCGGTGGCGTTTGAAGCAACCGGACGAGTT
The DNA here is from genome assembly GCA_026390835.1 of Sphingobacteriales bacterium. Taxonomy (GTDB): domain Bacteria; phylum Bacteroidota; class Bacteroidia; order Sphingobacteriales; family Sphingobacteriaceae; genus JAIPAN01. The sequence continues at coordinate 5,225 of JAPLFD010000015.1, forward strand.
TCGCCAAAACCTTTCGTAACGATTTTGCTAGCAGCAACACCAGAGTTTACCAAATAGGTTTTAACAGCATTTGCACGATCTTTTGATAATTGTAAGTTATAATCAGGGGTACCTTCTTCAGAAGCGTGACCACCTAATTCTACTTTTAAAATTACTTTGCTTCTTAAGTCATTAGACAATTGATCTAATACAGGGTAAGAAGAAGTTTTAAGTACGGATGAGTTATACTCAAACTGAATAGCATTTGCCGAAGAGCTTGGAGAGCCTGGGCAACCATTGAATTCTGGAGTACCTTTTTCAGTTGGGCAACTATCTTTAGAATCTGGCACACCATCGTTATCGGTATCTAAAGGACAACCGCCACCATCAACTTTTACTCCTGCTTCGGTGTTCGGGCATTTGTCTAGTTTATCAGCAACACCGTCGCCATCGCTATCTTTTAATAAATCTGCAGCTTCTAAGGTGCTTACACGTTGTTTTAATGCGTCTAATTCTTTGCGCAATGAAGGATCTTTTAATTCATCATACATCAGTGCTAGTGGGTTTACCCAGTCTAAGTTTGGTTTGGTTTTTGCACCCAAAGAAAATTCTAAGCCTGCAGAGGTATAAGACCAGCTATCGTTCCCAGGAGCAACAGTTCCATCTACATTATCCGTGTTGATGAAGTTCATGGTGTATCCTAAATCGAAATTAACTCGGTTTGATACTTTGAATTTAGCACCCAGACCAACGGGAATAAAGTTGTCTTGAGCGTATTTTTTAGTTCCGCTAGCACCATAAGTGCCTTGGTAATCGGTAGCTACGTTTAATGCATTGGTAATTTTGTAAGCATATCCAGCAATCCCGTATCCAGCTTTTACAATGAAATTTACCGCATTTTCTCTGTTCAAGAAATCTACAGTAGCTACGTTAATTACGCCACTCAAACTTGTAGTCCAAGCCATTTTGGTTTCATAAGCTAAATTGCCGCCTAAGCCACTACTTCCAGATAATTTACCAGCACCAAATCCGAATTCTAATCCGAATGAATGAGCCAATTGCTTACGCAAAGAAAGACCGTAGCCCAGGTTTAAATCACCTTCGGCATAATCTTTTACGCCACCTGCTAAGGTATTAGGTGCTGTAGCTCCTAAATTAAAACCTACCGACCAGGTTCTGTATTGGGTTCTGCCACCAAATATTTTGGGTGTTGAGCTTGTATCCGATTCTTGTGCAGTTGAAACGGCAGTGAGACCCAACAAAATAACAATTGAGAGGGTAATAACTTTTTTAGATGTAGAAAAAATCATATTCTTTTTTTAAGGTTAAACTATTTCTTTTTGTATAAATTTTTTGCAAAATTAATGATAAGTTTGGTTCGAGCAAACCATCGAACGTGTGTACTAAATTTCACACACGCATTTATAAGGTGTAAAGATAAAATTATTATCCTAAAAATCATTATAGTTAATATTAAATAATTATGAAATATATAGCCCCTGATGCTAGTTTATTTGTGCTGAATCGGAAGAATTTTTCCCAGCGTTTAAAACCAAAATCGATAGCTATTTTTAATGCGAATGATGAGCAGTTACGTAGCGGCGATCAAAATTTTGCCTTTAAGCAAAATCCCGATTTATTTTATTTAAGCGGCATTGATCAAGAGCAAAGTATTTTAATCTTGTTCCCAGATTGTCCTAATCCATTGTACAGGGAGGTGCTTTTTTTACGTCAGACCAACGACCATATTAAAGTGTGGGAAGGTCACAAATATACCAAAGAAGAGGCTAAAAAGGCTTCGGGGTTGGAGCAGGTTTTTTGGCTCGATGAGTTTTGGACTGTTTTGCCGTCTATTATTCATTATGCCGAAAACATCTATTTAAATACCAACGAGAACGACCGTTCGGTGTTTGAAGTGCCTTACCGCGATTTACGCTTTATACAGCAATTGAAGGAGCGCTACCCTTTGCATCGGTATGAGCGTAGTGCTTTAATATTGCGTGATTTACGCCCAATTAAATCGGAAATAGAGGTTCAATTGACCAAAAAAGCGTGTGAAATTACTCGTGATGCCTTTGTTCGGGTTTTAAAATTTACCAAGCCGGGTGTAAGCGAATATGAAATTGAGGCCGAAATTATTCACGAATTTATTCGCCAAAGAGCAACCGGTCATGCCTATAACCCCATTATTGCTTCGGGCCCTAATGCCAACATTTTGCATTACAACGATAATAATCAAGTGTGCAAAGCCGGTGATGTTATTCTATTTGATTTTGGTGCCGAATATGCCAATTACAATGCGGATATGAGTCGGTCTATTCCGGTTAGCGGCCGTTTTAATCCACGCCAAAAAGAGGTATATAATGCGGTATTGAGGGTAATGAGGGCTGCCACAAAATTATTAGTTGCTGGTACTATTTGGAACGAATACCAAGATGAAGTTGGCCGCATTATGGAGGCCGAATTAATTGGTTTGGGTTTGTTAGATAAGCAAGCCGTAGCCAAACAAAACCCGGCGGCACCGCTATATAAAAAATACTTTATGCACGGCACTTCGCACCATTTGGGTATTGATGTGCACGATTTTGCTAGCCGCTATAAAGCCTTTGAAGTAGGCAATATTTTAACCTGCGAACCGGGCATTTACATTCCCGAAGAAGGTTTGGGTATGCGTATTGAGAATAATATTCTAATCACTAAAAATGGTAATATTGATTTGATGGCCGATATACCAGTAGAGGTAGAAGAGCTGGAAGATATTATGAACGGCTAGTCCAGTTAGCTATAAACTGGTAGAGATTAAAATCACTTTTTTGAACAGCTTCAGCAAGATCTTGTTGGAGCTGTTCTTTGTTTAGGCCTGCCGTAAGTTTTTGTTGTAGCAATTGCCAAGCTTTTTGTGCCAATAGCTGTTGTTTTTTTGTTGAGGGTGTTTTCTCAAACTGATCTATAAAGGCAATGAGTTCTTTGATACCTTTTGCTTTGCTAGCCACGGTGCTTAACACCGGTATGGGCTCTGCTTTTTGCTGACTTAGTTTTTTAAGCGTATTCGCAAAAATTTCGGCTCCTTCACGGTCGGCTTTGTTTACTATAAACGCATCTGCAATTTCCATTAAACCCGATTTTATTCCTTGAATCTCATCGCCGGCTTCGGGAACCAATACCACTAAAGTAATATCGGCTAAACCGGCAATTTCTACTTCCGATTGGCCTACGCCTACGGTTTCCACCAAAATATAATCGAAACCTGCCGAGCGCAATACATCGGCTAACTCGATAGTTTTGGCAGACAAGCCACCCAATGAACCCCGAGTGGCTAAGGAACGAATGAACACGTTAGGTTTAGTAAATTGTTCGGCCATGCGAATGCGGTCGCCAAGCAAAGAACCTAAATTGAAAGGAGAGGTGGGGTCAATAGCCAATACCGCTACGTATTTGTATTGGGCACTCCAATGGTTTAGCAGGGCATTTACCAAGGTACTTTTGCCGGCTCCCGGGGGGCCAGTAATGCCAATAATGGGCGTAGCATTGGGCTTTAGTCCAAGCAAAATATCGCGATAGCCCTCTACACTATTTTCCACCAAGCTTAGGGCTCTCGATAATTCTTTAAAATCTGTTTTACTAGCCTTTGGCATCTTACAAAAAACACGTTTTTTATCCGTATTCCAAAATCATTCTCCTACTGAGATAGATAATTATAAATTTAAAAGTATTTTCGCTTAATGAAAGTTAGCGGCTTTACTTTTATTCGGAATGCAGTAAAAAATGATTACCCCATTGTTGAGGCTATTACTTCAGTGCTGCCTATTTGCGACGAGTTTGTAGTGGCTTTTGGCCGCTCAGACGATGAAACCCTAGCACTGATTAAAAGTATCGGATCTGATAAAATTCGGATTTTGGAGACCATTTGGGATGATACGCTTCGTGAAGGTGGCCGCACTTTTGCGCTCGAAACCGATAAAGCATACAACGCTATTTCGCCTGATACGGATTGGGCTATTTATATTCAGGGCGATGAGGTAATTCATGAAAAGTACTTACCAGTACTAAAACAGAACATGGAACATTATCTCCATGAACCGAATGTTGAAGGCCTGTTGTTAAAATACCTGCATTTTTATGGGTCTTACGATTTTATCGCATCCTCGAGAAGGTGGTATCGAAATGAAATTCGCGTATTAAAATTTGCTCCGGGCGTACATTCTTATCGAGATGCGCAAGGCTTTAGAAAAAATGACCAAAAAATTCAGGTTAAACCCATTGATGCGTATGTATACCATTACGGTTGGGTAAAAGCCCCGCAAGGCTTGGGTAGTAAAGTGCGCAATTTTAATCAGTTTTATCATGACGATAACTGGATTGCTGAGAAACTGCCTACTAACCTAGAATTTGATTATACCAATGCCGACCGCTTGTTGAAGTTTGATGGCATCCATCCGCAGGTAATGCAAAAAAGGATTAAGGCGCTCAATTGGGAATTTAATTTTGATCCTTCCTACTTGAAAAAGCAAATGGGGTTTCGCCGAAGAGTGCTTCAGAAAATAGAAGATCTAAGCGGATGGCGTATTTCGGAATATAAAAACTATAAGACCATTTAATTAGTGATGAAGGAGCCAGGCTTATCCGTTATTATACCCAATTATAATGGCAGATTACTTTTAGAGAATAATTTACCATCTGTTTTTGCCGCTCTGCAGCACTCTGATTTACAACATGAAGTTTTGGTTGTTGATGATTGTTCTACGGATGATTCGTGTGCATTTATAGGTACCAATTATTCTGAAATAAGACTTATTAAAAAAGCGAACAATTCTGGTTTTTCTGCCACATGTAATGTGGGTATTGCACAAGCAAAATATCCCTATATTATGCTTCTGAATACGGATATTCAATTAAGCAAAGATTATTTTACTGGCCAGCTCGACTATTTTAAGCTGAAAGACACTTTTGGTGTAATGGCTAAAATAATTGGAGCCAAACAAGGCGAAGTGCAGGATACGGCTAGATTGTATACATTTAACGGATTTAAGATAAAGGCGAATCGCTTTTTTAGGGTACAAAAACCTACCTTACCCATACCTACCGCCTATCTTTCAGGCGCTAATGCCATTATTGATGCAGAAAAACTTAGAGCCTTAGGCGGGTTTAATGAAATTTTTTCTCCTTTTTATTACGAAGATTTTGATTTAGGATTACGGGCATGGCGGATGGGTTGGAAATGTTATTATCATCCGGATACGTATTGCCTGCACGACCATTCCTCTACAACACGTAACTACCGATCCAGGAATTGGGTAAAATCTATTTTCTTTAGAAACCGGTTTATTGTGCATGCAATTCACCTTGAGAAATTTCAACTCCCGATGTATTATTTTCAGCTAGTTTTAGATGCTTTATTCATGTGGATGCTTGGTAAATTTTATTTTTATAAGGCTTTACATCAATTTATAGTTAGGCATGGTGAAATCAGAGCATCTCGGAAAAACCTAAAAAACTTAATGAATCAGTACGGCAGCTTAAGAACAGTTAAAGAGGTACAACAAGAGATGAATGAACTATTAGCCAAGCAGGTAATTACTAATGGATTGGGTGAAGCATAAACCTGAAACTTCATTTATGAATGTAGATACAATCAAAATCTTAACTTTACGGATTCAATAGCATACATGAAAACCTATTTTCGCCTTCTTTCTTTTGCTAAACCCATCGAAAAATTTGCGTTACCGTATATTTTTACCACCATACTGTCCATCATTTTCAATACCCTCAATTTAGCTTTGTTGTCGCCCTTGTTGGAAACTTTGTTTTTTCAGAATGGGAAAACGAAGGTAGTGAGTCCGCCTACATCTGCTTGGGATATTATGGCACAATTTAAATACTACATTCAAATAGCCATCGATTTATACGGCACTTGGGGCGCATTGCAAATCGTATGCGCTAGCATTATTGGCTCGGTGGTGTTGGCCAATATTTTTCGTTACCTCTCTCAGCGTATTATGGAAAATTTGCGGGCGCATACGCTTTTAAATCTCCGAAAATCGGTGTTTGATAGTGTAATGAACCTGCATTTAGGCTACTTTAACAACGAACGCAAAGGGGATATCATGTCTAAGGTATCTTCTGATGTGCAAGTGGTGCAATATTCGGTAACGAGCACCCTTTTGGTGGTATTTAAAGAACCCGTTCAACTGATTGCCTACATCATCATGTTGTTTTTAATTTCGGCGAAACTTACCTTTTTTGCTTTGCTCATTATCCCGGTTTCGGGTTTGGTAATTGCACGCTTGGTGAAACGCTTACGGCAGCAAGCGGTAGCCGCTCAAGAATCGTTAAGTAGTATGATTACCTTTTTAGACGAGGCCTTATCGGGTATAAAAATTATAAAAGCATTTAATGCCACCGAGGTGGTAAAAGAAAAATTTAATACCGAAAATAAACGCTATACGGGCTTATTACGATCTATGGCCCGCAGGCAACAGTTGGCATCGCCGGTATCAGAAACTTTAGGTGTACTAGTAGTTTGTGGTATTGTATTGTATGGTGGTTACCTCATTTTATCGGGAGATAAGGGCTTAGAAGCACCTGCATTTATTGCGTACATCGCCCTGTTTTCTCAAGTGATGCGCCCAGCCAAAGCAATTACAGACTCTTTCAGTCAAATACACCAAGGTATTGCTGCAGGAGAACGGGTATTGGCACTTATCGATACCCCTTCAGAAGTAAATGATGCACCAAATGCAGCTTCTGCTTCGGTCTTTACAAGCAGCATCGAATGTAAAAATATATCCTTTTCGTATGGCAATCGGACTATTTTAAAAGACATTAGTTTAAGCATTCCGGCTGGCAAAATGGTGGCTTTAGTAGGGCCATCGGGCGGGGGTAAATCAACGTTAATGGATTTAATTCCTCGATTTATTGATCCGCAGCAAGGGCAGATTTTGTTTGATGGCGTAGATATAAAAACCTTAAAAATGGATAGTATTCGTGTCCAAATGGGTGTCGTAAATCAAGATTCGGTGCTTTTTAACGATACCATTTTTAATAACATTGCCTTTGGCAGGCCTAATGCCACTGAAGCTGAAGTGATTGCCGCCGCTAAAATTGCCAATGCGCACGATTTTATTTTAGAAACCGAGCAAGGCTATGAATCCAATATTGGCGACCGTGGTTTAAAACTTTCGGGTGGCCAGCGCCAGCGTTTGTGTATTGCCCGAGCGGTGTTGGCTAACCCGCCTATTATGCTTTTAGATGAAGCCACTTCGGCACTAGACACTGAATCGGAAAAATTGGTGCAAGATGCCCTCAATAAATTAATGGAAAACCGCACCTCTTTAGTCATAGCCCACCGTTTAAGTACCATTCAACGGGCCGATAAGATTGTGGTATTAGAGGGAGGAAAAATCACTGAAACTGGCACCCACCAAGAGCTTATGGAACAAAAAGGTATGTACTGCAAATTGGTGGAAATGCAAGTTTTTGATCAATAGGTATCGAGTAGCCTGCTAAGTTCTTTTGCTTGTTGCCTTGCATTAAATCCTTTTGCATATTGCTTGATGTATTCTGGGTCGTATTTACTATAATCTTGTTCTACTTTTGCCATGGCTTTTGCCAACTCTTTAAAATTAAGTTGGTCAACAACCGTTCCTATCCGTTCGTTAACAAATTCGCTAATACCTCCCGAGTTAAAACCTACAATAGGTTTGCCTAAGTGTGCTGCCTCTTGTAAAACTAAGGGGAATGAATCTTCTCGTGAAAGGGATAAGCAAGCATGTCCAATGTTAAAATAACTGTAATAGTCTGTTGTGCGTGGTCCGGTAAACAGTACACGTTGGTTAAAATGTGTTTCGATAGATTTTTCTACATAATAACTTGTACCACTAGTTGTGGTTGAACCCAACCATATAATTTTATGATTAGGTTTTAGTTCTTTAAGTAAGGGAATTAAAAAGTCTATTCCTTTGGTTGTTGAGGCACTTCCTGCCACTATCCAAACAAAGTCACCAGGGTTGATGCCTAATTTTTTCTTTATATCTTTTTCGTTAGCATCTAGTTTAATTTGGGTTTCGTCTATAAATCCGTACAATAGATGTACATTTTTCATACCCATGTCTTGAAGTTTTTCGCACACAATTTTTGAGCAACCGATAGCCATTGTTGAATGTTCCACCATGTTTTGTATGGTGGCTGCTTGAACCATACTATAAGACATGGGTAATTCATGCACGTGTGTAATGAGCTTTACTTTCAACTTGCTGGCTAGATTTAAAGCATCGCGGTTGGCAATGGTGTTTATATACCAAAAATCGGGCTTTAAACGCTGGTGTATTTTGCGAAGTTGAAATTCTACCGGATTTATACCTAAGGCGTACAACACTAAACGAAATACCCTGAATAATACATTGGGGTGTTTTTTATACCCGGGCGAATGTGGAATATCTGCAGGTAGATTTTTTAATAAAATGCCACAGTCTCTAGAAAACAGGTATGGCTGATACTTTTGACGATCTAATGAGTTTAAGAGATAGAAAAGCTGCATTTCGGAGCCTGTACGACCAAAATAAGGCGTGATAAAAAGAATTTTTTTCATAGCTTAAACAAATTGACCGGTAAAAAGATACTTTAAAATGAACTTACGATATTTTGCATGAAAAAAATTCATAAGGGTTACATGCAGGTATTTTTTTGCTTCATTCGGGAAATCTTTACCCAATTCGCTGAGAGCCATTAACTCAAAATTTCGCTTCATTTTACGATATACGACTCCTTTTTGTTTCCACTTATCCAAAATTTGAAACCGAGCTTCGGTCATGGCTACTAATCTAGAGGAGGTATTGCTTCCATGCTGCCGATAAAATGCCGTCACTTCATTTATAAAACCTATGGGGTATACGTCGGCAATGCGCAACCACATATCTAAATCTTCAATGAGTAAGGTTTCATCAAAAAGCCCTACGGAATCATATACTTCCTTTTTAGACATCACCGTTAATGCGGGTACGAACGATTTGCCTAAAGCAATATTCGAAAAGTTATATGGCTTTACGAAGGACTTTGCATTAAATTCCCCAATAATTTCGGATGTTTGATTTACAATAGCTGCTTTAGAGCAGCACATAGCCACTTCAGGATGTTTTTCCATAAAATTCACCTGCAGTTTAATTTTATGTACATCCCAAAAATCGTCGGACGCAATATTGGCAATATATTTACCCTTAGCATAGGTAGTAATAGCTTTATTGAGTGTAGCCGAAAGACCTCTGTTTTTTTGTTGTTCAAAAATGAACGGGTGGTTGCTCCTTAGCTTCTCAATGACTTCTACACTTTTGTCTTTTGATCCATCATCAATAACAATTAGCTGAATGTTTGGATAGCTCTGATTAAGAACACTCTGAATACACTCAACTACATAGGCCTCGTGGTTGTAGCAGGGTACAATCACGCTTACGAGCGGTTGTAGGGGTGTGCTAGAAGCCATTAACTACGTCAATTATTTTCTGTACTTCGGCTTTTGTTAAAACCGGGCTTATGGGCAAACTGAGTACTTGTTCGTGAATTTTTTCGGTAAGGGGGAAACTTAGGTGATTCAGTTCGCTATACGCCTTTTGCTTATGTGGAGGAATAGGGTAATGAATAACCGTTTGAATACCTTTTTCGGTTAAATATGATTGAAAATTTGCTCTATCTTTTACCTGTACTACAAATAAATGCCATACGTGTTGCTCTTGGTATTGTATGAGTGGAAGTTTTATTTTCGGGTTTTTTATACCATTTAAAAAGGCGTTTGCAATCGCCCGTCTTTGCTCAATTTCTGTATCTAAATGTTTCAATTTTACACTCAATAGGGCTGCTTGCAACTCATCGAGGCGACTATTGATGCCCTTATACGCATTGTGATATTTTACTTCGGAGCCATAATTTCCTAAGCTGCGTATTATAGAGGCTAGGGCTTCATCGTTAGTGGTAACAGCACCGGCGTCGCCTAATGCTCCTAGGTTTTTACCTGGGTAAAAACTAAAGCCTGCTGCATGGCCCCAATTGCCCGCTTTTTTACCTTTTAAACTTGCACCATGTGCCTGTGCTGCATCTTCAACAACCAATAAGTTATGCTTTTCGGCAAGGTTCATAATGCTTGGCATATCGGCCAGCTGGCCATATAGGTGTACTGCTAAAATGGCTTTTGTTTTGGGCGTGAGATTTTGTTCTATTAAGCTAACATCTACATTATAGGTTTGCTCGTTGGGTTCTACCAAGATAGGAACTAAACCATTTGCAGAAATGGCTAAAATGCTGGCGATATAGGTATTTGCAGGAACCAATACTTCATCGCCATCTTTTAACTTACCTAGTTTTTTATAGGCTCTAAAAATCAGAATAAGCGCATCTAAGCCATTGGCAACACCCACACAATGTTTTACACCGCAATGTTCTGCGAATTTCTCCTCAAACGCACTTACTTCGGTGCCGGAAATGTACCAACCCGAATTAATTACTCGAGAACAAGCCTCTTCCAATTCAGTTTTATACTGTTGGTTTATTGCCTGTAGGTCTAAAAACTTAATCATTTGAAAAAAGTTAAAACATGAACGCATTTACCATATTTGCAACCCAGTTTTTCATAGGAATGAATAACGGCTTTATTTGTAGTAGCGGGATGCATAAATGCATAGTTCGCACCAATAGATTTCAAATGATAGGCCATTTCGCTGATCAATTTGATATACCAACCCTTACAGTTTTCGGAAGAAACAGCAGATAGTACCATTTTTGAAATGTTTTCGTTTATAATTTTCCAATCATTTTTCAAATAATTTGCTGTTAAAAAAGCATCTGGTTTTATGTTTTTCTCGTTTGGAACCATTACATAATCAGCAAAACCATTGATTGACTCTTCAATATAGGTGGCTAAGAACTCATCTGCTAGTTGAGCATTAAAGATGGTTTCTGCATGAAATCTATCGTAATCATTTCTCATCATTCTGGCAACTCTCTTTAAATTTGGTATATCCTCTGTTTTTGCAGATCGTACCTCGTTGCGCTCAAAATTATGTTTATTCAAATCTAAATAATACGTCAATCTATTTTCAACCAACTTAAAACCACATTCATTTAGGGCCTGAATTGTAAAAATATCTTCGCTAGGAATTTCCGAAAAACAATAAACATTATTTTCAACAAAAAATTTTTGTGAAAATTTTTGAGCTGCCTGTTTTAATACTTCATAATTTTTATGAGCATAGAGAACGTGTACTAATTTAAAGGTTTTGATTTTAAAGTAATCCGAATCCCATTTCAAAAATTTGATTATAAAAACATGCTTATAACCTAAAATATCAATTTCTACAAATTCTACATCCCCATCATGTGCATAATTTAAAATAGTGTCTACAATGGTGTGCTTAAAAATCTTATCCTTATTAGAACTTTGAAAGAAACTATATTGTGAATAATTATAGAGTATATCTTTTCTAGCCTCAATTAAATCTAAAATCATATTAACCCTCCATTGATGTTAATATTTGATCCAGTTACATATTCCGTATTTCTCAAAAATTCCACGGTATTAAAAATATTGGCTGATTTACACAACTGATTGGAGGGTATTCTTTCTTTAATTTGATTCAAATAAATTTCAGGAACTTCATTAATCATGCCTAATTCCGAATATCCTAGATTAATATTATTTATCGTGATGTTTTTGGTTGCATTTTCTACTGCGATGGACTTCGACATTCCCGTAAGAGCGGATTTTGAAGCTGCATACGCACTAATACCGGGTGATGGTAGTTCTGAAACAACAGATCCGAAATTTATTATTCTTCCGTATGATTGCTCTCTCATTATAGGGAGGATGCCATTAATTATATTAAAAGTGCCAAACAAATTTACCTTAACAACATCCTGCCATTTCATTATGTCCGCTTTGTGGGCGAATGAATTGTAGTTAATTCCTGCACAATTTATTAAGGTGATATGGTTTAGTGATTCTGAGTTTTCAGTTATAAAATCCCGAACCTGAATGGTATCGGTAATATCTACTTTAAAATAATTGCCTTGGTTATTTCCAATAACTGTTGAATTAAATAATCCAATTACTTTTTCATCTCTTTGTAAATATTCTTCACATAAATATTTACCAATTCCTTTTGATGCTCCTGTTATTAATATCATAAACCTTATTTTTTAACCCCATTTAATAATTGCAGCTCCATAAGTCCAGCCACTACCAACTGCCGCAAATAATATATTTGAACCTTTTTTTATTTTCCCAGCCACAAATGTTTCGTGTAATAAAATCGGTATTGTGCCTCCAGATGTATTCGCATATCTATCCATATTTGTCATTACTTTTTCAAAAGGGAACCCTAAAATTTCTGCAGTTTTCTCCAGTATCTTAATACTAGGTTGATGAGGAATCATTAGATCAATCTCATCAATTGTTAAATTGGTATCTGTTAACACTTGGTTAATTGCCATAGGCAAAACTTTTGTGGCTGTTTCGTATACGGCACGTCCATTCATTTTAAAATAATGAAGCTTTTTATCTATAGTATCTTGGTTTGCAGGCATTTCAGACCCACCTGCCGGAATAGTAAATTCATATTTACCTCGTCCATCTGTATATAACCTATATGCCAAAAATCCTTCGTTTTCAGACGTGTGGGTTAAAACAGCCGCACCAGCGCCATCGCCAAAAAAAACAGCATCTCTTTTTTCCCAATCAGTAATTTTAGAAAAGGTATCTGCACCAATTACTAAAACATTAGTATACACACCACTTGCAATATATTGAGAGGCAACAGACATTGCAAATAAAAACCCACTACAAACTGCTGATATATCAAAGGCTACGGCATTGTATGCTTGTAATTTATCTTGAACGATTGAAGCCGTGGAAGGAGCTAATCTGTCTGGAGTGGCTGTTGCAACAATAATTAATTCAATATCATCTTTTTGCAATCCTGCATTTTTAATAGCCATTTTTCCTGCTAAAGCAGCAAGATCACTTGTGCATTCATTACTTTTTGCTACTCTTCTTTCATTTATACCTAAATTTTCAAATATCCACTTGCTGTTTGTTTCAAGCGTTTTTTCTAAATCTGAATTTGTTACTTTTTGCTCAGGTAGATATGCGCCAGTTCCAATTATTTTTACACTTCTAACTAATTGTTTCATTTTATAAAGGATCTAAAGTTTTCATACGCTCTAATGTAATCCGTTTCATCATATTTATGAGAGGCTAATACTAAACAAATAGCTCCTGTTGAAAAATTAATTTCTGAAGCCCAAATACCGGGCGGTATATGTAAACCTAAATTGGGTCTATTCAATAAAACTTGCCTTTTTGCATTTCCGTCGTCTAACACAACTTCAAAACTGCCACTTGCTGCCACTAAAAACTGATGACATTTTTTATGTGCATGTGCCCCTCTTGATTCACCTCCGGGAATATCATATAAAAAAAATAACCGCTTAATTTCAAAGGGCACTTCAACACCTCCATGAACGGGGGTTATATTACCGGCTCTGTTATAAATTTTAGGCAATTCAATTAGATCGCAGTTATTGACTGAAATTTTCATTATTACTTTTTCTTTAAAAATTTCTCAAAATCACGCTCATAATCAGTTTCATCATAGGGGTTAGAGGCTAGTACCAATGCGCATGAATTGGTTGAAAAATTTTCCATATGGCGCCAAATGCCTTGAGGAACATACAGGCCCATGTACGATCTATTCAACAAAAATTGCTCTTCTTTCACTCCATCGTTAATTACTACCGTAAAACTTCCGGATAAAGCAATGATAAGTTCTTGGTTTTTTTTATAACTATGCCCACCACGTATTTCACCACCCGGAACATCGTAAATCCAATAGGTTCTTTTGATGTTGAAGGGAACATGTGTGTTCTCTTCAATAAAGGACAGATTACCCCTATCATCTAAGATTTTTGGAAGTGATATTAGTTGGGATTCTTTGAAATCTGACATAGAACTCATTTAATAAAATAAATATACAAATAAAAACCCGCCCTAAAATCTTCGGGGCGGGTTTTGGATAGCTAGAATAGCTAATTAAAGTTTACGTTTCACTTCCACTTGTTCGTAGGCTTCTACAATATCGCCTACCTCAATGTTGTTAAAGTTCTGGATGTTCAATCCGCATTCGTAGTTTGTAGCAACCTCTTTTACATCTTCTTTAAAGCGTTTCAAGGAAGCCAACTCACCGGCATAAATTACTACCCCATCGCGAATAATACGTACTTTCGAGTTACGATTGATTTTACCATCTAATACCATACAGCCGGCAATAGTTCCCACTTTACTAATTTTGAATACCTCACGAATTTCAACATTCGCCGTAATTTTTTCTTCAAACTCAGGAGCAAGCATGCCTTCCATAGCGGCTTTAACCTCGTTGATGGCATCGTAAATGATAGAATATAAACGGATATCGATTTGCTCCTGCTCGGCCAATTTACGGGCACCTTGTGATGGGCGTACTTGGAAACCGATAATAATGGCATCGGAAGCCGAAGCTAACAATACATCCGATTCGGAGATTTGACCCACCGATTTGTGGATGATATTTACCTGAATTTCTTCGGTAGATAATTTTAATAAGGAGTCGGATAAAGCTTCGATAGAACCATCCACATCACCTTTTACAATGATGTTTAGTTCTTTAAAGTTACCAATGGCTAAACGACGACCAATCTCATCAAGGGTGATGTGTTTCTGGCTGCGTAAACCTTGCTCACGTTGCAATTGCATACGCTTGGTAGCAATTTCGCGGGCCTCTACTTCACTTACCATCGAGTTAAACTTATCGCCCGCAGTTGGCGCACCTTGCATACCCAATACTTGTACCGGGGTACTTGGTCCGGCTTGTTCTACTTTTTGGCCACGCTCATTTGTTAAGGCTTTAACACGGCCGCTAAAGCAACCCGCTAAAATAGGGTCACCCACTTTTAATGTTCCGGCTTGTATTAAAACTGTGGTTACAATACCACGACCTTTATCTAAAGCAGCTTCAATTACAGTTCCAGTTGCCCGCTTGTTAGCGTTGGCTTTTAGTTCTAATAAATCGGCTTCTAATAATACTTTTTCTAATAAAGCATCAATACCTAGGCCGGTTTTACCCGAAATTTCTTGACTTTGATATTTACCGCCCCAATCTTCTACCAAAATATTCATGGTTGATAATTGTTCGCGAATTTTATCGGCATTGGCACCCGGTTTATCTACTTTACTAAATGCAAATACAATAGGTACGTTAGCAGCTTGAGCGTGGTTAATAGCTTCTATGGTTTGAGGCATCACACTATCATCAGCTGCAATTACAATAATGGCAATATCGGTTACTTTAGCACCACGAGCACGCATGGCCGTAAAGGCTTCGTGACCCGGTGTATCTAAGAAAGTAATTTTACGTTCGTTTTCTAAGGTTACCTCGTAGGCTCCAATATGCTGGGTAATACCCCCGGCTTCACCAGCAATAACGTTGGTTTTGCGGACAAAATCGAGGAGGGAGGTTTTACCATGATCTACGTGACCCATTACCGTAACAATAGGCGCTCTATCTTTTAATTCTTCCGGAGTATCTATTTCCTCCAGTGTAGAGTTTTCCTCGTCTTCTGGTTTTACAAATTCTACTTCAAAACCAAATTCATCGGCTACAATGCTTAAGGTTTCGGCATCTAAACGTTGGTTAATAGATACGAATAAGCCCAAAGTCATACAGGTAGAAATGATTTGGGTAACGGGCACATCCATCATATTGGCCAATTCGTTTGCGGTAACAAACTCGGTAACCTTTAATACTTTAGATTGCAATTCTTTTTCCATAGCTGCCTCTTCGGCAGATAGGGCTACATCATCGCGTTTTTGGCGACGTAATTTAGCACGTTGAGCAAATTTCCCGGATTTACCTGCTCCGCTTAAACGGGCAAGTGTTGCCTTAATTTGATCTTGTATTTCCTTTTCTGTAGGCTCTCCTTTTGGAGCAGAGGGTGTATTATTGGGCCTATTATTTCTAAAATCTGGGCGGCCACCCGGTGCTGGACGGTTACCCGGTGCCGGACGATTGGTATTAGCACCCGCTGCTCCCCCCGGTTGTCCTGGGGTAAAGGCCGTGCGCTTACGCTTACGTTTTTGGTCTGCTGCAGCATTGGATGAAGCCACTGGATTGGCTTTACGTGCTTGTGGTAAATCAATTTTACCTACTACGTTTGGTCCGCTTAATCTGCCCGCACGGGCTCTTACCACCTCATCAATTGAAGTTTCAGGAGGAGTTGCAGGTGTTTCTACAACTGGCTCTATCACTTTTTCTTCTATTTTAGGGGTTTCTACTGGTGCTTTTTCTTCGGCTTTGGGTTTTGGTTTTAAATCATCTAAATCAATTTTACCAACTATTTTAACACCCTTAGCTTCGTCTGCTTTTACAATTACTTCTTTTGGTTTCTCTGGTTGCGCAAATGAACCGGTGTTTTTAATCAGAATTTCTTCTTGTTCAAACCTATCCGGACGTTTCGGTGCAGGTTTTTGTACAGGTTCGGCTACTTCATCTTTGCGAATTTTGTCTATAGCAAGTTGCTTAGCCTCTTCTTTCACAATTTTATCGCCCTGAAACTCCTTCATTAAGGCATCATACATAGCCCCTTCGAGTTTAAACATAGGTTTTGCTTCTACAGCAAAGCCTTTTTTGCTTAAAAAATCGGCAGCAGTAGATAAACCAATGTTTAGTTCCTTGGCGGCTTTTAGTAAGTTGATATTTTTACCTTCTGACATGTAATAGGGTTAAGCGTTCGCTTTAAATTATAATAACAAAAATAAGGTTTTTTTAGTGGCAAGTATGAAAAAGCGGTTTAGCTTATTCAAATTCGGCACGTAAAACTCCCAATACTTCTTCTACAGTAGTTTCTTCTAAATCGGTACGTTTTACCAACTCTTCTGCGTTTAGCGCCAATACCGATTTTGCAGTATCTAAACCAACACGCTTTAATTCGTCAATAATCCAACCGTCAATTTCATCTGCAAATTCTTCTAAATCTACATCTTCTTCATCTTCATCGGCATTTTCGCGGTATACATCAATTTCGTAACCCGTTAATTTTCCGGCTAGTTTAATATTGTGTCCACCACGGCCAATAGCCAATGATACCTGATCTGGCTTTAAGTACACAGCTGCTTTTTTCTCAGCATCGTCTAATTTGATACTGGTAATTTTCGCTGGGCTTAACGCACGTGTAATAAATAACGATAAGTTGGTGGTGTAATTAATCACGTCAATATTTTCGTTTTTCAATTCACGTACAATACCGTGTATACGAGAGCCTTTCATGCCTACACATGCACCAACCGGATCGATACGATCGTCGTATGATTCTACAGCTACTTTGGCACGTTCGCCTGGTTCGCGTACAATATTTTTGATGGTAATTAATCCGTCGAAAATTTCAGGTACTTCCATTTCGAACAAACGTTGTAAGAATTCTGGGGCAGTACGAGAAATAATGATTTTTGGGCTGGCATTTACCATTTCTACTTCCTTAATTACCGCACGCACCGAATCGCCTTTTTTGAAAAAGTCGGCTGGAATTTGCTCGGTTTTAGGCAATAACAATTCGTTTCCTTCATCGTCTAATACCAAGGTTTCTTTTTTCCAAACTTGGTAAACTTCGCCATTTACAATTTCGCCTAAGCGATCTTTGTATTTTTTAAATATTTCGTCTTTTTCTAATTCCAATACTTTAGATACCAAGGTTTGGCGGGCAGCTAAAATAGCTCTACGGCCAAAGCTTTCTAAGGTAATTTGTTCGATAAACTCATCGCCAACTTCCATGTCTGGATCAAGTTTTTTAACCTCAGCCAATTCAATTTCTAAATCGTCGTCCTCAGAAAAGCCATCTTCCATAACCATACGGGTGCGCCAAATTTCCAAATCTCCGTTATCGGGGTTTACAATTACGTCGCAATTTTCGTCGGTTCCGAAACGTTTGCGCAACATGCTGCGAAACACTTCTTCTAATACACTAATCACCGTTGGACGGTCGATGTTTTTGAAATCTTTAAATTCCTGGAAGGAATCAATTAAATTAATGTTGCTCATTTTATTTAAATGAAATTAAAACTTTACTTTCTATTATTTCATTGAGAGGGATTAGCCTATCAACGGTTTGGGCTTTTTTGCCTTTTTCTTTTTTTAGTTCTTGCAAAAGAATGTGACCTTCTTGTAGTTCGGCCAATTTTCCTTCTGTTTTGTTGCCGTCTTTAAACTTAACACTTAGGTTGCGACCTACGTTTTTAGCGTATTGTCTGAGCAATGTTAAGGGAAAGTCTACTCCCGGCGACGATACTTCTAGCGTATAAGCGGTATCCACCAAGTTTTCTTCTTCTAAGTGAAAACCTACATGGCGGCTTATGGCAACGCAATCTTGTATGGCCACGCCTTTATCGCCATCTATCAGAATCATCAATTTACCATTGGTATGCATTTTTGCTTCTACCAAGAATAAATCGGGTCTGTCGGCTATTTTTTCGGCTACCAGAGCTAGTATGCGTTGTTCTACCTTCATGTTGCTAGGGTATGGTAAATAAAAAGAGGGGACACCGTCCCCTCTTCAATTCGATACAAATATAGTACAAATAATTGTTTTTACAAGCAACTAATAGGTAAATGTGTAGGTAATGGGGTTATTTCCACCAAGTCGTTCTTGTTTTTTTAGTAAACTGATGACTGAAAATTCTCTGCTTTGCGCATAAATTTCGGCCCGGTATGTTGTGCCTTTGCTTAGTTGGCTTGTAGGCGTAAATACAAGTGCTTCGTGTTGCTCAGAAAAATTTCCGGGAATAGGCGATTCTAAACCCTGCATGTCTGGATCGTTACTAGTAGGGTATAAGGCAAAAAATGCTACTAATTGCAGGCTATCGTTTTTTATGCTAGAGAGTAAATCTGCTGGGATATTTTTTACCAGCACACTTTTTTTATCTGCCGAAAGGCTAATAGTCAAGTCTAATTCGTTAGTTAGTTTAGTAGGTGTGCAGGCAAGTACACCAAAACAGCAAACCAGTAGGCTATGTGCTAATAATTTTCTCATCTTTTTTAATCAAATTTACATTATGAAAATGCTTTTAGAGATTTTATTGAGTGGTGTTGCGGTATTATTAGCAGCATATGTATTACCGGGTGTAACTGTAGATTCGTTTGTAACGGCTTTGTGGGTAGCACTCTTGTTGGCCTTAGTTAATGCAACCATTGGTTTTGTACTACACATTCTTACCATTCCGCTTAACTTTTTAACGCTTGGTTTGGTATCGTTTATTATTACGGTGGGCATGGTATTGTTGGTAGATGCTTTTGTTAGTGGTTTTCATACCGCTGGATTTATTTCTGCTGCTTGGTTTGCCATGGTATTGGGCCTCTTAAAAATTATTTTCAATTGGTTTAAGCCCGAGAAAAAGCAGTAAAAAAGCCACTCTTTTGGAGTGGCTTGATGCTTATTTTTCTGCCAATAAATCGGTAATTAGCTTATCAAACTCTTCGGTAAACTCGGTATAATATTTACCCGTTCCTGGGCCAGAAAAACCAGTGTGTATTTTACGTACTTCTCCTTTTTTATCAATAATAATGGTGGTTGGGAAGGCCATAAATTTGTTCAACATGGGCAAACTTTTTAGCACTTCGCCGGGTTGGTTGGTGTAACCGGTTAGTAATAAGGGGTAAGGCACATTGAAGCGTTTTTGTAATCGGCCAATATTTTTGCGTCCACGAGCAACATCGGTAGTGCGCTCGTAACCTAAACCAACAACGGCCAAGCCTTTGTCTTTGTAGCGGTTATAAAAAGGAACCATAAAGGCGGTTTCGTCCATACAATTGGGGCACCAAGAGCCAAAAAATTGTACTACTACCACTTTGTTTTTAAATTGTTCGTCTTTAAGCGATACCAGTTTTCCAGTTAAATCGGGGAAAGCAAAATCGATACTTTTGTAACCCGGGTTTAAGCCCACTAAGCTATAGGCATCGGGTAGTTCGGCTTTATCGTCTTTAGTACCCGTCCAATTATCTATACTCGAAAAACCCGAATAGAGTTTACCATCGGTAATGGTATTGCCATTTACTGTTCCTGAGAATAAAAGGGCATGGCATCCATCAAAACAAGAAAGGTAAAATTTGTTTCCATTTACGGTACCTTCTAAAAAGCGGTAATCGCCTGTGGTGCTCAAAAAAGTGCCGGTTAATCGGTTCCCTTTTTGGATAAACTGACCTATATACACGTTGGTGTCTTTTCCATCGGCACTAATAAAGGTGCTCGACCATTTTCCATTTAAATCTACATTGGCTTCGCTTTCTGTTTTGAAAAAACGCCAATTGGTATTTGTTTTGGCAGTAAATTCCATAGTCACATCGTTTGTGGCTAGGTGTTTTATCCATTTACCCGATAGCGAATCGCCCTGAAGTACGGCTTTAATTTCCGAATCGAACAAAGGCATTTGAATGAGAATAGAATCGCCCTCTTGACTAATTTCATTTACTCTTAAACGCTCATCGCCATTAATAATGTCTAATTGTTTTTTTCCGGCTGAGTCAGCTAGTTCAAAATTGAAAGGAATTTCTACACCGCTTTCTGTTTTAAGCGTAGCACGCCACGTACCGTTTTGTAAATCGGCTAGGCCGGCTTGTTTACAGCTGCTCAAAGCAAACAGAGAAAGGACAATAAACGGGAGAATAATTTTATTCATGATTTTGATTTTATTTTAATACCTCTCGGGCAATAACAATGCGTTGTATTTCGGAGGTTCCTTCGTATATCTGGGTAATTTTTGCATCACGCATTAAACGTTCTACATGGAATTCTTTCACAAAGCCATAGCCTCCGTGTACTTGTACTGCTTCAACGGCGGTGTTCATGGCCACTTCGGAAGCAAATAGTTTTGCCATAGAGCTTGCTTGGGCATAAGGCAGGTCTTGGTCTTTTAACCAGGCTGCTTTTAAGCAAAGCATGCGGGCGGCTTCAATTTGGGTAGCCATGTCGGCCAATTTAAATTGAATGGCTTGGTGTTCGGCAATAGGTTTGCCAAATGCCTTGCGTTCTTTGGCATATTGTACGGCTAACTCGTAAGCGCCAGAAGCAATACCAAGGGCTTGGGCAGCAATACCAATGCGGCCACCTTCTAGAGTTTTCATCGCAAATTTAAAGCCAAAACCATCTTCGCCAATTCTATTTTCTTTAGGCACTTTCACATCGGTAAACATAAGGGAGTGAGTGTCTGAGCCACGAATACCTAATTTATTTTCTTTTGGTCCAATACTAAAGCCTTCCATGCCTTTTTCTACAATAAGGGCATTGATACCGCGGTGACCTTTAGCCACATCGGTTTGTGCAATTACCAAATATACCGAAGCAGTACCTCCGTTAGTAATCCAGTTTTTAGTACCATTTAAAAGATAATGATCGCCCATATCTATGGCGGTGGTTTGTTGTGAGGTGGCATCGGAACCAGCTTCGGGTTCTGATAAACAGAACGCACCAATGATTTCACCAGCGGCTAGTGGTTTTAAATATTTTTGTTTTTGCTCTTCGGAGCCATATTTTTCTAATCCGTAGCATACCAAGGAATTATTTACCGATACCACTACCGAGGCAGAGGCATCTATTTTCGATAACTCTTCCATGGCCAATACATAGGAAATGGTATCTAGGCCAGAGCCATTGTATTCGGGGCTTACCATCATGCCTAAAAAGCCTAGTTCGCCTAGTTTTTTAATTTGTTCTGCCGGAAATTTTTGATGTTCGTCTCGTTCTATTACGCCAGGTTTGAGCTCGGTTTGTGCAAAATCACGAGCGGCCTGCTGAATCATAAGGTGTTCTTCGGTAAATTGGAAATCCATAGGGGTAGATTGTTGTTTTTTCGACTCAAAAATAACATTTAATCTCTTTGAAAAAGAGAGGGCTCTTGCATTTTTGATATAAGAAAGACAAAAGGTGCTATTGCTCCGTTTTTAAACTTCTTTTGGTGGCAACAAGTACTAAACTGATACCACCTATTATCAAAATAACCAATATTTGTGAGGAGTGAATGAGGGTGGCAAAGCCCAACCCTTCAGCTTTAGGCAAGGCATACAGGGTAAGACCCTCGGCTACCATCCAGTGGAAAGCACCAATACCACCTTGTACGGGTACAATCATACCTAAACTGCCAAAAACTAAGGCTGCTAAAGCAGCTATGGCGCTTAAATCCGTAGTACTAGACAAGGCAAAAAAGGCCAAGTAGGTAGATAAGAAATAACAACCCCAAAGGCCTATTGAGTAGCCTACATACGCCAATTTATTGGGCATTTTTTTAAACGACAATACCCCAATTTTAAAGGAATTCAGGGTGTTTGCAAGAGGGATAAGCCATTTTTTTAGTAGTGGTTTTAGGAAGTATAGCATACCCAAAAAGAATACCAAACCTAGGAACAGGGTGCCACTAAGCATGGGTTTTACACGTAGCCAGCCATATTGATACATAAATGTAGCAATACGTTCAAATTCTAACAGCAAGGTGAGTGCGCTTATGCTTAGTAGCATAGCTAAATCAGACAAACGTTCTGTAAATACGGTACCAATAAGCGGTGTTACGGGAATGCCGTCACTTTTTTTGAGTACACCACAACGAGATACTTCACCCATTCGGGGTACAGCTAGGTTGGCTAGGTAGCCAATCATTACGGCGTAAAAAGAATTTTTTGCAGATGGGCTATAGCCTAAAGGCCTAATAAGCATGTTCCAGCGTAATGCTCGAAATACGTGAGCGAATAAACAAGCTAGTACCGAAGCTAGTATCCAATACGGATTTGACTCTTTTACGCTTTGGGCCATTTTATTCAAATCTTGCCCTTTAAATGCCCAGTAGAGTAACAAGCCAGCTAGGCCTAAAAATAGTAGGTATTTGAGTATGCTAATTAGCGATAGTTTCAATCTGCTTATTTTACTAAACGATTTTGATCATCGGGGAAAACCAATATGGGTTGGTAGTTTTTCGCTTCTGCTAGAGGTAATTGCCCATAAGACATGATGATTAATACATCGCCCACTTGTGCTAATCGGGCTGTAGCGCCATTTAAGCAAATTACACCGCTTCCGCGTTCACCTTTAATTATATAGGTTTCAAAACGTGCACCGTTATTGTTATTTACTACCTGAACCTTTTCATTGGCAATCATATTGGCTGCATCCATTAAGTTTTCATCAATAGTAATGCTGCCAACATAGTTAAGTTCGGCTTGGGTTACACGTGCTCTGTGAATCTTAGACTTCAGTATCTCAATAATCATCTTGCAAAAATAGTAATAATTAACAGTTTTTGCCCATAGCTATGGCTTAGGGGAGTAATATATTGTCGATTAGGCGTGTTTGGCCTAGGCTAGCAGCTACCAATGCAACCGCCTCCGATTGATTAGTGGGTTGGTTATTTTGCAGGTTGTTGGCTGTGCAAATTTCTAGGTAGCCCAAATGTATACCAGGGCTTTTTTCTAAAAATTCGATGGCTTCCTGCTTTAGCGTTTCTACTGATTTTTTGCCCCAACCTTCTTTTATATGGTTTAAACTTTGATAAAGGGCTAAGGATTGTACTCTTTCGGTAGGGCTCAAGTGCACATTTCTAGAACTCATGGCCAGTCCATCGGCCTCCCGAATAATGGGGCACATTTCTAATGCTACATCTAGTTTTAGCTTTTGCACCATTTTTTCAATTACCTGCACTTGTTGATAGTCCTTCTGTCCAAAGAAAGCAATATTGGGATGGGTGCACGAAAATAGTTTATATACAATTTGTGTAACCCCTTGGTAATGGCCTGGGCGGTGTTTTCCTTCTAATACTTCATCCAATCCGTCTAAGGCTAATTGCCATTCTTCATCTTTACTATACATTTCAGCAACTTCTGGCATAAAAAGTATGTCGCAAGCAGCTTCTTCTAATTTAGCAATATCGTGCTCAATGGGCCGTGGATATTTTTCTAAGTCTTTAGGATCGTTAAATTGAGTGGGGTTTACAAAAATGCTGCATACCACCAAGTCACTTCTTTTTTTCGCAAGGTTGATCAGTGAAATATGCCCCTGATGCAAGGCTCCCATAGTGGGCACAAAGCCAATTCGTTTGCCTTGTTGTTTTTGTTGAAGCGTGTAGGCCGAAATCTCGGAGCGGGTACGAATTATTTTCAAAAGAATAGAATCAAATTTTGACTTCCAAAAATGGGTATTAATCCCTTTAACTCCAAGTGGAAAGCAGGAAACCTACCTAAATACCAATATTTTTCGTATCTTTGCAGACTCAATTGCTTAACAATCAAAAATATACTCACGGAGATGGCAAAAACGAAACTACTGTTTATTACTCACGAGATGTCGCCTTTTCTGGAATTGACTAAGATCGCAGAAATTACTCGAAAACTTCCTCAAGCTATGCAAGATAAGGGTCTCGAGATCCGAATTTTGATGCCACGTTTTGGTAATATAAATGAGCGTAGGAACCGTTTACACGAAGTTATACGCTTATCGGGGATGAATATTATTATTGAAGATAACGACAATCCATTAATCATAAAAGTTGCGTCTATTCCTGCAGCTCGGATGCAGGTTTATTTCTTGGATAATGAAGATTATTTCCAACGTAAGCACGTGTTTTCCGATGGAAATGATAAGTTTTTTGAAGATAACGACGAGCGTACCATCTTCTTTTGTAAGGGTGCACTTGAAACAGTTAAAAAATTAGGCTGGTCGCCAGATGTAGTGCATTGCCACGGTTGGATGACCGCATTGGTACCTGCCTACATGAAAACCGTGTATAAAGAAGATCCTGCTTATAAAAATGCCAAAGTGATTTACTCCGTTTACGATGAAGATGCTTTTGAAGGTAACTTACATACCGATTTTGCACGTAAAGCCGTTATGAATGGCATGGATGCTACCCACATGGATTTGTATAAAGCTGCCGATGTAACTTCTTTACATCAAGGAGCAATTCATTACTCTGATGCAGTGGTGTACGGTAGTGAGCAAATAAATGAAGAACTGTTAAAGTTTGTTAAAAAAACGAATAAACCGGTTTTAGAATACATTTCAACAGCCGATTTCGAAAATTATTACAACCTTTACCAAGAAATTTCAAACGACGAACTCGTTTCATTGGCTTAATTGTTAACCAAGGTTTACTATGAAAGTATATAAATTAGACTTATTAACCCTGTTGATAAGTCTTTTTAGTTTAGGTGCATGTAACAATCCAGACCAAATTGGTTTGGATGTAGACCCAAATAATGGTATAAACACGGCTATTGATGACAATACAACCGTATTGGCCATAACTGTACCCGAAGAAAAGATTTTTACCAATAATTTGGCTAAATACCCTATCGGATATTTTATAGATCCAGATTTAGGTATTACCGAAACTGCGGTAGGGGCAAGCCTTAATTTACCAAGCGATAGCTTAAAATTTGGTACCAATGCGGTATTAGATTCAGCGGTATTGGTACTTAAATATGCCAACGAATTTTATGGCGATTCGCTTACCTCTACTTATCGTTTTTCGGTACATCAACTTAATGCAAAGCTAAATCCTCTTACCTCGTATTACAACGATATGCCTCTTGCGTATGGCAATACAGAGATTGGATTTAAAGTGATTAACAAAATTAAATTGAAAGATAGTATTGCGGTGAATCAAATACGTGTTGGCAAACCAGATACCATTACAAAACAAGCGCCACAGATTCGTATTCCATTGAGTGCAAGTTTTATAAATAGCGAATTTATAAATGCGGCTGCTGCTAATTTCTTTAAACCTGCGGCTTTCTTAACGCATATTAAAGGTCTTCACATTAAGGTTGATCCTATTGGTGGTGGCAAAGCTGGAGGAATTCCATTTTTTGATTTAACTTCCTCTGGTGCCAGCAAGTTAGAGCTATACTACCGCAACGTAAATGCAAAGATTGATACCAACTACGTTACTTTTAGTATTAACAATTCTATGTCTACGGTAGCTGCCACGTTTAGTCACGATTATACAGGCACCGAAGTGGCCACACAATTAGCCAATCCAGCGGTAGAATACAACAAAGTATTTACCCAAGCCTTGGGCGGTTTAAGAACTAAAGTTACGTTTCCCAATATCAATCAGTTGAAACAATTGGGTGCTATTTACATCAATAAAGCCGAATTAATTTTGAGTGTAGAGGGTGGTAGCGACGTTCCATTTGCTCCCGCTCCTAGAATGATTCTTTACCAAACAGATATTGCCAGTCAGCGTAAATTAGTACCCGATTTAGATCCTTATGATTCTCGATTTATAAGCGTAGGTGGTTTTGGTGGTTTGTATAATAGCACGTCTAAAACCTATACCTTTAATCTAACGGCCTATATTCAAGACTTATTAATTGGTAAATCCAAGCAATATGCACTTTACCTTGCACCCACAGAAACAGAGATGTCTAATTTAGCCAATGTGATAAAGCCATCTGCAGGTGTTGCTAGCAAAGTTGTTTTGGGAAGTGGTAAAAGTAGTGCTAACTTTAAGATGAAACTTAGAGTTAAATATTCTCTGTTAAACAATTAATTGGTTTTAACCTTTTAAGCATTACATCGTATGTGTGGAATTGTTGGATACATTGGTCATAGAGAAGCATGGCCTTTAATTATAAAAGGACTTCATCGTTTAGAATACCGCGGTTACGATAGTGCCGGGGTAGCTTTATTAAATGGCAATTTACGCATCTACAAAAAAGCTGGAAAAGTTAGCGAATTAGAAAATTTTGCTGCCGATAAAGATGTGTCTGGCCATATTGGCATGGGACATACCCGTTGGGCCACCCACGGAGCTCCATCTGATAGAAACTCACACCCACATACTTCTGGAGACGATCGTTTAACCATTATTCACAACGGAATTATAGAAAATTACGCCACCCTAAAAGAAGAACTCATTTCAGAAGGGCACGTGTTTAAGAGTGATACCGATACCGAAGTGCTCATCCACTTAATCGAAGAAATTCAGAAAAAAACACAATTAGATCTGAGAGAAGCCGTACGTGTGGCCCTTAATGAAGTAGTTGGGGCTTATGCCATAGTTATTATGAGCAAAGATGAGCCCGACCAACTTATAGCCGCCCGTAAAGGCAGCCCCATGGTTATTGGAGTGGGTAAAGATGAATACTTCATCGCTTCCGATGCATCTCCAATTATTGAGTATACCAAAAACGTGATCTATTTAAACGATAACGAAATTGCCTATATAAAGCGTGACGAACTACTGATCAAAAACTTGGATAATGTGGTTAAAACCCCTTACGTACAAGAACTCGAACTAAAATTAGAGATGCTCGAGAAAGGTGGTTATGATCATTTCATGCTCAAAGAAATTTACGAACAGCCACGTTCCATTAAAGATTGTATGCGTGGTCGTATTTATCCCGATGAAGGTTTGGTGCAATTGGGCGGTATTAAAGAATACGCTGAAAAGCTCAAAAATATCGACCGCATTATCATTGTAGCCTGCGGTACTTCGTGGCACGCAGGTTTGGTTGGCGAATATTTAATCGAAGAATTTGCTCGTGTACCGGTAGAAGTAGAGTATGCTTCGGAATTCCGGTACCGCAACCCCATTATTACCGAAAAAGATATTGTAATAGCCATTTCACAATCGGGCGAAACGGCCGATACCATGGCTGCCATTGAATTGGCCAAAGAAAAAGGCGCTACTATTTTTGGTATTTGTAATGTGGTGGGTTCGTCTATTCCACGCTTAACACATGCGGGAGTGTATACCCACGCGGGTCCCGAAATTGGTGTAGCGTCTACCAAAGCTTTTACCGCTCAGGTAACGGTGTTAACCCTAATGGCCTTTTACATTGCCCAGCAAAAAGGCACCATTTCTCAATCTAAATTAATCGGGTTATTATCCGAATTAGATCAAATACCTAACCTGGTAGAGAAATGCCTGGAGGCCAATGCAGGTATTTTAAAAATTGCTGAGAAATTTAAAGACACCACCAATTGTTTATTCTTGGGTCGTGGTAGTGGTTTTCCGGTTGCTTTAGAAGGCGCCCTAAAACTAAAAGAGATTTCTTACATTCATGCCGAGGGCTACCCGGCTGCCGAAATGAAACATGGCCCCATTGCATTAATTGATGCAGACATGCCGGTAATTTTTATTGCCACTAAAAACTCATCGTACGAAAAAGTAATTAGCAACATACAAGAGGTAAAAGCTCGTAAAGGTGTGGTAATTGCCATTGTAACCGAAGGCGATGTAGTAGTGAAAGAAATGGCCGATTATACCATTGAAATACCCGATGCCGACGAAGCATTTTTACCGATACTAGCCACCATTCCCTTACAATTATTGGCTTACCACATTGCGGTACTTAGAGGCTGTAATGTAGACCAACCGCGAAATTTGGCTAAATCGGTTACCGTGGAATAGCCTCACCTTGTTGCAAGCTTTTCTGCCTAATACATCCTATCGACTGCTAAAACTAATGTAAAATCAATTTTTACGCCTTTTTTTCGTATATTACACTAGCTAATTTTCTTACCATGAAAAAATTACTTTTCACGTGTAGCCTTTTCTTTTTCTTTCTGGCTACAAGTTCTGCTCAAACCGATTCTACCAAAACCAATAACTTATTGCAAGATTTGTCGCTAGCAGATTCGAGCCAGGTGCAATTGTTGCCCAATAAGATGATTCCTACCCAACGTTTATTATGGGGCCCAAAGGGTTTCATGAGAGGCTTTAATAGGTTTGAGTTAACGCCAGAAAAACGACAAAATGAGTTAAAATTACGCCGCACCATGTTGGGTGTACACCAAATATTGGGTTTTGCCACCCTAGGCGGTATGGTAGCACAAGGTATTATTGGGGGTAAACTATACAATGGCCGCTACGATTTAAAAGATGCCCACGAAGCGCTAGGTGCTGCGGTGAATATAGGCTATTTTACTACGGCCTCTCTATCGCTATTTGCGCCACCCAAAGCACTTGATGAGCGTAAAGGATACAGCAGCATTAAAATACATAAATGGTTGGCGGTGGTACACATGTCGGCTATGATTGCTACCAACGTATTAGCCGGAATGACAGAAGATAACCCGAATTTAAAAAAATACCACCGGGCAGCTGCCTATACTGCATTTGGCGCTTTTGCCGCATCTATGATTGTGATAAAATTCTAACCTATGAAAAATATATGTTTCTTCCTGCTCTTCATTGGATTAGCCAGCAGTGTGTTTGCACAAGACGCAGGTACCGTAAAAGTTTTTGCCGACAAAAAACTATCGAGCATAACCTATACCATGCGCCATCCCTTACACACTTGGGATGGAACGAGCAGAGAGGTGAACTCGGTTATTTTAACGAATGCCGATAAATCGCAACTCACACAAGTGGCAGTTAGTGTAAAATTGGGTTCTTTTGATAGCAAAAATGCCAACCGAGATTCGCACATGATTGAAGTGGCTGAAGGGTTAAAATACCCAATTATTAGTTTTTCTAGTACGTCCATTCAAACGCAAGGCGATGTACTGTTAGTGAAGGGAAATGTAAGTTTCCATGGCGTTACTCAGCCCATAACGTTTGAAGCAAAACGAAAAACAACAGGATCTAATTTAGAGGTAAGTGGTGCTTTTACGCTTAAAATGACCCAGTTTAAAATTGAGCCACCTAGTTTGTTGGGTGTAGCTGCAGATGATGTGTTAAAACTTAAGTTTAAGGTTGTTTATTAATTGGTTTTAGATTAAGCTTTATTCTTGGTATGAAAAAAGTATTCGTGTTAGCAGTCAATTTTTTATGCTTAACAATGGCGCAGGCACAAGAGCGCAGCATCGATTGGCAAGGCCACCGAGGCTGTAGAGGACTATACCCCGAAAACACCATCCAAGCTATGCTTAAAGCCATAGATTTAGGTGTAAGTACCCTCGAACTAGATGTGGTGATTACCAAAGATAAGCAGGTAATTTTATCGCACGAACCTTTTATGAGTGCCGAAATTTCCACAAATCCAGAAGGGAAATCCATCACTGCAAGTGAAGAAAAAACATACAACATTTACCAATTAGATTATGCTGCTATACAAACCTGGGATGTGGGCTTAAAGCCACATCCACGTTTCCCTCAGCAAGAAAAAACGCCGGCAAATAAACCCCTATTGACCGATGTGATAGATGCGGTAGAAGCTTACACTCGGATGCATAACATCCCACCGGTACAGTACAACATTGAAACGAAATCTGATCCTGAAGGTGATGATATTTTTCATCCCAAACCTGCCGAATTTGTGAGCTTGCTTTTAGATGTTATTCAGGGTAAAGGCATTGCAACGAGAACCATTATTCAGAGTTTTGATGTACGCACCATTCAACTTGTTCATACACAATACCCCGAACTTAAAACTGCTTTTTTGGTGGAAGAAACCAGCGCTAAAAAACTAAAAACCCAACTAAACGCACTGGGGTTTATTCCCACCATTTTTAGTCCAGCCTATCAATTTGTAGATCAAAAACTAGTGAATAGCTGCCGTAGAAAAGGTATGCATGTTATTGTTTGGACGGTAAATACCTTGCCCGAAATGCAGAAAATGCTTGATTTGGGCGTAGACGGAATTATTTCCGATTACCCTAATTTATTTAGCGCCATTAAACAGGCTAATTAAAAACCAGCCACACTATCCTCACCACGTATATCGGCTATGGCCTGTATTGCGCCATTAGCGTCAATTACAATCAGTTCGGTGCGGCCAATGCTATCAAGTAGTCTCAGGGTATAGCCCATGGCTATGAGGCGATCTTGTAATGCTTGCGGAAAATCTTTTTCTACAGCTACCACATCGGGCAACCATTGGTGATGAAATTTCGGGCTATTGTTTGCCTCCATTGGGCTTAATTTAAAATCTATCAAATTTATCAAGGTTTGTATGACTGAGGTGGGTATGGTGGTTCCGCCAGGAGTACCCACTATGATATAGGGTTTGTTATCTTTTAAAACCAACGTTGGGCTCATAGAACTTAGCATGCGTTTATTTGGTGCTATGGCGTTTGCCTTACTGCCCACCGCACCATACATATTGGGTACACCGGCTTTAATGCTAAAATCATCCATTTCGTTATTCATCAAAAATCCGGCCCCGCCAACCACGGTTTTACTGCCATAAG
The DNA here is from genome assembly GCA_026390835.1 of Sphingobacteriales bacterium. Taxonomy (GTDB): domain Bacteria; phylum Bacteroidota; class Bacteroidia; order Sphingobacteriales; family Sphingobacteriaceae; genus JAIPAN01. The sequence goes on from JAPLFD010000015.1 coordinate 36,386, forward strand.
CACCATTTAACGTAGTGGTTACGGCTACCATATTCCCTTCTTTATCGTATATGCTTAGGTGTGTAGTTTCGGTACTTTCGGTAAAATTTCCCGCTTTCGTATCACTGCTTTTACCCGCTTTACCTGCTGTAAAAGCAGTCATTCGGGTAGTTAAATACACACTATTTAATAATTTTTCTACAGGCACTTGCCAATAATCAGGGTCGCCCAAATGTTCGGCCCTATCTGCAAAAGCTAGGCGTTCTGCTTCTATTAAAAGTTGCACACTTTTCTCCGATTGAAATCCTAGTGTTTCTAGTTTTCTATCTGCCAACATGTTAAGTACTTGAGCCACTATAATGCCTCCGCTGCTGGGTGGAGGAAAGCCTATCACCTCGTTTCCTTTGTAATTAAACTGAAGTGGTGTTCTTTTTTTAGCTTCGTACTGCCTCAAATCTTTTTTAGTGATAATGCCATTCCTTCGGCTCATTTCGGCTACTAATAGTTGGGCAGTTTTACCACGATAAAATCCTTTAGCTCCTTTATCGCGAATACGTTTTAAGGTGCTGGCCAATTCTTTTTGTATGAGGGTATCGCCTGCTTGCCACTCGTTATTTTTTACAAAAGCATTTACTTGTGTACTGTATTTCTGAAACGATTGCTTGGTCCAATTCAGTCCTGTGGCCTCATTTTGGCTGAGGGTAAAGCCAAATTCAGCTAAATCAATAGCAGGCTGAATTAATTCGCTGAAAGGCAGTTTGGCATAGGGTAGGGTAGCAAATAGCCCGGCAACGGTACCCGGAACTCCGCTAGCCAAATGTCCATTTTGAGAAAGCTCGTTTTGGGCATTTCCTTGCTTATCCAAATACATATCGCGACTTGCTGCCATAGGCGCCTTTTCTCTAAAATCTAAACCGAGGAGTTCACCCTTTGCGGTACGACCTAACAAAAAACCACCGCCACCAATATTTCCGGCAATGGGATAAACTACAGCCAAAGCCAGCTGCGTGGCAATGGCTGCATCAAATGCATTGCCTCCTCGTTTCATAATTTCTACACCCACTTGGCTGGCTAGAGGGTGGGCGCTGGCAACGGCACCTTGGGTAAATACTCCCGATTTTTGGCTAGTTCGTTTATATGGATCTACAGCTTTGCCCAACCCAACGAGTTGTTGTGCCTGCACGGCAAAACCAAGCATCAGTAAGAGTGAAACGCAGATTGTTTTTTTCATGTTACGTATTTAACTTGAACGAATATACCAACTATCTATGCAAAAATTACTTTTGTGAAATCAGAAACTCACCAAGCCAATAGGCTTCTTTATATTTAATAGGGTGTCTTCGCTTAGGCACATTTTATTCATCATCAGAATATCACAAAACTAAATAAGCCGTTCTAACTTTTGTATTTTAACTAGCTTTATTGCTACAGCTTTTTCATGAGAGAACTCAAACTTATGGTAGAAAAAATTAATTCGCTCAGCGTTCAAGATCAAGACCGCATTATTGAGATGGCTTGGGAAGACAGAACACCCTTTGAAGCCATATTGTATCAATTCGGATTTTCAGAAGCCGATACCATTGCCTTAATGCGTAAAACATTAAAGAAAAGCAGTTTTAATTTGTGGAGAAAACGGGTAAATAGCGGAGTTAGCCAGAAACATGCACAAAAGCGTAGTTTAGCCATAAACCGTTTTAAATGTTCGTTGCAAAAACAAATCACCTTCAAAAAATAAGTAAACGCTAATAAAAAAAGCCCTCCAGAAATTTCGGGAGGGCTTTTTTTATACTGTATCGATTTACTTGGCTTTCGTAAAGCGTTCGGCAACTGCAGTCCAGTTAACTACATTCCAAAATGCAGCAATGTAATCTGGGCGTTTGTTTTGATATTTTAGGTAGTACGCATGTTCCCACACGTCCATTCCTAGAAGTGGAGTGCCTGGGCATTCGGCAATATCCATTAAAGGATTATCTTGATTTGGCGTAGAGCATACGCATAAAGAGCCATCGGCTTTTAGGCATAACCAAGCCCAACCCGAACCAAAACGGGTAGTGCCTGCTTCGGCAAACTTTTGTTTAAAGGCATCAAATGTTCCGAATGCGTTATCAATAGCTTTCGCTAAATCGCCACTCGGGGTACCACCACCATTTGGTGACATAATTGACCAGTATAAACTGTGGTTGTAGTGGCCGCCACCGTTATTGCGCACCGGCATCGGAAATTTAGAAATCGATTTTAAAATATCTTCGATTTTCGCATTCGCAGAATCGGTTCCAGCCAAGGCTTTATTTAGGTTATCTACATACGCTTGGTGGTGTTTTCCATGGTGAATTTCCATGGTCATTTTGTCAATATGCGGTTCTAGCGCATCGGTTGCATATGCTAATGCAGGTAATTCAAATGCCATATGAGTTTTATTTTATTTTGTTGATAAATACTATGTACAAATATACGTTGCATAAGGGTTTAACGTGTGTCCTTTTTAAATTTACTTCTTTTTGATTTGAAGAATACTTTCACCAGTTCTCCGCATTCCTCGGCTTTTATGCCGCCAATGAGTTCGGTTTTAGGATGAGTAAGGGTTTGATTAATCCGAGTAAAACCCCTTTGCATATCGTAGGCGCCAAATACTACGCGACTTATTTGGGTCCAGTAGGAAGCACCCGCACACATTACACAGGGTTCCATGGTTACATATAAAGTACAATCGGTTAAATATTTTCCGCCCAAATAATCGGCAGCAGCGGTAAATGCTTGCATTTCGGCATGGGCCGTTACATCGTTTAAGCGTTCGGTAAGGTTGTGCCCGCGGCCAATAATACGGCCCTTACATACTATAACCGCACCAATAGGCACTTCGTCTAGTTCTAGGGCTTTACGGGCTTCTTTTAAAGCTTCGTTCATAAAAAACTCATCGGGCGCTAAGCTAGGCTCGTCGCCAAAATTTACATAGTTCATGGTATGCCAAAGGTAAAAAATGAAAAGGAAATCTTTGACTAGATTTGTGCCATGCACAGCATCTATTTACCTAAAGGAAAAGAAAAGGCCGTAAGGCAATTACACCCCTGGATTTTTTCTGGGGCTATAGAAAAAATAATAGGCAAGCCCGAGAATGGCGATTTGGTAACCGTGTTAGACACCAAGGGTGATTTTTTGGCTACTGGTTTTTACAATGCCCAGTCGAGAGTGGCGGTACGGGTATTGGCCTGGGATGCCGAGCAAGTGATTGATGAAATCTGGTGGCGTAGCCGAATACAGCAAGCCGTTGCGGCCCGTACGCAGTTGTTCGCTTCCGATGAAACGAATACCTGTAGATTGATTTTTAGTGAGGCCGATTTCTTGCCAGGTTTAATAGTAGATAAGTATGCCGATTTTTTATCGGTACAGATACTAACCTCGGGAATGGATAAAGCCAAGGCTATTTGGCTAGATGAATTGCAAAAATTGTTAAAGCCGAAAGGCATTTTTGACCGTAGCGATGCCAACGCTCGAGCTCACGAAGGACTACAAGCCTCCTCGGGTATTTTGGCTGGAGAGGCCCCGCCCGAATTTATTGAGGTGGTAGAGAACGGTATTCACTACCAAGTAAATATTGCCGATGGGCAAAAATCGGGTTTTTACTGTGATCAACGGGAGAATCGAAAAAAAGTAGCGGCCCGAACTAAAGGTAAAGTGGTATTAGACTGTTTTTCGTACTCGGGTGGCTTTAGCTTAAATGCTTTGGCTGCAGGCGCTAAAAAGGTAGTGAGTGTAGACAGTTCGGCTTTGGCTATTGATACATTGAAGAAGAATATCAAACTAAATGGCTTCAAAGCTTCGCAGCAGGTCTCTATTCAATCGGATGTAAATAAACAGCTTCGTGTTTTTCTAGAGAGTGGCGATAAATTCGACATTATTGTGCTCGATCCACCTAAATATGCACCCTCACGTTCAGCTTTAACCAAGGCATCTAGAGCGTATAAAGATTTAAACCGATTAGCAATGGGCCTATTGAATAAAGGCGGCTTGTTGGCTACTTTTTCTTGCTCGGGAGCAGTAGATATAGATACCTTTAAGCAAATTTTGGCCTGGTCGGCTTTAGACGCCGGCAAAGAAGTGCAATTTATCGATCAGTTTTGTCAACCCGAAGATCACCCCATACGCTCTTCTTTTCCTGAGGGAGAATATTTAAAAGGACTGCTTTGTAGAGTGTTTTAATTTTCTTTAGGGGCCTCAGGTGTGTTGTGTAGCTGTACAGGCTTGGTTTTACTTTTTACACGAAGGTTGAGCATTTCTACCAAAACCGAGAAGGCCATAGCAAAATACACGTATCCTTTTGGTATGTGTTGTTCAAAGGCTTCCGCTAAGAGTGATACACCAATGAGCAATAAAAACGAGAGCGCCAACATTTTAACCGTTGGATGATTGTTTACAAAGTTACTAATGCCTCCAGCGGCTAGCATCATTACGATAACGGCAATAATTACAGCAGCAATCATTACTTCTACATGGCTGGCCATACCCACTGCGGTTATTACCGAATCGAGAGAGAATACAATATCTAATAAGAGAATTTGTACGATGGTTGCTGAGAAAGAAAGTTTCTTCTTACCTCCATCTGCATGATTAGTACCTTCTAATTTCTCGTGAATTTCGCTCGTACTTTTATAAATTAGGAATAAGCCTCCAATCAATAAAATTAAATCGCGACCCGAAATGGCTAGTTTTTCGACCCATTCGCCTTCAGTAAGGCCAATTAAATTAGCCACGTTGAAGATAGGCTTGGTGAGGGTCATCATCCAACTTAAGGAAAGTAATAGCAATACCCGGGTAATCATGGCTAGGGCTAAACCTAACTGACGAGCTTTTTTTTGTTGGTTTTCCGGTAATTTTCCGGCTAAAATGGAAATGAAAATAATGTTATCGATACCTAAAACGATTTCTAATACGCTTAGGGTGATTAACGAAATCCAGATTTCGGGGTTGCTTAAAAATTCCATGGGTTAAAAATAGGAAAAAATTGCCAACACACTATTTAACTAACAGGTAACGTTTATACTGTTTCAATTAATTTTAAACAATATGAAAACAATTTTTACAGTAGCGCTTTTTGCCATAATAAGTATGGGAAGTGCTTGTTCTAAAAAAAATGACGTTACAACTCCACCGATAGATATTATCGGACAATATTCACTAGGTACTGTTACTGCGGGTGGTAGCGATAACTCTCTAGCTACCATAAATGCTGATGGAACTATTACAACAGCAGGACAGTTTGGGAATGGAACTTGGGTATTAAAATCTAAACATTTCACTGCCACATTGTCGAACGTTAAATTAGAGGGAGATATAAGCAATATGTCGCCATTAAAGATTGAGGGAGCTGTTTCTGGATCTATGATTGGTACTTTTACACTTATGCCTCTTTAGAAATGGACTTCTAAAAAGCCGTTAATGGCCTGCACTGCCCGCTGAAATCGTACGTCCCCTTGCCCAGAAATTACGTGGTAATTGGCGTTTATAGCTTTCAACTCTTTATGCCATACTTGCATAAAATGTTCCCGTTGGTTAGGGAAATCTCGTAAGGGGTCTTCCTCCCAAGGTAAATCTACATCCATAAGCAGGTAAAAATCGTAGGTGTGTTTGGGTAATTCATCGAGCACTTCTTGTGGCGCTTTGCCAAAAAAGGCATCGCTCCAAATTTTTACAGTAATAAAGGTGGTGTCGCAAATTAAGATTTTGTTGGCTTTTGGCTGCAGTTCTTTTTCCAAGGCCACTTGCCCGTGAAACATGTTAATTTCATCTTGCCAGGTACAAGGAGCTGTCAATTTTTCGCAGTATTCGCGGGCATACTCGGGCACCCATACGGTATGGTAGTGTGCAGCTAATAGAGCAGAAATACTCGATTTCCCGGTAGATTCGGGCCCAACAATGGCTATTTTTTTTATACCCTTGCTCATGCTTTTTGTTGGTTAAACTCTTTCCGCCAAGCTAAATAACCTATGAGCGCAATGTAAATGTATAAGGCATACATGCCTGCGGTAAGGTGTAAGCCTTTGGCTAGGTATACACCTACATAAATAATATCAACAAAAATCCAAATAAGCCAGTTTTCCAGCACTTTACGTGCTAAGAAAATTTGTGCTACTAGGCTACAGGCGGTGCAAAAACTATCAACAAAGGGGAAAGAAGCATCGGTTTTATGGTAAAGAAAAAAGCCAATAAGGGCTGTAAATACGACTATCCCAAGCAGTGAAAGCAGAATTTCTGTTTTACTAATACGCTTTACGGGTACCTTGGGCGCATCGGCGGGTTTCCTACTCCAAAACCACCAGCCGTACATGTTCATGGCTAAGAAATATACTTGTAAGCCGGTATCGGCATAGAGTTTGGCTTCTAAAAAAATAACAATATAAATGCCCACACTTACAATGGCAATGGGCCAATTCCAAATGTTATTTTTGGCGGCTAAATACACGCACAAAATGCCCGTAATTACGCCAATTGTTTCCAAAAGTGACTGCTCTTGCAGCCAGGTGCTTAGTGTTTCAATCACGGTGTAGGTGTGCTTACTTTGCAGTACAATTTGCTAGCCCTTACTATTTTGCCTTCATACCGATAAGCCCAATGCCAAGGGTCCCAAATCATTTTTTCATGTTTAAGATTTTTTTCAAACTTAAGAAGAACTCGGCCAATTTCTACTAAAAATCCCCTCGATTTTCACCAAGGGGATTTTTGACCAACCAAATTGTAACTAACTAAAGTATTCGGCATCACAAACCAAAAACCTCCATTACTATGCTATAACGTAATAAGAATTGAAATTGTTTTATACCCCACATTTTTTTTGTTTTTTAGCCAACAAATTAAGTCCTATTTCATATCTTTATGCCCCGACACATAAGTCGGGATTTTCGCATAAAACGCATAGTAAAATCCCACATTTTAATTACGCTATGCCTAAAGATACTTCCATTCAATCTGTCCTGATCATCGGTTCTGGACCCATTATTATCGGCCAAGCCTGTGAGTTTGATTATTCCGGATCGCAAGCTGCACTTTCTTTAAAAGAGGAAGGCATCAGTGTATCGATTATTAATTCGAACCCGGCAACCATTATGACCGATAAGGTAATTGCCGATCATGTGTATTTATTGCCGCTAAATTGCGAAAGTCTTGAACATATTTTAATAGAACAAAAAATAGATGCGGTATTGCCTACTATGGGTGGACAAACGGCCTTAAACCTTTGTATTGAGGCAGATGAGCAGGGTCTTTGGAAAAAATACGGAGTAAAAGTAATAGGTGTAGATGTAGCAGCCATAGAAAAAACCGAAAATCGCGAAGAGTTTCGCAAGTTGATGGTAGAGATTGGAATAGGGGTAGCGAAATCGAAAATTGCGAATTCGTTTTTAGAAGGAAAAGAAGCCGCTCAAGCTATTGGGTTTCCGCTGGTTATACGTCCAAGTTATACATTGGGTGGTAAGGGCGCAGGTTTTGTACATAAAAAAGAAGAATTTGATGCGGCTTTAAGCCGGGGTTTGCAAGCATCACCTACCCACGAGGTATTGGTAGAGCAAGCCGTGTTGGGCTGGAAAGAATATGAGCTCGAATTGCTTCGCGATAATAAAGACAACGTGATTATTATTTGCTCCATCGAGAATTTCGACCCGATGGGCATTCATACCGGTGATTCGATTACGGTGGCTCCGGCCATGACGCTGAGCGATCGTTGTTACCAAGACATGCGTAACCAAGCCATTAAAATGTTGCGGGCTATTGGCAATTTTGCTGGTGGTTGTAACGTGCAATTCTCGGTAAACCCTGCTAACGACGAAATTATTGCCATTGAAATTAACCCACGGGTTTCCCGTTCATCGGCTTTAGCCTCTAAAGCAACCGGATATCCGATTGCTAAAATTGCCGCTAAATTGGCCATCGGTTATAATTTAGATGAGATAGAAAATCAAATTACTAAAACTACGTCGGCCTATTTTGAACCCACGCTAGATTACGTGATTGTAAAAATTCCACGCTGGAACTTTGATAAATTTAAAGGAGCAAATACCCAGTTGGGCTTACAAATGAAATCGGTAGGTGAAGTAATGGGTATTGGCCGCAGCTTTATTGAGGCCTTGCAGAAAGCCTGCCAGAGTTTAGAAACCAACCGTTTAGGCTTGGGTGCCGATGGTCGCCAAAGCCGCAACCTCGAAGAAATTATGCACAGCTTGGAGCATCCGAGCTGGGATAGGTTATTCCACGTAAAAGATGCCTTTAGCTTAGGGGTGCCACTAGAATCTATTCGGAAAATTACACACATAGATAAGTGGTTCTTGGTACAAATTCAGGAATTGGTTACGCTAGAACAAGAATTAAAAAACGTTACGTTAGAAACGATTTCTAAAGACTTTTTCATCACCCTAAAACAACGGGGCTATTCGGATGCGCAATTGGCTTGGCTGTTGGGCAACGTAACGGAAGATGAAGTATACAATCGCCGCCGCGAACTAGGCATTAAACGAGTGTATAAAATGGTAGATACGTGTGCGGCAGAATTTCCTGCACAAACGCCATATTACTACTCAACGTTTGAAGACGAGAACGAATCGGAGGTGAGTGATAAGAAAAAAATCATCGTGTTGGGCTCTGGCCCAAACCGTATTGGCCAAGGTATTGAATTTGATTATTCGTGTGTACACGGATTATTGGCTGCCAAAGAGGCCGGTTACGAGGCTATTATGATAAACTGTAACCCCGAAACGGTTTCTACCGATTTTAACATGGCCGATAAGTTATACTTTGAGCCGGTGTTTTGGGAGCATGTTCGCGAAATTATCGACTTAGAAAAACCCGAAGGCGTTATTGTGCAGTTAGGCGGTCAAACGGCTTTAAAAATGGCCGAAAAACTCCACGAGAACGGCATCAAAATTATAGGTACCTCTTTTGACAATATGGATATTGCCGAAGATCGCGGCCGTTTCTCTGATTTATTGAAAGATTTAGGCATTCCGTACCCTAAATATGGCGTAGCCGAAAGTGCCGAAGAGGCATTGGTGGTTGCTCATGAAGTAGGCTATCCGGTATTGGTGCGCCCTAGTTATGTATTGGGTGGCCAAGGCATGAGTATTGTAATTAACGATGAAGATTTAGAAAATGCCGTAGTAAAATTACTACGAGCCATGCCGGGTAATCGGGTATTAATTGATCATTTCTTAGATAGAGCCGAAGAATCCGAATCGGATTCTATTTGCGATGGGGAAGATGTACATATTATTGGCATGATGGAGCATATTGAGCCTGCTGGTATCCACTCCGGCGATTCGAGTGCGGTATTGCCACCATTTAGCCTTCCAGCTGCGGTGCAAGATAAGATGGAAGAATACACCATTAAATTGGCTAAAGCGCTCAATGTTCGTGGTTTGTTGAACATTCAGTTTGCGGTAAAAAATGGAGATGTGTATGTCATTGAGGCCAATCCACGTGCTTCACGCACGGTGCCATTTATTGCCAAAGCCTACGATGTGCCTTACATTAATATTGCCGCCAAGGTGATGCTAGGGTTTAAGAAATTGAAAGATTTTACCATTGTGCGTAAGCTAAAAGGCTATGCCATTAAAGAACCGGTATTCTCTCACGATAAATTCCCCGAAATTGAGAAAGAGCTAGGTCCAGAAATGAAATCTACCGGTGAAGCCATTCGTTTTATTAAAGATTTAGAAGATCCGTACTTTATTAAATTGTACAAAGAGAAATCGATGTACTTGAGTAAATAAATGTATCAATCAATTTATAAAATGAGAAGTGTTCTTATTCTGTTGCTATTCAGCGTTGTTTTTTTCAATCCTGCAAAATTTTCGGTGTACTAACTTCTCAAACTACTATTGATCCTGAAAAATCATTTGTTTTGGGTGAAGGCCAGCATGGAAGTTATACAGCGGTAATTCAAAACACCACCAACACTCCGGTAGAAGTATTTATCCAAAAATATCAATCTGAAGTGAGTACCTCTTTGGGGGTGCTTAATAAAGGAGATAAACAGGAATACCGTGTGGCTAAGGATAACCGAGTGAGTTTTAAAAATTTAGGTAAAAAGGTGGCTGTAATACATATCAAATTAAACGGCGACACCAACCTAAGCATGGGTTATAAAGAAAATAATTAACAGCGTATTTTACCCAAAAAGTGCCGAAAACACTTCTTCTACTTTGGCTACGGTTTTAATTTCTATTTGGTAGCGCTTTAAGTCTAAGCCTTTTTTATTGTATTTGGAGATGTAAATTTGTTCAAAGCCTAATTTTTCGGCTTCGGCAATGCGTTGCTCAATGCGGTTAACGGCTCTTATTTCTCCAGATAAACCAACCTCAGCTGCAAAACAAGCTTTAGTCGGTACTGGCAAATCTTCATGCGAACTGATAATAGCAACCACTACGGCTAAGTCAATAGCCGGATCTTCTACCCGTAAGCCACCGGCAATATTTAAAAACACATCTTTGGTGCTTAAGCGGAAACCACAGCGCTTTTCTAATACGGCCAACAACATGTTCATCCGGCGGGTATCAAAGCCCGTAGCCGAACGCTGAGGCGTGCCGTAAGCCGAGTGGCTTACCAAGGCTTGCGTTTCAATAAGCATGGGGCGCATGCCTTCTAACATAGCAGAAATGGTAATGCCACTTAGCGGTTCATCTCGTTGAGAGAGTAATATTTCGGAAGGGTTAGAAACTTCGCGGAGGCCGCTGCCTTGCATTTCGTAAATACCCAATTCGGCAGCAGAGCCAAAACGGTTTTTTACCGAACGCAAAATACGGTACACGTGGTGACGGTCGCCTTCAAACTGAAGAACGGTATCTACCATGTGTTCCAATATTTTTGGTCCAGCAATGGTACCATCTTTGGTAATGTGGCCAATTAAAAATACGGGTGTACCGGTTTCTTTGGCAAAACGCAACAATTCGGCGGTGCATTCGCGTACTTGCGACACGCTACCTGGTGTAGATTCTATATGCGCCGAATGTAGGGTTTGTATAGAATCTATAACCACCAATTGAGGCGCTATGGTTTCAATTTGTTTAAAAATATTTTGAGTTGAAGTTTCGGTTAAAATGTAGCAATCGGCTTTGCTTGCTTTTAGCAATCGCTCGGCACGCATTTTAATTTGCTGTTCGCTTTCTTCGCCCGAAACGTAAAGTACTTTTAAGCCCGGCAAGTTTAAGGAAACCTGCAACATGAGGGTAGATTTACCAATACCGGGTTCTCCACCAATTAATACCAAAGATCCCGGAACAATGCCTCCACCCAACACTCGGTTCAGTTCGGCATCGGGGGTAATTAAGCGGTTCTCTTCTTTAAACGAAATTTCGTGTATGGCGACCGGTTTATTGGCTCTTTTGCCCGAATTGCTTGTTTTCCAATCGGGTATAGCTGCAGAATTTTTCTCAATAACCTCCTCTACAAAGGTATTCCATTGGTTGCACGAGGGGCACTTGCCTAGCCATTTGGCCGACTCGTAGCCGCAACTTTGACAGAAATACGCAGATTTAGATTTAGCCAATGGATTAAAGGGTTTAGTTCTGGGTTTTAAGTTACAGGTTCTTAATCAATTTTTAAAACATACAACCTAAAACCCATTACTTATAACTTTATTTCTTCTTCTTTACTATTCAGAAAGTGAAATTCTGTAAGGTGATAAGAAGGTTCTGCTTTTACTTTAATCCAACGGCCGTAATTTGAGAACCATTTCCACTGTAAGTTGAAAATTCCTTTTTTAATGTAGGCCTCAATGTATGGATGTACGCAAAGGGTAATATTTTTTTCGTTTTGTTCTTTAATAATGAAAGCCAAGTTGGCGGCAACATCATCTAACAATACTATGCTGGCTTTAATTTCACCGGTACCATCACAAGATGGGCATTTTTCGTTGGTAATGATGTTCATTTCTGGGCGAACACGCTGGCGGGTAATTTGCACCAACCCAAATTTACTTGGAGGTAAAATGGTGTGTTTAGCCCGATCTAAGTTCATTTGCTCACGTAAGTAATCAAACAACTCTTTGCGGTTGGCCGGTTTGTGCATGTCTATAAAATCGACTACAACAATACCACCCATATCGCGTAAACGCAACTGGCGGGCAATTTCACGAGCGGCTTCTTTGTTTACCAAGAAAGCGTTTTCGTCTTGGTTTTCTTTGCTAGCCGTTCTGTTGCCGCTGTTTACATCAATTACGTGTAAAGCTTCGGTATGCTCAATTACTAGATAAGCACCACCCGGTAAATTAACCGTTCTGCCAAATGCGGCTTTAATTTGTTTATCTACTCCAAAATGCTCAAAAATAGGCTCTTTTTGCTTGTAGTGCTTTACTATTTTCTCCATTTCTGGAGAAATTTCGTGTACATAGGCACGTACTTCTTCATATAAAGCGGCATCATCAATATAAACATTGGCAAAATCCGGATTTAAGATATCGCGAAGAATAGTAGAGGTGCGGCCCATTTCGCCCAGCACTTTTTCTGCTGGGTTAGTTGTTTTTAAACGGGTAGTAAAACGTTCCCATTTAGCAACCAAGTCCAATAAATCTTTTTGTAATTCTTCTACGCCTTTCCCTTCAGATACGGTGCGAATAATTACGCCAAAGTTTTTAGGTTTAATGCTTTCGATAATTTTGCGCAAACGGGTGCGTTCGCCATTACTTTTTATCTTTTTAGAGATTGAAGTGGCGTCTGAAAAAGGCACCAATACCACAAAGCGCCCAGCAATAGACAAATCGGCACTTAGGCGTGGCCCTTTGGTAGAGATAGGCTCTTTGGCAATTTGTACCGGCAGCAACATGTTGCGGCTTACCAAATCGGCTATTTTACCCGATTTGGTAATTTCTTCCTCTAGCTTAAAATTGTTTAATAATTTATCTTGATGGTTGCCCGACTTGATGTATTTAGTCAGTTTCATCAACGATTTTACCTGCGGACCAAGGTCGAGGTAATGCAAAAAAGCATCTTTCTCGTAGCCAACATCAACAAAAGCTGCATTTAAGCCGGGCATAATCTTTTTGATTTTACCCAGATAAATATCGCCAACAGCATAATTGTTGTTGACTTGCTCTTTGTTTAGTTCTACGAGTTGCTTGTCCTGTAATAAGGCAATTGTGGACCCCTGAGGTCCAGAATTGATAATTAGTTCTTTAACCAAGGGCTACTCATTTATTAACCGATTTGCACCGGTTACATGTTTTTAAGAATTGATTTCTAAAACAAATACAAATAACCTCCGCGTAAGCACGGGAGGTTACCTAGAATAAGATTGCTTAAAAAGCGCTTATTTTTTCTTGTGTCTGTTTTTTCTTAAACGCTTTTTGCGCTTGTGAGTAGCCATTTTATGTCTTTTTCTTTTCTTTCCGCTTGGCATAGCTTTTTCTTTTAATGTTTTAAAATTCTGTTATTTTTTTAATGCTTTTATTTTTTGATCCACAAAATTACTCAATCCAGGGTCGGCGGCTAATTCTTTACTTTTTTCATAAGCAAGAATGGCATCCTTGTTTTGGCCCAGATTTTCGTAACTGGTTGCTAGGTAAAACCAAGCTTCCGGATCGGGTTTTTGTTCAATAACTGTTTTAAAGCGTGTTACCGCTTTGTCAAATTGGCCCGAACGCATAGAAAATAAACCGAGGTTCGTGTTGGCCTTTACATTTTTTGGATCTTCTTTTACCACTTCGAGTAGTAATTGAATTCCTTGCATTGGATTAGCTGTTCCGCTAACGTATGCACTACCTAAGCCCGTTTTTGCATCTAAGCTTGCCGGGTTTAGTTTTAAAGCTGCTTGGTAAGCAGTAATTGCTTTTTGTACCAAAACAGGCTGAGTGGTAGAATCTTGGGTAGTTTGGTAAGCAGCGGTTGATTGATCACCGGCTAAAACCCAATTTTCGTACGTGGACTCTGTTTGTGCAACCAATTCTTTATAAAATGCACTTGGCGCAGCCACATTTACATCGTCCCATTTTTGAGCAAGTTGCTTGTACAAGGCAAGTTTACTTGACTCATTAGCGTTTTTAAGCGCTGTTTCTAAGCTCGTAATTTCTGCGGCTAAACTAGCATTGATACTCTGTTTAGCTGATTCAGAAATTTGTTCGAGGCTAAGTGCAACTACTTTTTGCTCTTTTGCATCAGTTGTTGGTTTCGAAGCCTCTTCTTTTTGTAATCCTTTAATATTTAGCGAAAACAAGGCAGCAACAAGTACGGCAATTAATACAAGTACGGCTATTTGTTTGGAGCTAAACATTACGTGTGTTAGGCAATTTTAGATTTATTCCCGTTTTTTACTTTATCTACAAAAATTTTAGCAGGTTTAAAACTAGGTACAAAATGCTCAGGCACAATAATGGCGGTATTTTTAGAAATATTTCTGGCTGTTTTTTTAGCACGTTTTTTCACTATAAAACTACCAAACCCTCTTACGTATACGTTTTCTCCACCTACCATTGAGTTTTTTACAACTTTAAAAAACGCTTCAACGGTTTCTTGTACATCACCTTTTTCAATTCCGGTTTTAGTAGCAATTTCTGCGATAATTTCTGCCTTAGTCATAGTGTAGTGTTATATAGCTTTATGTATAATATTTGTATTGTTTTTGGGTTGCAAAGGTATCTTTTTAAAATCAATTTGGGAAATAAATACACGATTTTTTTACAGCAAGTCGCTATAAAACAAATACTAAGCTATTTTTGTGGCCTACACGCTTTCAAATTTATAACCAAATGACTTTTGCAAACGAATTAATAGCCTGGTACCAGGAGCATAAACGTGATTTGCCTTGGCGGCATAGCACCAATCCCTATGTGCTCTGGCTATCTGAAATTATTTTGCAACAAACTAGGGTTGATCAGGGTTTACCTTATTTCCATCGATTTTTAACTCATTATCCTACCATAGCCGATTTTGCTGCTGCTAGTGAGGGCGAAATTTTAAACGATTGGCAGGGTTTGGGTTATTATTCGAGAGCTCGGAACATGCACCGCACTGCTAAAATGGTTATGGAGCAGTTTGATGGACGTTTCCCTAGTTCCTATGATGATTTAGTACGCTTGAAAGGTGTAGGAGACTATACAGCTGCTGCCATTTCTTCTTTTTCGAGCAATGAGCCGAGAGCGGTGCTAGATGGGAATGTGTTTCGTGTGCTGGCTCGATATTTTGGCATAGATACACCTATAAATTCTAGTGAAGGAAAAAAACAATTTTCGGCATTGGCGCAAGAACTATTACCTCCAAAATTAGCTGGTGTATACAATCAAGCCATTATGGAGTTTGGTGCTTTGCAGTGCAAACCCAAAAGTCCACTTTGCGAAACTTGCCCATTGCGTACCAGTTGTACTGCTTTTTCCACCAATCAAATTCAATATTTGCCTGTAAAATTGAAGCAAAAGCCTGCTCGGGAACGGTTTTTTAACTATATAGTTCTGCTACATGACGATAGCATTGCCATGCAACAACGTGGTGCTGGCGATATTTGGCAAGGTTTGTACGAATTTCCTTTACTCGAAAGCCGTACAGCACTTTCACCCGGAGATTTGGTATGTACCGACGATTTTAAACAAAAATTTAAAGACCTTAGCCATATTAAATGGGTGCACGGTCCAGTAAAACATTTGCTATCTCATCAACGAATATTTGCACAATTTATAGTCATGGAAGTATCAGATACTTATTTTTTAGTTAATAAGGAGCAGTTTTTACCCTTGGCAGAATTAGAAAATATAGCACAACCAAAATTGATATTTGAATTTATAATAAAATTATTTACCTTCAAATTAAATTAATTAAATCTTAAAGATATGTCTGGAATTAACAAAGTTATTTTAGTTGGACATTTGGGCAAGGACCCTGAAGTTCGACATTTAGATAGCGGCTCAAGCATGGTTAGTTTTTCGCTAGCCACTTCAGAAAGCTATACTACTAAAGATGGTAAAAAAGTAGAGCAAACAGAATGGCACAATGTAGTAATTTGGCGTGGCTTGGCTGAAATTGCTGCAAAATACCTTCGAAAGGGGAAGTTGATTTATTTAGAAGGGAAACTTCGTACCCGTGTTTATGATGATAAGGAGGGAAATAAGCGCTATACTACCGAAATAGTTGCCGATAATTTTACCATGCTTGGTCGTAAAAGCGATTACGATGGTAGTAAATCTCCTGCAGAAAGAAACCCCGAAGAAATGCCCGTAGATTTTGATGAATCGGCTCCCGATGACGATTTGCCATTTTAGGCTATAAAAAAACCCTGGAGCAGGCTTCAGGGTTTTTTTATGTTGAACTATTTTAGTTTGTTTCGTATGATCAACCGGTTCAATGCTTACCATCGAATCAATACAATAATCCTTCCACTAAAAAGTTGAATTTAATTCGTTGTTCTGATGCTCAACTCTTTCAACTGCTCTTCAGAAATAGTAGATGGAGAATCGATCATCACATCGCGGCCCGAATTATTTTTAGGAAAGGCAATTACATCGCGGATAGAATCTAATCCAGCGAAAATAGAAACCAACCTATCGAAACCAAAGGCAATACCGCCGTGCGGAGGAGCACCATATTCAAAGGCTTCTAATAAAAAGCCAAATTGCTTTTGAGCTTCTTCTGGGCTAAAACCCAAGTGTTTAAACATAATAGATTGTAGCGCCCTATCGTGAATACGGATAGAACCGCCACCAATTTCGGTTCCATTCACAACCATATCGTAGGCATTGGCTCGTACGTCGCCGGGTTGGCTGTCAAGCAAGGCAATATCTTCAGGTTTTGGTGAGGTAAACGGATGATGCATGGCATGGTAACGCCCACTTTCTTCGTCCCATTCCAATAGCGGAAAATCTAAAACCCAAAGCGGAGCGAAGGTGTTTTTATCACGCAAGCCTAACTGGTTGCCCATTTCTAGGCGCAATTCGTTGAGTTGTTTACGAGTTTTTTCGGCAGGGCCGGCCATTACTAAGATCAAATCGCCGGGCTTTGCATTACATGCTGTAGCCCACGCTTTTAATTTCTCTTCGCTGTAAAATTTATCTACCGATGATTTTAAAGTGCCATCTGCTTGGTAACGGCAGTACACCAATCCGGTGGCGCCTACCTGCGGACGTTTTACAAAATCGGTTAATTCGTCTAATTGCTTGCGGGTATACTCGGCGCAACCTTCGGCTTTAATACCCACTACCAATTCGGCAGCATCAAATACCGGAAAATCAGCCCCTTTTACTACGTCGTTTAGTTCTACAAAGTGCATTCCAAAACGGGTATCGGGTTTATCCGATCCGTATAAACGCATGGCATCGGCATAAGTCATACGAGGTACCGAGCCTAAATCAATGCCTTTAACGTTTTTAAAGAGTTGTTTAATTAAGCCTTCAAATACGTTTAAAATATCTTCTTGTTCAATAAAAGCCATTTCGCAATCAATCTGAGTAAATTCAGGTTGCCGGTCGGCACGTAAATCTTCGTCGCGGAAACATTTTACAATTTGGAAATAACGATCGAAACCCGATACCATTAACAATTGCTTAAAGGTTTGGGGCGATTGGGGCAAGGCGTAAAATTCGCCGGCATTCATACGGCTTGGTACCACAAAATCGCGGGCACCTTCTGGCGTAGATTTAATTAATACCGGAGTTTCTACCTCAATAAAGTCTAGCCCATCGAGGTAACGGCGTACTTCTTGTGCCATTTTATGGCGAAGTACTAAATTATTACGAACTGGGTTACGGCGTAAATCGAGGTAGCGGTATTTCATCCGTAGCTCGTCGCCGCCGTCGGTCTCATCTTCAATTAAAAATGGAGGAAGCTTAGCCGGGTTTAAAATAGTGACGACCGAAACGCTAATTTCTATTTCGCCAGTAAGCATTTTTAAGTTTTTGCTCGAACGCTCAATTACGGTTCCTTGTACGTTTATTACAAACTCACGGCCTAGTTCACGGGCTTTGGCACGCAACTCGGCATTGTCGTCGGTATTAAAAGCCAATTGGGTAATCCCGTAGCGGTCGCGAATATCCACAAAGGTCATTCCGCCTAAATCACGCGATTTTTGCACCCAGCCGCAAAGGCTAATTTCTTTTCCTAAATCAGCTAAGGTTAATTCTCCGCAAGTGTGTGTTCTGAGCATAGTACTGCAAAAGTATTATTTCTGACGCAATTTGTACCTAAAATTCAGAATAATAGTCTAATTTTGAACCATCAAATAGGGGTGCCTTGTTTCTTGCAAACACAAAAACGGGCTGAGATTATACCCATTTGATAGTTCTAGGTTTTGCGAACTATCAAAGCACCTGATCCGGATAATGCCGGCGTAGGGAAGGTAAAAATTTAATATAAATTGCTTTTACCCCTTTAAAGCGATGGTTAAATTTTAAAATCAAAAAAGATGAAAAAAGGATTATTCGTTGCGCTATTGGCGATGCTTTTGCCGGTAATAGCCTGTGCGCAACTTACTTTTAGCGGGAAAGTGCTCGATGCCCGTACACAAGCAGGCTTAGCGGGTGCCTCGGTAAGTTTAAGTACAAAAGTACAGCGTGCTAGCGACAAGAATGGAGGCTTTTCTTTTACTGGCCTTGCAGCTGGAAACTATGTGTTAAAGGTGAGCTTTGTAGGCTATCAACCCATAGAAAAAACCATTACTTTACCCGCCGATGGTCAAGTAGAACTCTTTTTAAAACCCAGCATTTTCCCTGGCGATGAAGTGGTTATTAAAGCTACCAGAGCCACCGAGCAGAGTGCTACTACCTATACCAACTTGAGTAAAGCGGTTTTAGAAAAAAATAATACAGGTCAAGATTTACCCTTTGTACTCAATCAAACACCAGGCGTGGTAGTGAGTTCGGATGCCGGTACGGGCATTGGTTATACAGGCCTCCGTATTCGGGGCAGCGACGCTTCTCGAATAAATGTTACCCTAAACGGGATCCCTTTCAATGATCCTGAAAGCCAAGCTACTTATTTTGTGAATTTACCCGATTTTGTTTCTTCGGTAGATAATATTCAGGTGCAACGTGGAGTGGGTACTTCTACCAACGGGGCTGGTGCTTTTGGGGCCAGTATAAACATACAAACCACCGTTCGTAGAGATTCGGCCTATACCGAGCTAAACAATACCTTAGGTTCTTACCATACCCAAAAAAACACCTTAAATTTTGGCACGGGGCTGCTAAACAATCAGTTTACGTTTGATGGTCGGTTATCTAGAATTCAGTCTGACGGATACATCGATAGGGCGTCATCTAAACTAAAATCATACTTTTTAAGTGGTGCTTGGTATGGTGCCAATACCCTTATTCGGGCCAATGTATTTTCGGGTCACGAGAAAACCTACCAAGCATGGAATGGAGTACCCGAGGCAGAATTGGCTAACAACAGGACCTACAATGCCTATACCTACGCCGATCAAACGGATAATTATACCCAAGATCATTATCAGTTATTGTATGCACATAACTTTAGCCCAGCACTTTCTTTAAGCGGTGCCTTCCATTATACCTATGGTCGGGGTTATTATGAAGAATTTAAAGTCGACCAAGATTTTGCCGATTATGGCTTAAGCCCCATGCTAATTGGCGGGAACACCATTTCTCAAACCGATTTAATCCGCCGTCGTTGGTTAGATAACGATTTTTACGGCAGCACCTTTGCTTTAAATTATACGCCTAAAAGTGGGCTAGATTTCACTTTAGGTGGCGCTTACAACGAATATAAAGGCCGTCATTTTGGTGAAATTATTTGGGCAACCTATGCATCCGATAGCCAAATTCGCCAGCATTATTACAATAACGACGGCTTTAAAACTGATTTGAATGTGTACGCCAAATCAACCTGGCAACGTGGCCCTTGGGTAGCCTATACCGATGTGCAATATCGCCGGGTGAGTCACGAATTTGTGGGCTACGATACCAATTTGCAAAACATTCAGCAAGCTGTATCTCTAAACTTTTTTAATCCGAAGGTGGGATTAAGCTTTCAAATCAATCCTCAGGAGCAGTTCTATGCTTCTTTGGCGGTAGCGAATAAAGAACCTAACCGTAATGATTTTGTGAATGCTACGCCAGCTAGCCGCCCCGTTTCTGAACGTTTAACCGATATAGAAGCAGGCTATCGATTTAGCCGTAGTAATTTCAGTGCAGCGCTAAACGCTTATTTTATGAAATACAACAACCAACTTATTTTAACCGGCGCAATTAACGATGTAGGTGAGTATAGCCGCACTAACGTACCCAATAGTTATCGCTTAGGCTTTGAAGCCGAGGCCAGCTTAAAATTAAGTGAAAAATGGGCTTGGAAAGCCAACGCGACATGGAGCCAAAACAAAATTAAACGTTTTACCAATTACATAGATAATTACGATAATGGTACGCAGATAGGCACAGAATATACACATACTGATATTGCTTTTTCGCCAGCATTCGTGGCTTCGGGCGAATGGGATTTTACCCCTTTTAAGCACGCCGAAATTGCTTTTATTGGTAAATATGTGAGTCGACAATACTTAGATAATACGTCTAGTGCGGAACGTAGAATTGGTGAAATGCTAGTCCATAACCTCCGCATTAATTACAATTTTAAGTCAAAATTGGCAAAAAATATTGCCTTAAGTGTATTAGTTAATAACGTTTTTAACAAGAAATACGAAGCCAATGGCTATACCTTTAGTTATATCTATGGGGGGAATTTCACTACCGAAAACTACTATTATCCGCAGGCCACACGTAATTTCTTAATTTCTTTAAACCTGAAGTTTTAACGATATTTGCACCATAACTATTAAGCCCATGAGCAGATTTAAAAACCTCCTATTTAGTTGCCTTTTTTTAAGTGCAGTAGTTGCACAAGCACAATCTAAACCGGCTAACACTTCTTTGCCGCGACCAAAATTGGTAGTAGGCTTGGTGGTAGATCAAATGCGTTGGGATTTTTTGTATCGTTATTACGACCGCTACCAATCGGGTGGTTTTAAGCGCATGCTCAACGAAGGTTTTTCTTGCGAAAATACCATGATTGATTACATTCCGACGGTTACTGCCATTGGCCATACGACCATTTATACCGGTTCTGTACCGGCTATTCATGGCATTGCTGGCAACGATTTTATTATACAAAAAACCGGAAAATCCATGTACTGTACCGAAGACGAAACGGTACAAACCGTGGGCAGCACGTCTAAAGCCGGAAAAATGTCTCCTAGAAACCTACTTACCACCACCATAACCGATGAGTTGAAGTTGGCCACCAATTTCAAATCAAAAGTAATTGGTATTGCCTTAAAAGACCGTGGGGGTATTTTGCCCGCCGGCCATAGTGCCGATGCGGCTTACTGGTACGATGATTTAACAGGCGGCTGGATTACCAGTACCTATTATATGAAGGATTTGCCTGTTTGGGTGAAAAATTTTAACGATCAGAAAAAAGCTGATGCCTATTTAAAGCAAAACTGGAATACCTTATATTCAATAGATACCTACACACAAAGTTTTAAAGATAACAATGCTTACGAAGGCAAACTGGCTGGGAATACCCAACCGGTATTTCCTATAATTTTAAATCAGGGTGAGCTACCTAATTATAAACTCCTACGCACTACACCCTACGGGAATTCACTTACGCTAGATATGGCTAAAGCGGCTATTGAAAATGAGCAATTGGGTAAAAATACGGTAACTGATTTCTTAGCCGTAAGTTTATCGTCTACCGATTATATTGGTCACACCTTTGGTCCGAATTCTGTTGAAGTAGAAGATACCTATTTGCGCCTAGACCAAGATTTTGCTAAATTTTTCGCCTACTTAGATAAAATTGTTGGGAAAGGCAATTATACTGTATTTCTTTCTGCAGATCATGGCTGTGCACACAACCCTGCTTTATTGAACGACCAAAATATTCCGGCAGGTTTATGGCCCGCAGCCAAAATCATGGCTGGGCTTAATACGCTGTTAGAAGAAAAATATCAAACCAAAAAATTGGTATTGAGTTTAGATAATTACCAGGTAAATTTAAATAACCCCGCCATTGCCGAAGCTAAGTTAAACGAACAAGCTATTATTTCTGATTGCATTGCGTACCTGCAAAGCCAAGAAGGAGTGGCCAATGCAATTGATCAAAAGGCGGTGCAACAAGCGTCTATTCCTGATGTGTTACGTAGCCGAATTATTAATGGGTATTATGCCGAACGCAGCGGAGCCATCCAACTCATTTTACAACCCGGTTGGTTTGCCGGTTATGGTGCTACGGGAACTACTCATGGAAGTTGGAACCCTTACGATGCGCACATTCCTTTGGTGTTTATGGGTTGGGGGGTAAAACATGGTAAAACCAATGCCCCTACTCACATGACCGATATTGCAGCCACCTTGGCGGCATTGTTGCATGTACAAATGCCCAACGGCAGCATTGGCACTCCGGTAAACGAACTTATTAAATAGATGTCGTCGCACCATATCGTTAGAGAAAAACAAGAACCAGCCCTACTCATTGTCAATTTGGCGCATTTCGCTAACGAACAATTGGGCCAATTGCTAGAGTGGAGCCCAACTGTTATGGTAACCGAAGAGGTGTATGACTATGCCGATTCTTTGGGTATTAAAATTGATGCCGTAGTTACCCAAAATCGAAATTTTAATGCACAAGAACATACCCATATCGTGCTTACCGAGTACGAGCCATTGGAAGATGCCTTGAAATATTTGGTGGCCGAAGGCTATCCGGCGGTAAATGTTATTGCTGAAGAATTTTTGCTGAAAGACTACGTGTTATTTGTTGATATCATCAATTTGGTGATTTTCACCTCCGATAAAAAAATTATGCCTATCCGTTCCGGATTTAGTAAATGGCAAATCGGTGGGCAAAAATTACACTTGCTCCACGATGCCAAAAATCTGCAAATAGAAGGCTTAAAACACCTCGGATTTCATGAATTCGAAACTGAAAAAGACGGCTTTTATGCCCTAACTTTTGAACAACCCTTCTTATTTATTGCCGAAGAGTTATGAGTTTGAGTATTCGAACGGCAAACCCTACCGATATTTCAACCATTGGTCAGTTAGCTGAAGAAAGTTGGTGGCCAGCATACAGTTCTTTTATTTCGGCCGAACAAATTAGCTACATGCTTAAGGAGATGTATTCTCCTGAGGCCTTAACTCAACAGTTTAGCGAAGGAATCACCTTTTTACTAGTCGAAAGAAACGAATTGGCTGTGGGTTTTGCTGCTTTTAGTGAGACCAATACGAAGGAGCAGGTTTTTAAATTGTACAAACTTTACCTTTTGCCAAGCGAACAAGGCATGGGTACGGGTAAGCTGCTTATAGAGGAGGTTAGTACTCGAGCTAAAAATTTAGGCGGGCTTATTTTGGAACTCAATGTAAACCGCGGCAATAAAGCGGTTCATTTTTATAAAAAACAAGGGTTTAACATTCATCAAAGCTTGGACATTCCGTACCACACCTTTGTGTTAAACGATTATGTGATGCGTAAAGCCTTATAATTTCGGTATCCGCTTTGGTGCATCTTTCCCACTCACAATACTTCTTGAACTTAGGGCAATGGCCTTAATGGTAGCCGTAATATTCGAAACGTCTAGTGTTTCCAATTCATCATTTACGGTGTGATAAAATTTATCAATGTCAATTTGATCGGTAGAAATGGTATGTGCCGGAACGCCCAATGCCGCTAGAGTTGCGTTGTCGCTGCGGTAAAATAAATTCTGGCTTGGGTATGGGTCTGGATAGAATTTAAAATCGGTACCTTCTAAATTGCGCTGTAAAATCTCTCCAAAATCTGAACGTTCGTAGCCGGTAATAAAGGCATTATTTTTGCCAAATTTCGATTCTTTCCCAATCATTTCAATGTTAAACATCGCTACAACATCATCGGGATTTAGTTTAGAAGAAAAATATTTAGAACCAAAACCACCCACCTCTTCGGCGGTAAAAGCCACGAAAATTAAGGTACGCTCGTTGTTGTTTATCTTTTTATAATATTTAGCTAATTCAATTACGGCCGTAGTCCCCGAAGCATCATCGTCGGCACCATTGGCAATAGAATCGCCTTCTACCGCTTTAACAATACCTAAATGGTCGTAATGTGCTGAGAAAACCACGTATTCTTTCGCTTTAGATTTGCCCGGAATCATGCCCGCTACGTTAAACAGCGGTGCTTGATCTATGCTATTGCTTGCCGAAATGCTGAAAGAAGGGGCTATCTGATCACTTAAAATAAATACTACCGAAGTAGCCTTTGGTTTTTCCGCCATACGGGTTCTAAACGAGCCATCGCGAAGACGCTTAAAGGCAACGGCATGTTGTGCATCTACCCAAACAATCGCCGACTTACTAGCACGTAAAATTTCGCGATAGCGATTTACAAAATTAGCTCCGGCGGCTAGTTGAATATTTTCAATACCGCTAGCTTCAGTCCAACTCAATTGGGTTTGATCGCTACTAACAATCACCTGCTCGGCTGGTATGGCTGTTCCGTTTAGACTTACCATGGCTGTGCCGGGCTTTATGCGGTTCATGCTAAACGATTGACGGAAGTTAGTTTCTCCTTCGAGCGTTTGTAAGCCAATTTTCTTGAATTCGCTTTCGATAAAACTGGCGGCTTTATCTATGCCTGCTGAAAACGTAGCTCGGCCTTCCATATCGTCGGCTGTGAGGGTTTTAATGATGCGGTTTACATTCTTTTCCTTAATTTTTTCGACAGATTGTGCGAAAATAGTTAGGCTTGTACCAATAAATAATAGGCTTAATGCTAGTTTTTTCATGTTTGTTATAATTTTTTTAGGAAATCTTGATAGGCCAAGGCCAATCCTTCTTGTAATGCTATGCGGTGTTTCCAACCTAATTTATGCAATTTAGAAACATCCAATAGTTTGCGGGGAGTACCATCCGGTTTGCTGGTGTCAAACACCAAGTCGCCGGTAAAACCCACCACCTCTTTTATCAATAGTGCTAAATCTTTAATGCTTAAATCGTTGCCCGTGCCAATGTTTACCAAGCCAGCCTCATTGTACTCTTGCATTAAAAAATAGCAAGCATCGGCCAAGTCGTCGGCAAATAAAAACTCTCGTAACGGGCTGCCCGTTCCCCAAATAGTCACGCTAGCGCTACCACTTGTTTTTGCTTCATGAAATTTGCGAATTAAAGCAGGCAATACATGCGAATTTTCGGGGTGGTAATTGTCGTTATAGCCATACAAATTGGTAGGCATTACCGAAATAAAATTACAACCGTACTGGTCGCGGTAGGCATCGCATAATTTAATGCCGGCAATTTTGGCAATGGCATAAGGTTCGTTGGTAGGTTCCAATAAACCCGTTAATAAATACTCTTCTTTTAAGGGTTGCGGTGCCAATTTAGGGTAGATGCAGCTAGAACCCAAAAACAACAATTTTTTCGCCCCTTGTAGGTATGCTTGGTGTATCACGTTGTTCTGGATAGCCAAATTTTCGTACAAAAAATCGGCACGGTAGGTATTGTTGGCTACAATACCGCCCACCTTGGCGGCGGCTAAAAATACATAGTCGGGTTTTTCGGCCGCAAAGAAGTCGGCAACGGCTTGTTGGTTACGTAAATCGAGTTCTTGAGAACTGCGAATGACCAAATTGGTATAGCCCTCGGCTTGTAATTTTCTTAAAATAGCCGAGCCCACCATCCCCCGATGACCGGCTACATATATTTTTGCGTTTTTTTCCACGGTTGCTTCAAAGATAAAACTATTTTTGTTGCCCTAAACTAATGCCATGGGTAAAGATAAACTTCGCAGATTTGCAGAAATAGAAACATTCGCCAATGTATACGAATTAGATGCCGGAAAAGCATTAAAAGGTAATTGGAGCAAAATGCATTTTAAAAATGATGCCCCCTTGGTTTTAGAATTGGCTTGTGGCAAAGGAGAGTATACCGTAAACTTGGCGCAATTATTTCCAGAAAAAAACTTTATTGGCATAGACTATAAAGGCAACCGCATTTGGCGGGGTGCTAAAACCGCTATGGAAGAGGGAATTGATAATGTCGCTTTTTTGCGTATTCAAATAGAACACATACTAGACTATTTTGATAACGATGAAGTTAGCGAAATCTGGATTACTTTCCCCGATCCGCAACCGCAAGTAAGCCGGGAGAAAAAACGCCTAACCGCTCCTCGATTTTTAGAAAAATACAAAGTGATTCTTCAAGAATCGGCCCCTATTAATTTAAAAACAGATAACGACGATTTTTACGCCTTTACGCTCGAAACTATTGAGCAACTTGGCTTAACCTTACACGTACGCACCGAAGATTTATACCGTTCTGATTTGGTAGACGAGGTATTGTCGATAAAAACCTATTACGAGAAAAAATACTTGACCCACCATAAAAACATCAATTACGTACGCTTTAGTTTTGCTTAATGGAGAGAGCTGACTTTTTTGAGCAAGTATATCAAGTGGTCCGCTTAATTCCGCGGGGCAGGGTAACTTCTTACGGTACCATTGCCGCCTATTTGGGTAGCAAAGGCTCGTCGCGAATGGTAGGTTATGCCATGAACGGGGCACATACTGTGCATCCGCCAGTGCCGGCACATCGGGTGGTCAATCGCCAAGGTTTGCTCACCGGTAAATACCATTTCGAAAGCCCCAGCCGCATGCAAGAATTGCTCGAAGCCGAAGGAGTACGGGTATGCAACGATCAAGTAATAAATTTTAAACACCTTTTTTGGGATCCAGCTTTAGAATTGGATTTAGAAGCGTAAATTTAAACCATGGGAAAATTAGTAAACGAATTTAACGACTACCGTAACCGAATGAACAATCGGATTATGGAGAGTGGCAATACCAATATCAAACGTTTTTTTGCGCTCGATACCACCACCTATGCCGACGGTGCTTTGGATGTAAAAACCAAAGAAATGTTGGGCTTAGTAGCCTCTATGGTTTTGCGTTGCGACGATTGCATTAAGTATCATTTGGGCAAGTGCCACGAAGCCGGGGTAAATTCCGAAGAAATGAACGAGATTTTTATGATTGCCAATCTAGTGGGCGGCTCCATTGTTATTCCACACTACCGTAGAGCGGTGGAGTATTGGGATGAACTGAATGCATAATACATCCATGGACATTTTTTTTGAACAGCGTTTTGAAAACCTGAGTTTCGCTGCCGGCGAATTTAAAAAAGGCGAATACGAAGACTGTGTTTTTATGAATTGCGATTTCACCGCAGCAGATATAACCGAGGTGCTGTTTACCAATTGCGAATTTACAGCATGTAACCTGAGCAACGTTCACCTTACCCGTACGGCCTTCCGAAATGTTCATTTTACAGATTGTAAACTCATCGGTTTACGCTTTGAGTATTGCACTGATTTTTTATTTGAAGTAAGCTTTACTCGGTGTAATCTAGATTTTTCATCTTTTTATAAGCGAAAGCTCAAAAACACCCTATTTAGTTCTTGTAGCTTGCAAGAAGTTGAATTTGGAGAAGCAGATCTCACTGGCGTTCAATTTGAGCAGTGCGATTTAAATCGGGCGGTGTTTGAGCAGACCATACTTGAAAAAGCCGACTTCCGAACAGCCCGTAATTTTACCATTCAGCCAGATCAAAATAAGGTAAACCAAGCCAAATTTTCAGTAGAGGGCTTACCCGGATTGTTAAGCCATTATCCCATTCAAATAGATTAATATGTCAAGCGACTTATCCGTTCGGTGCGGCTGGTGCGGTACCGACCCCTTGTATGTAAAATACCACGATGAAGAATGGGGGATACCGGTGTATGACGATCGCACTTTATTTGAATTTTTAGTACTAGAAGGGGCACAAGCCGGCTTAAGTTGGATTACTATTTTGCGTCGCAGGGAAGGTTATCGCAAAGCTTTTGCCAATTTCGATCCGGTTAAGGTGGCGCAATTTACCCCTGCCGATGCGGAACGTTTAATGCAAGACAGCGGCATCATTCGCAACCGGTTAAAAATACAATCCACCATTCGCAATGCCCAAATTTTCTTAGACATTCAAAAAGAATTTGGGAGTTTTTCCGAATTTATTTGGGGATATCTTCCCGAAAAAAAGCCGATTGTAAATCAGTGGAAAGGTTTAAAAGAAGTACCCGCCCGCACCGAACTTTCCGATAAAATTGCCAAAGACCTCAAAAAACGAGGCATCAAGTTTTTTGGCACCACCATTTGCTATGCCCACATGCAAGCCACAGGCATGGTAAACGATCATTTGGTAGATTGTATCTGTAGGAAATAAAAACCCGTTATTACACCGCCAATTATTAAATTTGGAAGCTTGCGCTTTGGCAAGTCCCTGTATACATGAAAAAATTATTTCTTTTAGACGCCTTTGCCCTCATCTATCGGGCACATTTTGCTTTCAGTAAAAACCCCCGTTATACCGCCGCCGGCTTAAATACCTCGGCAGTAATGGGTTTTACCAATACGCTGTTAGAGGTGCTCAAAAAAGAAAAACCAAGCCATATGGCCGTGGTGTTTGATACTTCGGCACCCACCGAGCGCCATGTAGAATTCGAAGCCTACAAAGCCCACCGCGAAGCCATGCCCGAAGATTTGGCTACCGCCATTCCTTACATTATTCGTTTAATAGAAGGCTTTAACATTCCCGTAATCAGTTCCGATGGCTATGAAGCCGACGATGTAATTGGCACCCTAGCCAAAAAAGCAGAGCAAGAAGGCTTCACCGTTTTCTGCATGACCCCCGATAAAGATTTTGCGCAACTCGTTTCCGAAAACATTTTTATTTACAAGCCGGCCCGTATGGGTAACGATGTAGAAATTATGGGCGTAAAAGAGGTGTTGGCCAAATGGGAGATAGATCGGATAGATCAAGTAATTGATATTTTAGGCCTTTGGGGCGATGCGGTAGATAATATTCCGGGTATACCCGGCATTGGCGAAAAAACAGCCAAGCTGCTTATTAAGCAGTATGGTTCTATGGAAAATATCATTGCCCATAGCCACGAGTTAAAAGGAAAAATGCGTGAAAACGTAGAAAATTTTGCGCAACAAGGCCTGCTTTCCAAAAAACTAGCCACCATTATTTTAGATGCTCCTGTGGCCCTAGATCCGCAAACCTTATTAATTGAAGAACCCGATCGTAGTGTGCTCGAGCCTTTATTTGCCGAGCTCGAATTTAGAACCCTTGGCCGACGAGTTTTTGGCGAAGAGTTTAGCGTAGCCGCCACTCAGGCAAGTACTGCAGCTCCGGTGCATCACGCTGCCCAAACCGATTTGTTTGGCAATACGGTGGATATAGAAAAAGTAGTGAGCAAACAATTGCATTTAGATGCCTTTGATGAGCCCGCCAAAGTCGCAAAAAACGCAGAAAACACGCCACACAGCTATCATTTGGCAGATACTCTAGATAAACAAGCCACCTTAATTAGCCTCTTGGCAGCCCAATCGGAAATTTGTTTCGATACCGAAACCACCGGCACCGATGCCAATAATTGCGAATTGGTGGGCCTTTCTTTTGCTATTAAACCCGGAGAAGCCTGGTATGTTCCTGCTCCCGAAAACCGCCAAGCTTGTTTGCAATTGCTTTCTTTTTTTAAGCCCATTTTAGAAAATCCGGCCATTGGTAAAATTGGTCAAAACATTAAGTTTGATATTTTGGTATTGAAAAATTACGGTCTTGAAGTACAAGGAAAATTATTCGATACCATGTTGGCGCATTACGTGCTCGACCCCGATAGTCGCCACGGCATGGATATTTTGGCCGAAAACTATTTAGGTTATACACCCATTTCTATTACCAGCTTAATTGGAGCCAAAGGCAAAGGCCAAGGCAGCATGAAAGATGTCCCCCTAGATAAAATTACCGAGTACGCCGCCGAAGATGCCGACATTACTCTGCAGTTGAAACAAGCTTTTGAGCCACTCTTGCAACCGGTAAATGGCGATACCTTATTGGCCAATATGGAACACCCTTTGGTGTATGTGTTGGCCGATATGGAACGGGAAGGTGTTTCTTTAGATACCGCAGCACTGCACGAATTATCCAAGCAGTTGGAGATAGATATTGCTCAATTAGAAAAAAGCATTTACGAAAAAGCAGGCGTACGCTTCAACATTGCATCGCCTAAACAATTGGGCGAAGTGCTGTTCGATAAATTACAGCTAGACCCCAAAGCCAAAAAGACCAAAACTGGCCAATACCAAACCGGCGAAGATGTTTTATCGGCCTTGGCGCATAAGAGCGATATTGTGCAGGATATTTTAGATTTCCGCCAATTACAAAAATTAAAATCTACCTATGTAGATGCCTTACCGCAATTACTTAACCCGAGAACGGGCCGTATTCATACTTCCTACAACCAAGCCGTAGCGGCTACGGGGCGTTTAAGTTCAAACAACCCCAATTTGCAAAACATTCCGGTACGTACCGAACGGGGGCGTGAAGTGCGCAAGGCCTTCATTCCTAGAGATGCCAACCACGTGTTGCTATCTGCCGATTATTCGCAAATTGAGTTGCGCTTAATTGCCGAAATTAGTAAAGATGCCAATATGTTAGAGGCCTTTGCCCAAGGCTTAGATATTCATACCGCAACGGCGGCAAAAGTATATGGCGTGCCTTTGGCCGAAGTAGACGCTACCCAGCGTAGAAATGCCAAGGCGGTAAACTTTGGAATTATTTATGGTCAATCGGCATTCGGACTTTCGCAAAACTTAGGCATTCCGAGAAAAGAAGCCGCTGAGATTATTGACAATTACTTTCAGCAATACCCCGGCGTAAAACGCTACATGCAAGATACCATGATTTTTGCCCGAGAACACGGCTATGTACAAACCATCATGGGCCGCAGACGCTACTTGCGTGATATCAATTCGCAAAATGCTACGGTGCGTGGCTTTGCCGAACGAAATGCCATTAATGCCCCCATACAAGGATCGGCTGCAGATATGATTAAGCTGGCCATGATTCGCATTCACCAAGATATCATAGATCAAAAGTTAGCCGCCCGTATGACCATGCAGGTGCATGATGAATTGGTGTTTGATGTGCCCAAAGGAGAAGTAGAAAAGTTAAAATTCATTATACACAATAGGATGGTAAACGCCATGCCCGTAAATGTGCCCATTGAAGTTGAAATTGGTGAGGGTACGAACTGGCTGGAGGCGCATTAATTTTTTCTGTACTTTTGAACCATGCAAGCCGCTAAAAAAATTTACTTCGCTTCCGATTTTCATTTGGGTGCGCCTTCTTATGCCAAAAGCAGAGAGCGTGAAACCTTGGTGGTGGCTTGGTTGGATAAAATTAAAGTCGATGCCGCCGAAGTATTTTTAATGGGCGATGTGTTCGATTTTTGGTTCGAATACGCCACGGTTGTACCGAAGGGTTTTGTGCGCTTGCAGGCTAAAATTGCCGAACTAAGCGATGCCGGTATTGCGGTAACCCTATTTAAAGGGAACCACGATATGTGGATGTTTAGCTATTTCCAGCAGGAGTTGGGGGTAAACATCGTATCGGATGAGTTGGTGTTGGAGCGCAACGGAAAGAAATTTTACTTGCACCATGGCGATGGTTTAGGTCCCGGCGATGCTGGCTATAAGCTATTAAAAAAGGTTTTTCGCAGTACGTTTTGCCAATGGTTGTTTGCTCGGTTGCATCCCAATTTTGCTATAGGCTTGGCTTCGTATTTTTCGAGAAAAAGCCGCTTGGCCAGTGGGAATAAAGAAACTTTTGCTGGCGAAGATAAAGAGTGGTTGGTGGCTTATGCCAAGGAGGTACTCCAGCATACCCATTACGATTATTTTGTGTTTGGACATCGCCATTTACCCTTAGATATTCAATTGAGCGCCACGAGCCGTTACGTGAACTTGGGCGAATGGATGAATTACCAATCGTATGCGGTATTTGATGGGGAGGCCTTAACCCTGGTGTCGTAAGTTTTAGCTACTTTTGTGCGCTTTTGTGGGTTTATAAACCCGATTGTAGTCCCGATTTATCGGGACGGAAAGCGGGACTGTGCGATCTGTGTTGTACGGATATTGATTTTCTGAAAAAATAAACTATGTTAGATAAGTTAGAAGCTATTAAGGTTCGTTGGGAAGATGTAGAGCGTGAGTTGAGTTCGCCAGGTGTGATGAGCGATATGAAGCGTTTTGCGCAACTGAATAAGGAATATAAAGACCTCACCAAGATTGTAGATGAGTACAAGATTTACCGCAATTTGGTGAGTAATATTGAGGCCAATAAGCAAATTTTGGCTGCCGAGAAGGATGAAGAAATGCGGGAAATGGCCAAGATGGACTTGGATGAATTGTTGGTGGCCAAGGAGGCGAAGGAAGAAGAAATTCGAGTGATGTTGATCCCGAAAGATCCGGAAGATGCCAAGAATGCTATTTTGGAGATTCGTGGTGGTACGGGTGGCGATGAGGCCGCTTTATTTGCTGGCGATTTGTACCGCATGTACATGCGTTTTTGTGAGCGCAAGGGCTGGAAAATTCAGGTGATGGATGTAACAGAAGGTTCGGCAGGTGGCTATAAGGAGGTGGTATTGGAGATAACCGGCGAAGATGCTTATGGCCAGTTGAAATACGAAAGTGGGGTGCACCGTGTACAGCGTGTGCCCGATACCGAAACGCAGGGCCGGGTGCATACTTCGGCGGCTAGCGTGGTGGTATTGCCCGAGGCCGATGAGTTTGATGTGGAGGTGAGTATGAATGATATCCGTAAGGATTTGTTTTGCTCTTCGGGCCCCGGAGGGCAGTCGGTAAACACCACCTATTCGGCAGTTCGTTTAACACACATTCCTACCGGTATTGTGGCCCAATGCCAAGACGAGAAATCGCAGATGAAGAATTTTGATAAGGCTTTATCGGTTTTGCGTAGCCGTATTTACGAAATGGAATTGGCTAAAAAGAACGAAGAAATGTCTAAAAAGCGTAAAACCATGGTGGCTACCGGCGACCGTTCTGCTAAAATACGCACCTACAATTATCCGCAGGGTAGGGTTACCGAACACCGCATTGGTTTAACCATTTACAATTTGCCCGAGGTAATGAATGGCAGCATTCAAGATGTGATAGATGCGCTCCAATTGGCCGAAAATGCCGAAAAAATGAAAGAGGGTACGGTTGCTTAATTTTTTATATTATTTGTTGCACACCTAGTTTTATTGCGCTATATTTGCCCTCTCTTTTAGGGAATCGGCCTAAAAGATGTTCTTTATAAGATGATCTCGTAGCTCAGCCGGTAGAGCATAACACTTTTAATGTTGGGGTCCTGGGTTCGAGTCCCAGCGGGATCACTTTTTTTAGGACCGGTAGTTCAGCTGGTTAGAATGCCGCCCTGTCACGGCGGAGGTCGCGGGTTCGAGTCCCGTCCGGTCCGCAAAAAAACAAAAGAAAACCCTTTCCGATATTTCGGGGAGGGTTTTTTGGTTTATGGTGTGCGTTAAGGGCTGCTTGGTATAGGGGCGTAATCTTCTCAGAATGCTTTCAAGAAATGCCGCTTCAATTGTATTTATCTTGGCTCAAAGCTTTTAATAATTATCTCTGCATCTTGCGGAACGTTGTTTTGTCTTTTAAGAGTGTAAATAGCCATGCTTTCAGATGTACTCTCCAAATTTAAATTTGCACCAGATTCGGACCGTTGCCCGTCTTTATAAACGATAATGAATCGAACATAATAGGTTTGCCATGCCATAATTTTTTGTTTTAAGTGAATGATGTTACAACCTAATTTACAAATTTTGAACTATCTTTATAATAGAAATTTACACATTAAGCGGGTAAACATGAAAAATAAATTAATCATTTTCTTCTTCGCTATAAACGCAGTTATTTTTAGTTCGAATCCTGTCTTTTCACAGTTGAAGAATGATTATTTGGGTGGGAGTCAAAGTTTTACCCGCGATCAGTGCGCCGAAGCATTGAATTTATTTTATGAAGGATATTCTAAAAGCATGACAATCCCCTCGGATATTTTTGATCCAATGAAAATATTGGTGCAACGATCTTCCAATCAAAACGAATCTAAGTTAAATAAGAAATCTACAGAGCAATTGTTGATTTTAATGGGTGTGAAAGAGGGAGGGCCAATGAGCTATGGAAATGGTTCTGAATGGAGACTAGGAAAGTCATTGAGTACCGAAAGTGCTAGATTTTTGCTAAATTTTAATGAAGTAGTAGCTGATTTTAAGCAAGCCATGATTGCGCAAGCTGCACCAGAATGTGCAGAATGCCAAACTATCGTTAGCAAGTACTATCAGGCCTATGTATCAAAATTTATTCTCCCAGAAGCCGAGTTTACTGCCTTGAAATTGGAGGTCCTGCGTTGCAAAGATCAACGTCGCGAAGAGTGTGGCAAGAAAAAGATGGATGAGCAACTGGGCATATTAAGTGGCGAATTGGAGGGTGGCCCCATGAGTTATGGAGACGATGCTAAATGGCGATTAAACAGTCCACCTGCTTTGCGTAACCAGGTAAGTTATGTAACAGGTAGAACACTATCTCATGGTGATGTAATTGTGAGCAATGCAGGTAAGCTAGGGGTAATGGACAAGTCGGGCTATGTGTTTATTCCTACCAAGTACGATAATATTACGTCTTATACCTACGATACTGCCCCCATATATGTTGTTACGCTTAATCGTAAGATTGGTATTTATGGGGCTAGTGGCCAACAGGTAATTCCCTTCGAATATGATTATATAGTAGGTTTTAGCGATGAAAATAATGCGTGTTTAACTTTTTTAAAGGGCGGTAAGTGGGGTATTATTAGCAATGGTTTAGTGCAGGCCATAAGTACCAATTATGAAGATATATCTTACCGTGGTTCATGGATTAGTGTACAAGAGAATGGTAAGACTGGTTTTTTAAATAAAGATGGTAGTGTAGCCATTGTGCCTAAATATGATGGAGTTGGTGCTGTTTTTGAAAGTTTTTTCCCATCTAGGGAGGTGTTACCGGTTTTATTAAATAGCAAAATTGGCTTAATAGATAAAAATCATAAAGAAATCACTCCTCTTATTTACAACAGAATAGGTTACTATGGTGATAACAAAACTAAATCTGTGAAATCGGGTTTAATACCTGTTTACTTAAACGACAAAGTTGGGTATGTGAATGAAGCGGGTACTGTTTTAGTAGAACCTAAATACGATATCATTAACGGTTTTGGTTTAATGGGCTATGGGCTTGATAAAGTGAGTTATATTAAATTAGCAGACAAGTGGGGCCTGTTAGATAATAGTACGGGCAAAGAAATCACCCCCCTAAAATATGACGAACTATTTGGCTTTAGTGAAAAATATCTTTCGGCCGGATTTAAAGAAGGAGGTAAATACGGATTAATATCTATTGATGGTAGAGAACTTCTTCCAGCTAAGTATGATGCAGTCTATAATTTTTGGGATAATGACCTTGCAGCTATAAAATTAAATGGATTACAAGGCTTAATAAATACTAAGGGCGATGTTTTAGTAGAGCCCCGTTTTCAATCGCTAGATTTATTAAATACTGGATTATTTCTTTTTAAGCTTAATAATAAAACAGGCTTATTAAATGCCAGTGGCCAAGAACTCATTGCCGCAAAATTCGACGAAATACTACCCATAGACAATGGGTTTTATCCTACCAGAATTGGTGCAAAATGGGGATATCTGAACGAGTATGGTAGCGAAGTTGTACAACCTATTTTCGATGCTAAAGTATCTTTTCAGGATGATATTGCCACCGTACAAGCCAATGGGGTTTCTTACAAGATTAACAAAAGTGGCCAGCGGGTACTTAATAATTTCTACAATTCAAGCTTTAAAGACCTCACCATTGATGGCAAGACTTTATATGATATTACTACGAGTAGTATGGCCGATATTTATCAGAAAGCCTTAAATAAATTAATGGTAGGGTCGATGTTAGGTTCGGCTAGCACGAATGCTATCTTAGCCCAAATTACTAGTCAAAAGAAAGACTTGCAGAATGAAATTAGAGGCTTACTTGGCGGAAATATGACTGCTAGCCAACAGGCGGAGTTTACTGAAATTGGCAAAAATGCAGAGGCGGATTTTAATTTTACGATGTCTAACATAAGTAGTGCATTGCGTTCATCAGCTCCCGCAAGTAATTCCACCCGTCAAGGCAACACCACTAATACCTGCTGGTGTGGTATACGCTTTACAGGCTTAGGCTATAATTTTACAGATTATGGAGATTATGGAGGTTTGAAGATTTTTGAAGGACATTCTGAAGATACTGTAGTACTTGGAATTTTAGGAGCCAAAAACGGACCCGGTTGTTTTCATTCCAAAGAATGTGCTTATAAGGCTTTCAAGGCTGGACAAAAAAGCTGTGACTAGTGATAGTGCATATAATCGTCAAAAGAAATATCCTATTATATGGCGACTTCTTTGAAAGTAGTTATTGCTAAGTAGGGTATTATTTACTATCTAGTTTTGCTTTTTTGAATAAAAAGAGGGTATAACTTCCTCCTATTATAATACTACTACTTGGTAAGCTATTTTGAGGGTGAGTTATTGTATATACAGTGCAGGGAAATGAGGAATTTTGCTTGCTGAAAAAAGAAAATTTCAGCTATTTCTTCATCTCAATTCGCATCCACCTTAACTTCCAAAACCGTTTGCAAACTTTCCGATAAATTGCTTAGCAGATCGTAGCCCGTGGCTTGCTCAATGGCGTTTACTGAGGTGCGGTAATTGCGCCAATTAGAAGACACACTTTGGCTGTTGGGCGTATTCACGGCAATAACCCGAGTGCTTGAGTTTATACGAGCCAAATCGTTATTCCCTTGCGGAATCACGAGCAGTACTTTCCAAATGTATGCCGGTACCACAATGCGCCCTTGATCAATGGTGGTGGCATAGCCGTTGCTACCCGTACCGCCACTCCCATACGTCCCCATAACGATGTACACTTCATTACCTGCTGCAACAAGTGTGCGGGCATAGTCTTCTAAGTTCGCCCAGGTTTGTCGGTTATTGTTGGGCGCTTGCGGAATCATATTGGTCATGAGGAAGGTAGCCGAATTGGCCGCCACCGAACTTGTCCGATCGGCCGAAGGACAATTGTGTCCACGGTCGAAACCCGAACCACTGTAGCTGCTATCGTCTACCTTGTACCAGCCACTAGGTAAACTGGCATCGGGTCTAAAATCATCTTGCCTGTCTGCCGTTCCAATAGCATTGGCATCGAGGTGCCAACTCACCCAATTGGCTATGCGGGTGCTGTTGTTGTAGGAAAGTATGTAATAGCCTTTGTCTAAGAGGTAGTTATTGGGCTTGCTTGCCGCTGCTTGGCTCGGATTACCCAAGAGCATATTGCCATTGTCTGCAAAGTTGCTTGGCGAAACCGAATTCGGCTTGCTACAGGCCAATAGCACCAAGGTGCTCAGTAGGACAATTCTATAAAAATGCTTGGGTGCGAACATATCTTTAAATATCGGGTTTTATTTTAAAATAAAACCCCGGTTCGCAGACCGGGGTTTATCAAACTAAATCACAACTTATATTATTCGTTGTAAGAAATTATTATTTATAAACTTTTAACTGATAAAAAACTATTTCAGGGAATAATCCTCCAGTTTAACAAACTTAATACCACGCTTGATGAGTTCAGGAAGAGCTAACTTAAGACCTTCAGCGGTATCCTTTTTTGGGTGGTTCATATGGCAGATTATAATAGAACCATTACTTGAATCAAGACAGGCTTTTTTTACCTGATCTTTTGAATAGGTTGCACCAGCATCCCCTATAACACTAAATCTGCACTTGCCCTCTTCCATTACAATTATCACAATTGCCTTTGTTTCCTCTTCCATAACAATTGTAACATTTTTGAGCACCTGTACCGTTGCAACTTGGACATGGTGCCATATTCTCACAACCATCACATTGATAACTATAGATACGTAAAGTACTACATTCACGTTGTCCACTTCCGTCACATTCGTAACATTTTTCAAGCCCTGTACCGTGACATTCATTACAATTTACCCATTGTCTTTGTTGCTGTGTTTGTGGCACTGTTTCTGGAATACCTTCACCCTCAGATAAGTGCCTTTGGTAAGCATCATCCGTTGGTTCTTGTATTTCCGTTGGTTCTTGCACTTCCGCTTGTTCTTGAGTTCTGACTTCATTGCAAGAGAAAAAGCCTACTGACAAAAGTCCAAGAATTAGAATTACATTAAACGATTTTTTCATAACAATTAATTTTGAGTCAATAATCTTACTAAAAATAAAAATTTTATTATCAAAAAAACGCTATTTAGTCAATTTTTTTAAATCGAAATTTAACGTTAAATACCGGGTAAATCTTTTACAGGTTTTCAAAGCTCCAAACAACAATCCCTGCCTCACCAATATAGATCAGAATTAAAAAAATTAAGTTTAAGGTCAAACGCAGTTTACGTTCTCTTCTCCGTCATTAATACCTATTTAGGGTCACGTGCAACTTGGAGTTTAGAAATATCTATAATCCCCCCTCACCATCATCCCCTCT
>JAPLFD010000006.1 GCA_026390835.1 Sphingobacteriales bacterium
AACTTGGGTAAAGTTACTTTTGATTTTATTATCTTTATTGTAAGACATAGCTCTTTTTTGAGTTGAATGTTGTGGGTTATGAGTTGTAGGATGGCATACACAATACAACCCTAAACCTGCAACTTAATCTAATGTTATATCTAAACCTAAACCTCTTAATTCGTGAACCAATACGTTGAATGATTCCGGAACCGATGGAGTTGGCAAAGGTTCACCTTTAACAATCGCTTCGTATGTTTTGGCACGGCCAATTACATCATCAGATTTCACGGTTAAGATCTCCTGTAAGATGTTTGCAGCACCAAATGCTTCTAAGGCCCAAACCTCCATCTCACCAAAACGCTGACCACCAAACTGGGCTTTACCACCCAATGGTTGTTGTGTAATTAATGAGTATGGTCCGATTGAACGGGCGTGCATCTTATCGTCAACCATGTGGCCAAGTTTCAACATATAGATGATACCTACCGTAGTTGGCTGATCGAAACGATCGCCTGTTAAACCATTGTATAAATAGGTTCTACCCGAAGTTGGTACGCCCGCTTTGGCTACCCATTCTTCTACTTCTTCGTGGGTGGCACCATCAAAAATTGGCGTAGAGAATTTCATACCCAATTCTTTTCCGGCCCAACCTAATACGGTTTCGTAGATTTGGCCCAAGTTCATACGTGAAGGTACACCCAATGGGTTTAACACAATATCAACTGGAGTTCCGTCTTCTAGGAATGGCATATCTTCATCGCGAACGATGCGGGCAACAATACCTTTGTTACCGTGACGACCTGCCATTTTATCCCCTACTTTCAACTTACGTTTCTTAGCTACATACACTTTGGCCATTTGAACAATACCTGAAGGCA
Source organism: Sphingobacteriales bacterium (assembly GCA_026390835.1). GTDB lineage: Bacteria > Bacteroidota > Bacteroidia > Sphingobacteriales > Sphingobacteriaceae > JAIPAN01. Next base: position 861 of record JAPLFD010000006.1, read on the forward strand.
ATTCATCGCCCACGGTAATGGCAAATTTCTCACGTTTGTATGCACCTAAGCCTTCGTTTAAACGAATGTTGTAGTTGTGCAAGGTTTGTTTAATTAACTCATTTTTATCCTCATCAGTAGTCCACTTCGTAGGATTGATATTGGCAACATCTAAATCGGTCAATACTTTTTGAGTGAACTTAACGCCTTTAGCAATTAACAACTCTTTGTATACGTTGTAAATACCTTGTGAGGTTTTACCGTTTACAATGGTGAATAGTTTTTCAACTAGTTTATCTCTTAAGTCTTTATTAGATTTTGCAAAATTTGCATCTAACTTTTCTACCAATGCTTTTTCTTCTGCTTTGGTAGTTTTCTTAGCTCTAGAGAATAATTTAGTATCAATTACTACTCCGTGTATAGAAGGAGGTGTTTTTAAAGACGCATCTTTTACATCACCTGCTTTATCACCAAAAATAGCTCTCAGTAATTTTTCTTCCGGCGACGGATCTGACTCTCCTTTTGGTGTAATTTTACCAATTAAGATATCACCCTCTTTCACCTCAGCACCAACACGAATTACGCCGTTTTCATCCAAGTCTTTAGTAGCCTCTTCAGAAACGTTCGGAATGTCTGGTGTTAATTCTTCTTCACCACGTTTCGTATCGCGAACTTCTAATTCAAATTCTTCGATATGCAATGAAGTAAAGATATCTTGAGATACCACACGCTCAGAAATTACAATCGCATCCTCGAAATTGTAACCTTGCCATGGCATGAAAGCCACTTTTAAGTTACGACCCAAGGCCAATTCGCCATTCTGAGTGGCATATCCTTCGCAAAGCACTTGTCCTTTTTCTACTTTTTGGCCTTTTTTAACAATTGGCTTTAAGTTGATACAGGTACTTTGATTTGTTTTTTGGAATTTAATTAATGGATAGGATTTTACTTCACCTTCGAAAGAAACCAATACGTCATCTGCATTACGCTCGTAACGAATTTTAATTTCATTGGCATCTACGTATTCTACTACCCCATTGCCTTCGGCATTAATTAGAGTACGTGAATCGCGGGCTACACGACCTTCCAAGCCTGTTCCAACAATTGGAGCTTCTGGACGCAACAAAGGCACAGCCTGGCGTTGCATGTTCGATCCCATCAAGGCTCTATTTGCATCATCATGCTCTAAGAACGGAATTAGGGAAGCTGCAATAGAAGTAATTTGGTTTGGCGCTACGTCCATCAAATCTAATTTTTCTGGCGCAATTACCGGAAAATCGCCTTCGAAACGTGCTTTTACACGTGGTGTTGCAAAGTTTCCCTTATCATCGTATTGCGCATTTGCTTGTGCGATGGTTTTTCCATCTTCGTCTTCGGCAGATAAATACGTTACCGGCTCTTCAACAACTACGCGGCCTTTATCTACCTTACGATAAGGAGTTTCGATAAAACCTAGGTTGTTAATTTTTGCGTGAACGCAAAGTGAAGAAATCAAACCAATGTTTGGTCCCTCTGGAGTTTCGATAGTACATAAACGACCGTAGTGGGTATAGTGAACGTCACGAACCTCAAAACCTGCACGCTCTCTAGATAAACCACCTGGCCCTAAGGCTGACAGACGACGCTTGTGCGTAATCTCTGCCAGAGGATTGGTTTGATCCATAAACTGTGACAATTGATTGGTTCCGAAGAACGAGTTAATCACAGAAGATAGGGTACGTGCATTAATTAGGTCGGTTGGTGTAAATACCTCGTTATCACGAATGTTCATACGCTCACGGATGGTACGAGCCATACGGGCTAAACCAACACCAAATTGAGCGTACAATTGCTCACCTACGGTGCGCACACGACGGTTTGATAAGTGATCAATATCATCCACCTCGGCTTTTGAGTTGATCAACTGAATTAAGTACTTAACAATGGCAATAATATCTTGCTTGGTTAATACTTTAGTAGTTTCTGGGGTATTTAATTTCAATTTACGGTTAATGCGGTATCTACCTACATCACCCAAATCGTATCTTTTATCAGAGAAGAATAAACGATCGATGATACCACGAGCAGTTTCCTCATCAGGTGGTTCAGCGTTACGTAATTGTCTGTAGATATGTTCTACAGCTTCTTTTTCTGAGTTTGAAGTATCTTTTTGTAAGGTATTATAAATGATGGTATAGTCACCTGCGTGGCTAGCATCTTCTTTAGATAAGATGATAGATTTTACACCAGCATCAATAATCATATCAATATGATTTTCTTCTAGAATAGTTTCACGCTCTAAAATGACTTCATTTCTATCGATAGAAACTACCTCACCGGTTGATTCATCAACAAAATCTTCTACCCATTTTTTCAATACTCTTGCGGCAAGCTTACGGCCTACAAATTTCTTGAGTGCAGCTTTACTCACTTTTACCTCATCGGCTAGTTCGAATAATTCTAAAATGTCTTTATCAGAATCGTAACCAATGGCACGCAATAAGGTAGTAACCGGGAATTTCTTCTTACGGTCAATATATGCATACATCACGTTGTTTACGTCTGTAGCAAATTCTATCCACGATCCTTTGAAAGGAATTACACGGGCAGAATATAATTTAGTTCCGTTGGTGTGGCGGCTTTGGCCAAAAAACACACCTGGTGAACGGTGTAGTTGAGAAACAATTACACGCTCGGCACCGTTGATAACAAAAGTTCCCTTAGGAGTCATGTAGGGAATTGTTCCCAAATAAACATCCTGAACGATGGTTTCGAAATCCTCGTGTTCCTCGTCATTACAAGATAAACGGAGTTTAGCTTTAAGAGGAACACTATAAGTTAAGCCACGTTCTATACATTCCTGAATGTCGTATCGTGGCGGGTCTACGAAATAATCTAAAAACTCTAAAACGAAGATGTTTCTAGAATCAGAAATGGGGAAATTTTCAGAGAATACTTTAAATAAACCTTCTTGATGACGGTTATCTGAAGTGGTTTCTAACTGAAAGAATTCCCTGAATGATTGCAATTGTACATCCAGAAAGTCGGGATAGTCCAACACATGCTTGCTGGTTGCAAAATTGATTCTTTCGGTATGTTTAGTAGTGTTTGCCAAGGGATTTAGTTTTTAGTTTAAAAATAAACTGTGCGACTTGTTTTGCTCTTTTTTCGGAGAGCGCTGTAGGTCAAACAGCAATAGAAACCGATAGAAACAGCAATAGACCCCGGTGAAAACCGGAGTCTAAGGCCATTTTTAGCGTGTCAGATTATTGAATTTCAACAACTGCGCCGGCTTCTTCTAATTGTTTTTTCAAAGCATCAGCTTCGTCTTTAGCAACACCTGCTTTTATTTCAGATGGGGCCGCATCAACTAAGTCTTTAGCTTCTTTCAAACCTAAACCGGTTAAATCTTTCACTAATTTTACTACTGCTAGTTTCTGACCACCAGCTTCTTTCAATAATACATTAAAGCTGGTTTTTTCTTCTGCAGCAGCAGCGGCGCCGCCAGCAGCAGGAGCAGCAACTGCAACAGCTGCAGCAGCAGGCTCGATACCATACTCATCTTTAAGAATTTGAGCTAACTCATTAACTTCTTTTACTGTTAAGTTTACTAATTGCTCAGCAAACGATTTTAAATCTGCCATTTTATTTGAATTTTAACGTTAAATACTTTGTTTTTTAATCAAGCTTTAGGTGCTTGTTAACCTCTTTGTTCTAATGCTTTAACAATACCTGCTAATTTGCTTTTACCAGACTGTAAGCCTGAAATAACATTTTTAGCTGGTGATTGTAACAATCCGATGATTTCTCCGATTAATTCCTCTTTAGATTTTAAGTTCACTAAAGCGTTCAACTGGTTATCGCCAATGAAGATAGCACTGTCTATATACGCTGCTTTTAAAAGGGGCTTATCACCGCTAGCTCTCAACGCTTTAATCAGTTTTGCCGGAGCATTGGCTGAGTTTGAGAATAATAGAGTTGATGACCCTTTAAGTACATCGTACAATTCAGCATATTCACCTGATGCGGCTTCTAAAGCCTTTTTAATTAAGGTGTTTTTTGCTACCTGCATTTTGATATCACTATCGAAACATTTGCGGCGAATATCATTCACGGCTGCTACAGTCAGGTTAGAAGTATCAGTAATGTAAACATTGCTGAAGCTATTAATCTGCTCTTTTAAAGCAAGAACAACATCGTGTTTTTCTTCTTTTCTCATGATTAGATTCCTGCTATAGTTTTAGTTTCAATTTCGATTCCAGAACTCATTGTAGAAGACATGTAAATGCTTTTAAAATAAGTTCCTTTTGCAGCTGATGGTTTTAATTTAGAGATCACTTGAATTACTTCTAATGCATTCTCATAAATTTTCTCGGCAGAGAAAGATACTTTCCCTACAGAAGCATGAATGATTCCGGTTTTATCAACCTTGAAATCGATTTTACCGCCTTTAACATCGGTTACCGCTTTACCTACTTCGGTAGTTACGGTTCCTGATTTAGGATTTGGCATCAGGTTTCTTGGGCCTAAAACACGGCCTAATTTACCCACTTTTGCCATCACACTAGGCATGGTAATAATGATATCAATATCAGTCCATCCTGCTTCAATTTTGGCAATATAATCATCCAAACCTACGTAATCTGCACCTGCTGCTTTAGCTTCCTCTTCTTTATCGGGGGTTACTAAGGCCAATACACGTACATTTTTACCGGTACCATGAGGAAGTGTTGCAATACCACGTACCATTTGATTCGCTTTACGAGGATCTACGCCTAAACGTACATTCAAGTCAACCGATGCATCAAATTTGGTAGTAGTAATATCTTTAACTAAAGCCGAAGCTTGTTGCAAAGTATATGCTTTACCATCCTCAATTTTGGAAATTGCCGTTTTTTGATTTTTTGTTAATCTAGCCACTTCTTAAACTGATTTGTGTTAATTAATTATTCCAGGGTGCGTTACCATTTACGGTAATTCCCATACTGCGTGCAGTACCTGCAACCATTTTCATGGCCGACTCCATGGTAAATGCGTTTAAATCGGTCATTTTATCTTTTGCAATTGCTTCAACCTGCTCCCAGCTTACGCTAGCAACTTTTTTACGGTTTGGCTCTGCTGAACCACTTTTTTGACCAGAAACTTCCAATAATTGGATAGCTACTGGAGGGGTTTTAATGATAAATTCGAACGATTTGTCAGCATATACAGAAATTACTACCGGTAATACTTTACCTGGCTTGTCTTGGGTACGAGCGTTAAATTGCTTGCAAAAATCCATAATGTTTACCCCTTTAGCACCTAATGCAGGTCCTACCGGTGGCGATGGGTTTGCAGCTCCTCCCTTGATCTGTAATTTTACTAACGCTTCGACTTCTTTTGCCATTTTTTTGTTGTTTATTTAATACTCAATGTTAGTAAGTTGGAAGCTATGTAACATTTGATTTATCTAGACTTTAGAGTTTGGACAAGAGTGTTTATATTCTTATCCTATTCTGCCATCTAAATGCTTTTAATATGTATTTATCGAGGGGTTAAACCTCCCTCAACACTATTCTTTTTCTACTTGCATGTAATTCAATTCAAGTGGGGTACGACGGCCGAAGATTTTAACCATTACTTTTAGTTTTTTCTTCTCGTCGTTTACCTCTTCAATTACACCAGAGAAGCCTTGGAATGGACCATCCATTACCTTCACTTGCTCTCCTACCATATAGTTGATGTTAATTACCTCACTTTGAGAGGCCATCTCATCTACTTTACCCAAGATGCGGTTTACTTCTGCTTGGCGCATAGGCACCGGAGTACCCGATTTATCACCTAAAAATCCAATTACACTATTAATATTTTTAATGATATGCTGTAATTCAGCATCCATAATGGCTTCAATTAATACATATCCTGGGTAAAAATTACGCTCTTTGGCAATTTTTTTACCGTCTTTCATCTGCAAGTATTTTTCCATCGGAATTAATACTTGAGGTAATAAATGAGCTATACCCAAACGATTAATTTCGGCTTCTAGATATTGTTTTACCTTTTTCTCTTTGCCACTAACCGCACGTACTACGTACCATTTCAGTTGATCACTCATCGTTTCGTTCTAAAAAATGTTAAGCAAGAGATTTATAGAAAAGTTTCAACGCAGTACCTGCCGATTCATCCATTGCCAAAACCAAAAAGGCAATAACAATAGAGGCTACCAATACCAATACTGCAGAGTTTTGTAACTCAGACCACGTAGGCCAAGATACTTTCTGCGTCATTTCGTTATACGATTCTTTAAAAAATTCAATAACTTTTGCCATCTGTTCTATTATATCTTAAGCACGGGAACAAGGATTCGAACCCTGATCAAAGGTTTTGGAGACCTCTATTCTACCGTTGAACTATTCCCGTAGTTAATTAACAAGAAAACATAAGCCCGCAATAAAGCGGACTTATGTTATCCAATTAACCTTATTTATGTGAAATCTTGTTATTTCAAAATTTCGGTTACCTGTCCGGCACCTACAGTTCTACCACCCTCACGGATAGCGAAACGTAAACCTTTCTCCATAGCAATCGCGTTGATCAATTTAACACTGATCGTAACGTTATCACCTGGCATAACCATTTCTACTCCAGCTGCTAATGAAATTTCACCAGTAACATCTGTAGTACGGAAATAGAATTGAGGACGGTATTTGTTAAAGAATGGAGTATGACGTCCACCTTCAGCTTTTGATAATACGTAAATCTCAGCTTTGAAATCAGTGTGAGGAGTTACAGAACCTGGTTTACAGATTACCATACCACGACGGATATCTGTTTTCTCAATACCACGTAATAATAAACCTACGTTATCACCAGCTTCACCGTAATCTAAAATTTTACGGAACATTTCTACACCAGTAACGGTTGATTTCAAGTTCTCAGCACCCATACCTAAGATATCAACAGAATCACCTGAGTTGATTACACCACGCTCGATACGACCAGTTGCAACTGTACCACGACCTGTGATAGAGAATACATCCTCAATCGGCATCAAGAAAGGTAATTCTGTTAAACGTGGAGGAATTGGAATGTAGGTATCTACTGCATCCATTAACTCCATAATTTTACCTACCCATTTAGGATCTCCGTTCAAGCCACCAAGAGCTGAACATTGAATAACTTGAATATCATCACCTGGAAAATCGTAGAATGATAATAATTCACGAACTTCCATTTCTACTAATTCTAATAATTCAGGATCGTCAACCATATCCACTTTGTTCATGAATACTACCAATGAAGGTACACCTACCTGACGAGCAAGAAGGATGTGCTCACGAGTTTGAGGCATTGGACCATCAGTTGCAGCAACAACGATAATAGCACCATCCATTTGGGCAGCACCAGTAACCATGTTTTTTACATAATCGGCGTGACCTGGACAATCTACGTGTGCGTAGTGACGGTTTGCGGTTGAATACTCAACGTGAGCAGTATTAATAGTAATACCTCTTTCTTTTTCCTCAGGAGCTGAGTCAATTGAATCGAATGAACGTGCCTCAGATAAACCAGCATCAGCCAAAACTTTAGTAATCGCTGCTGTTAAAGTTGTTTTACCGTGATCGACGTGACCAATAGTACCGATGTTTAAATGCGGCTTACTACGGTCAAATTTTTCTTTTGCCATTTTAAAATCTAATTAAAGGTTAATTGTTGTTTGTTATTGTTTTTATAAAATTTTTGAGCCAAAGATGGGACTTGAACCCACGACCTCTTCCTTACCAAGGAAGTGCTCTACCGCTGAGCTACTTCGGCTGTTATCTTTCGCTAAGCTTAAAATTAACATCCCTGCTAACCGTAGCCCATTTATTCTTTTTCTGAGCGGAAGACGAGGTTCGAACTCGCGACCTATAGCTTGGAAGGCTATCGCTCTACCAACTGAGCTACTTCCGCTTATATTATGGTGGGGGGGGAAGGATTCGAACCTTCGAAACCGAAGTAACGGATTTACAGTCCGTCCCATTTGACCGCTCTGGAACCCCCCCTATACAGAGCCTCCTATCGGGATCGAACCAATGACCTACTGATTACAAGTCAGTTGCTCTACCAGCTGAGCTAAGGAGGCTTTTTGCATATAAAAAGCTTTTTAATACATGAATGAACATCCCCTTATACTATTCGAAAGCGCATAACATGGCCTTGCGAAAGGGACTGCAAATCTACACAATTAAAGAGTGGAACAAAATTTTTTCTGAAAAAAATTTAAGCGGCCTTTTTTGCCGCCAAAACTCTTAAAAAAAATAGCCTTATTTTATATCTAAAAGACCTATAAAGTATCCTCGGGATTAAGCAATTGCTTGTGGTTACTGGTGTGTTCTTTTACGCGTTCTTTATGCTTATGTAGCTGCACTTTTATACAATCCATAGCCAAGTCAGTAGCGGCTTCAAAACTTAGTGCTATTTCACTACAAAACAAATCTTTACCAGGTAAGGCTAACTTAATTTCTACTTGCTTATTTTCATCAGTTTCTGAGGGTACTACTTTAAGATAAATATCACCCTGAATAATTTGGTCGAAATAGTGATCGAGCTTCGCTATTTTAGTTTCAATATAATCTAATAAGTTACGGTCTGCATCAAAATGAATAGATTGTACGTTGATTTTCATTTTTTCCTCCTTTGTTTTTAAGCCTTTGGGTGAGCTTGTTTATAGATAGATTTTAGTTTTTCGATGGAATTATGGGTATATATCTGCGTAGCTGATAAATTAGCATGACCTAAAAGCTCTTTAATGGCTGTTAACTCTGCTCCTTTATTTAATAAAGCGGTAGCAAAACTGTGGCGTAAAATATGTGGGCTCTTTTTATCTTGAGTTGAAACCTCACCTAAGGCATGCTTTACCAAGCGATAAATGAGTTTCGGATAGGCCGCTGTACCCTTATCTGTAACTATTAACTTTTCGGTGCTAGTAAAACCCAATTCATTTTTTTGGTCGATATATACTTTTAACAAAGCGTAAAGAGGTTTAGCCAAAGGGATAATCCGTTCTTTATTACGTTTACCAAGTACTTTAATTTGTTGATTATAGTCGTCTATATCGCTATTCTTAAGGCCAAGCAATTCGGACAATCGAATGCCGGTTCCATAAAGCAGCTCTAACACTACGCGATCTCTCAATCCCTCAAAACCCGAGGGAAACAAAGCTTCGTCATCCAATAAGGCATTTAGCTTTGCTTCTTCAACAATTACAGGCAAGCGTTTGGGGATTTTGGGTGCTTGTACTTGCTCCATAGGGCTTTTTACGACCAAGCCTTCTCGTTGTAAAAATTTATAAAATGAGCGCAACGAAGATATTTTACGATTAATGGATTTAGCACCCGTGCTAGCCTCCATACACTCCAACACCCAAGAACGCACTAAAGTATGCGTGGCTTCTGCTAGCGTAGTTTCGTAGGTGGTAAGAAAGGTTTGGAATTGTAGAAGATCGGTTTCATACGCTTTTATAGTATGCGGAGAGAATCTTTTCTCGTACCGCACATACCGTATAAAACGCTCTATAAACATGAAAAAACTAGTTGAATATTCGAATACTTGAATATACAACTAGTTTTTAATATATGCGATACAAATGAAAATTAAATCGTTTCGCGATTTAACCCAACTTTGTAAATTGCTTTTTTGATTTCGGTACGACGAGTGATTGATTTTTTCTCGTAGGCCTGACGGCTACGTAACTCACGCATCACGCCCGTTTTCTCGAATTTCTTCTTGAAACGTTTCAAGGCTTTATCTAATGATTCGCCGTCTTTAATGTTAATAATAATCATAAAGTGAAATACCCCCTCTCGTTTAATTTAGGACTACAAAGCTAAGTAAAATCTTGAGAATCAAAAATTAATACATGAATTTAAGAAGCTTCAGCCTCAAATAATTAACTTAGTAGGGCTATGAGAGATATTGAAAAAAGAGAAGACATTGTATTAATGGTGGATACTTTCTACCAAAAAGTGCAGCAAGATGAGCTCATTGGGCCTATTTTTAATAGCCGCATTGCACCCGAAGCCTGGCCAGTACATTTAGATATAATGTATACTTTTTGGACCACCATATTGCTAAATCAACCCGGCTATAGTGGCCAGCCTTTTGAAAAACACCGCGACATGCCTATTCATAAAGCACATTTCGAGCGTTGGGTAAACCTATTTAAAACTTTGGTTGATAGTTTATTTGAAGGCCCAATTGCCAACGATGCCAAATACCGAGCCGAATTAATGGGACATTTGTTTTTATCGAAACTAGAAAAAGGGCGTTTGGCTTAGTAATTAACTAAGCTAATACAGGTATTTGAATAAGTGACTAGTTTGCTTTTGCCATCCAAAAAATCTAAACTCACCACAAACGCAAAGGCACTCGTACTAGCGCCTAACTGTTCTACCAAATTGGCGGCTGCAGCAACGGTACCGCCGGTGGCTAATAAATCATCGTGAATTAACACTTTTTGGCCAGGCTGTAAGGCATCGGCATGAATTTCTAAGGTGGCAGAGCCATACTCCAAGTCGTACGATTGGCTGAGTGTTTTATAAGGTAATTTCCCTTGCTTACGAATGGGCACAAAAGGCACATCTAAGGCATTGGCCAATAACATTCCGAATAAAAAGCCTCGGCTTTCAATACCCACCACTACATCAATATCAAGGGTTTGTACTTCTGCTACAAAGGCGGCTAACACCTCACGGCACAATTCGGCATCTTTTAAAATGGGGGTAATGTCTTTAAATACAATACCGGGCTTAGGGAAATCCACAATATCGCGGATGGCATGTTTTAGTGCTGTTTCAATCATTTAAAAATAAAATATGGAGCTAGTTTACGCAAAATTTCGTCAGTAAAAAGCGGAATATTTTTTAAATCTGACAAGCTTGCATAAGCCCCATGTTGTTTTCTGTATTGAATGAGTGCATTTATTTGTTTGTAACTTAGGTAAGGATGGCGTTTAAGCTCCTCAAAGGAAGCGGTATTGATGTCAATTTTTCTAATTGCAGCTGTATTTAAGGCTAGCTGGGGCAACCATTGAGCAAAATGTGCGGAATCTACCCCATATACTTCTTTAAGTTGTTCAAGCGCATAAAAACCACCCAAACGCTCACGGTACTTGAGTATGCGGCTAGCAAAAGCCGGGCCAATGCCACTCACTTGATCTAAGGCCAAGGAATCGGCCGTATTTAATTCGATACGCACTTTGGAGGTTTTAGTGGGCGTATTTTTTTGTTCAAATTGCTGGGGCGGAATTTGTATATAGGGTTCTAATTTGGCATAAGTTTCGGGCGATATGACGTACATTTTTTGCACATCTTCTTTCTTATAAAAATGCCCTCCCTTAGCCTCAAAGCGTTTAATTACCGCAATTTGTTTCTCACTCAAACCCAGTTGTTTCCAACGCTCCGCCGGAAGTCCATTGGGATCGAAATGGGCATAGGTGGCACGCCCTTGCTTAAGTTCAATCTCCCGATAGCTATAAACCTTATCGGGAGCCAAATTGCGCTCAAATTCGGCTATTTCTTTCTTGGCTTTTTCTACGTCGAAAAGTTCGGGTCTATCGTTTAAAAAAATAGGAATTAGCCATACCATAACCAGCAATAAAAGCAATACCAATACGCCATTGAGCTCTTTTTGGCTGAAATTAAAATACTGCTGCACGTGCTTAAAAAACATTAATTAACTTTTTAGTGAATAAACCTGAAAATTTTGTGAAATTTGATTACCCTAGAAAACGAATGGACGAAACTAAAATTATAAGCACTGAAGAATTTGCCAAGGCAACCAAACTAGATAAACTGGGCATGCCTGGCTTGGCTTCGCTATTCATGGAGGTGATGAAGATTAACGAGGTAAACGATACGTTTAACAAAGTGAGGCACCTAAAAGGTATAGCTTTTATTGATAAACTATTAGAAATTTTAGGAGTTACGGTTGAGTTTGACGAAGAGGATTTGAAAAACTTGCCCAAAGAAGGAGGCTTTTTAGCCATTGCCAACCACCCGTACGGAGGTATTGAAGGCTTAGTACTTATTAAACTTACCTTATTGGTAAACCCCGATAGCAAGCAATTATCCAATTTCATATTAACTAAAGTACCTACACTACGCGATTTTTTAATTGCCGTAAACCCCTTTGAAACGATAGATAACCCGGCCAGCATTAGCGGCATAAAAACAGCCTTGGGCTTATTAAAAAACGGAGTCCCTATTAGCGTTTTTCCGGCGGGTGAAGTATCTACCTATAAATTAAGTAGCCAAAGCATTACAGACCGCCAATGGCACCCCGTAGTTGCCAAGTTGGCTATTAAGGCAAAAGTACCCGTAGTACCCATATACTTCCATGGAAATAACAGCTTACTATTCAATTTGCTGAGCTTTATACACCCCATGTTACGTACGGCTAAATTACCCTCAGAAATGTTTAACAAGCAGGGACACGTACTAAAACTACGCATAGGCAAACCTATAAAAATAGAAGACACCCCGTACGCCAACAACCCCACTAAGCTGCTCGATTATTTACGGGCACGCACCTATGCCTTAGGAGCTGGTTTAGAAGAACACAAAAAACTATTTTCGGCCAAAAGCTTATTTAAAATTGAGAAAAAACCACAGGATATTGTGGAGGAAATGTCTAGCAAAGTTTTAATGAAAGAAATTGCAGGCATACAAGATTTAAAAACCTGGACCGAGAAAAACTACGAGGTGTACATTGCACCGAGTACTAAAATTCCGAATATTTTAAAAGAAATAGGGCGTTTACGTGAAATTACCTTCCGCGAAATAGGCGAAGGCACCAACAAATACACCGATTTAGATGCCTATGATATTTATTACCACCACTTATTTATTTGGGATAATGACGCTAAAAAATTAGTGGGTGCTTACCGTATTGGCAAAGGAAACGATATTTATTACAGCTACGGCAAAAAAGGCTTCTATACGGCCGAAATATTTAAAATAGACGATGGTTTTGCGCCCATCTTAAAAAAGAGCTTAGAATTAGGCCGCTCTTGGATACGCAAAGAATACCAACAAAAGCCCCTACCCCTATTTTTGCTTTGGAAAGGTATTTTAAAGTTTATTGCCGACAATTCGGAGCACGTAAAATACCTCATTGGGCCGGTGAGTATTAGCAATAGCTTTTCTAAAATCTCTAAAACCTTAATGGTAGATTATATATTAAAAAACCATTTCGATAAAAATTTGGCCCAATACATTAAGCCACGCAAGAAGTTTAAGTTTGAATTGGATAAAGACGAGATGGCACTCTTAGTAGATTCGAGAGAGAGCTTAAAGGATTTAGATCAATTGATTTCAGACATTGAACAATCGAACATGAAAATTCCGGTGCTCCTGCGCCAATACTTGGGCTTAAACGGTAAAATTATTTGTTTCAATATCGATCCTAAATTCTCCGACAGTTTAGACGGTTTTCTCATTGTAGATATGGAAAACATCCCGCTCGATAAAATCGAAAAACTCCAGTAATAAAAAAGCCTCCCGAAATTCGGGAGGCTTTACATTTATAAATAACCAATCAATCGTATTAGTTTGCCATTACTTTACCAGGAGTGGTATAGTTTAAAGTGCTTGGATCGTACATGGCCCAACCTGCAGACCAATCTGTAGTTCCGAAAGCACCTCTGAAAGTAACCGTTTTATCAAAAAACGTATCGCCTGTAAATTTAGCATCGCTAAATAATGCACCGCTAGCGGCTGCACCAGCAGCTACTGCAGTAAAGTTTGGTGTAGCTGCACCTGTTGCTACAAACTCTGCTCCTAAAGCAAAACCTGAAGTTAATAAGGCACTAACAGTAGTAGCTACAAAGCTGTTATCAGCAAGTAAACCTGCTTCAAATACTAATTTGCTAGTAGCATCTTTACCTTTAATTTGACCGTTGTTTGGTGCAGTAGTTGCATTGAATTTGGTATTGCAACCGTAAATTAAGTTGTTTTTTATAACCATTGTACCTGCAGTATAGTTTGCTGATGCACTTCCGTTACTATCGTCAATGTAAATACCTTCAGTATAGTTTCCTAAGATAGAGTTGAATAAACTCTGAGCTGAGTTACGACGGATTTGCGCAGCATGTTGGAAATTGGCATTGTTATTACTGGCAGATAAAGATGATGATAATGGACCAATAATGGTTACGTTAGAAAAAATTGCACTGGTTTTAGGACTATTAGATGATCCTGTTGCATCGTTATCTGATTCAAAACCGTTAGAACCAGAAACATCAGCAATTTCTTTTACACGTTGTGCCAAGGCAAATTGTACTTTACCTGAGTAGCCAAAATCAGTATCAAAATCATCGTCCCAAGTACCAATAGCTAGTAAGTATTTTGCATTTACAGTACCACCAAACCATTCGAAGGCATCATCGCCAGCACGGTAAACTTGGATATATTCTAAAGTAGTACCAGAACCAACACCACCCAATGTTAAAGAGTTAATTTCGTTGTTAGTTACAAAAGGTACACCAGCATACTCTATACGTACATATTTCATAGTACCTGAGTTATCGGCAGCATCTGTACCACCATAGGTAGTATATGTTGCAGCAGAACCACCAGCAGTTGGCAATAAACCACCTTCAATAACTACTGTTCCACCTGTTGGGTTAACTGGAGCTTTACCTAAAATGATAATGCCACCCCAATCACCTTGAGTACGAGAACCAGCAGGAAAGTTAGAAGTAAATACAATTGGATTAGTGGCTGTACCAATTGCACTAATTTTAGCACCACGAGTAATAATTAAAGAACCTTTAGAGATTTTGTCGCCTTTAATGATAGTACCTGGCTGAATGGTTAAGGTTGCGTTGTTGGTAACATACACAAAGCCTTTTAATAAATAAATTTTGTCTGCAGACCACGTGGTATTTGCAGAGATATCTCCACTAACTTCAACAACATTACTTGTTGGAGTAACAATGGGATCATCAGTTTTACTTTTTTTACAAGCCGCGACAAAAGTAATCGCTAGGATTGAAAACAGGATAATGGTTTTTTTCATGGTTTTTTTGATTATTTTTTTTTGTAAAAATGGACGTTTAATGTAAGGTGTATTTAAATGAATTGTTATGAAATTGTTAAGTATGTAAATTTAAAATGAATAATTAAAGGATAAAGACACATTGGTTCCGAATTTGGTTTTAGAAATTTCATCGTCAACAAATTGGGTGTATTTTTTATTGTTATTGCGGTCGAAATAAAATACATTCTGCTGGTTGAATATATCGCCTACATTCAATTTAAACTCTCCTTTGGTTTTAAAGGTTTTTACCCCAATCTGAAAATCTAACACATCGCGGGGGTGTTCCCAAACGTTTGGAAATGTAGTGCCACCTACGCGGAAAATACGACGACCCACTCGGTTGTATAAGAGATTGAAATTGAGCTTATTGTTTAAGGTACTGTGTTGCAAGCCGGCATTAACTACATAAGGCGATTGTCCAATTAATGGGCGCCCTGCACTATTTGGATTTTGGTCGCCTGCAAAATTTACCTCGGAGTGAATGATAGAAACATTGGTGTAAAATGTAGTACGTTCAAAAAATGCTCTATCGGATAAGAATTTTAAATTTTTTCTGAATTCAAGTTCAAATCCATAAGTAGTTGCTTTTTCGGCATTGCTGTACGAAATATCTGGTGTAGAGTTTACATCGTAAAAAGTAGCTTCGATAGCGTTGGTAAATTTTTTATAAAATGCCGATATCGAAAATATTTGTCCTGCAGCTGGATAGGTTTCGAAGCGTAAATCGGCATTTAAAATTTGGGTGCGTTTTAAATTTGGATTTCCTTTTTGCACCGCTGATTGTTCGTAATCGAAATAGGCAAATGGTGCTAATTCTCTAAACTCGGGGCGGGCAACAGTTTGATAAACCGAAGCTCTTAAATTGCTTTTTTCGGTTAAGCCCAAAGTAAGGTTAAGCGATGGAAGAAGATCCAATTGATTGCGTTTCACCGTTGGTTCAAGGGGATCAAATGTTTCGAGTGCTAGGTTAAATTGCTCGGCACGTAGGCCCCAAACTACACGCAGTTTTTCAGCCAATTGATTATCGAGCATAAAATACCCTGCATTAACCATCGAATTTGAGGTATAACGATCGGCACTGTTACCAATTTCGTCTAATTGGTATATGCCTTGATTGATTAAATCGTTTCCAAAAACGGTACCCAATGAACGCTGACGTATGGCATTGGCGTTGGGGTCAAATGGATTCAATATTAAACCAATGAAACGTACATCAAAATTACGGTTTCGGTAAATGGAACTGAAACCCGTTTTAAAACTTCCCTTATTGGCTTTTGTAGATAATGGGAAACTTAAGTTTACTTCGCCGTTAAAAATATCTTCGGTTAAATTGGAGAATAAACGACTATTAGTTCTATCTAAAGAGGTAATGTTAGCTGAATAATTTACATTCGGGTTGTTAATATCTGCTTGGTTTTTGATATAACTAATTTTACGTTGATCGGGTTGATTATTTATTACGTTGCTATAACCCAGTGCCCATTTTAATTTGGTTTTAGATTCGCCAAATTTATGCTCCCCTTCTAAAGATGATTTAAGTAAGGTTTTTTGTATTAAATCGAATGCAAAAAACTTGGTTGCATTGGATTGGCCGAAATTTAAACCCGAACGGCTCAAATATTGATCGTCTTGGATGCGGTTGTAGATGTTTTTTAAAGTGATTTTATTGTTGCCAAATAAATAGGAGAAATTGGCTAAACCGCCCACCGTAGTAGAAAATTTATAGGTTTCATCTTTAAAATCAAATTCACCAGCTAAATTTCTAGAAATTTCTGGGTTTACATTTTGTGCATTTCGGTACGAAAGGGAAATAATAGCACCTAAACGGTTGCCGCTTTTTTCATAATCTTTAACTCTACCTACCGTAAATTGGTAATTTTGGCCTAAAAAAGCAGTAGAATTAAAAACAGCATAGTCGGTATTAAGCGAACGTATGGCGGCTATTTCTTGGGTAGGGCTTAACGTATTGTTGTAAATACTACTAGTACTCGGAAAATTTACCGGTAAATTTCTGGTAGTGTTGAAACCAAAATAGTCGGCAGCTGTTTTTTCATTACCCTTAAAATCTTTAAAAGTAGATTGTGAATTGTAGCTGTATCCCACTCCGTAGTTTAAGAAGTTTTGATCAGGAATATCTTTAGTTAAGATCTGAACGGCTCCACCGGCAAAATCTCCAGACATATCTGGCGTAGCGGTTTTGCTAATTACAATATTATCAATCATGTTCGATGGAACAATATCGAAAGAGAAAGCTTTACGGTTTGGCTCAGAACTTGGCAAGGCGCCATTATCTAATGTAGCAGAGTTATAGCGATCGCTCAAACCACGTACAATTACAAACTTATTATCTTGAATAGTAGCACCGCTCACACGTTTTAACACATCGGCTGTGTTTTTGTCGGGCGATTTTTTAATAGATTCGGCAGAAACACCATCGGAAATACGAGAACTATTTTTTTGCTGTGCATACAAGGTATTGGTACTTTCTTGTTTAGCAGAAGCAGTAATAACTACCTCTTTTAAGTTTTGTGTAAGGGCTTCATCCATCACAATATCTAAGGTGGTTGTTTTACCAGTTAGTACCTCAATATCTGTAATTTGTTTGGTTTGATAACCTATATAAGAAAAAAGCAAGGTGTATTTTCCTGGCTTAAGTCCGGCTAATACGTATTGGCCATTTACATTGGTAGAAACTCCAGAAGTGGTTCCAGAAATTTTAACCGATAAACCGATTAGCGTCTCACCTGTTTTTTTGTCGGTAATTTTTCCGAAAATTTTACCAGATTCTTGCGCTTTAACTTGAATTGCACTTGCTACCATCACGATAGCTAGCATACATACACTTTTAAATAATTTTAATTTCACTTTGCTTTAATTTAGTTGATGCAAACCTACCTGCATAGTGTTAGCCCCGAGTTAGTTTAATGTTAAGGAAAAGTTAAGTGCGGCAAAACTTATCCACATTTTTACTTAGCGGGAGTACCTAAACATGGAAATAAAGCGTTATATTTGGCTATATCACCTAAAAAATAGTAACAATGAAAAAACCAGAGACAAAAAATACCAAGAAAACACCCAAGCAAGATTTATTCGAAAAACTATCCACTAAATTACATCAGGCCATAAAAAGTTTAGGTGTAGATTCTGTTTTACTGAGCAAAAAAATCGAAAAATCAGCTAAAAAATTAGCTAAGAGTGTTTTGAAGAAAAAAACAGTAACTGTCAAAAAAGTAAACAAGCCACTTGTTTCTAGCGTAACCATTAAAAAAACCATTCAAACAAAACCATTAAAAACCGCTACAACTGCTAGTCCAGCAAAACCAAAGGTTAGCGCATCGAAGCCTAAGGTTAGTGCATCAAAGCCTAAAACAAGCCCCAAAACAACAACTACGAAGAAAACTTCTTAATTCATTTTACCTCCAATTCAATAAACTTCATATTCAGTTAACATAGTTTTTTTTAGAATTGTAGGTCTCCTTAATAATTTAGGAGCTTGATGCTGTATGAACTCTAAAAAAATACCATTCTTAAATAGAGAAATAAGCTGGCTATATTTTAACGATAGGGTGCTGCAAGAAGCGGCGGATAAAAGCGTGCCTTTACTTGAGCGGCTACGTTTTTTAGCCATTTTTTCCTCCAACCTAGACGAATTTTATAGAGTACGTATCGCTATACTTAATAGGCTAGCACGCACCAATAATAAATTTAACGATGTTTTGGGCTACAACCCCAAAAAACTACTAAACCAAATTCGGTCTATTGTAGTAACGCAAGAAAAAAAGTTTAATGCACTGTTTGAAACACAGTTGGTAAAACAACTAGCCGAAAACAAAATCTTTATCCTAAACGAACATCAATTAAATGTAAGCCGGGGAGAATTTGTTCGAAACCACTTTAACGAGCAAATACTCTCTACACTTGTACCCATCATTTTAACAGACGAATTACCCTTCCCCGAATTAAAAGATCGGTACGAATATTTTTTCATTAAGCTCACGAAAAAATCACGTAAAACGCACGTAAAATATGCATTAATAGAGCTCCCAAAGAATCTGAAGCGTTTTTTAGTGTTGCCACAAACCAACCAATTGCAATTTGTAATTCTTGTTGACGATATTATTCGGTACTGCTTAAAAGACATCTTTTATACCCTCGATTACGATACCATTGAGGCCTATACCATACAATTAACCCGTGATGCCGAACTCGACTTATCGCACGATGTGAGTGATAAGTTTATAGATGTATTAACCAAAAGTTTGCAGAAACGCCGCTATGGCAAACCCATGCGTTTATTATATGACCGTGAAATGCCCGCAGAAATGCGTGCTTTCTTGGTATCAAAACTGCATGTAAGCAACGATAGTTTAATACCTGGCAATCGGTATCATAATTTTAAAGACTTTATAAACTTCCCTAATGTGGGTAACCCAGCTTTAGAATATGAAAAACAACTGCCCTTAAAAATTTCGGAATTAGATTTAGGAACCAGTATTTTAAACCAAATTGCCGAAAAAGACTATTTGGTAAACCTGCCCTATCAATCTTTCGATTACATCATACACTTTTTAAGAGAGGCCGCAATAGACCCTAAAGTAAAAGAAATAAAAATTACGCTCTACCGCTTGGCAGAAAACTCAAGCATTATAAATGCACTCATAAATGCCGCAAAAAATGGCAAAAAAGTGCACTGCTTTTTAGAGTTAAAGGCCCGTTTTGATGAAGAAGCTAATATTTATTGGACCGATAAGCTTAGAGACGGAGGTGTAAACGTAGATTTTGGCATTTGGGATTTTAAAGTACACTCTAAAATTTGCTTAGTTACCCGTTTAGAAAAACGAAAAAAAGTATACTACGCAAACCTCTCTACCGGTAACTTTAACGAAAAAACGGCAAAATTATATTGCGATCATAGCTTATTTACTGCAAACCAACTTATAACCAACGAAGTTCAACGTGTATTTAGTGGCTTGCTGAAAAAAACATTTTATAAAGACTACAAACAGCTTATTGTATCCCCGCTAGAAAGTAGAAAAAAACTCTTTCATTTAATTGATTCGGAAATAACACATGCCAAAAAAGGTAAAATGGCTTATATTATTCTTAAAATGAATAGCCTTACCGACCACAAAATAATTGAAAAACTATACCAAGCCAGCCAAGCAGGCGTTAAAATTGAATTGATTATTAGAGGCATGTGCTCTTTACTACCAAGCATAAAAGGTTATAGCGAAAATATCAACATCGTAAGTATAATAGATAGATACCTAGAACACGCTCGAGTGTGGATTTTTGGTAACAAAGGAGACGAAAAAATATACCTCAGTTCTGCCGATTTAATGACCCGAAATTTAGATCATAGACTAGAAGTAGGTTTCCCGATTCTAGATCCATACATCAAACTACAAATACGTGATATCATTGATTTGCAATTGAGAGACAATACCAAAGCAAGAATCATTCAACCAAATGGCTTATCGCCACGCAAAAAACCGAAGAAAAATAATACCTTTCGGGCACAAACCGATACCTATACCTATTTAAAAAATCTATAATTGAGATACGCCGCCATAGATATTGGCTCAAACGCCATACGATTATTAATTGCAGACATATTTACTAAAGGAAAAACCCACACCTTTAAAAAAAATACGCTTCTACGCATTCCCCTACGCTTAGGCGAAGATGCCTTTATGCATCAACGCATTTCTGAAGAAAAAGCAGAGCAACTCATTAAAACCATTTTTTCCTTCGCTCTGCTTATGGATGTATATCAGGTAGATGATTACATGGCTTGTGCAACATCGGCCATGCGTGAGGCTAAAAATGGACCAGAATTGGTTAAAAAAATCTTCAAAACCTGTAATATTAAAATTAACATTGTTGAAGGACAAGAAGAGGCAAATATAATTTATGCTAGCCATATAGAGCAGTTACTAGATCAAGATAAAAACTACTTATATATAGATGTTGGTGGAGGTAGTACGGAATTATCGGTTTTTTCTGCCAATAATTTAGTAGCATCCAAATCATTTGATATTGGCACCATTAGAATTCTGGATAAAAAAGTAAAACCCGAAAATTGGATTCATGCAAAAGAGTGGTTGAAGAAAATGGGTGCAAGCCATCCGAATTTAACAGCAATAGGTACCGGTGGAAACATCAACAAAATATACCGTTTGGCTAATTTAAAAGAGGGTGAAAGCCTATCTACCAAAAAATTTAACCAAGTAGCCAAACAATTGCAAGCCTTAACCTTAGAGCAGCGCATTGTAGAACTAGGTTTAAAGCCCGACCGAGCAGATGTAATTATTCCGGCTTGTGAAATTTATGCCAATTTATTTAAATGGGGCAATGTAAAAGAAACCATTGTGCCAAGTGTAGGCTTGGTTGATGGAATTATTCAATTACTTATCGATAAAAATTTAGGTAACTAATACCTAATACCCGCTTTTTTAAACAGAAAGTGTATGAGCCAAATAGGGCCAATTAATAAAAATTTCAAATCATCAAAAAATGAAGGTTTTTTACCTTCAATTTTATGACCGATAAATTGGCCAGCCCAAGCCAAAACAAAAATACCTAAACAGCTTTGCCACATGGCGGGGCCTCCTATTTGCTCCCATTTTTCTAGGGCAATAATTCCTCCAGAAAAAACAAACATCAGTAAAAGCATTACATACGATAATACCGGGGATAAGCGGTAGTAGTAATAAATAGAGAAGGCAATAAAAAAAGAAGCCCAATTGATATAACCTTGGTATTCGCCTAAAAAACCCAATGTTGGGAACGGAATTGACCAAATGAGTCCAAAAAGACTGAACACAATAGCGGGCACACAAATCCAATGAATGGTTTTATTGGTGTGGTTTTGGTGGCTTTCTGCATATTTTTCAAAATACACATCTACCGGGCGAAGGGTTTGTTTTGTAGCCATATTTACTTATTTAGCAAAAGCAACCGAACGAGTTTCACGAATAACGGTTACTTTAATTTGTCCAGGATAAGTCATTTCAGTTTGAATACGGTTCGAAATATCGGCGGCCAACACTTCTGCCTCGGCATCGGTAACGCGTTCGCTTTCTACCACTACCCGTAATTCTCTACCAGCTTGTATCGCAAAGGTTTTTTCTACACCAGGATACGATAAAGCCAAAGATTCTAGTTCTTTCAAACGCTTAATATAGCTTTCTACTACCTCACGGCGGGCACCCGGGCGGGCACCAGAAATGGCATCACAAGCTTGAATAATGGGCGAAATCATCGAAGTCATTTCTACCTCGTCGTGGTGAGCACCAATGGCGTTACACACTTCCGGATGTTCTTTATACTTCTCGGCCAATTGCATGCCCAAAAGAGCGTGTGGCAATTCGGGGTTATCGTCAGGCACTTTACCAATATCGTGGAGCAAGCCCGCACGTTTAGCTAATTTTACGTTTAAGCCCAATTCTGCCGCCATGGTGGCACAAAAATTAGCTACCTCTCGTGAGTGTTGCAGCAAATTTTGTCCGTACGACGAACGGTAACGCATACGGCCCACCATACGAATTAACTCGGGGTGTAAACCATGGATACCCAAATCGATAACGGTACGTTCTCCAATTTCTACAATTTCATCTTCAATTTGTTTTTTTGTTTTGGCCACCACTTCCTCAATACGGGCCGGATGAATACGACCATCGGTTACCAAACGGTGTAAGGCCAAACGGGCAATTTCTCTACGCACCGGATCGAAACCCGATAAGATGATTGCTTCTGGAGTATCGTCTACAATAATTTCGATACCCGTTGCGGCTTCTAAGGCTCTAATATTACGTCCCTCACGACCGATAACACGACCTTTCACCTCATCACTTTCGATATTGAAGATGGATACCGTATTTTCGATGGCGCTTTCGGTAGCGGTACGCTGAATGGTTTGAATAACCACCTTTTTAGCTTCTTTAGAGGCTGTTAGCTTGGCTTCGTCCACAATGTCTTTAATTTGCATCATGGCTTGCGTACGAGCTTCTTCTTTAAGCGCTTCTACCATTTGATTTTTAGCTTCCTCGGCCGATAAATTGGCTAAGGTTTCCAATTGGCTTACCTGCTGGGCTTTCACCAAATCTAGCTCTTCTTGCTTTTTACGAGTCAAATCCGTTTGCTTTTCAAAATTCTGACGGCTTTGATCTAAATCTTGCTCCTTACGGCTTAAATGCTCTAGCTTTTGGTTTAGCGATTGCTCTTTCTGGCGCAAGCTATTTTCCCGTTGGTTGGCTTGGTTGTTTTTTTCATTAATTTCTTGCTCGTGTTCCGATTTCATTTGCAAGAACTTCTCTTTAGCCTCTAATAATTTATTTTTTCGTAAGATTTCCGCATTTTCTTCGGCATCTCTCAAAATTTTCTTGGCTTTTGCCTGAGCGGCAACTTCTTCACTTTGGTAAAAACGTTTCAACATAAACCTGCCGGTACCAAGGCCCAACAGTAAACTTCCTACCACATATGCTATTATTTCCATTTTGTTTATAAATAAAAAACCGTTAACAATTCTTAAGTGCAGGCATGTCTAGTTGTTGCTTGCTCGAAGCAACAAAAAGCTAGCTAGTGAAACCTAAAAACCCTAACGGCTTATATAAAACTCAATGTTTAAAAAACGTATTACTTCGTTGCGAAGAATTCCGTAAGCAATTGATCAAGCTGAAAAACCTTTTCAGCCACTTCATTATCGGTAGTTCCTGCTTTGCTCTCGGCCTTTATCGTAGCCGTAGCAAAATGCAGTACACTCATCGATAACAGATCTTGTTTATCACGAACCGAATAGGCATCCTGATATTCTTTGATCCTGTCGTTGATCAATTTTGCTGCCCTACGTATCACTTCCTCCTCTTCCTGATTCACCTTTAAGGGGTAAATCCGGTCAGCAATATTTATTTTTATGGAGATTTCTCCCATTTTGAGCTTGTTTCACTTTGTATTACTTCTTCAGCAATACAATACACTTATCTATTTCGCGTACAAATTCGCTAATTTTTTGCTTGATGTCAAGACTTTTTTCACTATCGCCTTCTAATGAGCGTGCTAACTTTAAAGCTCGTACCCGTTCCTCTAGTTCTAAAGTAAGTTTTTTGCTTGTTTCAACAGCTACCTGAAGGCTCTGATTATCTAATTTTAAGTTATCATTTTCTTCTTGCAAGGCAGCGCACAACTCCACTAATCGAGCTGTTTTATCTAAAACTTGTGTTAATTGATTGGCTACCCTTGACATAAATTTGCTAAAATCGATTAGGTGCGAATTGTTGCACCGGCTTCTTTCTCTAAATTTAGTATTAATTTTTGCATAATCGAATCAATCTGCTTATCGTTCAGCGTTTTCTCCTCGTCATGTAACACAAAACTCAACGCGTACGATTTTTTATCGGCTGGCAATTTATCGCCTTGGTATACATCAAAAACACTAACCTCTTTTAATAAGCTGCGTTCTGTTTTTAGGCTGATGTTTTTCAAGGTCTCAAAACTCACATTCCGATCAATTAACATTGATAAATCTCGTTTAACCGCCGGAAACTTAGCCACCTCTTGATAGGTAATTTTATGATTTTTAAGCGATTTTAAAACCGCATCCCAATCTATTTCGGCATAAAACACCTCCGAATTTACATCCAATTGTTTTAAAATTTTAGTAGATACGGCACCAAAATCGACCAATGATTTTTCGCCACGACCATAGGACAAGCCATAAGCCAAGGTATTTAATTCGCTCTCTTTAGTTTGTAAATTCTGAATACCCAATTTTGCAAATAAAGTATCTACTACCGATTTGATATGATAAAAAGACGATTCTTTAGCGGCTTGGTTCCAACCAGCCAACTGACTTTTTCCAGTAATAAATATAGCTAAACGTTGCTGTTCTTGATAACCTCCCTCTTTTTTCAAGAAATAGGTTTTGCCAAATTCGTAACATTTTAAATCGGCATTTTTATGATTTTGGTTATATACAATGGCTTCTAAGCCAGAAAACAAGAGCGTTTGACGCATGGTATCTAAATCGCTGCTCAGCGGATTCAAAAGCGTTACGGCTCTATCTGCATCCAAAGTATACTTTCCGCTCGTTAGGGAGTTCGATAAGCACTCGAAATAGCCATTGGCACTTAACCAATCGGCTACTTGGTGTTGCACCGCTTCTCTATCGGGTTTAGCCGAGTAATTTAGCGAAGCCCGTACTTGGTTCGGAATTTCTACTTGGTTATAGCCAACCATGCGTAAAATTTCTTCAATAATATCTACCTCACGGGTTACATCTACACGGTAAGCCGGCACCCGAAGGTTTAAACCCTCGGCCGTTTCGGCTACAATTTCTATTTGCAAGCCACTAATAATGGCTTTTACTGTTGCTGGCTCAATTTCCTTACCAATTAATCGGTTTACATGTTGATAGCTAACGCCTACATCGAATGGTTTAATGGGGTTTGGATAAAAATCGGCAATAGACGATGAGATTTGCCCGCCGGCTACTTCTTGAATCAATAGCGCAGCTCTTTTTAAGGCAAAAACGGTCATTTCTGGGTCGGTGCCACGCTCAAAACGGAAAGAAGCATCTGTTTTTAAACCAAAACGCTTGCTACTTTTACGCACACTCACCGAGTTAAAATAGGCACTCTCTAAGAAAATAGTAGTGGTTTCGGCACTCACGCTCGAGCCCAATCCGCCAAATACACCAGCCAAACACAAAGGCCCTTTGGTATCGCAAATCATTAAATCTTGCGCCGAAAGCTTGCGTTCTACACCATCAAGAGTAACAAAAGGCGTATTTTCAGCACAGGTTTTTACCACTATTTTGCCGCCAGCAATCTTAGCCGCATCGAAAGCGTGCAAAGGCTGACCCAATTCGTGTAAAACGTAATTGGTTACATCTACCACATTATTTATGGGGCGCACCCCAATGGTATTCAATTTATTTTTTAACCAACTAGGCGATTCTTGCACACGTATTCCACTAATGGTTAGCGATGAATAACGTGGGCAAGCTTCGGTAGCTTGTACTTCTACCGGAATCACCAACGATTCGTTATCAACTTTAAAAGCCAATACATCTGGCAAAATCACTTTTGTATTGAAAAAAGCAGCTAAATCTCTAGCTACACCTAGATGCGAAGCCGCATCTGCTCGGTTGGGTGTTAGCCCAATTTCGAACAAATAATCGTCTTCTAAGTTGAAGTATGTTTTTGCTAAGGTGCCTACTTTTACGTCTTCTGGCAGCACCAAAATACCTTCGTGAGAAGTACCTAAACCTATTTCGTCTTCGGCACAAATCATGCCTTGCGATACTTCGCCACGAATTTTAGAATCTTTAATTTTAAAAGGTTCACCCGATGTTGGATACACCGTAGTACCTTCTACCGCCACAACCACCTTTTGCCCTACGGCTACATTTGCCGCTCCGCACACAATTTGTAGTGCTTCACCTTTGCCCACATCTACCGTGGTTATTTTCAACCGATCGGCATTGGGGTGTTGCACACAGGTAAGCACCTGGCCAATAAACAAACCTTCTAAACCACCAGGAACAAATTGAACTTTTTCAACATGCTCTACTTCTAAACCAATATCGGTTAAAATAAGCGACAGTTCATCGGGTGTTTTATCGGTAGCTATATGGTGTTTAAGCCAAGAATACGAAATCTTCATAGGTGTACAAGCGGGTAAAAAGCAAAGATATAAAAATTGCGCTGCAGCAGGATAGCAAATTAAAGCAAACCTTCGTCGGCAAAGCTAAAATATGCCCGATTGGCAAAAATAAGGTGATCTAAAATGCTCAAATCGAGCAAACGAGCTGCCGAAATGAGCTTCTGAGTGAGATCTTTATCGGCTTGGCTGGGCGCTGCATTACCGGAGGGATGGTTGTGCGCCAAAATAAGTGACGCCGCATGGTGCGAAATGGCCGTTTGAAAAATAATTTTTGGATCGGCAATGGTACCGGCCTGGCCACCTTTGCTAATAAGGTGTTTAGAAAGCACCGTATTGGCTCTATTGAGTAAAATAATCCAAAATTCCTCGTGATTTAAATCGGCAAAATAGGGTCCCAATATGGAGAAAGCATCTTTACTATGACCAATTTTCGACTTTTGTTCTTCCGCTTCCTCTTTTCGTCTACGCCCCAATTCTAAAGCAGCTATGATGCTTATGGCTTTGGCTTCGCCGATGCCTTTAAATGCCGATAATTCTTGTACCGATAATTTTGCTAAGTGATTGAGGTTGTTAGATTGGGCACTCAATATACGTTTGCTTAACTCTACAGCGGTTTCGTTTTTATTACCCGAACCAATTAAAATGGCTATTAACTCGGCATCGGTAAGGCTTCTTCGCCCCTGCAGCATTAACTTTTCTCGAGGCCTATCTTCCTCATTCCACTGCTTAATAGAAATATTTTGCGATTCGTAAGGCAAACTCATGCCAACCAAAACGCCTTAAAACAAAAAAGAGTATTGACTTAGGCCAATACTCTTTTTAAATGCGGTATAAGAAAACTTATTTAAGTCCGTTAACGTATTTAGTCAATTTAGACTTGTTGTTAGCAGCTTTGTTTTTGTGGATTACACTTTTCTTAGCTAAACGATCAATCATAGAAATTACTTTAGTCAACAGTGGGCTAGCCTCTTTTTTTGACTTGGTTTCACGTAGTTTTTTAATCGCATTTCTAGTGGTTTTAGCTTGATAGCGATTGCGCAAACGCTTTGCTGCGTTAGCTCTGATTCTTTTGATGGACGATTTATGATTTGCCATTTATATACGTTTAGCTGTTCTTTTTTAAGGACTGCAAATATA
Source organism: Sphingobacteriales bacterium (assembly GCA_026390835.1). Lineage (GTDB taxonomy): Bacteria > Bacteroidota > Bacteroidia > Sphingobacteriales > Sphingobacteriaceae > JAIPAN01. The sequence continues at coordinate 28,680 of JAPLFD010000006.1, forward strand.
GCGTGATACTTTCAAAAATACAAACCGATTGAAAAAATATTCAAATTTAATTAATATGAAACCCCTAAAAACCATTTTAATAACCTTCATTTTATTCATTTTAGTAGAAATTTGCAGTTCTTGGGGCTTTTTTGCGCATCAAAAAATAAATCGATTGGCCGTATTTACACTGCCGAAAGGAATGATTGGTTTTTATAAAAGACAAATAGATTACCTCACCGACCATGCCGTTGACCCCGACAAACGCCGCTATGCCGATTCATTAGAGGCGCCACGACATTATTTAGATGCCGATCATTATGGTCTCCACCCATTTGATTCTATACCTAAAAAGTGGACTGATGCCGTTGCCAAATTTGGCAAAGATAGCTTGGAAGCCTATGGCATGGTGCCTTGGGTTATTGAACGCAATTATTACGCCTTGGTAAAGGCTTTTAAAGAACGTGATTCCTTGAAAATTTTGCATTATTCTGCCGATTTGGGCCATTACGTGGGCGATGCACACGTACCCCTACACACCACCGAAAATTACAATGGGCAGCAAAGTGGTCAGGTTGGTATTCATGGTTTTTGGGAAAGCAGGTTACCGGAATTATTCTCTACCGAATATGACTTTATTGTAGGCAAGGCCCAATACATTGAACATCCGCTGAACAAAGCTTGGGAAATTGTACAAACCGCCAATAGTTATAAAGATTCGGTATTGCTTGTTGAAGCTCGATTAAATCGAGAATTCCCAAAAGACCGTAAGTACGGCTTCAGCCAACGCAATGGTAAAGTAGAACGTAACTACTCGGAAGCATACGCCCGAGCCTACCACGAGGCTTTAAAAGGTATGGTAGAGCGGCAAATGCGCTCCTCCATTTTTGATATTGGAAGTTATTGGTATTCGGCTTGGATAGATGCTGGCCAACCAACACTTAAAAATTTAGTTAAGATAGAACCTACAGAAGTAGAGAAAAAACGTATACAAAAAGAAGAACTAGAGTTTAAGAAAGGTAATATGAAAGGGCGTGGGGAATAAAATTTACTTTTTAGCAGATTTAAAAGCAGCAAAAATAGCGGGTAATACCGATACTACGATAATTGACAATACAACCAAACTAAAATTTTGTTTCACAAAGGGTAAATTGCCAAAGAAATAACCTAGGGCTAAAAAGCTTACAATCCAACTTAAACCACCTACTACATTGTAAAGCATATACTTTCCAATAGGCATATGTCCCACCCCGGCAACAAAAGGTGCCACCGTTCTAAAAATGGGTAAAAACCGACTAAATATTACGGCTTTAGCACCATGCTTACTAAAAAAATCTTGGGTTTTCTGGTAGTACTCCAATTTCAAAATTTTATTCTCAGGCTTAAATACTTTTTTACCAAAATAACTGCCCAAATAATAATTTAGCGTGTTGCCAGAAATGGCTGCTAAAGTCAATAAGATGCCCATTAAGCCTAAGTTTAAACCTGTATCGCCTTTGGCTAAGAGTGCGCCGGCGGCGAAAAGCAAGGAATCGCCAGGCAAAAATGGCGTAACCACAAAACCGGTTTCAGAAAAAATAATAAGGAACAGCACCAAATAAGTCCACGTTTGATAGGTTTGTACAATAGACACCAAATGCTGGTCTATGTGCAAAATAAAATCAAGCAATTGCTGTATAAGTTCCAAGGAAAAGCTAAAGGAAACGCTTAAGCGTAATTGTTTAACATAACCGGCATTACCAACATCAACACGTTTTCATTATCGTTGTTGGTTTGCGGAATTAATAAACCTGCACGGTTCGGGGTACTCATTTCCAGGGTTACTTCATCACCTTCTAAATTACCCAACATTTCTATTAAGAATTTGGCATTAAAGCCAATTTCCATGTCTTCCCCTTCGTATTGGCAACCCAAACGCTCGTGTGCTTCATTAGAGAAGTCTACATCTTCTGAAGAAATGTTTAACTCACTGCCGTTTATTTTTAAACGAACTTGGTGAGTAGTTTTATTGGCAAAAATAACCACTCGGCGTAAGCTGTTTAAAAATTGGCTTCGGTCTAGGGTTAATTTATTTGGGTTGCTTTGAGGAATTACAGCTTCGTAATCTGGGTAGCGCTCGTCAATTAAACGACAAATTAAGTTGATGTTTCCAAAACGGAAAAATGCGCTTGTGCTGTTGTATTCTAAACTTACGGCAGAATCATCGGAACCTAAAGATGCTTTCAATAAGGTTAAAGCCTTTTTTGGTAAAATGAAAGATGCAGCAGCATCCGATTTGGTATCGTTTCGGCGGTAACGTACTAATTTATGCGCATCTGTTGCTACAAAGGTTATATTTTGAGGGCTCAGTTGGCAAAATACACCCGTCATTGCCGGACGTAAATCGTCGTTACTAACCGCAAAAATAGTTTTATTGATAGCTTCGGCTAATACCGATGCCGGCATACTTACCGAAGAGGCATTTTCTACAGTAGGGATTTTAGGGAAATCTTCCCCATTTTCGCCACTCAATTTATATTTACCATCGCCGGCACTAATTTCAATGGCAAAGGTTTGGGCATCTACGCTAAAAGCTACCGGCTGATCGGGAAGCGTTTTCAAGGTTTCTAATAAAATTTTAGACGGTACGGCCACTTTTCCATCTTCTTTTGACTCTACAGGCAAAGAAGTAGTCATGCTGGTTTGCAAATCGGTAGCCGATATGGTTAAAGAACCGTCTTTAATTTCGAATAAAAAGTTCTCTAAAATAGGCAATACTGTACTGCTGCTAGATGCACCATTTACAGCTTGCAATTGTTTTAAGAGAGTGGATGTAGAAACAATAAATCTCATACGTTTTAGCTAATTGAATTCAAAAATAGAAAATTTAAACGGTATACTTTCGTTTGCGGTACCAATGTTGAAAAAATCCGAATATTGCTAACATCAGTAGAGGCAAAAGTACATTAATTATCTGCCAAAACGATTTGTCGGCTTTTACCAATGCCTTATCTAATAACCTCATTTTAAGTTCTTTTGAACGGAGATTAAGTAAATCACCATCGCCACTCATAAAATCTACAGCATTTAACAAGAGCGCTTTGTTACCATATTGTTGTTGGGTATACCTGTCGTAACCCAGTGGATATGGTGAACCATCGGCCCCTACTTGATTTTTAAATAAATCTCCATCAGATAGCACCAGCATTTGTGTGGGCTGAGATTGATCTAAACGATTACTAAAGTTTTCCTGTTGAGCAGGTATAGGTCTGTTTTTAAATGTCGATTTAAAACGACCCTCTAACAATACGGCTATGGGCTGCGGATCTGACTGAAACGTGGCCGGATCGGGCTCTTGCTCTACCATTTGCAGGGAAATAAGGTTTGGTACCACCATCAATTTGCTATAAGGTGATGAACTCAATAAAACGGTTTTACGAAGGCCTGCTACGGCTAATGTATCTATGGTGCTGGCGAATTCAGATCGAATGCCCTCTAAATTTTTTACTAAGGGATGCGTACTTAGCGGCATAAATACTGGGAAAAACAACCAAGGAACTAGCTCAATTTGACCCTGATTACCCATATTACCCACGTTTAGAGGAATTTGGGCGCAATTCATATCGGCAATAAGCTGATAATTGATGCGTACGCCATAGGTGAATAACATATCGTCTAGGTTGAGTTTTTTGGCAAAAGCCAATTGCTCTCCAGCACCTTTTAAACTATCTAAATCGGCATTTACCTGATCAATGGCCCAAATTACTTTTCCGCCGTGCATCACGTATTGATCGAGTTTAAATTTTTCGGCTTCCGTAAAGCTTGTATTAGGCTTGGGCACCACTAAAACAGCTAATTTTTGCAAATTGGCAGAAGAAATACTGGCTAAATCTACCCTCCCTAACTCATAAACAGATTGCAAAGAAATCATGGCATCAGTCAATTGCACATCGCTCAACTCCTGATGCCCCTCAGTAAAGCCTACCCGAGGTTTATCGCCCCTACTAATTTTACTTATGGCGCTAACAAAGGCATATTCTAAATTTTGTATAGAATTATTAAGCACATCTTCCAGTGATTTACCTTGTTGTGTTTGCAGGAATTTTACTGCTAATTTACGGCCTTCATACTCTATCACTGCTCCCGGAAAGATTGTTTTTTGACTCAAGCCCTCTTCCGTTTTTACACTCAAATTGGTGGGCTCTAAACCCATTGCATACAATTCATTAAGCAAAGCCGTACTCGTATCCGCACCGGGATTTCTTACCTGTACCCGAATACCAGCAGATGAATATGCCGACAGGTCGTTCGTTAAATCGAGAGCGGCCGTTTTCAGCTGATCAAAACCCGAAGGCAGGTCGCCATCTAAATATATAGTAATACGTAGTGGTTTTGGCAAAGTATACACTAAATCCCTGCTTTTTTCGGATAGGGTAAAGCGTTTATCAGCAGTAAAATCGAAACGAGTGAATATGAAATTAGACAGTGTAAGAATACCGGTAAGAACGATTAAAAAAAATGACTTTCGAACGCTAGAAATGGGTTTGATGCTTACAGCTAAATAAGCTAAAAAAAGGAAAGCAGCAATTAATACCAAAAAATACAACGCATCTCGGGTATCTAAAACGCCCCTACTTATGGCCTCATAATGCGCCTGAATGCCAAGCGTTTGCACCAAAGAATGGAAGGTTTGTAAAAGTGCTAACCCACTCAGCAAATCGAAACCGATAAAAAAGAATAGTGAACCCAACACTGCCAATACCAAGGCAGTAACTTGACTTTTAGTGATACTAGAAGCGAATACGCCTATAGCGGCAAAACTAGCACTTAAAAATACCAAGCCGATGTAAGAACCCATGATGGCGCCTCCATCTAAATTTCCCTTAGGCGCTCCTAAAACGTAAACCGAGTACACATATAGTAAGGTGGGTACTAAACTTAAACACACAATAGCCTGTATGGCTAAATACTTAGCAAGTACTATTTTTAATGTCGAAATTGGCCTACTCAACAACAAATCGAGGGTGCCTTCTTTGCGTTCCTCTGCAAGTGTGCGCATACAAACCGCAGGTATTAGAAGCAAAAATACATAGGGGGCTAAGGCGAAGAAATTGGCTAAGCTTGCATATCCGGAGTTTAAAATGCTGTATTCAGGAAATACCCATAGTACCGAACTAGTGCAAAGCAAAAACACACCGATAATAAGGTAGGCAATTGGGGAGCTGAAAAAACCAGCTAATTCTTTTCTAAAGAGTGCAAACACAGCGATTTTATTTTTTTCGAAATTAAGATTTATAACGGCATAAAAAAAGCCCCCGAAATTTCGGGGGCTTTTAAACCTAAAACTAAAAAACTTTATTTACCTAAATGAAACTTGATACCGATGGTAGCTGGGTTATAATTATTGAAATTGTCACTCTTAGAATAAATATCTTCGCCCAACATATTAATTCCCATATTAGTAAGTTTTTCATCACCGGTTTTAGCACTCTGAAAGTAAATGGAACCCAGGTTTAGCTCTATACTTATTTTTTGAGAAGGAAAAAAGGCAAAGCCTGGAATAAGGTTTACCCCCATGGTTTGCGTTTTTACATCTACAGCTACACCCGCATCAAGCGTAACTTTCTCGGAGCCAATGGGTACCAACAATTGCCCATAAAATTTAACCCGATTGCCAATGGGCATGTAATAGCGTACAGAAGGGGCAACACTTAAACTCGATATTTTCTGATCATCAACTCCTGCCAATTGTCGATTTCTTGAACCAACACCCAGCACCAAGCCAACCGCTAAATCGTCCTTAATAAAATAACTTACAGCAGGCTGAACCAGTAAATTGTTTGATTTTTGTTCTTCTACCCCTGCCACTTCTCCCTTAAAAGAGTTAAATCCAATATTAGCCCCAACTAGCCATTTACCCTTTTGAGTTGGGCTATTCATGGTCATCATTTCCGATTTAACCATGGGGCCTTTTGGAGGCATGGGTGCTGTTTTTTTTGTTTGTGCAAAAGCCATTGCCGTAAACGAAAGTGTGCATACACTTAATAGGAATAATTTTTTCATAGTATGTGTTTTATGTTAAATATTTCAACAAAAACGCACACGACTAGTAAATTATTGTGCAAAGAAACTCTCCCAGCAATGAAAATATATTTTTTAAGTGGTGAGCTCCTGAAAAATTTGCTCTATGGTTTTAGTGGGATGGGCAGCAAGTAAATCGGGCAGTGGGCTGTTGGCAACCAAACTACCTTTAGAAAGAATGATAACATCGTCGCAAATAGCGGCAACCTCTTGTAAAATATGGGTAGAAATAAGTACGGTTGTGCTTTTGCCAATTGCCTTAATTAAATCGCGGATACCCAGCACTTGGTTGGGGTCTAAACCTGAGGTGGGTTCATCTAAAATAAGTACGGCAGGTTTATGCAAAATGGCTTGCGCCAATCCCACCCGTTGCTGGTAGCCTTTAGAAAGCTGGCCAATACGTTTATGTTGTTCGGGGCCAAGGCCGGTAAGGGAAATTACTTCGGCTATACGAGCTTCTTTGTTATCAATTTGGTATACATCGGCCATAAAGGCCAAAGCCTCTTTTACATACAAATCGGGGTAAAGCGGATTTTGTTCGGGCAAATAACCCAAGCAGCGTTTTACTGCTAAACTTTGCGTAGCTACATCAAAGCCATTTACCTGCAGGCTACCGCTATCTGGTACCAATAAACCTGCCAAACATTTCATGGTGGTTGATTTTCCTGCGCCATTGGGACCTAAAAAACCGGTTACACGGCCCGATTTAGCTTTGAAACTAATGCCTTTTAGAACCTCTTGGGCCCCATAGGCTTTGCTTAATTGGTTTACCTCAATACCCATAAGCCACTAAAATACGGCTTTGAAAGCAATTTGAAGCATTTTTAAAATATTTCACTCAAAATTAGATAAAAAAGTAAGCAAGCGTATCTTTGCAGTACCATGAGCAAAAGTAACGACGAACTTTTTAAACAAGTAACCTCCCATGCCAAAGAGTATGGCTTTGTATTTCAATCGAGTGAAATTTACGACGGTTTAAGTGCCGTATATGATTACGGACAGTTAGGAGCCGAGCTCAAAAATAACCTGAAAACCTATTGGTGGAAAAGCATGGTGCAACTCCATGAAAACATTGTAGGCATTGATTCGGCCATTTTTATGCACCCTAAAGTATGGAAAGCATCAGGCCACGTAGATGGGTTTAACGATCCCATGATTGACAATAAAGATTCAAAAAAGCGTTACCGTGCCGACCAATTAATTGAAGATAAAATTACCCGATACCAAAAAGATGGTAAAACGGCTAAAGCCGAAGAATTACAAAACGAATTGGATGCTGCCTTATCGTCTGATAATTTAGCGGCATTAAAAGATATTATTGAAAAGCATGAGATTGTATGCCCGGTTTCGGGCACTCGAAATTGGACCGATGTACGCCAATTTAATTTGATGTTTTCTACCCGTATGGGTGCCATGGCCGAAGGTTCTGATGAAGTGTACTTACGCCCCGAAACCGCTCAAGGTATTTTTGTAAACTTTTTAAATGTCCAAAAATCGGGGCGTATGAAAATTCCGTTTGGCATTGCCCAAATTGGTAAAGCCTTTAGAAACGAGGTAATTGCCCGCCAGTTTATCATGCGTATGCGTGAGTTTGAACAAATGGAGATGCAATTTTTCGTAAAACCTGGCACCGAAATGCAGTGGTATACCTACTGGAAAGAAGCCCGTTTAAAATGGCACATCGCCATGGGCATTCCGGCAGCAAAGTACCGCTACCATGATCATGCTAAATTGGCCCATTATGCCAATGCAGCTGTAGATATTGAGTTCGAATTTCCATTTGGATTTAAAGAAGTAGAGGGTATACATAGCCGTACCGATTTTGATTTAACTCAGCATCAAGAATTATCTGGCAAAAAGTTGCAGTATTTCGATACCGAAACGAACCAAAGTTATGTGCCTTATGTAATTGAAACCTCTATTGGTTTAGATCGTTTGTTTTTATTAACCCTTTGTACTGCCTACGAAGAGCAAGATTTAAGCAACGATGAAAAACAAGACAGCCGTACTGTATTGCACCTGCACCCTGCCTTAGCGCCTGTTAAAGCCGCAATTTTCCCGCTAACCAAAAAAGATGGCTTACCCGAGAAAGCACGTGAAATTATGAATCGCTTAAAATTCGATTTCTCATTGCAATATGACGAGAAAGATTCTATCGGAAAGCGTTACCGCCGACAAGATGCCATTGGAACACCTTGCTGTATTACCGTTGATCATCAAACTTTAGAAGACAATACCGTAACCATCCGCCACCGCGATAGCATGGAGCAAGAGCGTGTAGCCATTGCCGATCTTGAAAAATTGGTGGGCGATATGGTTAGTTGGAAAAACCTACTACTCTAAAAAAAGATGGGAGCTGCCCTATTTTTTCTCTTCGCACTAGTCTGCGAAATTATAGGGACTCTAGGCGGATTTGGCTCTTCGGTGCTATTTGTACCCTTGGCAAATTTCTTTTTTGCGGCTAGCTTGGTACTTTCGCTCACCTCTATTTTACACGTGTTTAGCAATACCGCCAAACTTTGGCTTTTTAGAAAAACGATAAGCAAACACTTGTTTATTCTTTACGGAATTCCCAGCCTATTATTTACGCTTTTGGGGGCTTACCTAACAAAAGTGTATTCCTTTAGCTATTTGGAATGGGCCTTGGCCATATTTCTGTTACTTTTTAGTGGTTTATTCTTGCTCTTCCCAAAAATTCAGCTAAAAGCTAATAATTCAACAGCCCTGGTGAGTGGGAGTTTGGCCGGCTTTATGGCAGGTTTTACCGGTACGGGTGGCGCCATTAGGGGGATTAGTTTGGTAGCGTTTAACTTGGAGAAAAACTTGTTTGTAGGCACCTCGGCAGCCATAGATTTTGGGGTAGATTTTAGCCGCATGTTTATCTACTATTACAATGGATTTTTTGAGATAGATTATATGTATTATATTCCTCTATTAGTTATTGCATCGTTTTTAGGCTCGTATATTGGTAAGCAATTACTTAACAAAATCTCTCAAGAAGTTTTTAAAAAAATTGTATTGGGTCTTATTTTGCTCATCAGTATCAGTATGCTCATTAAATTGAGCATCATAACTCCGTTATAGTTTTTATATTTGAAGAAGGGCCTATGAGCATAAACAGAACCTTTAAAACCCACCCAATACTAGTATTAACCTTCCGCATTGGAAGTGTTTTGCTACTTTATTCCGTGTGTCGAATTCTGTTTTACTTACTTAATAAAGATTTATTTGGGCCCATTGATTGGGCCAATTTTAGCACCATACTTTTTGGCGGCACCCGGTTCGATATATCGGCCATACTCTATTTAAACAGCCTGTATATTTTACTTTTCATGCTACCCATTCCCTATTCATTTAGAAAAATGGGAGATGCGGCAGGTAAATGGTGGTTTATTGGCACCAACAGCTTGGCTTTGCTAAGCAATATTGTCGATATTGGCTACTACCGCTTTTCATTAAAAAGAACAACATTTTCTGTTTTTAATCAGTTTAGCAACGAGCGTAATAAATTTAAATTAAGTATCGAATTTTTATTAGAATACTGGTATTTTATTATCCTATTCAGCTTTTTCGTGTGGTTATTATTAAAATTATATCGGCTTTTTGAAGTAAAAGAGGAGCGTGTTTCCTGGCTTGGCTTTACCAAAAACAGCATAAGCCTTGTACTTGCTCTGGGGCTAAGCGTTATTGGCATGCGGGGTGGCTGGCGCCACAGCACACGCCCTATTGCTATGAGTAATGCCGGCGATTACATTAGCAAGCCCGAAGAAAGTAGCATCGTCTTAAACACGCCTTTCTGCATCATTAAAACAATATTGGTAAAGCCTTTGCCAGAAGTGCATTATTTTGAACAAACCAAACTTGATAGCATTTACACGCCCATTCATCAGCCTAAAACTACGCAAGATTTAAAGAAACTGAATGTGGTAGTACTTATTGTAGAAAGTTTAGGGAAAGAGCATATTGGAAGTTTAAATACCGACTTGGACAACGGCACTTATAAAGGCTATACCCCCTTTATCGATTCCTTGGTGGGGCAGAGTTTAACTTTCCGTTACTCTTTTGCCAACGGGCGCAAGTCTATTGATGGCTTACCATCTATTTTAGCCAGTATTCCGTCTATTAATGAGCCTTATATTTTAACCACTTATGGCAATAATACCACCCAAAGTTTACCTGCACTCCTTAAAAAAGAAGGATACCAAACCTCCTTTTTTCACGGGGCGGCAAATGGATCGATGGGTTTTAGTGCTTTTACCAAACAAGCGGGCATAGACTCCTACTTTGGAAGAACCGAATACAACAACGATGCCGACTTTGATGGCATGTGGGGCATTTGGGACGAGCCTTTTTTACAATTTATGGCTCAAAAACTCAATACATTCAAAGAGCCGTTCTTTAGTACCGTATTTACTACCTCTTCGCACCATCCCTTTAAAGTCCCCGAACAATACAGTGGAAAATTCAAAAAAGGCCCACTCCCGGTACAAGAATGCATTGGCTATACCGACATGGCTTTAAAACGTTTTTTTAGCAAGGCCTCAAAAATGCCATGGTTTAAAAATACGCTCTTTGTGCTTACTGCCGACCATGCTACCGTTTCTCATTTTCCCGAATACCAAACTACCATAGGCTACTACTCGGTGCCCATTGTATTCTATCATCCCGCGGGAAATTTAAAAGGAATGCAAGAACAATCGATACAACAGATTGACATTATGCCAACCGTATTGGGTATTTTAAATTACAATAAACCCTACTTTGCTTTTGGCTTTGATGCGCTTGCAGCTAGCGAAGAACGCTTTGAAGTGAATAACAACGAGGGTTCTTACAGTTTATTCTGGAAGAATTATGTATTGATGAATGAAGGCACAAAAACAACCGCTATTTATGCCTATAAAACAGATCGCTTGCTGAAGCAAAATTTAGTAGGTAAACTTGCCGAACAAAGTTTTATGGAGAATAAATTAAAAGCATTTATTCAGCAATACAATAACCGTATGATTCAGAACCAATTAACAGTAAATTAAACCTATGCGGGCATTTCTACTTCGTATTATTGATTTTTTTCACAAGCCGGTAGCCAAATGGATTCCAATAGCAACCTTTCGCTATGTAGTAACAGGTGGAGGAACGGCCGCCATGGGTATTTTAGTTTACTTTATCACTTATAACTTCGTTCTAAAACAGCAGGGAATTAACCTGCCTTTCATATTTATAAGCGGGCATATAAGTGCCCTGCTTATCGAATTGAGTATAACTTTTCCTATTGGGTTTTTACTTAACAAATATCTGGTTTTTACCCAATCTGATTTAAGAGGAAGAGTGCAATTAATGCGGTATGGAAGCATTGTAGGTTTAAATATTTTTCTGAACTACGTACTCCTGAAACTCATGGTAGAAGTTTTGGCCTTTTACCCCACCATTGCCAAAACCATTACCACTATTTTGTTAGCTATTTTTAGCTATTTCTCTCAAAAAAACTACACTTTTAAAGTCTCTAAAAGCGCTAAAGACACTAAGTAAAAAAATCGTGAAAGCAGCTTGCTTTACACCGCCAATCGCCGTAATTTAGTGAGCAACTAACAGCCTAGCTACATGAGCGATTTTAACGATTTCAATAATCCGCAAGTTGCCAGTCTACCTAAACATTTAAAGCAGTTTATTGTAGCGCAACATTACGAGCATTACACCCCGGTTGATCATGCGGTGTGGCGTTACGTGATGCGCCAGAATTATAGCTATCTTAAAAATGTAGCCTATTACCCCTACATTCCGGGTTTAGAACAAGCCGGCTTAAGTATCGAAAAAGTACCGAATTTGCAGGAAATGAACGATGCCCTCGGAAAAATCGGTTGGGGTGCCGTAACCGTTGATGGATTTATTCCGCCGGTGGCTTTTATGGAGTATCAAGCGTATAAAGTATTGGTTATTGCAGCCGATATTCGTCAGTTGAATCACATTGAATACACGCCCGCTCCCGATATTATACACGAATCGGCCGGGCACGCCCCCATTATTGGAGATACTGCTTACAACCAATACTTAAGTTATTTCGGATCTATTGGCGCCAAAGCTATTTTTTCGTCTAAAGATTTCGAATTATACGAAGCTATTAGACGCTTATCTATTTTAAAAGAGATGCCCGATGCCGATGTAGCCGCCATAGCCAAAGCCGAAAAAGAAGTCGCTTTTTGCCAAAAAAACTTGGGAGAGCCTTCGGAAATGGCTTTATTGAGCCGTTTGCATTGGTGGACGGTAGAGTATGGTTTAATTGGCAGTCTCGAGAATCCAAAAATTTACGGAGCAGGTTTATTATCATCCATTGGTGAAAGTGCCAACTGCATGAAACCCGAGGTTAAAAAAATAACCTACACGCTAGATGCGGTAAATTATCCTTTCGATATTACGAAAGAACAACCGCAGCTATTTGTAACCCCTACGTTCCAAAACTTAATTGAGGTTTTAGAAGCTTTTGCCGACACCATGGCTTTTAGAAAAGGAGGCACCGAAAGTGTACTCAAAGCTATTGAATGTAAAAATCCCTGTACGGCCGTATTTAGTTCGGGGCTGCAGCTAAGCGGTATATTTACCGATGTGGGTATGGATTTAGAAAATCAAACTACCTTTATTAAAACTACCGGACCAAGTGCCTTGGCTTTTAATAACAAAGAATTGGAAGGGCATGGAAAAAGCTATCATGCCGAGGGCTACTCATCGCCGGTGGGCAAACTAAAAGGTAGCGTAAAGGCTTTAGAAGACTATAGTGATGAAGATCTGGTTGATGCCGGTATTTTAAAGAATAATACCTGTGCATTACTTTTCGAAAATGGATTCCATTTACAAGGTACCGCAGAAAATTGGCTTCGAAAAGAAGGTAAATTACTAGTCATTCGTTTCAGCAATTGTACGCTAAGTGATAGCAAGGGAAATCTATATTATAAACCCGAGTGGGGAACTTTTGATATGGCTGTAGGCGAAAAAATTGTATCGGTATACAATGGCGCTGCCGATAAAGATGCCTTTGAGGAACATGCCTTGGTATCTGACACCAATACCCATCACCCCAACTACAACGAACTTACCTTGGCTTATCACGGTTTATTTAAGCAGGTGAGAACCTGCAGAGAAAATAACAGTGGTTACGAGACTTTACCAGAAATTTGGGCAAGCTTGCAAATAAAACACCGAGAAGATTGGCTTTGTTCACTTGAAATTCTAGAACTTTTAGAAGTAAATGGGTTAAATGCTACCTTGGCCAGAGAGATTAGAACGTACTTAGAAAATAAGGCCTCTACCGAACCCGAGTACAGCAAATTAATACACGACGGCTTATACATTATTAAACATCCGGTAAGCCAATTAAACTAATATGAACATACTACTAACCGGAGCCAGCAGTGGCGTAGGCTTTGAAGCCGTTTTAGAACTCATTTTAAACTCAGAAAATAAGGTCATAGCTTTGGCTCGGTCGGCCGATAAATTGAATCGATTGTTGGAAATTGCTAAGGGCTTAAACCCGGAATGTACTTTATTTCCGGTGCAGTTTGATTTAGTAAACGACGATATTGAACAAGGCCTAAAACCCTTTATTGCCCAGCAATTTGGCCAAATAGATGTCTTGATAAATAATGCAGGAAACTTAGAAGTGAAACCTTTTGAACAAAGCAGCGAAGTAGATTTTGTAGAGATGCTACAGAGCAATTTCTTAAATCACGTTCGCCTCATTCAAGGGCTTTTACCGCTTATGCAATCGCCTAGCCATATTGTAAATATTGGCAGCATGGGTGGCTTTCAAGGGAGTGCTAAATTTGCTGGTTTAAGTGCTTACTCGGCTAGTAAAGCAGCCCTACACAACTTTACCGAATGCTTGGCCGAAGAGTTAAAAGAGAGAAAAATTCGTGTAAACTGCTTAGCCTTGGGCTCGGCTCAAACAGAAATGTTGGAGAAAGCATTTCCGGGCTACGAATCGCCAGTAATGGCTTTTGAAATGGGCAAATACATTGCCGATTTTGCCTTAACGGGACATACATTCTTTAATGGAAAAGTACTTCCTGTAGCGGTAACTACGCCTTAAACCAAGAGGATTTTCCAGGCTAATTCCACATCGCCCTCTTCTAGAAATACCTTTGCTTGGCTGTGTAAATGCATTACTCTAGTACTGTGATCGCCCATGGTAGCGTCTAAAATATCTTTAACTATCGGATGCTTTTTTATGGCTTCAATAGACTCCTCTGAGGGCAAATGCTCCACATTAGCCAATTGTCCCAAATTATTAGCAGTTAAAATATGTGATTGACGTACAGCACCAGGCAAAGCATCTATGCCAATACCCAACTTGGCTAAGGGTTTGGCTACTTTAAACAATACATCGGGAGTAGTACGACAATACCAATCGCCACCCAAACGGGCTACCAAATCAATTTTGGTTTGATCTATTTTACCCGATTCGTCTAAAATAGCTTCATCAATATGAATTAATTTCACTTCGGCTACTACTAAATTGCCGGCACCAGCCTGGTCGCCCAATGGAATGACTTGGGTAACCACACACTCCAATTGAACCGGGGCTTCGGCTACCCGTGGGGGACGTACCACTTCGGATTTCAGCTCGGTAAAGCCCGCTTTTACAAATTCGTTTACACCCTTTGGGTAATCGGTGCTGGCCAAAGAGGTTTGCTGCACCATGGCATAATTCACCACATTAATTACACATTCGGGTACCTCCAACACATTATCTAGCGTGTGTTTGGTGCTATTATCACGCACCCTGCGGGCAGGAGAAAACACACATATAGGTGGATTTGAACTGAATAAATTGAAAAAACTAAATGGACTTAAATTCACATTTCCAGCCTTATCTATGGTTGAGGCAAAACAAATGGGCCTAGGCGCAATGGCATATTGCAAATAGTTTTGCAGTTCCATTGGCGATAAATCGGCGGTTTTTAAGGTGAGCATGTCTTTATTTTTTCAATTTTAAGATAGACCAATCGGTGGTCTCTTTACGAATAGTATTACTCAAACGGCCCAAGCCCGTAATTTCCATTTCTACCACATCGCCTTCTTGCAACCATTGTGGTTCAAAGCTAGGGTCGTTGAACAATCCGGTACCGTTTAATTCTAAGAAACAACCCGTACCCACCGTTCCAGAGCCAATTACATCGCCTGGTAAAATATCTACGCCATAGGCACATCGCTCTATAATTTCGGCAAAGGTCCAGTCCATATCTGCAACCGATCCACTGGATACCTGAACGCCATTTACCCAGCATTTCATACTTAAATTATAGGCATTGCCTACATGACCGGGCTTTGCGGACACTTTATAAGGTGCTAATTCATCGGGTGTAACCAACCAAGGGCCAATAACCGTTGAAAAATCTTTTCCTTTAGCAGGGCCTAAATTCAAGAGCATTTCCTCCATTTGCAGGGTTCGTGCACTCATATCGTTCATAATCATGTAACCGGCTATGTAGTCATCAGCCTCGGCAGCCGAAATATTTCTTCCTTTTTTACCTATTACAACGGCTGCTTCCAATTCAAAATCAAGTTTTTCGAAATGATCGGGCATACAGGTAACTTCACCAGGTCCTTGAATGGCATTGTGGTTGGTGAAATAAAATATAGGATAAGAATCAAATTCGGGAATCATAGCTAACTTTCGGTTACGACGAGCAGATGCCACGTGTTGGCGAAAAGCATAGCCATCTCTACAAGAACTGGGATGCGGCACTGGTGCCAATAATTCAAAGAAAATTTCTTCCTTGGCAGCAAGCGTACCGTTTATAATGGCTGTGTTTATTTTTTTGGCCCGCTCCATCAACTCTTCACCTCCGGCTAAAAAGGCGTTCATATTATCCGGAATGAGCTTATCGCAAGAATTTAAATTATAAATATGACCGTTCACAAATACACCTAAATGTTCGCTTTCTTCTGTTTTATAGGAAACTAATTTCATAGGTTTTTCTTTTAGCTTGTTTCAAAACTAAAAAAAAATAAGCGCTTTTAGGTCTAATATTTTTTTGTTTAGATCAGCCGTGAAATCTTTTAAATTATGTGTAATTTTAAGGCAGATTTTCTAACCAATTATCGATCAAAATATGCCTATTTATCATAGTTTAGGACAAGTTCCTGCAAAAAGACATACCGTATTTCGCAAACCGAACGGAGAGTTGTATGCCGAAGAATTGGTATCAACCGAAGGCTTTTCGAGTTTATATTCTTTAGTATACCATACCCACCCCCCCACCATTGTAAAAGAATTAGGTGAACCTTATTCTGTGGAGCCTAAAATAGCTCGAGAGAAACATTTGCGCCATACCAGCCTCATTGGGTTTAACATAAAACCAGAAGATGATTTTTTGAAAAGCCGAAAACCGGTATTGGTTAACAGCGATTTACATATTTCGTTGGCGGCTCCTCGTAAATCGATGACCGACTATTTTTACAAAAATAGCCAAGCCGATGAAGTGATTTTTATACACGAAGGTACTGGAACACTAAAAACAGGTTTCGGCAAAATAAAATTCGAATACGGCGACTATTTAGTCATTCCACGAGGCACCATTTACCAAATGGAGTTTGATACTGAGAATAATAGGCTTTTTATAACCGAAAGTTTTAGCCCTATTCGCACTCCAAAACGTTACCGTAACGAGTGGGGGCAATTAATGGAACATTCTCCATTTTGCGAACGCGATATTAAACGTCCAACAGACTTAGAAACTATTGATCAAGAGGGTGATTTTAAAGTATTGATTAAAAAACAAGGGCTCATTTATCCATACACCTACGGCACTCATCCATTCGATTTTATTGGCTGGGACGGATTTCATTACCCATGGGCATTTTCTATCCATAATTTTGAACCCATTACCGGCCGGGTACACCAACCGCCACCGGTACACCAAACCTTCGAAGGGCATAATTTTGTGATTTGCTCTTTTGTTCCTCGTAAATACGATTATCACCCACAAGCCATTCCGGCACCATACAACCACAGTAATGTAGATAGCGACGAGGTATTGTATTATGTAGATGGCGATTTTATGAGCCGAAAAAGTGTAGTAAAAGGACAAATTACGCTACACCCTGGTGGCATTCCTCATGGGCCACACCCAGGTACCGTAGAAAAATCTATCGGGAAAGAACGTACCGAAGAATTGGCGGTAATGATTGACCCCTTTAAACCGCTCATGCTCACCGAAGAAGCCCTACAAATTGAAGACGAAAGCTACCACAAAAGTTGGCAGCACACTATTGAATAAAACCTATGCAAACAACTGATTTTTTGCCGCTAAACGGCACCGATTATGTAGAATTATATGTCGGTAATGCCAAACAAGCAGCCCACTACTATAAAACAGCCTTTGGTTTTCAGAGCTTGGCTTATGCTGGCCCCGAAACTGGCGTAAAAGACCGATCGTCTTACGTTTTGGTTCAAAATAAAATGCGCTTGGTTTTAACTACTGCCTTACAACCCGAGCACCCTATTTCGGAACACGTTAAGAAGCATGGCGATGGCGTTAAAATACTAGCCTTATGGGTGGACGATGCTTACAAAGCTTTTGAAGAAACCACCAAACGTGGTGCCAAAGCCTATTTGCAACCCGAAACCTTAACAGACGAATTTGGCGAAGTACGCCGTAGCGGTATTTATACTTATGGCGAAACAGTCCACTTATTTATTGAGCGTAAAAATTACAGCGGACCTTTTATGCCAGGCTATAAAAAATGGGAAAGTGACTATCAACCCGCTTCTACAGGATTATTATATGTAGATCATTGTGTGGGAAATGTAGGCTGGAACCAGATGAATAAGTGGGTGAAGTTTTATGAAGATGTGATGGGTTTCCGAAATATTCTCACTTTTGACGATAAACAAATTTCTACCGAATACTCGGCTTTAATGAGCAAAGTTATGAGCAATGGAAATGGCTATGTTAAATTCCCAATAAACGAGCCAGCCAAAGCCAAAAAGAAATCGCAGGTAGAAGAATATTTAGATTTTTATGGCGATGAAGGTGTGCAGCACATAGCCATTGCCACCAATAATATTGTAGAAACCGTTACCGATTTACAAAACCGTGGTGTAGAATTTTTAAAAATTCCGGCTACGTATTATGATGATTTAGAAGCTCGGGTGGGTAAAATTGAAGAAGATATGGAACCGCTAAAACAACTAGGTATTTTAGTGGATAGAGATGATGAAGGTTATCTACTTCAAATTTTCACCAAACCTGTAGAAGACCGACCTACTTTATTCTACGAAATCATCCAACGAAAAGGTGCTAAATCTTTTGGGGCAGGTAATTTTAAGGCCTTGTTTGAAGCACTTGAACGTGAACAAGCTGCTAGAGGTAATTTATAAAACAAGCTGTAAAAATTAGAGAATTCCCGGGTTGATTTGTATTGTGATAATTTGATTTAAACAATATATTTGGGCCTCACACTAAAATAAGATTTTTGAAAAAACGCATCGCTATATTTGCTTCCGGTTCGGGATCTAATGCTCAGAAAATTATGGAACACTTCAAAAAGCATACCGATGCTGAAGTGGCCATAGTGCTGACCAACAATCCAGAGGCCTACGTATTGCAACGTGCCGATAATTTCGAAATTCCTACACATATTTTTGATAAACATGAGTTTTATCAAACAAACGAAGTACTCGACTTGCTCAAAAATCTAAACATAGATATTATAGTTTTAGCAGGCTTTTTATGGCTAATACCTGATACTATTTTAGCAAATTACCCCAAACGAATTATCAATATTCATCCGGCTTTATTACCAAAATATGGTGGCAAAGGTATGTATGGAGATCGCGTACACAAAGAAGTTTTAGCCAATGGTGATGAAGAATCAGGTATCACCATTCACTACGTTAACGAAGATTTTGACACTGGCGAAATCATCTATCAAGCTCGATTTAAAATAGAAAAAAACGACGATTTAGAGATTATCAAATTTAAAGGGCAACAACTAGAACACCAGTATTTCCCAAAAATTATTGAGCAAGTACTTAAAAAAATAAAATCGTAAGATTTTATCACCAAACTACCTTTAAAAACCGAGGCTAAAAACCTATCTTTACGGCCATTAAGCCCCCTATTTAATGAGCCATCCCGTAAAAATTAAAAACGCCCTTGTTTCTGTTTATTATAAAGATAATTTAGAACCCCTCATACATGCATTAGCCGCAAATGGCGTGCACTTTTATTCTACTGGAGGTACCGAAAAATTTATTGCAGATCTAGGTTATCCCGTAACAGCCGTGGAAGATCTAACCGGCTATCCTTCTATATTAGGGGGCCGAGTAAAAACATTGCATCCCAAAGTTTTTGGTGGCATATTGAGTCGTCGTGCATTAACCGAAGACCAAGCCCAACTAAACGAATATCAAATCCCAGAATTCGACTTGGTAATTGTAGACTTATACCCTTTTGAAGAAACGTTGCAATCGGGCGCATCGGAAAAAGAAATTATTGAAAAAATTGATATTGGTGGTATCTCCCTAATACGGGCTGCTGCCAAAAACTTTAACGACGTAGTAATTATTGCATCAAAAGATGATTATCCGGTATTAACCAATATGATTGAAGAGAATAGTGGCAGCACGGATTTAGCAGACCGAAAAAGCTTTGCACAAAAAGCTTTCCACGTTTCTTCGCATTACGATAGTTCTATTTTCAATTACTTCAATCAAGATGAACCACTACCAGTTTTAAAAATTAGTGAAACACAAGCCCAAGCTTTACGTTACGGAGAAAATCCACACCAAGATGGTACATTTTACGGCAATTTAGATGCGCTGTTTACCAAACTGAACGGCAAAGAACTATCTTATAATAATTTGGTAGATGTAGATGCCGCATTGGCCTTAATAGATGAATTCAATACACCAACTTTTGCCATTTTAAAACATACCAATGCCTGCGGTATAGCCAGTCGCAACACACTTCATGAAGCCTGGCATGCAGCATTAGCCTGCGATCCTATATCGGCATTTGGAGGCGTACTCATTTGCAACGGAGAGCTAAATGCGGAAACCGCAACAGCCATTAACGACTTATTTTTCGAAGTGCTTATTGCCCCATCTTTTTCAGCAGATGCATCAACTATTTTACAAGCCAAAAAGAACCGAATATTATTGCAACGCAACAAGGTTGAACTGCCTCAAAAACAAGTAAAAACATTGTTGAATGGCTATATTGAGCAAGATAAAGACTTGCAGATAGAAGGCCCAGAGCACATGACTTGTGTAACCAACAAACAAGCCACCACAGCAGAATTAGCAGATTTATATTTTGCCAACAAGGTGGTAAAACACACCAAATCTAACACCATTGTATTTGCTAAAAACCAAACCTTATTGGCTAGCGGCGTAGGACAAACCTCTCGGGTAGATTCATTAAAACAAGCCATTGTAAAAGCCGAAGCCTTTGATTTTAGCCTACAAGGATCTGTAATGGCCTCCGATGCCTTCTTCCCTTTTCCAGATTGTGTAGAGCTAGCTGCCGATGCCGGAATTACTGCCGTATTGCAGCCCGGAGGCTCTATTAAAGACCAAGATTCGATAGAAATGGCAAACCAAAAAGGCATCTGCATGGTTACCACAGGAATTCGTCATTTTAAACATTAAAAAAATCGATAAAAAATTTAACTTTACATCTTATAGCATAAAAACGCATGGGAATATTTAACTGGTTTACACAAGAAATTGCCATTGATTTGGGTACTGCAAACACCCTTATCATTCACAACGATAAAGTGGTGGTAGATGAACCATCTATTGTAGCTTTCGATAGAGCAACTAACAAACTGATTGCCATTGGTAAGCAGGCCATGCAAATGGAAGGCAAAACGCACGAAAACATTGTTACTGTTCGCCCTTTAAAAGACGGAGTAATTGCAGATTTTAATGCTGCCGAACACATGATTCGCGGCATGATTAAAATGCTCAACAACGGTAAAGGTTGGTTTTTCCCATCGTTACGTATGGTTATTTGCATTCCATCGGGCATTACCGAGGTAGAAAAAAGAGCCGTTCGAGATTCTGCAGAAATTGCAGGTGCCAAAGAAGTTTACTTAATTCACGAGCCCATGGCTGCAGCTGTTGGTATTGGTATCGACGTTGAAGAGCCCATGGGAAATATGATTATCGATATCGGTGGAGGTACCACCGAAATTGCGGTAATTGCCCTTTCGGGTATTGTGTGCGACCAGTCTATCCGTGTTGCGGGCGATAACTTCGATAGCGATATCGTACAATACATTCGTCGCCAGCACAACATTATGATTGGTGATCGTACAGCCGAGAAGATTAAAATCGAGGTAGGTTCTGCCCTTCCAGAATTACAAGATCCACCACCAGATTTAGCTGTTCAAGGTCGTGATTTAATGACCGGTGTGCCGATGCAAATCATGGTATCGTATACTGAAATTGCCCATTGCTTAGATAAATCAATTTCAAAAATTGAAGAAGCGATTCTAAAAGCCTTAGAGATTACGCCACCAGAGCTTTCGGCAGATATCTACCAAACTGGTATTTATTTAACCGGTGGCGGTGCCTTATTAAGAGGCTTAGATAAGCGTATTTCATCTAAGACCAAACTGCCGGTACACGTGGCCGAAGATCCATTGAGAGCAGTTGTTAGAGGAACCGGGATTGCGCTTAAAAATATCGAGAATTTTAAATTTTTAATGCAATAAGCACTTATTTGGTCGTTTGGTAGTTTTTTAACTAAACGACCATTTATACACCCCCTAAACTGTACAATGCGCAACCTTTGGATTTACATCAGCAAGCACAATGCAGTTATTCTATTTTTTATTTTCTTCGCCAGCTCATTTATTCTACTCATCAACAACAATTCCTTTCAACGAGCCAGCACTTGGAATTCTTCAAACGAATGGGTGGCTTCTCAGTACCAAAAAGTTCAAAACTTAAAAGATTATCTTCGTTTAAGAGCCATTAACGATAGTTTAGCCTCAGAAAATGGACGCCTATTAAATTTAATACCACAAAGAGACAGTAGCGAAACCAATGGGCTAACTAAGGTTCTAGATACTGTATCACATCAGCAATACAGCTATTATACCGCCAAAGTAGTTAACAATTCTGTGCGCCAAAAAAACAATTATATTACCATAGATAAGGGTTCTTTGCAAGGCATTAAAAAAGGTATGGGTGTACTAGGCCCCAATGGCGTGGTTGGTATTGTGTTAAACGTATCCCCTAAATTTGCCACCATCCAATCGTTGCTACATAGCGAAACCCGTATCAGTGCCAGTCTAGCCAGCAACCAAGCTTTTGGTTCATTAGTCTGGGGGGCAGGTAATTTCAATTCGTCGTATGCAATTTTACAAGATATACCAAACCATATTAAGACAAAAGTGGGCGAAAAAGTAATTACTTCGGGTTATTCCTTATTTCCCGCAGGTATTCCTATTGGTACAGTAAGCGAAACCGGGATGAAAGGCGGTGATAATTTTTTAAATATTAAAGTAAAGTTAGCTACAAATTTTGCCACTTTAAGCTATGTACACGTGGTAAACAATGCTTCTGGTAAAGAGCAGGAAACAATAGAGTTGAGCAATAAAACTGAATAAATGGAACGCATACCTTTACATATTGCACGCTTTATTGGCTTGGTCTTTATTCAGCTATTCTTGTTAAAGAATATTGGTTTTTACAACTTATCTACCCCCTATATTTACATTTTATTCATCTTATTACTGCCCTTTAAAATACCTAATTTTTTCCTTTATGCTTTGGCCTTTGGATGTGGTATAACCATTGATGTTTTTCACGATACCCTAGGTTTACACGCCTTAGCCTGCACGGTATTGGCTTTAGGTCGTATTTTATTTTTAAACCTTACCATTTCCAACGATTCTTTGGAAACAGAGCCGGAACCCAGCTTAAGCAGTATGGGGGCTCGATGGTTTTTGTTATATGGATTACTAATGGCTTTTTTACACCACCTCACACTTTTCATTTTTGAGCTGTTTAGCCTTTCTAACTTTGGTGGAACACTATTACGGACTATTTTGAGTGCATTTTTTACGTTATTTTTGATGCTGGTTATTTCATTGGTATTTTACCGTAAAAAAGCACGTTAATGAATCCGTATTTCGCTCGAAAATTTGTTATTCAAGGAATTTTTATTGCAACAGCTGTCATTTTATTGGTTCGCTTATTCTACCTACAAATTGTAAACGATAAATACCTACTTTCAGCCAATAACAACGTACTTCGGAAAATACTTATTTACCCAGCACGTGGGGTAATTTTGGACCGAAAAGATCGGATTTTAGTTCAAAATGAACCCGTATACGATATAATGGTGATACCAATAGAGGTTAAACCATTTGATACCTTGGCATTTTGTCGGCTCCTAGAAATTAGCAAAGAACGTTTCGACAGGCAATTTAAAAAGGCAGTTAACCAATCCATTTACAAGGCATCGGTGCTAGAAAAACAATTATCGGCTAAAGTATATGCTGCTTTTCAGGAGCGTTTGTATCAATTCCCCGGCTTTTATGTACAAAACCGAACGATACGCATGTATCCGGATAGTTTGGCTGCACAATTTTTGGGCTACATTGGAGAGGTAAATGAAAAAGCCATTGAAAAATCTAAGGGATTTTATGCCAAGGGAGATTATATTGGCATAAGTGGGGTAGAAAAATCATATGAAGAATTATTAAGAGGCCAACGAGGCGTACAAAACTTAATGGTAGATGCCTTT
This sequence comes from Sphingobacteriales bacterium, assembly GCA_026390835.1. Lineage (GTDB taxonomy): Bacteria > Bacteroidota > Bacteroidia > Sphingobacteriales > Sphingobacteriaceae > JAIPAN01. The sequence continues at coordinate 52,478 of JAPLFD010000006.1, forward strand.
AGCCGCCCAAAAGGGCATTTTGCAGAAGGGCGCTACGACACCTTGGCGGTTTCTGGAGAAGGTTTAAAATCATCGCTAGATAAAGAATTGCAAAAACTGGGCGAAAAGCTCATGAATCATAAAATTGGTAGTATTGTGGCCATTGAACCTGCTACTGGAGAGATTTTAGCTTTTGTAAGTAGCCCCAGTTATAACCCCAACCAAATGGTGGGTAGGCAACGGGGAAACAATTACATGAAATTGCTTAACAACCCCTATAAACCCATGTTTATTCGCCCTATTCAGGCAGAATACCCTCCAGGTTCTATTTTTAAAATTGTAAATGCCTTGGTAGCCCAGCAATTGGGACTTATTAACCCAAGTACCACTTTTGTATGCGGTGGTGGCTATCGGTATGGGAACCGAGTTATGGGCTGTACACACGTTCACGGCCCCATGAATTTAAGTCAATCTATCCAATACTCTTGCAATACCTATTATGGGTATACCTTTAACCGTATGGTCGATCATGCCGGTATGCGCTCAGTGGAGGGCTATAAAAAGTGGCAGGCAGCCGTAGCTAAATTTGGCATTGGATCTAAACTAAACATCGATTTACCAAACGAACGTAAGGGCTTACTGCCTAGTGCCGATTATTATACTAAACGTTTTGGTAGTGATAAATGGACCTCTGGTTTCAATATTTCACTCTCAATTGGGCAAGGTGAATTGGGTATTACGCCGCTTCAAATGGCTAATATAATGGCTATTGTGGCCAATAGAGGTTATTTTTACAAACCCCACCTTATTAAAGCTATTGGTGCAAATAACGTAATTAAAAAAGAATTTACCGAGCGCATCAATGTAGGCATCAACAGTGCTTATTTTATTTCAGTTATTGATGGAATGAGCCGGGTGGTAAACCAAGGTGGTGGAACGGCATTTAATTCTAAAATTCAGGGTATTGAAATGTGCGGAAAAACAGGCACAGTGCAAAACCCTCACGGAGACGACCACTCGGTATTTGTGGCTTTTGCACCCCGTAATAATCCGAAAATTGCCATAGCTGTAATTGTAGAAAATTCGGGCTACGGGGCTACGTGGTCGGCACCAATTGCTAGTTTGATGGTAGAGAAATATTTGAGAGATTCTATTACACGGCCGAAGGCGTATATGGATCGCATTAGCAATGCCAACTTATTGCCGGCCGTAACCAAGCCCATTAGTAAACCCAAAATAGATACGCTTAAAACAAAATTAAAAGCCAAATTATAGCTGTAATATGGAGAGCAAACAACGCAACATATTTTTTAATGTAGACAAGGTTACCTTGGCTCTATTTGTTGCGCTATGCATTATTGGCTGGTTAAACATTTATGCGGCGGTGTATGATCCGGAGAAAGGCAACCTGTTTAATTTAGGTACCAATTACGGCAAACAATTTATTTTTCTGGTCACGGCGGGCATATTGGGCATCCTTATTTTAGTGATGGATGTTAAGTTTTTTAGCACCTTTAGCCCGCTTTTTTATGGTATCAGTATCTTATTACTCTTGCTAGTATTGGTAGTGGGCCGTAACGTGGGCGGAAATCAGGCTTGGATTCCTTTGGGTAATTTTAGATTGCAACCCTCCGAGTTTGCAAAATTTGCTACCTGCTTGGTGTTGGCACAATTCTTATCTACCGCCACTATTAAGACCAAAGCTTGGCAAACTACCTTACAAGCAGCCGCCATAATTGGCATACCTGTTGCGCTAATTTTAGCACAACCCGATGTGGGTTCTGCTCTTACTTTTGCTTCCTTAATATTTGTATTATACCGAGAAGGATTATCTGGCTATTTCTTGGTATTCGGTTTGTTAGCTATTGTACTTTTTGTTCTTACGTTATTACTAAGCAAAATTGTACTTATTGTTGGCCTAGTAGTTATTGCCGGTTTTTTACTTACGCAAATACGCAATAAAAAACAATGGATGCGCCCAATTGTACTTGGGACTATAGGCTCTATCCTATTTATTTTTTCAGTAGATTTTACCTATAATAACATTTTAAAAGCACACCACCGCAACCGTATAGATGTATTATTAGGCAAGGTAGAAGATTTACGTGGCGAAGGCTACAATGTAAATCAATCTAAAATTGCCATTGGATCGGGCAGATTTTGGGGCAAGGGTTTTTTACAAGGCACGCAAACTAAATACGATTTTGTGCCCGAGCAAAGTACCGATTTTATTTTTTGCACCGTGGGCGAAGAGTGGGGTTTTGTAGGTAGTTTGGTGGTAGTTGGTTTGTATTTATTCTTATTACTGCGAATTATATTTATTGCCGAGCGACAGCGTTCTTCCTTCTCTAGGATATATGGCTACGGCGTGGCTTCCATTCTATTTTGCCATTTCTTTTTAAACCTAGGCATGACCATGGGCTTAGTGCCCGTCATCGGAATTCCGCTGCCATTTATAAGCTATGGAGGTTCTTCGCTTTGGGGCTTTACCCTCTTGCTGTTTATCTTGTTGCGCTTAGATGCGAACCGTATGGGAATTATTTAGCGAAGCGTCTGCTCAATAGTTCGTAAAAACGAGCCGAAGTAGCTTCATGGGAAGCCCAATCGTTTGCTTGGGCATAATTTTCGTCTAAATAGCTTTTTGCTTCTTCTAAACTACCTAATTTATTGAGCATATCAATAGCCTCTTGGTAGGCCAAAGAATAGCCGTTAAACAAGTCTTTTACAAAAACTAATTTATCATTTAAATTGATGATTGCTTTTAAATCGGCAATAGGCTCTGACTCAAACTTGGTGGCTAAACTGGCCTCAGGTCTATCAGAAATTAAGTCATTAATAGTGGGCTTGGCCTCATGCAACGGCTCAATTGATGTCTCCACTTTCGGCGTTGAAATCGGTGTTTCTTCTGCAAGTGATGAGGGTACGGCTACCACTGGTTCTACAGCTGGCAGAGGAACTGCCGAAGAAACATCCTGCAAACGTTTCATGATGTGTGCATGGTCTACCAAAAATTTGGTATTGGCCAAAAAGAGATCTAATTCGATATCCGAAATTTGATAGTCGTGTTGCTCAAAAGCGCTTACCTGCTGCTGAATTTCAGCTAAAATCTCTTTAGTTTTTTGTAAAATCTCTTTTTTATCCATCACAAAACGAGTTAAACAGTAATTATATTTCCAAAAATAGCATTAAATTCTGATATTAGCCGAGCCTCAGACAGGCTACAAAATCTACCTTACATGCTTCAATACGAACATAATTTTAAGCGTAAACATCAATTGAGTGGCAGTATCGAAGTCATCTGCGGCTCTATGTTTTCGGGTAAAACCGAAGAGCTTATTCGTAGATTACGCCGAGCACAAATAGCAAAACTAAACGTAGAAATATTTAAACCCAAAACCGATACCCGTTACGACGAAACGGCAGTGGTTTCGCACGATTCGAATTCTATCTCATCAACTCCTGTAGAAAGTTCATCCGCTATTTTAATATTGGGGACCAACACGCAAGTGGTAGGCATAGATGAAGCCCAGTTTTTCGACGAAGAATTACCCGATGTGTGCACCCAATTGGCCAATAAAGGAATTCGGGTTATTATTGCCGGTTTAGATATGGACTTTTCGGGCAAACCATTTGGTCCTATGCCTGCCCTTATGGCTATTGCCGACGACGTAAGTAAAGTACACGCCATTTGCTTGCAATGTGGCGGACCAGCTATGTATTCTTTCCGAACTGTAAAAGACAAAAGCCAATTATTACTTGGTGAAAAAGACAGTTACGAACCACGGTGCAGGGCTTGTTTTGAAGACGAAATGCTCTAATTACATACTTACCTTATCATTTATATTGTAGTAAATAAGTACTTAACAATAGTTTAAAATTGGGTTAAATTTTTAAACTACTCTACCAAAATTTCGACCCTACGGGTTTTCGATTTAACTCCTTGAAGTCGCTTACGGTAATAAGCCACTGCTAACTTCTCTGATGGAATTCCTTGCTTTATGAGAAAGCGATAAATCACTTTCACTTTATACCGGGGATGAGGCTTAAATCCGACTAGCTTAGCCGTGCGGCTAGAATCTTGAGCCAAAAATTGCATTACGTCATCAAGTGATTGCATAGATTCCGTATTATTAACATTCACTTTTCCCTTTTTAAAATAAATAATTCTGCTCAGCTGCTTTTTATCCTGCATTACGATGTCAGGAATTTTTTCTACAAAGCTTTCCCTAATTGGTTTAGCAGGTACTAACTTTGGATTTTTACCAATGGGATATACTAATGATTTTCTAGCTAAAAGCGCTGCATAAGTTGTAGATGAACGACCATTAGCGTCCTGTTCACGAATAAAAAGTGGTAAGTGAAAACCAAGACTAGTTAACATGTTTTCTGCAATTAGACTTGATTGTCCGCGATCATAAGCAGTTTGGATAAACAATGAACCGCCTTCTTTTAATTTAAAACGCAAACCAGCACCTACAGGAATGGCGGTAGCATGGTTAGCTTGCAAATCATATCTAAAACCAGCCATTAAATATGGTCTTAACTTAGTAGCCCCATCAAACAAATGATAAAATCCTTCAATAGCAACTGTAATAGCCGATTGACGGCTGTATTCCTTAAGGTCATTCATTCGCTTGCCAAAAGAAAAGCCAAAATCGGCACCTAAAGCTAAATTAGGGCTTAATGGCTCAAACATACTAACACTTAGACCCTGCATGGAGCGGTTATTTAAACTTAGACTCTCATCACAATTACAAGCACTTGACGTCCGAAGATTTAATGTTTGAAACTCCTGGATGTTATATTTAACTCCTAAGCGTACAATCTGAAAAAGTTTAACACTATCGGTCTTTTGAGCATGGCTTAAAAAAGGCCCAAATAATAATGCCAAAAAAAGCATAAGGGTATATTTCCAGTAGTTCATTTTAAGCTGTGTTTATGGGTAAATTAGTTGGTATTAAAGTTATGCATCAACGCTATTTCAAAAGCAGATCTCCTAAAGCCTGAAGCTTGAATACCTGAAATATTTAGTTCGTAATGTAGAGCCAACGTAGTTTGGCCAACAGTTACATCAAAATAGGGTATTATTGCATCCCGAACTCGATAGGCCAAACCACCCCCAATGGCTGCCAAGTTCTGCCTAGGGAACTGCCGTCTGGCACTAATACTTAGTAGCTGTTCATATGCTTGTGCTTTAAAATTTGCCACACCAGAAATTCCATAACGAGTATCTTGTCTAATAAATTCATATGCACCCTGAATTCCGAAAGTCGGTTTTAATTGAAATGATGCACTATTATCACGATTAATTACTGGTTGAGAAATATCTCTTATAGATACGCCTAACTTCCACGATTCAGGCTCGGTATTTTGAAACATACTTATACCCAAGTGGGTACTAAACCAGTTTTGACTTTGCCCATTGCCCAATGGATCCCCTGTAATTGCATTTGCAATCGGACCATTGCGATCAAATTGATCAGGGAAGTTAATACCTGACACGTCTAAGCGACTATTAAAATAACTAGCTTGTACACTACTTGCTAAATATAATTGATTGGCATTTAAGGGAATTGCATAAGATACGCCAAGAAGTGCTTGGGTTTGGTTTAGTATGTTCTGATTAGATTGATCTAGTGAAAATCCGGCACTTAAATTCCAGTAACCTGATGATTCCTTATTTACTATTTGTGATATAACCGGTAAATCCACCATCATCGCACTGCTGCGATAACCTAACAAACCCTGATAGCGAACATCACGGTAATTCATTCTCAAACTAGTACGTGTATCATTTTTGAGCGACGGATTGTACCACAATACCATATCTTGAACCCTGGAAAAATGGAGGTCTTGCGCATGAAGACTATTAAGATATAGTACTATAAAAAGAGTAAAAATGTACTTTATTTTTTTCATACAACTGCTATCTAATCAATGTAATCATTCCTCTTCTACGAATCAAATTACCATCTTTATCGTAACCTTCGCACAACCACAAAAAGGTCTCAGTGCCTTGAGATCCATCTTTAAAGTCGCCATTCCAGGCTTTACCAGAATCCTTAGATTCAAAAACTAAATTCCCCCAACGGTTGTACACTTTAAAGCACACAAACTGTCTAATACCTATTAATATCGGTTTAATGCCATCGTTAATACCATCGCCATTAGGTGTAAATACTTTAGGTACAATAATATCAATACTACATCCATCTGGATCTAAAAAGTTTAATACACCATCAGCATCGCAATCTTCCACACCGTCTTCGCCGTTTGCAATGCCGTCACCATCACAATCACCAGCATCCCAAGTTGCACTTGGTGCACGAGTACGGCTGCTTAATTTAAATTCACAAGCATCCAACAAATTGGTTCCATCTAATTTTTCTTGTGAATTTACTACTCCATCTCCATCACAATCAGAGGTATTCCAAGCAACAATGGGATTTAGTGTTTGACTGGCAAGAATAAACGAACATGGGTCATTTGGATTGGTACTATCACGAGATTCATGAGCATCATTTACTCCGTCTCCATCTGTATCTGGGTTACGAGGGTTGGTAATATTTCCGTTTGGATTGGCCGGTGTATTCAGATCGTTTATACCTGTTTTCTCTTCTGAATTAGTTAAGCCATCACCATCGCAATCGGCACTATTCCAAGCTGTAGTAGGTGGAAGTGTTTGACTAGAAGAAATAAATGAACAATTATCTAACGGATTGGTACCATCCATAAGTTCTTTTCCATCCTTTACACCATCACCATCTGTATCTGGATTACGAGGATCGGTATTTGCACTAATTTCAGCAGCATTATTCAACCCATCAGCATCGCAATCCTGAATATTCCAAAAAGTAGAAACAGGTATTGATTTGCTAGCCAATAGATAAGAACATGGGTCAATCCGATTAGTGCCGTCACGCAGTTCGTCTGCATCGCTTACTCCATCGCCATCACTATCTAAATCATAGGCATCTTTTTTACCATCACCATCTGTATCTGGCTGTAATAATCCTCCCTGAGCTGAAGCAGGCACTCCATTAGCGTCTACCACACCATCTGCTCGACCATCACCGTTTATATCTACTCCATTAGATTCAATTACATCAGAAACACCATCGCCATCGCTATCCAAATCCAATGCATTCGGAATGCTGTCACCGTCTGTATCGCAAGAACTAGTAGCTGGGTTACAAGCTGCATTCTCATCTATATCTAAGGCTCCATCATTATCATCGTCCAAATCCACTGAATTTAGTTTTCCATCTCCATCAGTATCTATATCCAAACCTACCACTAAACTTAGGGGTTGGCTAGCACAGCCACCAGCACTAATTGCAATCACTTGGATAGTTCCGCCGGCAACTCCAACCGTAACCGAAATACTATTTCCCGTAGATGTACCAGACCATCCAGCAGGCAAGATCCAACTGTATTGTGCAGCACCAGCAACTGGATTTATACTATATACTTGGATAGAATTAGCCAAAACTACATTTGGCCCTAAAATAGGTTGTGTACTAATAGGGGTAATAGGTGCTGCATTAATCACTACAGTAGTGGCTGAGCTTACGCAACCAGAACTATTTTTGATTGTGAGGCCATACGTTCCAGGTGCTAGATTAGTAAATGTCGAATTCGATTGATAATTCAACCCATCAACACTATATAAATCTGTACTAGTAAGAGTGCCCGTTAGTAAAATACTGCCGGTATTAACCGAACAAGTAGGCTGCACAACACTAGCTGTTGGAGCAAATGGAGTAAATGGCTGGTCATTTACAGTAATCTGAGTAGTAGCACTTACACACCCAGCGGCATTTTTAGCTGTTATTGAATAAATACCTGATGCCAGATTCATAAATATTGGATCAGATTGATAATCGATGCCATTTATACTATAGGTATAAGAAGGCAAGGCATTGGTTACTTGTAGTGTACCAGTAGCCATTGAGCATGTGGGATGAACTACCGTAGCGGTTGGTGCTAAAGGAGTGGCAGGCTGAGCATTTACTACTATAGTTGTTGGCGCACTAATACAAGCCGTTATATTTTTTACAGTCAACTGATAGGTTCCTGGTGGCACATTACTAAACGTAGTATTGGCTTGATAGGAAAGCCCATCTAAACTATAGGTATAGCTTGGATCAAATGAACCTGTTACACTAACTGTACCTGTGGAGGTGGTGCAATTTGGATGCAAAACTTGAACAGTAGCTGAAATTGGTGTAGGAGGTTGCTCATTTACTTGTATTAGTGTGTTTGCACTTACACAACCGGCAGTATTCTTTACACTTACAACATAATTTCCAGGAGCTAGATTAGTGAAAGTAGAATTACCTTGATACTGAACACCATCTATACTATACAAATCACTTGAATTAACTACTGCTATGTTGATAGTACCTTTTGCATTATTACAATTTGGGTGTATTACCGTAACATTAGGTGCTAATGGAGTAATCGGCTGTTGATTAACTACTACTTGAGTAGCCCCACTTATACAACCGGTAGTATTTTTAAGAGTTAAGGAGTAGGTACCCGGCAATACATTGTTAAATAGTACCGAAGATTGATAGTTGATTCCATCAATACTATAGGTATTTGTTTGATTTGAAGTATTAATTACGGTAATACTTCCTTTATCGTTGGTACATGTTGGCTGAACCACACTTGCACTTGGCAAATCTGGTAATACTGTTTTAGTGATAATTAAATCGGCACTGTACCCACTTTTACAACCATTGGCATCTGTATTGGCTACGGAATAAGTACCGGCAACGGAAACAACATAAGTATCTGAAGTAGCACCACTGAGTATAGATCCATTAAAATACCATTGATTGCCTTGCTGGATGCTGCTACTTAAAGTAACGCTTTGTCCTTCACAGAAACTAGCTACAGAAGGTACATTTATTATCGGAATGGCCGGATTTGAATATACCGTTACATCTAATGGAACACTTGCTTCGCTCAAACATCCCGTTGATATATTTCTTGCATATAAATAGTAGGTATTAACCGAATTAGGGTCATTAAGGGTAATTGGAGCAGTTATTTGACTTGCTGCACTCGGATTTGAACGAACGGTATACCATTCGTAACTAATACCAGATTGACCGGTGGGATTAAAACTAGTAAGATCAACTACACTCTGCGGACACACATAATATCCCGTTTTAGTTGGTAATGGAGCTACGGGAGGCGTATTTATTTGAACCGTTGTTGCAGTTGAAATAGCTTCACAACTATTTGTATCCGTTACCTTAAGTGTATACATACCCGATTGAAGTGGATTGTATACAGAACCTGTAGCTCCGGCAATTGGATTAGCTCCTAATTGCCATTGATAATTTACACCACCGGAACCAAACAATGTAATGAGCTCGTCTTTACAGGCAGTAATAAGTGTACTATTATTAATATTTGCGATAGGCAATGAATGAACAGTGACCTCCACACCATTCGTATTACCCAAAGAAACTCCCGCACTTGTAAATACTTCTGCATAATACGTTCCACTTGTACTTGCAACATACAGAGGCGAATTCGCTCCCGGAATTGCCATACCATTCTTTTTCCATTGAATAGTTTGTCCTGCAGTTAAAGCATAAGAAATACTTACCGAACCACCTTCACAAAACGCTGTACTTCCATTTAAATTAGCCTCTGGAATGGCGATAACTTGCGTATTAGTACTAGTTGCTGAACATCCGCTAGCGTTAGTTACCACCACATAGTAATCACCAGTTTGTATTGCTGAATAGGATGCCTGAGTTGCACCCGGAAGAAGTACTCCATCCCTATACCATTGATAAGTAAGGCCTTGACCAGTATTCGCATTCAACGTAACTGCACCTGCAGCATTTATAGCTACTTGAGTACCTTGGGTTATACTAGCAGTTGGTATAGCATTTATACTAACTATAATAGGTGAATTTGTAGCATTTAATACTGAATTATTGATGCTGCACCCATTCGTTATACTAGCAGTAAGTGAGTAGCTACCTGGCTGATAAACGGTAAGATGATTAGAGGTTGCACCGCCCAAAGCATTTCCATCTAAAAACCACTGATAACTTACCCCAGATACCGCAGTAGTACTCAGGTCTACTTTACCCCCAGGGCAGAAATTTAGTGGGCCATCTGCCGAAATACTAGGCAAGGCTGGCGTAGGATTTAATACTCCGACTGCACTAAATACAGTAGCACAGGCATTACTAATTACGCATCTATATTGATAATTTGTTGCACTGCTTGGTGCGGCGCTTAATTCTAAGGTAGCCGAGGCAAAGCCTGAATATGCAATTCCATTATCCAAATTAGATCCATTAATAGCAGCCCAATTCTGCCCACCGTCTGTACTTCGCTCCCAGCTATAACTCAAACCTTGTGCTTTGGAATTAATTTCTACACTAAAACTTGTAGCATTACTAGTACATTGAGCACTATTTTGCACTTGCTTAATAATGGTAGGTGAATTAAGAGGAGACGCTGCAATAATACTTACTGATGTTCCAATTGAAAAACAACCAGAACTAGATTTTGCTGTGATGGTATATTCCCCAGGAAGTACATCTGTGAATACACCACTTGTATTTGTATAATCTAAACCATCAATTGAATAGGATTCACCAAAATTCGATTCTATAGATAGAGTACCAAGCGCATTGGGACAACTCGGTTGTAAAAGGTTACTTACTATAGGCTTAAACGCTTTTACCGGTTCTGGCGAAATAGTAATATAGAAATCATCGGATTCACAACCATCGGTATTTTTAGCTCTTAGATTATAAATACCAGGTGTTAAATTGGCAAAGAGGCTAGTATTTTGGTAATTAGTACCATCAATTGTATACCATTCTCCGGATTGCGGGGTAACAGAAATACTTCCAAATGCCACGTTACAATCGGGTTGTAAAACAGTAAACAATGGCCTTACTGGTTTTAATGGTTTTGGCGTAATGATAAATGTAGTATCTGCAGAAATACACCCATCTTCATTTTTAGCATTTAGGGTATAGATTCCTGGCGCCAAATTGGCGTAAAACGTTTGAGTAGTATAATCCGTTTGATTGATGCTATAGGTTAATCCGACTTGGGCTTGAATATTAATAGTACCAAAATCCAGATTACAAGTGGTTTGTTGAATAGTAAATTGAGGTATAGCAGGGGTAATTGGTTGTGGATAGATTGTTAATACAGTATCTGCCGAAATACAATTACTTGCATTTTTGGCAGTAAGATGGTATGTACCTGCTGCTAAATTATCAAATGTCGATTTGGCATAATAATTTGTTCCATCTAAACTGTATTCATGGCCCGAAACTACATCAATAGCTATTATACCTTTAGTAATCACACAATCTGGCTGCACCAGAATAGTGGCACGTGGTTTTTCAGGTGTTGGATTAATAACGATTGTACTTGCATCACTTTCTTTCACGCAACCATTGGCATCACTTACCTTAACATTATAAATGCCTGACTCGTTAATAAGCAATTCTCGGCGCTGTTCGTTGGGGATGAAGATCCCTCCAACTTGCCACTGGTAGGTATAATTTGGAGTACCAGTTACAGAAGTAGCTATACTCACCGGAGTACCGAAACAAACATTTGTTCCACCAGATACAATAAGATTAACCTGTGGAAGTGCATTTACGGTTACACTTATTGGACAAGAAATAGAAGCCCCAGCTGTTGCGTCGGTAACTTTTACGCTAAATTGGCCTGTTGTACTTGCAGTAAATGTTGCACTATTTGCACCAACAATGGGTTGACCGGCATTTAACCATTGATAGGTTGGATTAGTAAAACTACTAGCATCGGTAGTTAAGACCACTGTTTGCCCCATACAAACTGTAGTGTTAATGGCATTTGTACTCGGTGGGGCAATTATTTTGGTAAATTCCGAAGTAGCAGTACAACCATTCGCATCGGTTACTTTTACAGTATAATTTCCAGCATTGCTAACCGTATAGTTTGACTGTGTGGCATTTGTGATGGCACTTGTACCCAAATACCAAGCATACGAATATCCAGCTCCAGTTTTTGCGGAAAGTGTTAAGCTAGAATTTTCACAAGTACTAAAAGCTAGCTTAGCACCTTGGGTAATTAGCGCCTCTGGCTGTGGACTTATTTGCACAACAAGCACGCCACTTGCCACACTGGTACAACCTAAAGAATTGGTTTCTGTAAGCGTATAATTTCCAGCAACACTAGTTAAGTAGGTGGGTTGATTTGCACCTGGGATCAGCTGCCCATCTCTGAACCATTGGTTGCCACTCGATGCCGAGCTATTTAAAAGCAAACTGGTTCCTTCGCAAATTACTCCAGTCCCCAGTACAGTAATTGTTGGCTGAGAAGGGATACTTGGTGATGGATTGATGACTAAACCCAACGATTCGGAAATACAGCCTGCAGCATTTTTGGCAACGACTTGGTAAGTACCCGAAACCAGTCCACTAAAAACTGCAGTTGATTGAAAAGTTTTACCATCTATACTGTACTCTAAGCCTGGTTTTGCGGTTACCGTAATGGAACCCGTTGAGAGGCTACAACTTGGTTGTTGTGAAACATAGGCACTTGGTTTTAAAGGAACCGTAGGAGCAGGATTAATTGTAATTAGCTCATTTCGTATACATCCAGCTGAATTTTTAGCCCAAACTGTATATGTACCTGGAGTTAACTCTGGAAATGAACCGCTTGTTTGATATGTTTTACCATCTAAACTATATTCTATTCCACTTTTAACAGCAATTAATATATTTCCTTTACTATAATTACAATCAGGTTGCTGAACAGAAATTTGGAGTGAATCGGGTTTTGATGGGGCTGTATTAATGGTAAAACTCATCCATGGACTGGTTTCGCCGGTAGCAAACTTAGCTTGAATACGATAGGCACCTGGCTGTAGATTGCTAAATTTAGTATTAGATTGATAGCTTACACTATCCAATGTATATGTTATGCCTGAAGCTAGTGGAAAAGTGACCGTTAAATCCCCCGTTTGCTTATCACAATCAGGCTGAATAATATCAAAATCAACTTTTTCAACTAATATGGTACTCACAGTACCAGACACATCACCGCGGGCTTCACCTCCTTTAAAGAACACGTTCAAGTCTTGCCCTTTGATGCTCATTACATTGATAGGCGAAGTCACATCGCCACGTTTATCGCCACCCATATAGGCTTGGCCATTGATAATGCCCGTTAAACTTAACCCTATTTTTACATTAGAGACGTCACCTCTATTTAAGCCACCGAAGTAGAATTTCCCAAAAGAGTAGCCATTTAAATTTTGGTCTATTTTTAATACCGATCTGTCTCCCCTACTAGTTCCCCCAGCAAAAGCATAGCTTAATCGGGTTCCATCTATACTAGCCAAACCACTAGCAGCACTTATATCACCTCGATTCAGACTACCTAAGAATGGAACATTCATACTAGTACCAGATATACTCTGTGAGACGGATTTTATTGAAAAATCCCCACGTTCTTTACCTCCCAAATAGGGGAAATTTAAATCCAAGCCATCTAGTAATAATTTAAACTTCAGAACTGAAAAATCACCTCTATTTTGGCTTCCTGAATATAATTTAAAAACCTGTTGGCCACCTAGGCCAGAAACCATAGCCCTAAGGGAGGCATCACCACGTTCTTTGCCTCCTAAATAACTTAATAAAATTGTAGGCGCATTACTACCACTAAGTAAAATACCACCCCGGTATAATTGAAAATCTCCCCTATCGGTACTACCAGAATACACCCCTTCAATAGTATTTCCTGAGAATTCTGAATTTGATTTTCGATAGCTTATATCTCCTCTATTGTCTGATCCTTGATATAAGAAATTAACATCTAAGGGTGTTTGCCCATCGAATAATGCATTGCTATATTGATTATTATCATCACCTCTCGATTTGGATCCGGCATACATATTGGTAAAAACGCTGCCAGATAGAAGTACGTTCGAAACCCAATCGCTATAATCTCCACGCTCTTCGCTCCCTACAAAAACATTGGCTGATATACCATTAAAATCAACATTCACTTTTAAATCACTAACATCACCTCGGCTAGACCCTCCTAAATTAATATTTGGTATCACGGTGCCGTTTATAAGGGCATTATATTGCGCATTAGAAACATCGCCCCTATCCAATCCACCAGAAAAAGTGAAACCAAAAAGCGTACCATTAAGCATACTATGTATTGCTTTTTCAGAAATATCTCCCCTTTCTATTCCCCCAACGTAGGCATAATTATAATTTACACCCGATAGCTGATTATTAAACGAAATTGCTGTAATATCTCCTCTGTTTTTACCCCCTTCGTAAGGGAGGGTTAATGCAATTTCTGAGTCTCCATTGAAATAGATATTAGTTTCCTTATTACTAAAATCTCCTCTTAATTGTCCTCCAGAAAACACATATTGAATTTGAGAGCCTCCTAACAATAAATTAGAACCTAAATTAGATCGATCTCCCCGTTCAAAACCACCTTCAAAAGCGCTATTTAAATATACGCCATTTAATCCCCGTGCAGAGATTAGAAATGAGTAATCTCCTCTATCTCGGGCACCACCATATGGTTTTTTATTATCGTAACCATCCAGGTTATTGTCTACTAAAATGAGAGCATTATCTCCTCTTTGTGAGGCTCCTTGAAATGCCACATTTAATTTTTGCCCAAATAGTGCCGTGTTAACGATAATAGCCGATTGATCACCTCGACCGGAACCACCCATATAAGCCGGACCGGGTGCCAAAGTTAATACCGCTGTTTCGCTCTTACTAATGCAGGTAGAACCATCTTGACTAACTGCAACACTGTAAGAACCAATATCATTAGTATTTAAATTAGGCAATTGGTAGCTATTAGACTGTGGCTGATTAACTACTTCTACACCATTTTTGTACCATAAATAATTTAACGCTGCACCCGCTACAGAGGGGTGCGCTATAACTGTAAAAGATGGACTAGAAAATCCTGGTGAGTTAATATCTTGTGGCGAAACATCAATAACAGGGCCAAATCCTGTACATTTAGAATAATTTATACTGATAATACCAGCACCTGTGCTATTGCTAATAAACGCCAAATCTTGGGCTTGATCTTTCCCAGCACTACCGCCTGGAGCTCCACTATCACTACCGGCACCGGGTGCACCTACGCCGCCTAAAATTCCGCCTCCACCTCCACCGCCGCCAGCACCATCACTTGCACCACAATCTCCACCATTAGACCCAGCATTGGAAGATGATACATAGGTTCCTGTTGTAGGTACATAACCGCCACCCGTATTTCCACCGCCACCACCGCCACCACCGCCAGCAACTACATAAACCTTAGTAGTGCCATTAGCTTGTGGAACCTTAAGTACAGATGCACCACCACCGCCACCACCACCGCCAGACCAACCTGATCCTCCTGCAGCACCACCCTTACCCCCATTAAATCCAAGTGCATTTTTACCTCCCGCACCACCACCAGTACTGGTACCCGTAAATCCATTGGTACCAAGTTGACCTGGCGCTATCGTTAAAACAGAACCAGGAACAACCAAGATGTTTCCTTCATATTGTTTTGATGCTCCACCAGGAGCGCCTGGTTGACTATCATCGCCACCTTTTCCACCTGAACCACCTTGAATGGTCACCTTTATAGAAGTAACCCCTTGCGGAACAACCCATGTAGAAGGGGTACCACTATAGGTAAAATCAAATTTAATTTTTAAAGTAAGTATAGCCAAGTTACTATAAACATCACCTGTTGCATTACCAACTTTTACTCGAAAAAAGAATCCACTAGATGCTGGTAAATCTAGTACACGTAGAGTAGCGGTTTGCGTTCCAACATAACTAGCATCTTCGGAAAGATTTTCAAAATTTACTCCTCCAATACTGTATTGCCATTGAAAGGTATTTGTATTAGTAGCCGAAACAGAAAATGTAGTAGTTTGCCCAACATTATTATAAGTAATATTGGCACTTTTGGGATGCGATGTAATGATGGGCAATTGGGCAAAAGCATCGCCCATGACGCCAAAAAGCATCACAAATAGGAGAAAACTCCTAAAAAGTATTTTACGACTATACTGCAATGGGTTGGTTTAGATAGAATGACAAATACTCCACAACATGTTTACATCGTGGAGTATTCAAGTATCTTCTAATGCAGTATTATTTAGCTGTTCTTACTCCACGGCCACCAGTGTCGTAGGCTCTGGCACGGATACCGGTAGTTGATGAAGAAGAACGATCAGACGTACGCAACTCATTCACTACACCCCCAGTAACATTGCTATACCACGATCCACCACGTAAACCAACCGGAACAGTAATTGCAGGCCAACCTACTACATCTTGGTCGCCATTACCATCTAAAGCACCATTCCCATGAGCTCCGGTATAGGTTAAATTGTCGGTACGGCCAACAGAATAGCAAAGCTCCCAAACGTTTCCACTCAGTTCCATAATACCCCAATAACCCGCACCTGCAGTTTCGCGGTTACTATTCGCTGTAGCAAAAACACCTACACGGAACGGACCACCTGAATTGGTATTAGTCCAGGTATTATACCAGTTAGCATTACCAGCATTGGTTGCGTAATTACTGGTGATGGTTTCAGTAGGTAAGCCTTCATCAGCCAAAACATATCGAGTAGCAGTTCCAACAGCAGCAATGTTGGTAGTACCCCATGCATATTCTTGAGATACCACTGGCGACGTGCCTCTAGCAGCCTTCTCAAATTCTAATTCAGTCATTGGGCGTAAACTAGCCCAATCTAAATAAGCCGCAACATCAGCATAGGTTAAAAAGTTACAAGCCTCATCGGTATAGGTACCGTAATTGGTAGTGGTTGCAAAAGTAGCAGCACCATTACCTGGCCAACTAAATGAATTTCGATAGATTTGGACATCGGTTTGTTTAGATCCTGTTGGACCACCAGTTTGATTCAAAGAAATATCTCTTCGTAATTTCTGATCTTGAGTTAAAGAGTTAAAAAACTCTATATATTGATTTTGAGAAATTTCATATTTCATTACATACATGGCTTCAAAACCCTTTGGAAAATTTGCCGGAATGGCATACACAGCACCCGTTGCATATTCACCTGTAGAGGCTGTTGCTGCTTGCGATAAATAGTAATAATCGCTCACGGATGTCATGTTTGTACCAGAACCACCACCAGATGCATTTAACACACTAATGGCACTCTCTGAAGCAATATACCAAGGGTCATTATCTGCAGAACCTTGGCGGAACGATCTGTTCTGAGCAATTGTGGCCCCATCGCCAGCCCAAAATGGTGCTTGAGGCACATATACCATTTCTACACCATATACCTGAACATCAACAGCTGCATTATTAGCAATTCCCTGAGCGCCATAGTTCCATAGTAATTCTACACCGGTTACTGCAAAAGTTCCATTTCCATCTGCACTACGGTTAATAAATACACCCATACCAGGATTGGTAGTTGCATTAAAAGTAGTTCCGGGTGCAAGTAAGCCAACGGTTATATTACTTCCACTTGGTGCGGTATGTCCTGTATTAGACAAAAAAGAATGTTGCCAGTTCCCGTTACCTACACGAAACTTTACGAATAGCCAAGCAGCATCCCAATTGTTGGGGCCAGCACTCACACGCCAACTGTTATTCCAACTCACATCAAATTTTATCTTGGTTGTTTGATTTGTTGTATTTTGCCCAGTAAGACTTACATTGGCAATTTTAATTCCATTGGCAAACGTGGCCACAGAAATAAAGATAAAGCTTAAAAAAAGTACTAATTTTTTCATATTCATTTTTGATTTAACATTTTGATTATTATTGCCCAAATGGTGTGTTTGAACCTATTTTATAGTAAGTCTTAAAAATGATAAAAATGTATCAAAAGAGTATGGTTTGGAATGTATCGTTTTTTGAAATATATAAAATACGGTACAAGTGAATTTTTAAGCCCTATAAACTTTGTATTTTGTTGTACCGTTTTAAAATAAGGGCAATTGAATTTGAAGAGAATTTAAACTTGATGAATAGCAAAGCTGTTTAATTGATTAGAGTATCAAAAAACCAGTAAACAGGTAATTTGATCTGCATTTTATCTCTGCAAAATCGTTAGAGTTTATAGAAATTAAAAAAAGATTGAGCGTATTGCTCTTTATAGCAAAAATGGACGATCACCTAACGCTTTAACTGCTGACCCAAAAACAAATCAATGCCTTTCGCATCTAGGTTTTTTGCTAGAATTTTTTTATTGGCATCGAGCAAATAAAGAGTGGGCGTTTGAACCACATCGTATAACTGCCGGTAATTGGGAATTTGATTTTTTTGCTCGGCTAATTTTTCGCTCTCGGGTTGATAGATGTGCAGCCATTCTTCCAAGTGATGCTTTTGAATAAAGGCCTTCCAAGCCGTTTGTGCTTGCTCATCAATATTTATCCCTACCATTTTTAGGCCTAGTTTTTTCCAGTTGGCTTTATAAAGCGAATCGAGCTGCGGCACATCCTGCAAGCAGTGTGAACAGTTCGGATCCCAAAACACCAAGAGCGTATAGGGCGCTTTCAGGGCATATACATTTTGCCGCTCTCCGGCCAAGGTACTCAACTGCAAGGCCGGGGCAGGGTTACCAATTTGATTAGACACCAAACTATATCCCCGATCAAAAATATATTTCTTTTGTTGGGCACTCAACCAAGCAAAATCTTTCTTGGTGTAGTATTCGGTAAACAAATGCACAAACACTTTATCTTGGCCCATAACCTGCGGGCGCACATACCTGTCGGTAAGTTTAGAAAACAAGTAGCGGAAACACTCCCCTTGCTCATCGCCCGCTTGCTGTATTAATTCATCAATGGTTTTAATTAATTCGTCGGGGTTGGGCGAAACGTAATAGCTTAAAAACTCCTCCAGTTTTTGATCGAAAAAGGGTGTACGCAACAACCGAGGATCGGCCAGGCTAGTGCCCTCCCAAAAATGAGCTTGGTAATAGGCATACCAGTCTTCGGGTTTTTTTAGGCTTGCTTTTGAAGGCGCATCGGGGCGCTTACTGGCTTGGAATAAAAAACTAAGTACCGCTTTGGGATGCTTTTGCTGAAAAGTAGCTCTATATGCATCTAAGCTTTTTAGTTTGGTAGCTATGGCTTCATTCCATTTTACACTATCGGCCGGGCTAGCCTGCTTTAATTGCGCCTGCAGTTGGCTCATTTCTGGAGAAAATTTGGCCAAAAAAGCATTGTATTGACTGAAATACGTATTCTCTACCGAACCACTGAATTGAGGGGGGCTGGTAGGCGTTTCTAAAAGAATATTAAAGTGCTGCGCACTATCCATTAAAAACTCGGTGAGCAATTCTTTGCGTTCGCTGGCTAAAAAATAAATGCCCGAAACGTACTTTTTCTTAGCCCTAAACTCCCCCTGACCAGAATTGCTTAACATAACGGAGTCTACCACGGTTTGGAATTTTCCGAAATAGCTGCCCATATATAGCTTTTGAAGCTTTAGAGTGGAAATGTTTACCTGCACACGAACGGCAGTACTGTCTACTAGCTTTGTAGCTACAGCTACACTACAAGAGATGCACAAAAGGAGAAAAAGTAATGCTCGTTTCATTTGGGTAGCTATAAAAATACAAAACCCCAACCATTTCTGATTGAGGTTTTTTGTGGTACCAGCTGGAATCGAACCAGCGACACAAGGATTTTCAGTCCTTTGCTCTACCAACTGAGCTATGGTACCCCTTCCCGTTGGGGACTGCAAAAGTAATCTCTTTTTTCGTTTCAGAAAATATTTTTTGAAAATAAATAGTCCCAGGTATGAAATGCCTTATTCTATGAATCTATTTGCGCTTAGTTTACTTAGAAAAATTCTAAATTAAAATTTATGCATGCATAGCAATTTGAATTTCGGTTAATTCACTAAATTCGCTCAGATAATAACCGCTTATGCTTGCACAACTTATTTTCTTAGCCCTTAGCGCCTTTGCCATTTATCTGTTTGGCAAAAACGTAGGTAAAATTGGTAGAAACATCCATTTGGGGCTACCCGAAAACCGTTCAGATCGTAAATCAGAACGCCTTAAAACCATGTTATGGGTTGCCTTTGGGCAATCTAAAATGCAAACACGCCCGGTTGCAGCCATTTTACACTTATGTCTGTACCTGGGTTTCGTCATCATCAACATTGAAGTTTTAGAAATTGTAATAGATGGTTTATTTGGCACCCACCGCATATTTGCAGAACCACTTGGGCAAGCTTATGGCGTACTTATTGGTGCTTTTGAGGTATTGGCGCTTTTGGTATTGGTAGCCTGCGTCATCTTTTTAATTAGAAGAAATGTGTTGAAGCTTCGCCGTTTTAGCGGTACCGAAATGACCGAATGGCCAAAATCGGATGCCAATTATATTCTCATCATCGAAATATTATTGATGTCGGCATTTTTAACCATGAATGCCGCCGATAGCAAATTACAGCAATTGGGCGTAGCGCATTACATTCCGGTGGGTACATTTCCGGTAAGTGCTTGGTTAATGGGAATATTGCCCGACTCGAGTACGTCCCTCGTATGGATAGAAAGAGGCTGTTGGTGGTTTCACATCATCGGTATTTTTGCCTTTTTAAATTACCTGCCCTATTCTAAACACTTGCATATTTTATTGGCCTTTCCGGCAACCTATTACAGTAAATTAAGCCCTAAAGGCCAGTTTAACAACATGGACTCGGTGAGCAACGAGGTAAAAGCCATGCTCGATACCAGCTACACCCCTACTCCCGTTGCAGCGGGAAGCACCTTTGGAGCTAAAGATGTGCAAGGTTTAAGCTGGAAAAATTTATTGGATTCGTATAGCTGCACCGAATGTGGGCGCTGCACCTCCGTGTGCCCGGCCAACTTAACGGGCAAACTTTTATCTCCACGTAAAATAATGATGGATACCCGCGATCGCTTAACCGAAGTGGGTAAAGGCATAGATGCGCACGGAGTAGATTTTAAAGACGATAAGAGTTTATTGGATACCTACGTTAGCCGAGAAGAAATTTGGGCCTGTACCACTTGCAATGCCTGTACAGATGCTTGCCCCATTAATTTAGATCCACTAAACATTATTGTAGAATTACGCCGCTTTGCGGTGATGGAAGAAGCCCAAGCTGCAGCAAGTGTAAACAGCATGTTTGGCAATTTAGAAAACAACGGTGCCCCTTGGAAATATGCTCCGAGCGACCGATTTAATTGGGCAACAAAGGAATAAAAAAATGAGCGAATTAATTATACCAACCATGGCCGAATTGCTGGCCAAAGGCGAAGAGCCGGAAATTTTATTTTGGGTAGGCTGTGCCGGTAGCTTTGACGAACGTGCGCAAAAGATTACCCGCGATATTTGTAAAATATTGCAACATGTGGGCATAAAATTTGCCGTATTGGGTACCGAAGAAAGTTGTACCGGCGACCCTGCTAAACGGGCCGGAAACGAGTTTTTGTTCCAAATGCAAGCCATGACCAATATTGAGCTATTAAATGCCTACAACGTAAAAAAAATAGTAACCGGCTGTCCGCATTGCTTTAACACCTTACGCAACGAATATCCGGGTTTGGGTGGTACCTACGAAGTTATTCACCACAGCCAATTGATCCAAGAATTAATAAACGATGGAAAATTACGTGCAGAAGGTGGTGAATCGTTTAAAGGCAAAAAAATAACCTTCCACGATCCGTGCTATTTAGGCCGAGCCAACAATGTGTACGAAGCACCACGTAAGGCTTTAGAAGTATTAGATGCCGATTTGGTAGAATTAAAACGTTGCAAATCGAACGGTTTATGTTGCGGTGCGGGTGGTGCGCAAATGTTTAAAGAGCCCGAAGCAGGAAACAAAGACATCAATATTGAACGTACCGAAGAAATTTTAGCCGCAAAGCCTCAAATTGTAGCCGCAGGTTGCCCCTTTTGCATGACCATGCTGAGCGATGGCATTAAGAATTTTGATAAGGAAAAAGAGGTAGAGGTATTGGATATTGCGGAAATTACGGTTAGAGCAAACGGTCTTTAATTCCGAAGGTTAAGTTTATCGCGTACCTGCATGAAACAGGTATTTAGTTGAGCTAAGTCGTCTGCCTGCATGCCTTTTAGTGGTAAACGCAGTTCATTTGCCATCGAATCTATATTCCCTCTACTATCACGAAAGGTTTGCACAATTACACTTTCGGCTTGGGTATGCAGCACTAAAAAACCATTTTGGGTAGTTCCTAAATAATCTACGTCTTCCAACTGGCTCAAATTAAAGGCATAATATTCTTGTCGGCCATTGGCCAAGGTGCGGCGATAACGAAAAAAACCTTCTTTGATAAGTTGGAAATCTACTTTTTTCACCTGAACCCGATCTAATTCTGGTGCATAGTTTAGGTTTAATTTATCTTGGCATTGTTGCAAGCACTCCAACACATCGGGGCTAGAAAATGCAAACAGGGCAAGCAAAACCAGTAAACTAACTCCTTTAAAAAGAGTAAAACAGGATGACTTCATAAAATTCATCCCAAATTAATAATTTGATACCTTTGTACATGAACTTTTCTGAAAATTCTAGGGTCTGGATTTATCAAGCGGATAGAAATTTGGCTACACAAGAGCTTAGCTCCATTCAAAACCGGTTAAACACGTTTACCGCTACTTGGGAAGCGCATGGAAAAGTCCTAAAAGCATCAGCAGAAATCAAATACAATCGCTTTATTATTTTTATAGTAGATGAGGCTCAAGCCCCCGTAACTGGCTGCTCTATAGATAAATCGGTAGCCGTACTTAAAACTCTTGAGCTGGAGTTTAATTTGAGTCTTTTCGATCGGATGCAAATCGCTTACCGAGACGAACATGGCATTCAGGTTTGTAGTAAAACAGCTTTTGAAGCGTTAATTGCGAAGGGTTTGGTAACTGAAGACACCGTGGTATTTAACAATTTAGCCCAAACCTACGGGGCTTTACAAACAAGTTGGGAAGTATCTGCAAAGCAAAGCTGGCACAGTACATTATTCAGTAAATTCTTAATCTAAAGGCACTTTCCTAAGCCTACTCATATTGCGTAAAATAAGTGCTTGACGGAAATAGACAATTCGGTTGGGTTTGGCCGGGCTCCATCGCAAGGGATTTGGTAGTACCGCAACCAACATAGCCGCTTGTCCTTTAGATAAACTTTGGGCCGATTTGTTGTAATAGGCTTGTGTAGCCGCCTCGGCACCATAAATGCCATCGCCCATTTCAATTACATTTAAATAAACCTCCAAGGTGCGTTGTTTAGACCAAAGCACTTCTATCAATACCGTAAAATAGGCTTCAAAACCTTTACGTACCCACGAACGGCCAGGCCATAAAAACACATTTTTAGCCGTTTGTTGCGTAATGGTACTTCCTCCGCTTACCCTACGGCCCCGTTGATTTTTCTCGTAAGCCCTTTGAATAGCCTTAAAATCGAAACCCCAATGATCCATAAAGGCGGCATCTTCTCCGGCCAAAGCGGCTCGTTTTAAATTGGTCGATAATTCATCGTAATTAAGCCATTTGCGCTCCATTCTAAACGATTTACCATCCGATTGACGTTCCATGCTCCGTTGCACCATTAACCAGGTAATGGGCGGGTTTACAAAGCGATACAAAAGCACCCAAGCACTAGTAAGGATAAGAAAACTGAAAATAATTTTTTTTAAGATGCTAAACATGGGCCTTTGTTTGGTTGCACTAAAGTAGAAATTCTAAAGGCATAAAAAAAGCGCCCCGAATTTTCGGGGCGCTTTTGTGTTTTTGAGTAAAACTTACTCGGCAACTACTTCAAAAGCAACTTGAACTTTCACTTCTTTGTGTAAGTTTAAGTTTACCAAGTATTCACCTACTTCTTTAGGCTCGGTTTCGAACGTAATTCTACGACGATCTACCTCAAAGCCTGCCTTTTTCAAGGCATCGGCAATTTGAATCGTGTTTACCGAACCGAAGATTTTACCGGTTTCGCCCGCTTTTGCACCTATAGATAATTTAACTCCGTCCAAACGCGTAGCAATTGCTTCTGCGTCTTTCTTGATTTTATCTTGTTTAAAAGCAGCTTGTTTTAAGTTTTCAGCCAATACTTTCTTTGCAGACTCGGTTGCCAACATTCCATATCCCTTCGGAATTAAGAAGTTACGGCCATAACCAGGTTTTACATTTACGATATCGTCTTTTTCGCCAAGACTTTTAATATCCTGTTTTAAGATAATTTCCATTTCGTGTGTCCCCCCGTTATTTTAATGAGTCTGTAACATATGGTAACAAGCCGATGTGACGAGCACGTTTAACAGCTTGGGCTACTTTACGTTGAAATTTTAAGGAGGTACCGGTTAAACGGCGTGGTAATAATTTACCTTGATCGTTAATAAATTTCAACAAGAAGTTAGCGTCTTTGTAATCGATATACTGAATTCCGTTCTTTTTGAAACGACAGTATTTCTTACGATTATCCTCCACTTTGGGAGAAGTAACGTATTGAATTTGTTCTTTAGCCATTGCTTACTTCCTCCTCTACTTTTTCAGTTTTCTTTTTATTGAAGGCACCACTGCGTTTTTTCTCGTTGTACGCAATAGCGTGCTTGTCTAAAGCGGTAGTTAAGAAACGCATAACACGCTCGTCACGCTTAAATTCAACCTCCAGTTTGTTAATAAATTCACCCGGAGCCTTAAATTCAGTTAGGTGGTAATACCCAGTCGTTTTCTTTTGAATTGGGTATGCAAGTTTTTTCAAACCCCAATTATCCTCTTGGATAATTTCGGCTCCATTATCTTTCAGCAGCGTGGTAAATTTGGCAATTGCTTCTTTTACAGCTTCTTCAGACAACAACGGGGTAAGAATGATTACGGTTTCGTACTGTTGCATAAATGTTGTTTTAATAATCCGCTCTTTTTAAGCGGGACGCAAATTTAGAGATAATTTCCATAAAATCAAATACTTCGGTAGCCTATTATCAAAGTAATGTAAACACCATAAAAAAAGCGGCGAAGTTTTGGGAACCTCTGCCGCTTTTTAACACACCAAATTGAAACATTAGAAATATTAAAACCTATCAACTAAGTTTAATATTATGTTACTAAGTTGCAGCATTCTGCAAATCAATGCCATTAAAAAATGACTAACGGCAGCTTTTGTTAGACCAACGAACATAATATCCGACAAACGGTAATTTATATCCTAAACATACCGAAGCATTAAGCGTCAATTTGGGGAAATTTTTGTAGAAACAAGATCTTATGGC
Organism: Sphingobacteriales bacterium; assembly: GCA_026390835.1. Taxonomy (GTDB): domain Bacteria; phylum Bacteroidota; class Bacteroidia; order Sphingobacteriales; family Sphingobacteriaceae; genus JAIPAN01. The sequence goes on from JAPLFD010000006.1 coordinate 77,727, forward strand.
TAATTTAGGAGCGATGGATAATTTTATCGTTTCAGCCCGAAAATACCGCCCAGTAACCTTTGAGAGCGTGGTTGGCCAAAGCCATATAACCAATACGCTTAAAAATGCCATAAAAACCAACCAGCTAGCACAAGCTTTTTTGTTTTGTGGGCCACGTGGTGTGGGTAAAACCACCTGTGCACGTATTTTGGCTAAAACCATCAATTGCCAGCAAAGCGGCCAATCGGCAGAGCCTTGTGGCACCTGCGAATCGTGCCAATCGTTTCAAAATGGCACTTCGTTTAGCATTCACGAATTAGATGCGGCTTCTAACAACTCGGTAGAAGATATTCGGAACCTTACCGAACAAGTACGCATCCCGCCACAAACGGGCAAATACAAAATATATATTATAGATGAGGTGCATATGCTCTCATCTGCGGCTTTTAACGCCTTTTTAAAAACGCTGGAGGAACCACCACCCTACGCCATTTTTATTTTAGCCACTACCGAAAAGCATAAAATCATTCCAACCATTTTATCGCGTTGCCAAATTTTTGATTTTAACCGCATTAAGGTTGAAGATATGGCCCAGCACTTGGCAGCTATTGCACAAAAAGAGGGTATCGCATTCGAGGCAGAGGGCTTACACATTATTGCACAAAAAGCCGATGGCGGTTTACGTGATGCCTTATCGATGTTTGATCAATTGGCTAGTTTTTCGAACCGAAACATCAGTTATAAAGCAGTTATTGAAAACCTAAATATTTTAGATTACGATTATTATTTTCAGCTAACGGAGGCGTTATTAGCCCAACAAGCAGCTAAATCTCTTTTAATTTTTGATGAAATTTTAAACAAAGGATTTGATGGAAACCATTTTATCATTGGTTTGGCTAGTCATTTCCGCAATTTATTAGTTGCGCAAGACCCCAGCACCACACAGTTATTAGAGGTAAGCGAAACTATCCGTACCAAATACTTGGCGCAAACACAACAAACCAATGCTTCATTCTTGGTATCGGCACTTTCTGTTGCCAACCAATGCGATCTAAATTACCGCAGCAGCAAAAACCAACGCTTACAAGTAGAATTAGCGCTTATTAAGTTGGCTCACCTACCATCGGTATTAAATTTAAGCAGCCTCCCCGAAACCGAGGAAGTAAAAAAAAAACGAGTTGAGCCCGATCCGATAACTGAAATACCTGTTTCTATACCCGAAAAGCAAGAAATAGTTGCCGAAGAAGTAGAAATAGTTCCCGCAGCAATCACGCCCGAGGCAATAGTAGAAATACCCGAAGCCCCTGAACCCGAAGTTGTTCCTGAAATACCAAGCGAATCACCTAGTATAGAGCCGGAAGTACCTAAAAGTGTTAATTTAGTGGCACCAAGTACGCTAATTCCCAACCTAAACGATTGGGCAAGTGCAACGGTAGTAGAAGAGAAAAAACCTGAATATGTAAGCGGTGAGAGTGCCGAAAGCGTAACGCAAGAAATGTTGCATAACCGCTGGAGAACCTATACCGAGCAGGTAAAAAAAGACGGAAAAATTAATTTATTCACGCTGCTAAATAGTGGTAACCCTACCCTTAACGATGGTTACCTTATTGAGTTTACTCTAGAAAACAAAGTTCAAGAAGAACTCCTGCTCCACGAACGTGTAGAACTGTTAAACTTTTTACGAACCGATCTCAATAATTTCCAACTAGAGCTAAAAACAATAGTTGCCGAGCAAGCAGAAGGCAAACGATTGTATACGAGTACCGAAAAGTACGAATACATGGTAGAAAAAAATTCAGCAGTAGAAGAGTTTCGCAAAACCTTTAACCTCGATTTAGAGATCTAAATTTAGCCTACACACAATTTTTATATCTTTGCCGCAAGCAAAAAAACACGTTATACCCTCATGAGCATACAAAAAATTAAAGTAGCCAACCCCGTTGTAGAACTAGATGGCGACGAAATGACCCGCATTATTTGGAAATTTATTAAAGATAAATTGATTTTTCCTTACCTAGACCTAGACATTAAATACTACGATTTAGGCATGGAATACCGCGACGAAACAAACGACCAAGTAACCATTGATGCCGCTAACGCCATTAAACAATTTGGAGTAGGTATTAAATGTGCTACCATTACGCCCGATGAGGCTCGTGTAAAAGAGTTCAATTTAAAGCAAATGTGGAAATCTCCAAACGGAACCATCCGTAATATTTTAGATGGTACGGTATTCCGCGAACCCATTGTAATGAGCAATGTACCTCGTTTGGTACCCAACTGGACCGCTCCTATCTGCATTGGCCGTCATGCTTTTGGTGATCAATACAAAGCAACTGATTTCGTAACCAAAGGAAAAGGGAAATTAACCGTAAAATTTGAAGGCGAAGACGGTACCGTACAAGAATTTGAAGTGTATAATTTTAAAGGCGATGGCGTGGCCATGGCTATGTACAATACCGACGAATCAATCCGTGGTTTTGCTCATGCTTGTTTTAACCAGGCCTTAATGAAAAAATGGCCTTTATATTTATCAACCAAAAACACCATCTTAAAAAAATACGATGGCCGTTTTAAAGATATTTTCGAAGAAATTTATGAAGCAGATTACAAAGCCAAGTTTGAACAAAACGGTTTAGTGTACGAACACCGTCTTATTGACGACATGGTGGCTTCTGCCTTAAAATGGCATGGCAACTTTGTATGGGCCTGTAAAAATTACGATGGCGACGTGCAATCGGATACCGTTGCACAAGGCTTTGGCTCTTTGGGTTTAATGACCTCAACATTGGTTACGCCCGATGGCAAAACCATGGAGGCCGAAGCTGCTCACGGTACGGTTACCCGTCACTACCGCGACCACCAAGCCGGAAAACCAACTTCTACCAACCCTATTGCTTCGATTTTCGCTTGGACCAGAGGCTTGGAATTCCGTGGTATTTTAGATAATAACACCGAATTGGTAAACTTCTGCAAAACATTAGAACAGGTTTGCGTAGAAACCGTAGAAAGTGGCAAAATGACTAAAGATTTAGCCGTAAACATTCACGGAAGTAAGGTAACACACGGCGAACATTATTTATATACCGAAGAGTTTTTAGAAGCCATTAACAGCAATTTACAAGCTAAATTAGCCTAATCACCTTTTAATGATTCAAAAAGCCTCCAAGTTTTGGGGGCTTTTTTTTGTATCAAAGTATAGGTTTAAACAATTATTTTGTATTTTCATTTAATGAATTGGAGCGCCATACTTTACGAAAATGGGCAATTTAAAAGCTACACGCAAGAGCACACCATTATTTTAGGTATTGGTTTGCTTTTGCAAATTACCAAGCCATTTATTACGCTTGCGGCAGGCAGTTTCGATATTCGTGAAGATTTACCTTTTCACCTCTGTAATGCCATGATCATTCTCATGCCTTTTATTATGTATTATAAATGGCGAAAATTTTGGGGTGTTGCCTTTTTCTGGGTTATTGCCGGAACGCTACAAGCCCTGTTTACACCCTCTTTAGAAGAATCTTTTCCGCACCACGAATTTTTTAGATATTGGGCCGTGCATGCCTTTTTACCCTTTGCTGGAATTTTTGCCATGCAAATTTACGGTTGGCGTATTACCTGGAAAGATATGGTAAACTCCATGATTGGGCTCAATATTTTTGCCCTATTGGTTACACCCATTAATCTCTATTTGGGCAGTAATTACCTGTTTTTAATGGCTAAACCGCAAGTAAAAACCATTTTCGATTTGTTAGGCCCTTGGCCTTATTACATTCTTTCTTTGGAAGTGTTAATGGTATTTGTATTTAGCGCCTTGGTACTTGTATTTAATGCGGATAAATTGCTAAAACGTACGAATTAGTCAACGCATAACAATACGAAAACAACAGAGCTGAATTAAAAAAGAATTTTAAAAAGTATCACTAAAACCCTTCAAACCGCTCCCAAAAACCATCTTTAGGTAAGGGCGCAAAAATGCCAACTGGTTCTTTTTTTACCGGGTGTATAAATTGCAAATGGCGGGCATGCAGGCAAATGCTTTTCATTAAACTACCTCGAGGGTAACCGTATTTATTATCGCCCACAATGGGGCAATCGAGGGTAGAAAGCTGTACCCTTATTTGGTGTGGGCGGCCTGTAATGGGGTCTACTTCTATTAGATAATACCCATTAAGCTCCCCAATCAATTTATAATTCAGTTCGGCACGTTGACTGCCGGCTACTTCCTTATCGTGTGCTTTGGTTACATTTTTCTGCGAATTTTTAACCAACCAATGCACCAAATTTCCTTCGGTGGGTTGTGGGCGGTTGCGCACTACTGCCCAATAAGTTTTTTTCATTTCGCGGCTCTTGAACATGAGGTTAATACGCTCTAAAGCCTTGCTGGTTTTGGCAAACAAAATGACCCCACTTACCGGCCTATCTAAGCGATGTACCACGCCCAAAAATGCGCCATTAGGTTTGTTATACTTCGCAGCAATATACTTTTTAACTTGCTCGTCCAAAGGCTCATCGCCAGTATCGTCTATTTGTACAATATCGCCGGCACGTTTGTTTACAGCAATCAGGTGATTATCCTCAAACAGAATATCTTTTTCTGTAATGGGCATTAGTATTGTTCCTTATCGTTCGGAAAATCAACCGCTTTCACATCGCGGATGTAGGATTGCACCGCTCCATTAATTTCGGTGTATAAATCTAAATACTGGCGTAAAAAGCGTGGGCGGAAACCTTTAGTAAGGCCAATCATATCGTTTATAACCAATACCTGTCCATCGCAAGCAGAGCCTGCCCCAATACCTATAGTGGGCACCTGCAAGGTTTTGCTTACTTCGGCGGCCAGTTTGGCTGGAATTTTTTCCAATACAATAGAAAAACAACCCGCTTCTTGCAGCGCTATACAATCTGATTTTAATTTTTCAGCTTCTGCTTCTTCTTTCGCTCGTACGGTATAGGTACCAAATTTATAAATAGATTGAGGCGTTAAACCCAAATGTCCCATTACCGGAATGCCTGCCGTTACAATGCGTTCTATAGATTCTCTTACCTCGGAACCACCCTCTAATTTTACGGCATGCGCACCCGATTCTTTCATAATGCGAATGGCAGAGTTTAGAGCCTCTTTCGAATTTCCTTGATAGGTACCAAAAGGCAAATCGACCACCACCAAAGCACGTTTTACCGCACGGACCACCGAAGCGGCATGATAAATCATTTGATCGAGCGTAATGGGCAAGGTAGTTTCGTGGCCAGCCATAACGTTAGAGGCCGAGTCGCCCACCAAAATAACATCAATACCAGCATCATCTACAATAGTTGCCATCGAAAAATCGTAGGAGGTAAGCATCGCAATTTTTTCGCCACGATCTTTCATTTCCTGCAAGGTATGGGTAGTAATTCGCTTAATTTCTTTGTGTATAGACATGATGCTATGGTATTTTAAGGCTTGATTTAAACAAAGGTAAAATTTAAAATGCTAGTGTGGATAAAAATAGCTTAAAAAGCCATTCATGTTTGAGCAAAAAACGAAAAAAATAGTATCTTTGTTTCCCGTGAAAGTAAGCGTAATTGCACCTCATTGGGCCATTCAACAAGCAGGAGAACTCCTAGCCCATTTCACTCTTTTTTCTTGTAATACACCTAAATTTGCTCTAAAAAAATGACAGCACAAACCGCCCTACCGGCTATTTTAGTACTTGCAGATGGTACTGTGTATCACGGAAAAGCTGCCGGAAAAATTGGTACCACCACCGGCGAAATCTGCTTTAATACCGGAATGACCGGCTATCAAGAAATCTTTACCGATCCTTCGTACTTTGGCCAGCTGATGGTTACTACCAATGCACACATTGGAAATTACGGCATCAAAAACGATGAAATTGAATCGGATAGCATAAAAATTGCCGGTCTAGTTTGCAAAAACTTCAGTGTGCCTTACAGCCGAAAAGAAGCCGATCAATCTATACAAGAATATTTTGAAGGCGATCAAATTGTAGGCATATCTGATGTAGATACCCGTTCCCTAGTGCGCCACATTCGTAGCAAAGGTGCTATGAATGCCATTATCTCTTCAGAAACGCTAGATATTGATGCGCTTAAGAAGAAATTAGCCGAGGTGCCTTCGATGGATGGTTTGGAGCTCTCTTCGCAAGTATCTACCAAAACCCCTTATTTTGTAGGTAATGAGAAAGCCAGCTACCGAGTAGCTGTATTAGACTTAGGTGTAAAGAAAAATATCTTACGCAATTTCGATAGCCGCGATATATACGCCAAGGTATTTCCGGCCAAAACCACGTTCGAAGAAATGGAAAGCTTTAAGCCCCATGGATATTTCATTTCCAACGGACCCGGCGATCCCTCGGCTATGCCATACGCCATTGCTACCGTGAAAACTATTTTAGCTGCCGATAAACCTTTATTTGGTATTTGCTTGGGGCATCAATTATTAGCCTTGGCCAACGATATACGCACCGTAAAAATGTTTAACGGTCACCGCGGTTTAAACCACCCGGTAAAAAACATCATCATCGATCATTGTGAAGTTACTTCTCAAAACCATGGTTTTGGTGTAGTGCCCGAAGATGTGCGCAGTTCAGATAAAGTAGAAATTACCCACATCAACTTAAACGACCAGTCTATTGAGGGAATTCGGGTAAAGGGTAAAAAAGCTTTTTCGGTACAATATCACCCCGAATCATCGCCTGGCCCACACGACTCCCGCTATTTATTCGATGATTTTATTCAACTAATGAACGTATAAAACCTTATTTTTAGAACACAAAAACAATATGAGCTTAATTTTAGATGTACACGCCCGCCAAATTTTAGATTCGAGAGGCAACCCTACCATTGAGGTAGACGTAATTACCGAAAATGGAATACTAGGCCGTGCGGCCGTACCTTCCGGTGCTTCTACAGGCATCCACGAGGCGGTGGAACTTCGTGATGAAGATAAGGCTGTGTATATGGGTAAAGGCGTTTTACAAGCCGTTAAAAACGTAAATGAAATTTTAGCCGAAGAATTGATTGGCGTAGATGTATTTGAACAAAATGCCATCGACAACCTCATGATAAAACTAGACGGCACCGAAAATAAAGGTAAAATTGGTGCAAACGCCATTTTGGGTGTTTCTTTGGCCGTGGCTAAAGCTGCTGCACAAGAAAGTCGCCAACCACTATACCGCTACATTGGCGGTGTAAATGCCAATACCTTGCCTATTCCAATGATGAATATTGTAAACGGTGGTTCGCATTCTGATGCGCCTATCGCTTTCCAAGAATTTATGATTATGCCGGCAGGAGCTCCTTCTTTCTCAGAAGCCTTACGTTGGGGTACCGAAGTATTTCACAACTTGAAAAAGATTTTACACGATCGTGGTTTATCTACAGCTGTAGGCGATGAAGGCGGTTTTGCACCCACCTTTGAAGGTACCGAAGATGCCGTAGAAACTATTTTAAAAGCCATTGAAAAAGCCGGTTATAAACCAGGAAAAGATATTTATTTAGCATTCGATTGCGCCGCTTCTGAATTTTTTAAAGATGGTAAATACGATTATACCAAATTTGAAGGCGCCAAAGGAGCCATTCGTAGCAGTGCGGAGCAAGCAGATTATTTAGCCTCTTTGGCCGCTAAATACCCCATAATCTCTATAGAAGATGGTATGGCCGAAGACGATTGGGCCGGCTGGAAATTATTAACTGAGAAAATTGGTGATAAAGTACAATTGGTGGGCGACGATTTGTTCGTAACCAATGTAAAACGTTTGCAACAAGGTATTGATACCGATACGGCAAACTCTATTTTAGTTAAAGTAAATCAAATTGGGTCTTTAACCGAAACCATTAACGCCGTTTCATTGGCTCAAAACAACGGATATACTTCAGTAATGAGTCACCGTTCTGGCGAAACCGAAGATGTAACCATTGCCGATTTAGCCGTTGCCTTAAATTGCGGACAAATTAAAACCGGTTCTGCTTCACGCTCTGATAGGGTAGCTAAATACAATCAATTATTACGAATCGAAGAAGAATTAGGTGCATCTGCACGTTTTATAGGTAAAGATTTTAAATATATCAACAGAAAATAAATACTTAAACTCTTAAACTGCTATGAAAAAGATACTCCAAGTAGTTAGTAATAAATACTTTTTAGCTAGCGTAGCCTTTTTAGCGTGGATGCTTTTTTTCGATTCAAACGATTTTATCTCACAGTACGAATACCGTACACAAGTAGCTAAACTACGATCAGAAAAAGGTTTTTATGCCCATGAAACTAAATTGGTAAAAAGAGACCTTTCAGAATTAAATACCAAACCGGCCACTATGGAAAAGTTTGCCCGCGAAAAGTATTTGATGAAAAAACCCAACGAAGACATTTTCGTTATTGTAGAAGAGCCAAAAAAAGAGAAGAAGAAACGGTTCTTTTTCTTCTAAACAAAAAAAGCCTCTCCAATTGGAGAGGCTTTTTTTATATACTCATTCAAGTCAATTACAACATCCCTCCACAAACAGACAATACCTGTCCGTTTACATAAGCGCTCATATCCGAAGCCAAGAATACACATACATTCGCAACATCTTCTGTTTCGCCAGCACGTTTTAACGGGATAGCTTGAGCCCAACCTTCTACTACTTTCGGGTCTAATACATCGGTCATTTCTGTACGAATAAAACCTGGTGCCACCACATTGGTACGAATATTACGTGAGCCCAATTCTTTTGCAATAGACTTCGAAAAACCAATAATTCCGGCTTTAGAAGCCGCATAATTCGCTTGGCCTGCATTGCCTTGTACGCCCACCACCGAACTCATGTTTACAAACACGCCCTGGCGGTTTTTCATCATAATTTTAGAAGCCGCTTTGGTTATATTAAAAATCGATTTTAAGTTGATGTTTAATACATCATCCCAATTTTCTTCGGTCATACGCATCAATAAGCCATCTTTGGTTATACCGGCGTTGTTTACTACAATATCTAAAGTGCCAAAATCGGCTACAATAGTTTCAATTAATTTCTCAGCTTCAGCAAAATTAGAGGCATCAGAGCGGTAGCCTTTTACTTTCGCAGAACCGGTTTGTAATTCCTTCTCTAAGGCTTCTCCCTTTTCTACCGATGATAAATAGGTAAAGGCAACCTGGGCACCTTGTTCCACAAATTTTTCGGCAATTTTACGACCAATACCTTTAGATGCTCCAGTAATTAAGGCCACTTTTCCTTCTAATAATTTCATGCTTAATAGGTATTTTAAAAATTGAAAATAGGTATTTTAATTAAAATCGACTAAAATTTTACTGCTTTTTAGCAGGTATAAAACTCATCGAAATGGAATTAACACAATGACGTGTATTTTTATCAGTTAGCCCTTCGCCTAAAAAAACATGGCCTAAATGACCGCCACATTTGGCACAAGTAATTTCGGTACGCATGCCATCGGCATCGGTTGTGCGCTTTACGGCTCCTTTAATTTCGTCATCAAAACTTGGCCAGCCGCAATGCGAATCAAATTTATCTTCGGAACGGTACAAAGGCGCATTGCAACGGCGACACACGTAGGTACCCACTTCTTTATTGGCTAAAAGTTTACCCGTATATGGTCGCTCGGTACCTTTATTCAGAATAATGTATTCTTCTTCAGGGCTTAATTTATTGTATTCCATTTTTTTATTGGTTTGCGTAGTTGCACTTGGCTTTTGCGCACAAGCGCTAAGTTGGATACTAAAACAAAGTAGTAAGAGGCTGATATATTTTTTCATAATTTGCTGATTATAAATTAAAAAACCTATGCAGATTAAACGGCACAGGTTTTATAATAATACAAACTTAAATTAAAATTTGCCTACTTTTTTTAATTCTTCGGCCATAGCCACGCCAATTTCTGCAGGTGAGGCTACTACACGAATACCGCACTCGGCCATAATTTTCATTTTAGCTGCAGCCGTATCATCGGCACCACCTACAATGGCACCAGCATGTCCCATTCTACGTCCGGCTGGCGCTGTTTGGCCAGCAATAAAGCCAACAACAGGTTTGGTACCATTGGCTTTAATCCAATGAGCAGCCTCTGCTTCCATACCGCCACCAATTTCACCAATCATAATAATGCCTTCGGTTTCTGGATCATTCATTAACAATTCCACAGCTTCTTTGGTTGGGGTACCAATAATTGGGTCGCCACCAATACCAATAGCGGTTGTAATGCCCATGCCCGCTTTTACTACCTGGTCTACGGCTTCGTAAGTTAAGGTACCCGATTTAGATACCACCCCTACTTTTCCTTTTTTAAAGATAAAGCCCGGCATGATACCAATTTTTGCTTCATCGGCAGTAATAATGCCTGGGCAGTTTGGACCAATTAAACGGCAATCTCTATCTGAAATATATTCTTTTACCTGAATCATATCCTTAGTTGGAATACCTTCAGTAATACAAACAATCACCTTAATTCCTGCTTCGGCAGCTTCCATAATGGCATCTGCAGCAAATGCTGGGGGCACAAAAATAATCGATACATCGGCACCAGTTTTATCTACCGCATCTTTTACGGTATTAAATACGGGTTTTTCTAAATGTTGCTGACCACCTTTACCTGGAGTTACACCACCCACCACATTGGTTCCATAGGCAATCATTTGGGTAGCGTGGTAGGTTCCTTCGTTACCGGTAAAGCCTTGTACAATGACTTTAGAATTTTTATTTACGAGTACGCTCATTTTGTGTTTTTAATTGTAGCGCAAAGCTACTAGAAAGCAAGTGAGAATCAAAGTAAGTTCGGAAATAAGACGTTTTTATTGGCATTTTATTGAGGGGCTACCCTTTTTAAAAATCGGAAAACTGGAGTTCATAAAGGATTTTATAAAAGCCATTCAGCTTTAATAATTCTTGGTGTGTACCGGTTTCTTTAATTTCCCCAGCATCGAGCACTACAATTATATCGGCGTGTTGTATGGTTGATAAACGATGTGCAATTACTACACATGTTCTGCCCTTCATTAATGTTAAAACCGCATTTTGTATCAAGCTTTCAGTGGCCGTATCTACCGAAGAAGTGGCTTCATCTAATACCAAAATAGCCGGATTGTATACCATGGCTCGTATAAAAGAAAGCAACTGAGCTTGTCCGGTTGATAAGGTAGCACCACGTTCCATAACCTTATAATCGAAACCTCCGGGTAATTTATCAATAAAAGCTTTTGCACCCACTTGGCTTGCCGCTTGCAACATCTGTGCTTTAGTAATTTCGGGGTGGTAAAGACTGATGTTATTGGCAATGGTATCGGAAAACAAGAACACATCTTGCAAAACCGTAGCCACTTTGGCACGCAAATAGCCCAAGTCGTAGCTGCGGATATCTATGCCGTCTACCAAAATGCTGCCTTTATTAATTTCGTAAAAGCGATTTAATAAATTAATGATAGATGATTTACCTGCACCTGTAGCTCCTACTAAAGCCAAGGTTTGCCCAGGTTCTATGCTAAACGAAATATTCTTAAGCACCCAATCTTCGTCTTGGTAGGCGAACCAAACTTCTTTAAATTCAATTTTTCCGGTAAATACCGTCGGCATGTAGGTTCCAGAATTATCGGTACTTTCTTGGGTGTCTAAAACCGAGAAAATACGCTCCGCTCCTACCATACCCATTTGCAGGGTATTAAACTTATCGGCAAGTTCTCTAATGGGCCTAAATAACATATTAATAAACAGCAAAAAAGCTACTATTAAACCCGGACCAGCTTTTTCTACCTTAAAATATTGCAAAATATTAGTTACCTCAGCTTCGCCCAAAATAAGCTTGGCACCATACCATACCAATAAACCCATAGATAGCGCCGAAATAATTTCTACCACCGGGAAAAAGACTGAGTATGACCAATTAGAACTGATATGCGCATCGCGATGTTTGGCATTAATGGTTTTAAACTTTTCAAACTCTTGGCTTTCGCGGCCAAAAAACTGAATGATAGACATGCCGGTAATGTGCTCTTGCAAAAAGGTATTTAATTGCGATACTTGCTTGCGAACCTCTTGAAATGCCGTTTTAATGGCCTCTTTAAACACATAGGTAGCCAGTAAAAGTATAGGTATGGGCGCCAACACTACGAGTGTTAATTGCCAACTATAAATAAGCATACAGGTAATAATGGTCACAATTTGAAGTACATCGCCCACAATAGAAATTAAGCCTTCCGAAAAAATATCGGCAATGGTTTCTAAATCGGATACCGTTCGGGTAATCAGTTGGCCAATGGGTGTTCGATCAAAATAACGTAAGCGTAAGTTAGAAATATGGGTAAAGATATCCATACGCAAATCGTGAATAACCGATTGGCCGAGCGCATTGGTAATAAAGGTATGGTAATATTGTATGCCTGTTTGCGTCAATAAAAGCCCAATCATCAGCAGGGTCATATCTAATAAACCTTGCGCATCGTTTAACACAATGTATTTATCTATAGTTCTTTCAATTAGTAAAGGACGCAGGGGAGCCAAAACAGCCAACAAAATAGTGCAAATAATCGCCCAAAATAAACTTCGTTTATAAGGCTTTACATAGGCAAATACTCTGCTTAAGAGCTTAATATCAACTGCTTTTCCGGTAATGGCGGCCATGTTATATATATGGATAATGAACTTCTGTTAACACTAGGCCACAAGCCGGTACCGAGACACCAGCATTTGATCTGTTTTTACTTTCAATAATGTTGCGAATAGCCGATGGAGGTATTTTGCATTGGCCAATATCCACCAAGGTGCCCACAATAGCCCGTACCATGTTGCGCAAAAAACGGTCGGCGGCAATGCGAAACACCAAGCCAAATTCCGTTTCTTCCCAATAGGCAAACTTTATTTTACAATTATTGGTAAAGGTTTGGGTATTGGATTTACTAAAGCAAGAAAAATCGGTATAGTCTAACAAAAATGTTGCTGCTTCATTCATCTTGGCTACATCTAATGGCTCTTTCACCAACCACGAAAAATCGGCTCTAAAGGGGTTTTTCTGTGCATGAATATGATATTCATATGCCCTTAACGTCGCATCGAAACGGGCATGGGCCTCGGGGGCTACCTGCAGGCAACGTTTTAAAGCAATATCGTCGGGTAAAATGGCATTTATGCTGTGCACTTGGCGTTCATTAAGCTCCACATCGGCATCCAGATGAACGAAATGCTGGCTGGCGTGTACGCCCGTATCGGTTCGGCCACAGCCTACCGTTTCTACCGGATGACGCAAAATAGTTTCTAAGGCTTGGTTGAGTACGGCTTGTACGGTTAGGGCATTTTCTTGTACTTGCCAACCGTGGTAAGCAGTGCCCTTATAAGCTATTTCTAAAAAATACCGTTGTGCCATACCAGGGCAAAGGTAAGGTAAGATTAATCAACGAGCAATGTTTAATTTGTTTATAAGCCCTATATTTGTGTATCAAATTTTTAGCGTATGATCCAACGTATTCAAACCATTTGGCTTTTTTTAGCAAGTACCGCATTATTTGCACTATTCTTATTTCCAACTGTACAATGGTTGGGTGTAGATGGCAAGGCACATGCTGCCAAAGTAACCGGAGTATACGAAGGCATACAGCAACAGGTGGTACAAACCCAGCCCTTCACCCTCTTAACCATCGTTTGTGTACTATTGGCCGTATTTCCTTTTGTAATTATCTTTTTCTACCAAAACCGTCCCTTGCAAATTAAGCTATGTTATTTGGGTATTGTAGCTGTTTTGGGCTTCAGCTTTTGGTTGGCAAAAACCATCCAACAAGTGGCCGATAAACCCAGCTTTACGAGCGATAATTACGGCATTGGCACCATGCTTCCATCCATCGCTGTATTGCTGTTTATTTTGGCCATTCGGGGTATCCGAAAAGATGAAAACCTCATCCGCTCGGCCGACCGTTTGCGCTAAGTGCTTAAAAATCCAATAATTAACCATACCTTTGCAGCAATTCCGGCAATGAGGCCGGAACTTATATATTATCATGAACCCATTTAGTACCTTGGGTATCCGTCATGATATTGTTAATGCCATTACTGAACTAGGGTTTGAAAACCCTACACCAATCCAGGAACAAGCCATCCCGGTATTACTTTCAGGCAGCAACGATTTTGTCGGATTAGCTCAAACCGGAACCGGAAAGACCGCAGCATTTGGTCTTCCTTTATTAGAATTACTGGACTTTTCTCAAAACTACCCTCAGGCATTAATACTATGCCCAACCAGGGAGCTTTGTTTACAAATTACCAACGATTTAAAAAATTACTCTAAAAATGTACCCGATGTGCACGTAGTTGCCGTTTACGGTGGCGCCGCCATCTCCGATCAATTACGCCAAATTAAACGTGGTGTACAAATTGTAGTAGCTACACCGGGCCGTATGTTAGATATTATTAACCGCAAAGCGGTTGATTTTACCAAAGTAAAATATGTAGTGTTAGATGAGGCTGATGAAATGCTCAATATGGGCTTTCAGGAAGACATCGACCAGATTTTATTTACCACACCAGAAGATAAAAAAACCTGGTTATTTTCGGCTACCATGCCGGGCGAAGTGCGTCGTATTGCTAAAAAATATATGACCGACCCGTTCGAATTAACCATGGGAACGAAAAATACCGGCAACGTAAATATTGAACACGAATATTATGTGGTGAAAGCCCGCGATAAATATGCGGCCTTTAAACGTATTGTAGATTTTAATCCAGAAATTTTTGGTATAGTATTTTGCCGTACCAAAATAGAAACACAAGAAATTGCCGAGGCTTTAATGAAAGATGGCTATAATGCCGATTCATTGCATGGCGATTTATCGCAACAACAACGCGATCGTGTTATGAAACGCTACCGCGACCGTAGTTTGCAGTTATTAATTGCAACCGATGTAGCGGCTCGTGGTATCGACGTAAACGACGTAACACACGTAATTAATTACTCCTTACCTGATGAAATTGAAAACTATACCCACCGAAGCGGCCGTACAGCTCGTGCCGGAAAAACAGGTATTTCAATTGCCATTATCAATTCGAAAGAATCAGGTAAAATTCGTCAGATTGAACGTGTAATTGGTAAGCAATTTACCAAAGCTGAAATTCCTAGTGGTTTTGATGTATGTGAAAAACAATTGTTTGGCTTGGTACACAAAGTGCATAATGTAGCGGTAAGTGAAGATCAAATTGAACAATACTTACCTCGTATTATGGAGGAGTTTAAAGATCTAGATAAAGAAGAAATTATTAAACGCTTTGCATCTTTAGAATTCAACCGTTTCTTAGACTATTATAAAAACGCTCCAGATTTAAATGCTTCAGCTGAAGATAGTGGTAGAGGCGAACGTGGCGACAAATTTGGTAGAACCGCATTTAAGAGTGATTTCACTAGATTGTTTATCAACTTAGGTTCGGTAGATGATTTTAGCCGTGGCGATATGCTCGGATTTATTTGCAACCAAGCTAAAATAAGTGGCAAAACCATTGGTAAAATTGATTTGAAGGGTGTATATACCTTCTTTGAAGTGGAGAATGAATTTGCCGATAAAGTACAACAAGAATTTAGCAAAAATATAGAATTCCAAGGCCGTCCTGTACGTGTAGAACTAGCTGGAGATCGTGGCCTAGAAGGTGGCGGTGGTGGTGGCAAACGTCCTCGTGGCGGTGGCGGCTATGGCGGCAAACGCGATGGCGGTGGCGGTTACCGCGGAAACAGCGGCGGCGGTGGCGGCTATCGTGGAAACAGCGGTGGCGGAAGTGGAAGACGTGAAGGCGGAAGTGGCTATGGTGGTGGAACACGTGAGGGAGGCAGTAGCTACGGTGGCGGCAATCGCGAAGGCGGTAGCGGTGGTGGTGGTGGGTTCCGCGATTTCTCTGGAAAAACCCGAGAAGAACGCTCTAGCAGAAAAAGACGCTAATAAAAAAACCCCTCGAAATTCGAGGGGTTTTTTTATGCTTAATTGGGTAGTAATTTAAAATAAGTGGCTTTAAATCTTCCTTTTACCACCTTACCGATTACCTCTGCTTTGCGAATAGCTTGGCAAAAACCATCTTTTGAATGGGCATCGCCATGTTCATCAATAGAGGTTCCATCTACAAAATAGGCCTTTCCATTAATACGTACTGCTAAATCGCAGCTTTTCCCTTTCAATCCAAAATTACATTCGCCACAAGAGGCCTCTACAATTATGGGCTTGGTGTTAGACTTTTTTTCTTGAGCTTGCAGCGATAGGGCTGCGGCAAAAAAGAATAGTGTGAAAATATATCTCATAAGTTTAGGTTAATTCTTCGGTAAGTAAACGCATTTCTAAAAAGGCAGAATGTCCTTCGTATAAAATAGCATACACGGCTCTACAAATTGGCATATTCACCTTGTATTGTTTATTAATTTGATGTAAGCAACTCACGGCATAATAGCCTTCGGCAATCATATTCATTTCTAATTGGGCCGATTTTACGGTATAGCCCTTCCCTATCATGGTGCCAAAAGTGCGGTTACGGCTAAATTGCGAATAGGCTGTAACTAGTAAATCGCCTAAATAAGCCGATTCATTTATATCTCGATTAATGGGATGTACCGCATCTACAAAGCGGCTAATTTCTCGAATAGCATTGGCAATTAATACCGCTTGAAAATTATCTCCATATCCTAAACCATGGCAGATGCCACTGGCTATGGCATAAATATTTTTTAATACAGCGGCATACTCGGTACCATAAATATCTTCCGATACATTGGTTTTAATAGAACGTGTAGCCAACATAGCCGCAAATTGTTCCGCTAATGTGATATCAGGAGACGCAATGGTAAGGTAGGATAACTTTTCTAGGGCTACCTCTTCGGCATGGCATGGACCACTAATGACCAAAATATCTTGCAAATGCACATGATAGTGTTGGTTCAAAAATTCTCCAATAATTTGGTTCTCATTAGGCACAATACCCTTAATGGCCGAGATGATTTTTTTCCCTTTAAAATCTTCGGGTGTAATATTGATTAAAGCTTCTTTTAAAAAAGCAGCCGGTACACAAAGCAAAACAAAATCGGCTTTAGCTATGGTTGCTTTTAAATTGGTACTAATATGCTCTTCGGGCAGCTGAATGGCTACCGAACTTAAATAGCGTGGGTTGTGTTTATACTTTTGTACATGTGCAACAGACTCTGCACAACGCATCCACCAAAAAATTTCTTTTGGCATGGTGTTATCCGACAGCATTTTAATAATAGCTGTTGCCCAACTTCCTCCGCCTACGACCGCAATTTTAGGTTTCATGTATCTGTATAAATAAAAATCCCCCTCTAGGAGATATACTCTGTAAAGGGGGACAAGTTACGTAATTTTTAAAAATTACTCTTTCTTAGTGCCGGTAAGTAGTTTTTCTTTATCTACTTTCTTAACGGTCATCTTATCTTTTAATGTTTTAGAGATAGCTGTAAACGGACGAGAAACAATTTCTTCGCCTGCTTTCAATCCACTCAATACTTGAATGTAGGTATCGTCTTGAATTCCGGTTTTCACTTCTACTTGTTTTACCTTACCATCTTTGTACACAAACACGTATTCTTTTATAGGTGCGTCAAAGCTTGCTTTTTTATCTTCGGTATCGCTGGTACTGCTACTTTCGGCATTCGCTTTTTTCTTATCCTCTTCACGGGTGGTAACCGATTGTATAGGAACCGTTAGTCCTTTTACTTCATTGGTTTTAATATCAACTGTTGCCGATAAACCCGGACGAAATGGAGATGCTTTTTGATTTCCAGCAGCTAGATTAGCATAGGATTCGGGGATTATGCGAACTTTTACGGTAAAATTAGTTACCTGATCGGCACTTCCGCCCAATACATTGGCTGAACTAGCAATCTCGGTTACTACTCCTTTAAATTTCTGACCTTGAAAGGCATCCACTTCAATGTCGGCAGGATCGTTTAAACTTACTCGGTTGATATCGCTTTCGTTTACATCTACACTAACTTCCATTGACAAAAGGTTAGAAATACGCATAATTTCGGTACCAGCCATTTGTGCGGTTCCTACTACACGTTCGCCCAGCTCTACCGATAGTTTAGATACTACGCCATCTACCGGAGCATAAATGGTGGTTTTAGCCAAGTTGTCGCCGGCTTCTTTTACTATAGCCGATGATTGTTGCACTCCATAACCCGAACCAACAACATTTTGGCGGGCCGATTCTAAGTTAGCACGTGAACTTTCGTAATCGGCATTGGCTGCATCGAATTCCGAAGCAGAAATTACCTTTTTCTGAAATAATTCTTGGTTGCGTTTAAAACGAGCTTCGGTGTTTTTAAAGTTGGCTTCTGCTTGTTTTAATTGTTGTTTTACGGATCCTAAGCTAGCTTTTTGACTGTTTAATGAAGCTACTGCACGATCATAGCCCGATTTTAAAATATCAGGACGTACTTTACAAAGCAATTGGCCTTTCTTTACCACATCACCTTCTTTTACCAAAAGTTCTACTACCTCACCCGAAACTTCGGAGCTAAGTTTTACTTCAATTTCTGGCTGTACCTTACCACTAGCCGAAACTGTTTCGGTAATAATGCGGGCTTCTGCTTTGTCTACCGCTACTTCGGTTACATCGCCTTTACCAAAAAAGCCTAATTTATTTCCGGCTACGGCAATTACCAATAAGACTCCAAGGCCTATTAATACATATTTTAACGTGTTTTTTTTCTGTGCCATGTTGTATGGATGTTGGTGTTATTAAAAATTAATGGGTTTACCTAAGTAGAAATCGATCACCTTAGTTTTAAATAGTAAGTCGTATTTAGCCTGAATGACATCAAAAGCTGCTTTGTTTAAATTTACTTGTGTTTGGTAATAATCTAGGGTATTTACCAAGCCGACATTGTAGCGCTGTTCTACTACATTAAAAGCTTCTTTTGATGAATTATAGGCGCTTTGAGTAGACTCGAAACGCTTTTGAGCGGCTTTTAAATCATACAAAGCCTGATTAATTATTTTATTTAAGTTGTTTTTGGCCAATTGCTCAGAAAGAGTAGCATTTTGATACGAGATTTTAGCTCTATTTACCACACTACGAGCCTGGTTACCATTCCAAAGTGGAATACTTAAGCTCATACCCACACCTCGGCTATAGTTACTACTTAACTGGTCGTTTAAAGGTATCTTTTCAAATGCAGGAGGATTACTGCCAGGAATTAACTGCATTCTTCCGCTAGAATAACCTGTACTTAAATTACCTCCGAAACTGATACGTGGAGAAAATCCACCTCTAGCCACTGAAATACCTTTTTTGGCAGCTAAAGTTCGGTATTCAGCCAATTTAATATCCGGAAAAGTGGCCAAAGCCGTTTGGTAAACCGTATTGGCTTCATAGGTATTTTCAGATGCTCTTAAGGCATCTATAAGAGGTTTTTCTACTTCAATCGGATTGGCAGGGTCACGTTCTAAGAGTTGCGCTAAATTTAAAAGGGCTAAATCAGATTGATTTTGAGCATTCGTAAAATTTAAATCGGCAGTAGCCAATTGGGCCTTTGCTTGCGATAAATCGGCCAGGGTTTTATTGCCCACATCAAATAATTTTTGTTCACGATCTAGTTGCATACTGGCAAAGGTGACTTGCTGGGTTGCGGTTTCTACTAAATCTTGTGCATTTAAAACCTGCAAATACGTGCTTACAACGTTTAGAATTAAATCGTTTTTGGCCTTTTCGGCATTGCTTTTATCGGCAGCTAATACATATTTGTTTTGCGAAATTTGGTTGATGCGCTGAAAGCCCTGAAATAAAACCACCGATGAACTTAAACTTCCGTTACCCGAAGTTACACTCTGATCGAAGGCTTGGCCAGAAAGCTGATCGAAACTACGGCCTAAACTATAATTTAAATTACTATTTGCATTTAAGCTTGGCGTTAGAGCCCACTTAGATTGTTTGTATTCTTCTTCAGTTAAGGCAACATTTAACTTGGCTTGTTTTAATTGGATATTATTGGTGAGCGCCAAATTTATTGCTTGCTCTAAGGTAATTTTCTCTTGTACTTGGCCCCTACTAAGTCCGCAGACTAGCATGAAAACCAAAAACAAGGAACTAGATTTTAAATTCATAGTAGGTGCTTCTAAAAATTAGCAATACATGTTTTATCTTCGTACACAAATTGAACAAAGAATGTATCCGGTAAAAACGCCATCATGGTTTTCCTATCTCTATCCAAGTTTAACTTGGCACGAAAACCGTACGGATAAATGCATTTACCTCACCTTTGACGACGGGCCTATACCTATTGTTACACCCTTTGTTTTAAAAACCTTAAAAAAGTTCGAAGCCAAGGCCACATTTTTTTGCATTGGCGATAATGTGCGTAAACATCCTAAAGTTTTTGAACAGATTCTAGCAGATGGACATGCCGTGGGGAACCATACTTTTCATCATGTAAATGGTTGGAAAACAGATAGTAAAACCTATTTAGAAGAATTTCAACAATGCGAACAATTAGTACCCTCTAATTTGTTTAGACCTCCTTATGGCAGAATTACGAACGCACAAATAAAACAATTAAGAGCATATAACCCAACACTGAAAATTATCATGTGGGATATCTTAAGCCATGATTATCATCCAAAATTAAAACCAGAAACGTGTTTAAAAAGAGTAATTAAAGCCACCGATAATGGTGCTATTGTGGTATTTCACGATAGTTTAAAAGCGCAAGAACGTTTAGAATATTCCTTACCTCGTGCTTTGGAATACTGGACAAAAAAAGGCTACCGGTTTTGCACCTGGTAGCCTTCTGTATGTTGATAGGAATTGCTTAGAAACTCATGCCTAAACGGGCAAAGAAACGACGTCCGTTATAATTCATTTGTACCGAATCCCAAGAGCCTCCGGCTTCGGTAGCACTTTGATTTTGTCTATCAGGGTACACATCCAATACGTTATCTGCGCCTAAATTCAGGCTTAGGCTTTTACTCAACTTATATCCCAAAGACAAATCGGTGGTGATTTTTGGCGTATAAAACTGAGCTACATCATCATAACCAATAAGCTTAATCTCTCCAAAACGCACTAAACGCACAGAACCGGTAAATTTCTTGTTGGAATAATCGAAACTTAGGTTCATTTTGCTTGGCGGAGCCGATGCTTTTACGAACGCTTGTTCTCTAGGGCCAAAATAAATAGCCTCTTTGCCTGCCAACTTGGTATTGGTTTTAATTTTTTGGATATCCATTTCACTGAAGTTGGCAGCAAAGGTAGTTACCAATCTTCCGGTACCTAAAGTGGCATCATGAGTTAGATTGATATCGATTCCACGGTTTCGGCTATCAATGGCATTGGTAAAAAATTGTGCTTGCGTTACACCCAAATTCTGTAAATCTAAACCAATAACAGGATCACTATCCGTAAAATAACCCGTCAATACAATACGGTTTTTCACATCAATTTGATACGCATCTACCGTTAAACTCAAGTTATTAAGCGGTTTCAAGGTAAAGCCTAAACTGCTATTTACCGCATTTTCTTGAGTTAATTTAGGAATACCCAAGGTACGAGTAAGGCTGCTCAAATTGCCTGCCAACAATACTTCTTTGGGCTGACCGGCCACAAAATTAGTAAAGGTGGTATTGAAATAGGTTTGCTGTAAAGATGGTGCACGGAAACCCGTACTTACCGATCCACGCAAGTTGAAGGCGTCAGAAAATTTATAACGCATGGCCAATTTACCATTTAAGGTACTGCCAAAATCAGAATAATTCTCAAAACGCACTGCGGCGGTAACCAAATACTTTTTAGTTACGTCCAATTCCACATCAGTATACGCTGCCAAATTACTCCGGCTTACATTCACTTCATTTCTAGGTTGAAAACCCGGAAAACCCTGAGAACCCCCTGGAGTATTACCTGCTGGAGTATAATCTTTATACGAACCCTCTTCGCCAGCAAAAATCTCGTACCGATCTATCCGGTACTCTGTTCCAAAAGCTACGTTTAAACCCGAAGCCACTTTATCAAAGGGTTTGCTAAAGTTTAGGCTGGTGGTATTTTGAGTAAACTGAAAACCACCTGCATCAAAAAAAGTAGGAGTTTGTACACCTAAACTTGCATTGTTGGTGCCATCTACAAAATAGTGCATGCGGTTGCTGCCAAAGGTATTATTGAAATCGATATCCCACCCGTTTGACTTGGTACGGATACCTGTTGAGATGGATTTATCATCAATCTGCGATTGAATATGCGGATCGAATCCGTTAGGATAAATGGCATCCACATTATTAGGAGCACCTGCAAAACGGCTCCAAGCAAAGGCATCGGTAAAACGATTAGTATATCCGCCAAAAGCATATACCTCCGTTTCTTTACTCACTGGTAAAGATGCATTCACAAAGGTACCAAAATCACGACCAGAGGCATCGCCAAATTGACGACGGTAAATATCTGGCGTAGCCGGATCAGGGGTAGGCACTCTTCTGGTTTTTTGCGCATTTAAATAATTCATGGAAAAGTTTACGAACCCCTTTTCACCAACCTGAATGCCATAATTTCCACCAAATTGAGAACTAATGCCATCAAATTTCTTTTCGCCAAATTTGGGCGAACTATAAGCACCCGTATTTACAAAGCCAGTAAACTCATTTACATTCTTTTTTAACACAATATTTACTACGCCGGCAATGGCATCAGAACCATATTGTGCCGAGGCGCCATCACGTAATATTTCCACATGATCTATAGTAGAAACCGGAATAGCATTTAAATCGGTACCGGTATTTCCACGGCCACGGGTACCAAATAAATTGATGAGTGAAGATTGATGGCGACGTTTCCCATTGATTAACACTAAAGTTTGATCGGGACCTAAGCCACGAATAGTAGCCGGATCGATATGATCGGCACCATCAGAACCGGTTTGTTTATTGGCATTAAAAGAAGGAGCCGCATATTCTAACAAGCGGTTTAATTCTAATTTACCGGTTTGTTTAATCACACTTTTCATGTCGATAATATCTATCGGCACGGCCGTTTCGGTAGCACTTCTACGTAAACTACGAGAGCCCACCACCACCACTTCAGATAGCGAAGTAGAATTTTCTTTTAAGCTAACGGTCATTTCATAGAGTCCGTTGCTAGCTTCGGGCACAACCAACTCTTGGGCTTGATAGCCCAACATAAAAAATCTAATAATGGCCGATTTTCCGCTCACTTCGAGATTAAAAATCCCATTAGCATTGGTGGCCGTACCTTTACCCGAACCTTTTTCAGATACACTCACGCCAGGCATTGGCTGACCTTGTGCATCCTTCACTATTCCTTGAACTCTCAACTGAGCGTATAACCCACTGAGGGAAATACAAACTAAAAATAGAGCAATTGTTACTTTTTTCATATTATTTGTTTTTGGACTAAAGAACGAAGATAAAAAGTTTTTTGTATGTCCAAAACAATTAGCGTGTGCCAAAGGTGGAAGAAAAAAGGTTTTTTTGTACCTTAGCGCACGTCTATTTTAGAACTAAAAAAGAAATAAACATGGCATTTGATATCCAGATGATTAAAAAAGTTTACCAAAACTTCGAGAGCAGAGTAAATGCTGCCCGTACCGTTGTGGGTAAACCTTTAACGCTTACCGAGAAAATTTTATACGCCCACTTGTGGGACGAAAAAACCGATATAGCCTTTAAACGTGGGCACGATTATGTTGATTTTGCACCCGACCGTGTAGCCATGCAAGATGCAACCGCACAAATGGCCCTTTTGCAATTTATGCAAGCTGGGCGCCCGAAAGTAGCGGTACCCTCTACGGTACATTGCGATCACTTAATTACAGCAAAAGACGGTGCGGATATAGATTTACCACACGCCCGTAGCGAAAGTAAAGAAGTTTTCGATTTCCTATCCTCTGTATCAAATAAATATGGTATTGGTTTCTGGAAACCAGGTGCCGGCATTATTCACCAAGTGGTATTAGAAAATTATGCATTTCCTGGTGGAATGATGATTGGAACCGATTCGCACACCGTAAATGCAGGTGGTTTAGGTATGGTTGCTATTGGAGTTGGCGGTGCCGATGCCTGTGATGTAATGGCTGGCTTAGCCTGGGAGCTTAAATTTCCGAAATTAATTGGCGTAAAACTAACCGGCAATTTAAGCGGTTGGACAGCCCCTAAAGATGTGATTTTAAAAGTCGCCGGCATTTTAACCGTAAAAGGTGGTACCGGTGCTATTGTTGAATATTTTGGCGAAGGTGCTATTGCCATGTCTTGTACCGGAAAAGGTACTATTTGCAACATGGGTGCCGAAATTGGTGCAACAACGTCAACTTTTGGTTACGATGAATCTATGGAGCGTTACCTACGTTCTACCAACCGTAATGATATTGCAGATGCTGCAAATGCAGTTAAAGAACATTTAACGGGTGATGATGAAGTTTACGCAAACCCTGAATTATATTTTGATCAAGTTATTGAAATTGATTTATCAACACTTGAACCACACTTAAACGGTCCGTTTACACCAGATTTAGCTACGCCAGTTTCAGAAATGAAAGCTGCTGCAGCTACGCATGATTGGCCTTTAACTGTAGAATGGGGTTTAATCGGTTCTTGTACAAACTCTTCTTACGAAGATTTATCAAGAGCAGCTTCAATAGCTAAACAAGCAATTGATAAAGGTTTAGGTACAAAATCATCTTTTGGTATTAACCCAGGGTCTGAGCAAGTGCGTTACACTGCAGACAGAGATGGTTTATTAGGTGTTTTTGAAGACTTAAACGCTACAATTTTCACAAACGCTTGTGGCCCTTGTATTGGTATGTGGGACAGAGTAGGTGCCGAAAAACAAGAAAGAAATACCATTGTGCATTCGTTTAACAGAAATTTTGCTAAAAGAGCAGATGGTAATCCAAATACATGTGCATTTGTTGCATCACCAGAAATGGTTGCGGCTATTGCAATAGCTGGAAGGTTAGATTTTAACCCACTAACCGATACCTTAACCAACAATAAAGGCGAACAAGTCAAATTAGATCCCCCAGTAGGAGATGAGTTACCGTTAAAAGGTTTTGATGTTGAAGACGCTGGTTACCAAGCCCCTGCTGCCGATGGCTCTGGCGTACAGGTATTGGTATCACCAACGTCGCACCGTTTACAATTGCTAGATCCGTTTAAAGCATGGGAAGGTACTGACCTTATGGGCCTTAAATTATTAATTAAAGCCAAAGGAAAATGTACTACCGACCACATTTCGATGGCTGGTCCCTGGTTAAAATTCCGTGGTCACTTAGATAACATTTCAAACAACATGCTAATTGGGGCGGTAAACTACTTTAACGAGAAAACCGATACCGTTAAAAACCAATTAACCGGCGAATACGGACCAGTTCCGGCTACGCAACGTGCCTACAAAGCTGCCGGCATTGGTTCTATTGTAGTGGGGGATGAAAACTATGGCGAAGGCTCTTCTCGTGAGCACGCAGCCATGGAGCCCCGTCATTTAGGTGTACGTGCAGTATTGGTAAAATCGTTTGCCCGTATCCACGAAACCAATTTGAAAAAACAAGGCATGTTGGCCTTAACCTTTGCCAACACCGCCGATTACGATAAAATTCAAGAAGACGATCAGATTGATATTGTAGGCTTAACTGCTTTTGCTTCAGAAAAACCGTTAACCTTAGTTTTAAACCATAAAGATGGTTCTAAAGACGAAATTAGCGTAAATCATACCTACAACGCTCAACAAATTGAGTGGTTTAAAGCGGGTGGTGCCTTAAATATGATGAGAGCTTAATTTCTCGACTTACATGGCGGCACGCATGCGTGCCGCCATTTTTTATACCGCCTATCCATGAAAATTAGCCTTCTTTGCATCAGTAAAACCACCGAAGCATATTTGCAAGAAGGCATTCGTATCTACGAAAATCGTTTGCAGCATTATTGCAAATACCAACGCACAGAAATTCCGGATTTAAAGAACAGTAAAAACCTCTCTTTTGACCAACAAAAACAAAAAGAGGCCGAACTACTTCTGGCAAAAATTAGCCCTAGTGATTTTGTGGTGTTACTTGATGAAAACGGCAAAGAACTAGATTCCGTTCAGTTTAGTAAAGAACTAAACAAATGGATGAACCAAAGTACCGCACATGTGGTTTTTATAATTGGTGGCCCTTATGGCTTTCATGCCAGCGTATACGAGCGGGCAAATCTTAAATTATCGCTTTCTAAACTCACCTTTTCGCACCAAATGGTGCGTCTGTTCTTTACCGAACAGCTTTACCGAGCCTTTAGTATTCTCCGAGGCGAACCCTACCACCACCTATAATTTTAGTAGAAATTATTTTTCTTTAAAATTAAAATCTTATATTTATGCGCAGTATGTGCATTAGATAGAACGTAAATCCCTTTCCTACCCAGAGCCGAAACCCGCACATAGCGAATTTTTTTTTACCGTTAAATTAACAATGCTATGAAAAACAAGTACACCCTAGGGCTTGTTCTTACCTGCTGCATGGTCGTATTGGCTTGCAGTAAAAACGAACCACAAGCACCCAATGTAGGGCTTACGCCTACCCGCATGCGTACCAACAATGCAGAACCCGCAGCCTACCGCGAAGGCAATTTAATTTTGGGTAAAAAACTAAACAATCCCTACACGATTGAGAACATGAAACTAGCCGTAGCCGCTCTCAACAAAAAAGGTCTGTATCGATTAGCACCGGCCCAGGTAAAAGCATCGCATTATTATGTACGCTTTACACCTACCGATTCTGTACAAGCCAATGCCTTAGACAAGCAACCTAATTTAACTTTGTACCCCTACCCGCTCGATTATGAAATTGCAGAGCGTGGCAATTATTACCTCGATCCCAGTACGCCAAAAGGTGCTTTTGCCTACCAATACGCCTCCGTTAAGGTTAATTACCCCTTTAGTAGGCAAATTAAGTACGAAATTTTAAGTCCACTGTACATACCTGAAGAAGACCAAGCGTTAAAAGGCACCGAAAACGTAAGCTATGTGGAGCAATTGCTCAACCAAGCCTATAAACAAACTGGCAATTTCCAAGATACCGTAGCCCTTAGTAAGCCCAATGTAAAACACCCTTGGTATGCCCCAGGCGGCAAAATACAAGTATGGGATACCCGCCTAAACAAACTAATTGGACTAGAGGGGCTTGACATGCGTGCCCGCCGCTGGTTTACTACCTACCATGCCCGTACCGATTTTTTTGGCAATTACCGCATGAACAATACCTTTAAGCACCCCTGCAACTATTCTTTATGGTTTAACCAAGAAGATTTTACCGTAAGGCCTCATCTATTTGATTTTACCGCTTGGATAGATGGCCCCAAACAATACGAAGATTGGAATGTAGATATTATGGGTGGCTACGACCGCTTTGTAAGCCACATATTTAGAGGAGCTTACCGCTATCATTATGGCTTTATTGATGGGCTAAAACGACCCTATTTGCCCATAGCACGGCTCAAATATATTGCAAAAGATTCTGGTGGTCCCTCTGGAAATACCTTGGTGCCATTTCCTATTATATACATCCATCGGTATGATAAAAGCAATATTGAGCACAGCTCTGATGAAATTTTTTCTAGCACCTGCCATGAAACCGCTCACAGTAGCCACCAACACCGTATGGATTTTTTAGCAATTAGCTATGCAACGGTAAGTACTTGGCTACAAGAAAGCTGGGCTGTTGGGGTAGAATGGTGGCTCACTAAATTGGAGTATAAAAATACCCGAGGAATAGCAAATTATGGGGATTATGATTATGTCATTTCAGTAGAATTTCCAAATAAACAAGGCTATCAAAAATGGACACTAGCCGATGACAACGAATACACAAACATTTATATTAACCTCATTGACGATTACAATGAAAAAGGAATATTAAGCACTACTGATGATGATGTAAAAGGTTATACCCTAGCTAATATTGAGGACAGTATGCTGCACCAAATTTTCACCCTCAAGAGTTTAGAGAAAAAGTTGAAAGAACATAAACCCAGTGGGGTTACTGATGAGGACATCGATAAATTACTGAACTATTATTAAAACCAGATTATTATGAAAGTATTATATATTCTTATTGCCTTTTTAATAGTTTCCTGCATAAAAGAAACTAGAAGTGACAGCTACACCTATATAGTCAATAATACAGCGCATAATATTTCTATAATGGCCTATTATAATGGCAATATTGAACCTAGTCTTTCGGCAAATATTGCCCCTCAAGAACAAAAAATAATAAACTATAATGGTGGCCTAGGCAGCACAGATATTGCTGGAGGCTTTTCATACGGCGCTATCTTAGGTATCATGGATTCTGTTTTAGTAATTTTTGATAACAAAGATTCCATATCTCATTATAATACACAGCTAATTGGTGGGGCTAAAAATTTCTACACCTATGATTCAGCAAGAAACCTATATAACCGAAACAATTACGTACATGAAATTGCCGAGCACTCTAGTAAAAAGGTGGTACACCACTTTATTTATACGTTCACCGAGCAAGATTATCTAGATGCAAAACAATAAACCTAACCCTTAGCCCAAAATTTTGTGCTAGGGGTTTAAAAATAGTATGATGAAAATTTTCACCCTCAAGAGTTTAGAGAAACAGTTGAAAGAACATAAACCCGCCGGCGTAACCGATGCCGATATTGATAAACTTCTACTTTATTACTAGCCCCATGAAAACACAACTATTAATAACCTATATGGCTGTGTTACTTTGCGCTTGTAAGGAAACGACGAAATACTCGATTACCTATGCAGAAAATACTACCGGGCATGCCATTTCTGGGAGGGCCTATTACAAAGGGAATTTTAATAAATATGATTCTTTTGAACTAGCTCCCTATGAAAAAAAACAAATATACCGCATTGGAGGTTGGGGGAGTAAAGATGGCAAGGGGCTCTCTTACGGTGAAATGGCTATCATTAATGACTCGATTCTCGTGATTTTTGACCATACGGATACCATAGCGCATTATAAACCTACACTAATAGGTGGTGCTAAACACTTTTATCTCTTTAGTTCGACACGTAATTTGTACAATGAGGCTAATTATATAGAAACCTTGATAGAAAAGTCTTCAAATAATACTAACCATTATTTTCTGTACACGTTCACAGAACAAGATTATATAGATGCAAGCCAATAAACTTAACCCCCAGCCCAAAATTTTGAGCTGGGGGTTAAAATTGAAAGAACATAAACCCAATGGAGTTACAGATGCAGATATAAAAAAGCATGTATGATATTATTAATAATTAATCACATGAAAAAGCCTCTTATTTTTTTGGTCTTCGTACTTATTGCATGTACGGATTTGGAATATACCCGTTGTTACACGTATATGCAAAATGATTCTAGCCACCACATAAGCGTAAAATCCTATTTTATGGGCAGCCTTACTCCTTTCCTTTCATTTGACTTATTGCCCAATGAAAAAAAGGAAGTATTGTCTAGACAAAGCAGGGGTCTAGGTAGTGGTGAATCTTATGCCTTAATGGCAACTGGAGAAGATTCTATCTTAGTAATTTTTGACAATGTAGACACCATTATACATTACAGAAGACCAGAACTAGTTAACCCAAACAAGAAATACATCTTATTCGAGTCACCTCGAAATTTATACAATTCAGCAAACTATGTTAAAAAAACAATAAATAAAACAGCATACCATGCAACCTATAGTTATTCATACGCTTTTACCGAGCAAGATTATCTAGATGCAAAACAATAAAGCATAAAAAAAGCCCTCCTAAATTCGGGAGGGCTTTTCACAAAGATGTAAAAATCTATTTCGCTTTAGACGAAGTACGTTTGGTAGTAGCTACCGCCTTGCTTGGCTTTTTAGCCTCTACCGGTTTGGCTTCTGCTTTTTTGGCTACTTCTTTAACCGCCGGAGCCTCTGGGTCTAGTGGCTCGGGTGCTTTTTCGTTAAAAATGGGTAGGCCTTTGATGATGCTAAACCAATTGATAATTTTCTTGATATCCGAACTGTACACCCGTTCGTCGTCGTGTTTGGGAGCGGCTTCTTTAAAAAAAGTTTTCAAGGCTTGTCCATCTGCTTTCGCATCCGGAATGGCCGTGATTTTTTTCATACGCTCAAAAATGTCAATCAATTTCAAATCATCGTCTTCACCAAAAATGGTGATATCTTCTAAAGACGCTAATTTGGCATTAGCCATATTTACAATGGCTTTGGTTTTTAATCCGTCTAGGCTTTCTAAAATAAAACCTGTTTTGTTCTGACCAATTAGCTTAAACAAGCCCGGTTTACCAGATACGGCAACTATTCCTCTTAAGTTCATACGCTCTTTATTCTGCTATAATCTCTATTCCTAATATTTTATCTCCTTCGCGGATATCATCAACTACATCTACCCCTTCTACCACTTTACCAAAGCAAGTATGGTTGCGGTCTAGGTGTGCGGTGTTATCGCGGCTATGGCAAATGAAAAACTGCGAACCACCGGTATTTCTACCTGCATGGGCCATAGACAATACGCCTCTATCGTGGTACTGGTTTTCGCCATCCAACTCACAGTCAATTTTGTAGCCTGGGCCACCGGCACCTGTACCCGTTGGATCGCCACCCTGAACCACGAAATTCGGAATGACACGGTGAAAAGTTACGTTGTTATAAAATCCTGATTCGGCCAATTTTAAAAAATTAGCTACAGTGTTTGGGGCGTCTTGATCGTAGAACGCTACGGTCATATCGCCTTTTTCGGTTTTAATGATTGCTTTACTCATCATATTTAGGTCGCTAAGATACTATTTTGATTGATATGCTAGTTGTAGAATTTCCAACTCAAGCCAAACTTCATCATTCTATCTTGCATAGGGTAATTTTGTACGGTATAATAGCCGTCGGCCGACCAGCCTTGGCTCATGTGATCCATTTTTAAGAATAAATTGGCTCTACGCAAATTGGCTCTAATAAATACATCTACCACCGGATAGGTTTTATATTGAATAGGGGTATTCAATTGATAAAACTGACTCACATTGGGTGCATAGCCCGGATTATTGAAGGCGGTATGGTACTTCACATCAAAGCCAATGTTTGCATGCAATACTTTAAAAATGCGGCAATCGTAATAAAAACTAGTATTCGAATACCAAGTTGGTGTTTGCAAAATGGCTTCGGATGTTGTTTTTTGATAGACTACCAATTGCTCTAAATTAAATTTACCCAGCGTAATTTGTTTGCCAACCGATAATTTAAGTAATGGAATAGCCACAGCACTTTGCACGGGTTCAATGAGTCGTGCAGTAATAGCCGTTTCTCGGTAATATAAATAATCGGCTAGGCTATAAAAAGCAGCTTGTGCTACAAAACGTAAAGGCGTATTTTCATACCTAAAAGCCAAATTGGTGGTACCCGTACGCTTAAAATTATTAGACCATTGGTGGTATTGATAGTTCACTTGGTTATATAACTGCTCCGGAGATTTGTTTTGCAAATAAGCAGATGCCGTAATTTTACCGACTTTTTTACTCAATAAAATGGCCAATTGGGCATCGTATAAATAATCGCCGGCTTGGCTACCTTGTACAATTTGGTTAAGCTGTCCGCTGAGTAGTAAACGCTCGTTAAAACGATAGCCCAAGCCACCT
Organism: Sphingobacteriales bacterium; assembly: GCA_026390835.1. Taxonomy (GTDB): domain Bacteria; phylum Bacteroidota; class Bacteroidia; order Sphingobacteriales; family Sphingobacteriaceae; genus JAIPAN01. The sequence goes on from JAPLFD010000006.1 coordinate 109,306, forward strand.
TTTAGGGTTACATTCTGATTTTTTTGCTCCGCTCCCATTTGGGTATAGGTATACGAATCGTGTTGCGCCGCAAGCGTTAAACGCAACTCGTTGCGCAAAAAACTTACCGAACGGCCTCTTAAGTAGAAACTATAGCTGAATTCTTGACTCAAGTGTTTCAACTCGGTTGTATCGTTAGTGGTGGTAATTGTTTCGGGCTGTATGTGTGGAAATACATTCAGCACATCGGCTTCGTTTCTGAAAAACTTGACCCTGTTTTTGCTATAACTAAAAGAATAGGCAAAACGCTGTGTAGGCAAGCCACCAGCTTTTAAACTATCTTTTTTACCTAAATCGTAAATTTGTTTTACAAACAAGGTGTTCTCTCTCCAAATTTGTTGCGGCCTATTTGCACCTTCGGCGCTTAAACGTACAAATTCGGCATCTCTAGAAAAAGCCGCAGGGGTATCAAAAATGTCTTCACGTTCCGGCGAACCGTTTTCACCAGCGGTAATGTTGTTAAATAAGGCATGAGCAAGCACTTGGTAATGGTGCTTAGGGCCTCTGTACCACGTAAAAATGGCTGCATTTAAATGGCTTACATCCTGATTTTTATACAATCCGGTTCCGCCAATTCGATTATAATTGAAGCCGACATTCCAATTAGGTTTAATATTTTGGGTGTGGGTTACCCGAAAGGTTTGCTCTACATCTGTTCCGCTCACATAATACAATTCTGTATATGGTGCTCGGGCAATGTAATAACGTACAGAATCGCTTCGCAACATAAACCGATCTAGTGAATGAAATCCGATTTGAAAACCTATAGTTTTAGTAGGTTCAAAAAGTAAATCTCTAGCAGCCAAACCTGCTCCTCCTAAATGAATGGCCGGTTTATCGGATTTATCGGTGGGACTATAATGCTGAAAATTGACCAAACTGGTGTCTAATTGTTCGGTACGCAAGCTATCGTTAAGCATACGCAAATTGGTGAAACGAATATATTTAGCAGTAAACACCACACTGTCTTTTCTAGATTCTTCTCGTTTACGTAACGAATCTAAACTGACACTTGCTCCCGATTTTTGTGGAGCACCGCCCGTGCTTTTACCGATGGCATTTTTTAATGTTTGTGCACGCAAGCCGAGCATGGAAAAAGTACATAGAAAGATAAAAATAATCCGTATTTTGATCATAACCGGGCTAACATTTCTTTAAATATTACCGTTAAATTGGGTTCTGCCTTGGCGGCAGACTCCATGATTTCTGCTAAAGATACCGGCTGTAAATTTTCCGGAAAACCCTCATCGGTTAATACCGAAATAGCAAATACCGGCAAGCCCATATGGTTGGCCACAATAACTTCGGGTACGGTACTCATCCCAACAGCATCGCCACCAATTAAACGCAAGTACTTATACTCTGCTTTCGTTTCTAAATTGGGTCCGGCTACCGAAACGTACACGCCTTCGTGGCAAGTAATTCCTTTTTGCTGGGCAATTTCTAAGGCCATGGCTCTCAATTTCGGATGATACGGTTCGCTCATATCCGGAAATCTCGGACCAAAATGATCTTCATTACGGCCTCTTAGCGGGTTATCGGGTTGTTTATTAATATGGTCGGCTATAACCATTAAACTACCCTTTTTAAAATCGGAGTTTAAAGAACCGCTAGCATTTGAAACAAATAAATACGCTATACCCAATAATTTCATTACCCGAATGGGAAAGGTAATCCGTTTCATATCGTAGCCTTCGTAATAGTGTAAGCGGCCTTGCATGGCTACCACTTTTTTACCGGCTAGCGTTCCAAATATGAGTTTACCAGAATGAAATTCCAAAGTAGAGATAGGGAAATCAGGGATGTTGGCATAAGGAAATTGAAAAGCAATCTCAATATCATTTACCAAGGCACCTAAACCCGTTCCTAGCACAATGCCAATCTCTGGCTTAAAATCGCCTATTTTTTTCTGTAAAAAGGCTGCGGTACTCTCACTATTATCTGACATGGGTGTGTATTAAATGGTCAAATTCAATTTTATCTTTTTCGGCAAAAGCTGTTTTTACCGGTAATACATATAAAGCGGTATTAGCTAAAGAAGATGCAAAAATACGGCTTTTTAACCTTTGTGCATCTTTTTCGGTAGTAATAATGAGCTTATCGGCAGCTTCACAGTCCTGATATTCTTGAGTAATTTTTTCTATATCGGCTACACTAAAATTATAATGATCAGGATATTGATGATGTATAATCTTCGATGTGTAACGTTTTAATTCGGCTACCAAAGGGCTTGAATTGGCAATACCAGTAAGCAAAAATATCTGCGTATATTCATTAATACTAGTTAAAGCTCGTGCACTTCCATCTACAACATTTAGTAAATTGTCATAGCTTAAATACGAGAAAAATAAGGCTTGATGTGCTTGGGGTTTTATGCCTTTAACCAGCTCAGCTTTTTCTGCAGATGTTAAGTTTTGAGGCGCCTTGGTCACAACGAGTATATCAGCCCGTTTAGTTGCCGACTGGGGCTCTCTTAAATTACCCGTAGGCAATAAAAAATCTACTTTTTGCAGAGAGCTATATTCTAAAAGCAAAATACTCAAACTGGCTTGGAGCCAGCGGTGTTGATAGGCATCGTCCAATATAACCACGTCATGGTCTGCTACCAATTGGTGCATTCCCGCTACCCGATCTTCACAAACGGCTACCGTTAATGCCGGAAAATGTTGTTTAAACTGCATAGGCTCATCGCCCACTTCAACAGCTGTACTATCTGCATCTACTAATTTAAAACCTGTTGTTTTTCTACCATAGCCTCTACTCAATACAGCCACTCTTAATTCGTTTTTCAAAAGTTTAAGCAGGTATGCTGTCATGGGGCTTTTACCCGATCCTCCCACAGTAATATTTCCAATAACAAGTACAGGGATAGTGAATTTAGTAGATTTAAACAGACCCCAATCAAACAAGAGATTACGCAAAAATACACCCAGGCCATATAGGATGGAAATAGGAAAAAGCAGAAAACGGATAAGCCTAATTAGCATAAAGAGCTAAATTACAATTTACAAAACAAAAACCCTGCGAATGTGTTAGATATCGACCCGAATTTAGCTTACAAAATCTTATCTTTGAATGATTCAATCAGAACACTATGCTAAAAGGATTTTTTAATGTTCCAACCCCTGTAAACGAAACGATATTATCGTACGCTCCAGGGAGTGCTGAACGTGCCGAACTAAAAAAAGCATTGGCCGATGCCCGTGCTACCACCGTAGATGTACCCATGTTTATTGGTGGAAAAGAAGTACGAACGGATAAAAAAGTGACTATGCGTCCACCGCATGACCATCAACATGTTTTAGGCCAGTACAGCCAAGGTGATAAAAGCCATGTTGAAGCAGCTATTAAAGCAGCTTTAGCGGCTAAAGACAATTGGGAGCGCCTAGCTTGGGAGCAAAGAGCTGCAATTTTCTTAAAAGCAGCCGATTTAATTGCTGGCCCGTACCGGGCAAAATTGAATGCAGCTACCATGTTGGCACAATCTAAAAATGCTTTTCAGGCAGAAATTGATGCTTCTTGCGAATTGATCGACTTTTTACGTTTCAACGTAAAATACATGGCAGAAATTTACCAACAACAACCTCCAGTATCGGCAAGAGGTACCTGGAATAGATTAGAACAACGTCCGTTAGAGGGTTTTGTTTTTGCCTTAACGCCATTTAACTTTACCGCCATTGCAGCCAATTTACCGGCATCAGCCGCTATGATGGGCAATGTGGTGGTGTGGAAACCGGCCAATACCCAAATTTATTCGGCCAACGTATTAATGGAAATTTTCCGCGAAGCAGGCTTACCCGATGGTGTTATCAATTTGGTATTTGTTTCGGGTCCTGATGCAGGCGATGTTATTTTTAAACACCCCGATTTTGCAGGCATCCACTTTACCGGATCCACTTCGGTATTTCAAGATATCTGGAAAACTATCGGAAACAATATTCATCAATATAAAACCTACCCACGTATTGTAGGCGAAACTGGTGGTAAAGATTTTATTTTAGTACATGGCTCTGCCGATGTAGAAGCAGCCAATACGGCTCTTGTTCGTGGCGCTTTTGAATATCAAGGTCAAAAATGTTCGGCTGCATCGAGAGCATACATAGCCAAATCTGTTTGGCCTGAATTAAAAAAACTACTCGTTCGCGATTTGGCTACCCTAAAAGTAGGTCCAACTGAAGATTTTAGCAATTTCGTAAATGCCGTAATCGATGAAAAATCGTTCGATAAATTGGCTACCTACATTGATGCTGCCAAAAAAGACAACAATGTAGAAATTATTTCCGGCGGCAACTACGATAAATCTAAAGGTTACTTTATTGAACCAACCATTATTGTGGCTAAAGATCCGAAATATGTAACCATGTGCGAAGAACTCTTCGGGCCGGTACTTACTCTTTTTGTATACGAGGATAGCGATTTCGAAAAAACATTAACCTTAATTGATACTACCTCAAGTTATGCCCTAACTGGAGCGATATTGGCACAAGACCGTTATGTACTGGAACAAGCCACCATTGCTTTACGCAATGCAGCAGGTAACTTCTACCTTAACGATAAATGTACTGGAGCGGTGGTAGGCCAACAACCTTTTGGAGGTGCTAGAGGCTCGGGAACTAACGATAAGGCAGGCTCGATGATTAACTTGTTGCGTTGGGTATCTCCACGAACCATCAAAGAAACCTTCGATCCACCGAAAGATTACCGCTATCCGTTTTTAGCGGAAGAATAATCAACAAAAAAGCCCTCTCGAATTTCCGGGAGGGCTTTTTTTATATGCTATAGATTGAATTTATTCATCTAATTTATTTAATGAAAATACCTTACCTAAATTATCGGCATTACTCACCGACACGTTTAAATCTTTTACATAACCACTATCTAATTGAATTACCCAGCCATGCACTTCTAAATCGGTACGTTTTTTCCAAGCATTTTGCACAATGGTAGTTTTGCATAAATTGTATACTTGTTCTACCACATTGAGTTCTACCAAGCGGTTAATTTTATCCGCTTCATTTTCAATTGTATCTAACTCAGTACTGTGCATGCGGTACACATCTTTTATATGACGCAACCAATTATCAATTAAGCCAAATTGTTGACTACTTAATGCAGCGGCAATACCCCCACAATTATAGTGTCCGGCTACAATTACGTGTTTTACTTTCAACACATTTACCGCATAATCGAGCACACTCAACATATTCATATCCGAGTGCACACACATATTGGCAATGTTGCGGTGTACAAAAACCTCTCCAGGCTTAGAATTCGTAACTTCGTTTGCCGGCACCCGACTATCGGAACAACCAATCCACAATACATCGGGATTTTGACCCTTTGCTAGATTTGTGAAAAAATCAGGGTCAATAGCCAATTGTTTAGCTACCCAATCTCTATTTCCTTGCAAAAGCTCCTCGTAGGTATGTTGTGGTTTTTTCATCGTTATTCTATAACAAGACTCCAGCAAATTTCTCGATTATTTATGGGATTTGGACATTAATTTATTAAAAAGATAAGATGCATTCTATGTTCAATACATCCCATACATTTTGTATTTTTAACCACTTAAACACAATACAGCTTTGAACAATAAGATAAAACACTTACACCAAAAACGAGAAAAAGCCAAATTAGGTGGTGGAGAAGCCCGTTTAGAAAGTCAACATAAAAAAGGCAAACTTACTGCCCGCGAACGCTTACATTTCTTATTAGACGAAGGCTCTTTTGAAGAAATTGGCATGTTTGTAAGCCACCGTTCCACCGATTTTGGAATGGAAAAAGAAAAATACGATGGCGATGGCGTGGCAACCGGCTATGGCACTATCAATGGGCGCTTGGTATACGTGTATTCCCAAGATTTTACCGTGTTTGGTGGCTCATTATCGGAAACTCAGTCAGAAAAAATTTGCAAAATTATGGAGATGGCCATGACTAATGGTGCACCCATAATTGGTTTAAACGATTCGGGCGGAGCACGTATTCAAGAAGGTGTAGTTTCATTAGGTGGCTATGCCGACATATTTTACCGCAATACCCAAGCTTCGGGCGTAGTGCCACAACTATCTGCCATTATGGGCCCTTGTGCCGGCGGTGCAGTATATTCTCCAGCCATAACCGATTTTATTTTGATGGTAGAAAATACTTCGTACATGTTTGTAACCGGACCGAATGTGGTAAAAACGGTTACACACGAAGAGGTTACCGCCGAAGAATTGGGCGGAGCAGCTACGCATGCCAGCAAATCGGGTGTTACCCATTTTGCTTGTGCAAATGAACTCGATGCTATTAATCACGTAAAAAAATTGCTGAGCTATATGCCGCAAAATTGCGAAGAACAGGCACCTACAATTCCTTACGAAGCAGGTAATGAAAACCGTCCGAAACTAGATGAATTGATGCCCGAAAATGCTTCTCAGCCTTATGATGTTCGTGATGTTATTAGCGAATTGGCTGACGAAGGCTCTTTCCTAGAAATACATAAAGAATACGCCGAAAATATTGTAGTAGGCTTTGCCCGATTGGCCGGCAAAAGCATTGGCATTGTAGCCAATCAGCCTGCATTTTTAGCTGGTGTATTAGATAACCATGCTTCGGTAAAAAGTGCTCGTTTTGTACGCTTTTGCGATAGTTTTAACATTCCGTTATTGGTTTTAGAAGATGTTCCGGGCTTTTTACCGGGCACCGACCAAGAGTGGAACGGCATCATTACCAATGGCGCCAAATTATTGTATGCCTTTTGCGAAGCCACCGTGCCTAAAATTACCGTAATTACCCGCAAAGCCTACGGAGGCGCCTACTGCGTAATGAATTCTAAACACATTGGTGCCGATATGAATTACGCTTGGCCTAGTGCCGAAATTGCCGTTATGGGTGCCAAAGGTGCTGCAGAAATCATCTTTAAAAAAGAAATTAATGCTGCTGCCGACCCTTCCGAGAAATGGTTGGAAAAAGAAAAAGAATATTCCGATTTATTTGCAAACCCCTACCGAGCTGCCGAACGTGGTTTTGTTGACGAAGTAATTGCGCCATCAGAAACACGCAGCAAATTGATTAAGGCATTTGCCATGCTCGAAAATAAAGTGGTAAACAATCCACGTAAAAAACACGGCAATATTCCTTTATAAACCATTGGCAAGCATAGAACAAATAACACCTGAGCTTACTTGGCCCTTACGCCAAGCGGTCATGTACCCCAATTGGAGCATAGAAGAGGTAAAATTAGCCAACGATTTCGAGGGCATTCACTTCGGTTTATTCGATAACAATGTTTTAATTAGTGTAGTATCTACCTTTATTACTGAGGAGAGTATGCAATTTCGGAAATTTGCTACGCTAGAATCCGAGCAAGGGAAAGGCTATGGCAGCTTACTATTGACCCATATCATTCAATTTGCAAAAGATGAACACTGCAAACGCATGTGGTGCAATGCCCGTTGCAATGCATCGGCATTTTATGCTAAATTTGGCTTTACAGAAACAGAACAAAAATTCCATCAAGACGGACACAATTTCGTGATTATGGAAATTTATTTATAACAACATGGCAAAAAAAGAAGTAAAACACCAACCCGTAGTAACCAAAAAATCTGTAGAATTTTTTGAAAAATACATCAACAATGCCTCTCCTACCGGCTACGAATGGGAAGGCCAGAAAGTATGGTTAGATTTTTTAAAACCATATATCGATGAACATTTTGTAGATAATTACGGTACCGCCGTAGGCGTTATCAATCCGAAAGCCGAATATAAAGTGGTTATTGAAGCACACGCCGATGAAATTTCTTGGTATGTAAACTACATTACCAAAGACGGTTTAATTTATGTGATTCGCAATGGCGGTTCCGATCATCAAATTGCACCTTCTAAACGTGTAAATATCCACACCGATAAAGGTATTGTAAAGGCCGTATTCGGCTGGCCGGCCATTCATACCCGTAGTGGCGAAAAAGAAGAAGCACCCACGCTAAAAAACATCTTTTTAGATTGTGGTTGCACCAGCCAAGAAGAAGTAGAAAAATTAGGCGTACACGTAGGCTGTGTAATTACCTACGAAGATGAATTTATGATTTTAAACGACCGTTATTACGTAGGTCGTGCGCTAGATAACCGTGCCGGCGGCTTTATGATTGCCGAAGTAGCCCGTTTACTAAAAGAAAACAAGGTGAAATTGCCTTTTGGCTTATACATTGTAAACTCGGTACAAGAAGAAATTGGCCTGCGTGGTGCCGAAATGATTGCCCACCGCATTAAACCTAACGTGGCCATTGTAACCGATGTTACCCACGATACGCAAACGCCTATGATTAGCAAAATTACTCAAGGCGATTTGGCTTGTGGAAAAGGACCCGTGGTTTCTTATGCTCCGGCAGTACAAAGCAATTTGAATAAATTACTGATTAAAGCGGCAGAAGAAAATAAAATCCCCTTCCAGCGTCAAGCTTCTTCACGTTCTACCGGAACAGATACCGATGCCTTTGCCTATTCCAATGATGGGGTAGTTTCGGCATTAATCTCCTTGCCTTTGCGCTACATGCATACCACGGTAGAAATGGTACATAAAGAAGATGTAGACAATGTGATTCGCTTAATTTACGAAGCCTTGCTCGACATTAAAGCCGGACAAGATTTTAGATCGCTTAAATAAAAAAAGCCCCGAACGAATGTTCGGGGCTTTTTTCTTAATAGCCTAATTCATCTAAAGCAAAAATCGGTTTCCGATTCAGCCATTTACCACGAGTAAAATCGGGTATTTGCTGCAAAGAACCTCCTTGGGCAATAGACGATTCGGATAAAGGTGTAATGGCATACCACGTAGCCAAATCATACACATCCATGGCAAAAGGCTCTTTCCGTTTTATCGATTCGATAAATGAATTGATCACAAAGAAATCCATACCGCCGTGGCCGGCGCCTTCGGCTTGGCTTTCATATTTTTTCCAAAGCGCATGATCGTAGGCCTTCATATACGCCTCATCTTTTTCCCAAACGTGTGCTCTAGGGCTTTTTCCTTGAATATAAATGGAATTCATATCGTCCATCCAAAGGCCATTGGTACCCTGTACCCTAAAATTTAATGAATACGGACGAGGAGAACTAGTATCGTGCGAAAGCACAATGGTTTCGCCATTGGCTGTTTGAATAGAAGTAGTCACTATATCGCCCAACTTAAAATTTACTTTCGCATTCGGGTGGTCGGCACCTGCCTGATCAACAATATATTTATGTAACCCACGAGCTTTAGTAGCTACCGATGATAGGGCAGTTAAACGGTTGCCTCTATTTACATTAATCATGCTAGCCACCGGACCTAAGCCATGTGTAGGGTACAATTCCCCATTGCGCTTTACCGAATGATTGGTGCGCCATTTTGCTTCAGAAAATCCCTTTTCTCCAAATTCTACCCCACCGCCGTAAGGTTGTTTACCATCGTTAAACTTCACCTCACGCAAGTCGTGCTGGTAGCCTCCTTGCAAGTGCAATAACTCCCCAAAAAGTCCCTGTCGAGCCATGTTGAGTACCGCCATTACATCTCTACGATAACATACATTCTCCATCGCAAAAAGTGGGATACCTGTTTCTTCAACGGCATCTACAATGTCCCAACATTCTTGCAAATCGCTGGCGCCACACACTTCTACTGCGGGTATTTTTCCTGCTTTTACAGCAGCAATAGCCTGCGGAATGTGCCATTCCCAAGGGCTGGCAATAATTACTGCATCAATATCTTCTCGTTTTAATAAATTTCGATAATCTTCATCGCCATTACTAAACTCTATTGCTTTTTTACGCCCGTACTTCGCAATAAGGGCTTGCGTTTCTGGGATAGCATTTTTGTTATCAGGATCGGCAATGGCGATAATCTCCACATCATCACGCTGCAGGCATAGTTCTAAATGATCGCGGCCACGTAAGCCAACGCCAATAAAGCCTACACGCACTTTTGGCTGTTTAGCCGCAAACAATACGGTAGGGTTAAGTACCGAAGCAGCAGCACCAGCCGCTAGGGTTGCTCGTATAAATTTTCTTCTTTCCATGAATTAATTTGGTTGTTCAAATTAATTAAGACAGCAGTACCATTCTTCGGGATACATTCTTAATTTTGTATCAAGTATAAAAATTTGAACTCAATAATCCTATATAAATGAAACCCACTCTAGTAATTTTGGCTGCAGGCATGGCCAGTCGTTATGGTAGCATGAAACAGATTGATGGCTTTGGTCCAAACGGAGAAACTATCATCGACTATTCTATTTACGATGCTATTCAGGCCGGTTTTGGAAAAGTAGTGTTTATTATTAGAGAAGAGTTTGCTGATAATTTTAAGGCCATTTTTGAACCAAAATTAGCCGGTAAAATTGCTACCGATTATGTGTACCAATCATATGACTTAAAGCCTTTTGGCATGAGCGAAGAAATTGAACGAGCCAAACCATGGGGTACTGCACATGCCGTTTTAGCTGCGAAAGATGCCGTAAAAGAGCCTTTTTGCGTCATAAATGCCGATGATTTTTACAGCCGTGATTCGTACGAGCAAATGGCTAAATTTTTAACCAGCGAAGTAACCGACGAACGCTATTCCTTAATGGGCTTTCAAATCAATAAAACCCTATCCGATTACGGTTCGGTATCTCGTGGCGTCTGCCAAGTTAATGATGCTGGATTATTAAGCGATATTCACGAACGCACCCAAGTCTATTTCAAAGGTAGCGATGTAGTGTATGAGGAAAACGGAATAGAATTCCCTTTAGCTAGCAACACGCCCGTATCGATGAATTTCTGGGGCTTTACCCCAAAAGTATTCGAAGATTCTGTAGCCATGTTTGTAGCATTTGCATTGGCCAATAAAGACAATCCAAAAGCTGAATTTTTCATTCCACTGGTAGCCGAAAAATTAATAAAAGAAGGAAAAGCTAGCTTTAAAGTGCTACCAACCGATAGCAAATGGTTTGGCGTGACTTATAAAGAAGATAAACCCATTGTACAAGCCAGCATCGATGCCTTGGTATCTGCGGGTGTGTACCCTTCAAATCTATGGAAATAGCAATTCCTGAGATTCTTTGGGAATTTTATGATATTCCTTCCAAAAATTGGCTAGTCACAAAGGCCGGCTCGGGACATATTAACGAAACCTATATTGCTGCAGGAAACCAGCAAAGCTGGGTTGTGCAAAAACTTAACCATCGGGTTTTTACCCAACCCGAGGCCATTGAGCAAAATATTAGGCTCTGCCAAACTTATTTACAAGAAAAAGACCCCAATTATCTTTTTTTGGCCCCCATACTGAATAAAAAAGGGTGCTACACTACAAAAATAGCCAATTCGTATTGGCGAATTTTCCCCTTTATTAGCGAAGGAATAGCCTTTGATACCCTTAGCGACCCCAAACAAGCCTACGAAGCAGCCAAAAAATTCGGTGAATTGAGTAGGCTTTTGGCTGGCGTTCCTTTAGCCCAGTTTAAAGAAACCATTCCTGCATTCCACGATTTAAACCTACGCTTTAAGCAATTTGAGCAGGCTTTAACCGAGGCTCCCAAAGAGCGAAAAGAAGCCGCAGCTGAAGCTATTGCCATGGCATTAGCAAACCGAGAAATTGTAGATATTTTTGGGAAGTTAAAAAAAACATTGCCCCTTCGGATACAACACCACGACACCAAAATAAGCAATGTGCTCTTGCACAAAAAAAGTTTTGCAGGCGTTTGCGTCATTGATTTAGACACCTTAATGCCCGGTTACTTTCTCTCGGATCTGGGAGACATGGTGCGCACCTACCTTTGCGCCTACGATGAAAATGAAACCGATTTAGCTAAAATCACCATTCGGGAAGATTATTTTAAAGCCCTTATGAGTGGTTACCTCTCTAAAATGGCAGATATATTAACTGCAGAAGAAAAGACCCAGCTCTTATTTGCAGGGAAATTTATGCTCTACATGCAGGCCCTTCGCTTTTTAAGCGATTATTTGCAAGGAAGCATCTATTACCCCATCTTTTATCCCGAGCAAAATTTACTTCGCAGTTTGAATCAATTTCAATTACTACAAAGCATCGTAGAAAAAGAAAAAAATCTAGAACAGATTATTCACGAATGCTTAACTTAACTCATTAATTTTTTAAACCTATGTTAAAACGTAAACTCTTAAGCCTTTGCATGGCATTCCTTGCAGGCACCATCAGCCTATCGGCACAAACCGGCACCTTAAGCACCCAATTAGGTAAACTACAAAGTGCCACGCAAACGGCACAAGGCTTATTAATTAGAGCCGAAAATGGTCAAGTGTTTTTATCGGTGTATCAGCCTACCGTTATCCGTTTACGAGCGGTGAACCAAACTTTTAAGCCCGATAGCTCCCAGGCCGTTATCCGCACAGCAAGTGGCGGCTTTAGCAAGCTGACTGAGTCGAGCACCGAAATTTTAGTGAATACAGACTCTATTCTAGTACGAATCTCTAAAAGCCCGGTTCGTTTTTCATTTTATAACATCAAAACTGGCGCCTTTTTAAGTGGCGATGATGAACGAATTGGCCTTTCATGGAATGGCACCCAAGTAAGCAGCTACCGCAAACTTTTACCCAACGAACGTTTTATTGGCCTGGGTGAAAAAACAGGAAACTTAGACCGCAAAGGGAGCACCTACGTAAACTGGAACAGCGATGTACCTGCCTATGCCTTAAATGCAGATCCGCTTTACAAAACCATTCCTTTTTACATCGGATTACACGATAAGGCTACTTACGGCATCTTTTTCGACAATACGCATAAAAGCTTTTTCAATTTTGGCGCCTCTACCGATGAGAGTATGAGCTATTTTGGTGCAGAAGGCGGCGAACTCAATTATTATTTCTTTGGGGCCAGCACGGTAAGTAAATTGATTGAAGATTATACCTGGCTAACGGGCCGCATGAGTATGCCTCCGCTTTGGAGTTTGGGCTACCAGCAATGCCGTTGGAGCTATAAACCCGATACTCAGGTATTGGAAATTGCCAAAACCTTTCGCGATAAAAAGATACCTGTAGATGCTATTTATTTAGACATCGATTATATGGATGCCTACAAAATATTTACCTGGAGCCCTAAAAACTTCCCAAATCCTAAAAATACCATCGACCAATTGAAAGGCATGGGTTTTCATGTGGTAACGATTGTAGATCCGGGAATTAAAGTAGAAAAAGGCTACAAACAATACGAAGAAGGCGTGAAAAAGGGTTATTTTGCCACCTACCCTAACGGCGAATTTTACACCGGTTCGGTTTGGCCAGGCCCTTGCCACTTCCCTGATTTTTATCGCCCAGAGGTACGTAATTGGTGGGGGAAATCGTTCAGCACCTTAACTGAAAAAGGGATTGATGGTTTTTGGAACGACATGAATGAGCCCGCAGTTTGGGGGCAAAACATCCCAGATTTAATACAGTTTGGTGACAAAGGAAAACAAATGACCTTGCGTGAAGCACGGAATGGTTATGGCTTACAAATGTCGAGAGCTACGTATGAAGGTACCCAAGATCTTCTAGGTCGCCGAGCTTTTGTACTCACCCGGGCAGCCTATGCCGGTATTCAGCGTTATTCGGCCGTTTGGACTGGTGATAATGCCTCGAGCGATGCACACATGCTTTTGGGCCAGCGTTTGGTAAATAGTTTAGGCTTAAGTGGTGTATCGTATACTGGGGTAGATATTGGTGGCTTTATTGGAAACCCATCGGCAGAATTAATGATGCGTTGGAATTCTTTAGGCGTATACACGCCTATTTTCCGCAACCATGCCGAAATTAATGCTCCCATGAGAGAACCTTGGCGTTTTGGCCCCGAAGCCGAAGCCGTAATGCGCAAAGATATTGAACAGCGCTACCGCCTATTGCCTTACATTTATTCTTCTTTTTACATGAGTACACAAAGCGGTTTACCAGTGGCACGTAGTTTAGCCATTGATTATAGTACCGACTCAGAGATTTATAAAGAAGCTTTTCAAAATCAATTTTTATTTGGCGATAATATCTTGGTAGCTCCATTAGAAAGCAGCAAAACAAGTACTTCGGTATACTTACCTGCCGGCGACTGGTATCGCTTAAGTAGCGATGTGAGCTATGCCGGAAACAGCACTATTGAGGCTGCAGCACCGCTAAGCGATTTACCGGTATTTGTAAGAGCAGGAGGTATTATTCCGATGCAAGCTGTAGTACAAAACACCTCCGAAAAAGGAGACGGAATTTTGAGCTTACACATTTGGAATGGCAAAAAAGGCAGCACCTATGTGTATTATGAAGACGATGGCGGCTCTTTTGATAACGAGAAAGGGAACTATTATAAACGCAGCATCAGCTTTGTGCCAGCAAAAAAACAAGTAGTACTTGAAAAAGTTATGGGTAGTTTTAACTCACGCTTTACTCAAATAAACATGGTTTTGCATGGTTTTGATGCCAAAGTAAAAAGCTTGGTTGTGAACGGAAAACGAGTGGCAATAAGTCGTGCTGCCAATGGCACTGTTTCTGCCAGTATCGCTAATCAAACAAGCAGCATAAGCATCGGCTACTAAACAAACATACAGGCATAAAAAAAGCCCTCCCGAAATTCGGGAGGGCTTTTTTTGTATTAGAAACTAATTAAGACTTATTTCTTCTCGTCGTCTTTTACTTCTTCGAAATCTACATCCGTTACTTGGTCGCTGTTATCAGCCGGACCATCAGAAGGAGCGCCTTGGGCACCTGCCTCTTGCGTAGCTTTGTACATTTCTTCCGAAGCGGCGTTCCATGCTTCTTGCAATTCGGTTTGTGCGGCTTCCATCTCTTCGAAGTTTTTTGCAGCAAACGCATCTTGTAGTTTTTTCAAACCAGTTTCAATAGGCGTTTTCTTATCGGCAGAGATTTTATCACCGTACTCTTTCAATTGCTTTTCGGTAGAGAAAATCAAGGCATCGGCTGCGTTTAATTTATCTACTTCTTCTTTTGCTTTTTTATCTGCTTCGGCATTGGCTTCGGCTTCGTCTTTCATTTTCTTAATTTCTTCGTCGGTTAAGCCAGAAGAAGCCTCAATACGAATTTTTTGCTCTTTACCGGTGGCTTTATCTTGCGCACTTACGTGTAAAATACCGTTGGCATCAATATCAAAAGTCACTTCAATTTGTGGAATTCCACGTGGTGAAGGCGGCAATCCATCCAAGTGAAAACGTCCAATGGTACGGTTTTGATTGGCCATAGGGCGCTCACCTTGTAAAATATGAATTTCTACCGATGGCTGGTTATCTGATGCGGTAGAGAATGTTTCCGATTTCTTCGTTGGAATGGTAGTGTTCGACTCGATTAATCGGGTCATTACACTGCCCATAGTTTCAATACCTAAAGAAAGTGGCGTAACGTCTAATAATAAGACGTCTTTTACCTCTCCGGTTAATACGCCACCTTGAATAGCAGCACCAATGGCCACCACTTCGTCGGGGTTTACGCCTTTTGAAGGTTCTTTTCCGAAGAACGCTTTTACGGCTTCTTGAATAGCCGGAATACGGGTAGAACCACCTACCAAGATGATTTCATCAATATCGCTGGTTTTTAAGCCGGCATTTTTTAAAGCCGATTTACATGGATCGATGGTACGTTTAATTAAACTCTCGGCCAATTGCTCAAATTTTGCACGGCTTAGGGTACGCACCAAGTGTTTCGGTCCACTTTGGTCGGCAGTTATGTAGGGTAAGTTAATTTCAGTTTGATTGCCGCTCGACAATTCAATCTTCGCTTTTTCGGCAGCTTCTTTTAAGCGTTGCAAAGCCATTGGATCTTGGTGTAAATCCATGCCGTTTTCTGCTTTGAATTCTTGGGCTAGCCATTCAATAATGATATGATCAAAATCATCACCACCTAAATGCGTGTCGCCATCGGTAGCTTTTACTTCAAATACACCATCGCCTAATTCCAACACAGAAACGTCGTGGGTACCACCACCGCAATCGAACACTACGATTTTCATTTCTTTACCTGCTTTATCTAAACCATAGGCTAAGGCAGCAGCAGTAGGCTCGTTAATAATACGTTTTACGGTTAAACCGGCAATCTCACCAGCTTCTTTGGTTGCTTGGCGTTGGGCATCGTTAAAATAGGCCGGAACGGTAATTACCGCTTCGGTAACTTCTTGACCTAAGAAATCTTCTGCAGTTTTTTTCATTTTCTGCAAAATCATAGCCGATAATTCTTGTGGGGTATAGTTACGGCCGTCAATTTCTACACGTGGCGTATTGTTATCGCCTTTTACAACTTTATAAGGTACACGGCTGATTTCTTTTTTTACTTCATCAAAGCTATTGCCCATAAAGCGCTTAATAGATGAGATGGTTTTTTCGGGATTGGTAATGGCTTGACGCTTGGCAGGATCGCCCACTTTGCGTTCTCCATTTTCTACAAAGGCCACTACCGATGGGGTAGTACGTTTACCTTCGCTGTTGGCAATTACTACCGGTTCGTTACCTTCCATTACGGCAACACATGAGTTGGTAGTTCCTAAATCGATTCCAATAATTTTTGACATAATTTTCTTTTCTTAATGTATTCAATATTGTATTGAATTACTAGCCTAGTATCAAGCAACATGCCAAGCCGTAAAAGCTACCGAATTGGCAGAAATGAACTTTTTTAGACCTAAAAAAGCCACCCCGCTTATGACAGGATGGCAGAAAATTGAAACCAAACGATTTAGCTAAGGTTAGGGTTTACTAAATGTGTGTCTGGTTATATTCGGAATACCATTATCCATGACTTGCCATTGTACAACCAATTGATTGGCAGATGCTACGTTTATTTCAAAAGGATTGTTTGAACCAACGACATCTATATAAAAGGAATTATCATTCACTTTATACCAATTATTTAAATAACCAAGATTAGAAACAAAAACAGTTAGTTGCCCATCTGCCTTAAACTCCCAATAATCGCCTGCTAGATAATTGGTAGTATAATCATTAGCTCCTGCAGGTATATGAAAATGTTCTGTACTCTTCCAGGTCCATTTGCCCAAAATTTTTTGTTCGAGTGTAAGGGGTTTATCTTTTTTACAACTTGTACCCGCAAGCATGCCAAGTAGTACAAACAAACAAAGAATTAAATTTTTCATAAACACATTTTTGGTTAAGGTTTAGTAAACGTTTCTCTAGTTATTTTCGGAATACCATTATCCATAGATTGCAATTGTATAACCAATTGATTAGCCGTTGCTGTGATGATTTTATATGGATTGTTTGGACCAAGTCCATCGATATAAAAGGAATTATCATCTAGTTTATGCCAATTAGTAGGAAAACTGAGATTAGAAGCAAAAGCTGTTAGTTTACCATCACACTTAAACTCCCAATAATCACTTGCTTGATAATTGGTAGTAAAATCATTTTGTGCTGCAGGTATGTGAAAATTTTCTGTACTCTTCCATGTCCATTTGCCCAGTATTTTTTGTTCGAGTGTAAGGGGTTCAGGTGGAAGAGGTTTATCTTTTTTACAACTTGTACCCGCAAGCATGGCAAGCAGTACAAAAAAACTAAGAATTAAATTTTTCATACGTTTTTATGGTTTAGTTAGTGTTATTGTTTCTATAAAGTTTATACCACCAAAGGTATATGGGGTACTTAACTTAATACTAGAGGCACTTACTATTTCTACAGTTGTAGGATTGACGTACAAAGTAAGAATAGAAAAATGGGTATCATCCACTTCAAGCCAATCTTTAGTTATTGTTGACTGGCCATTAAAAAGTATAAACGTATTGGGGGCAGTTTTGATTTCAACATAAGCACCCGGAGGGGCAGTGAATAATTCTGCATTAGCTGGGTCATCGGGAACACTAACAATTTCAGATTGAACAAAGGTCCACTTACCTAAAATTTTTTGTTCTAAAACCGAGAGACTAGCTGGTTTATCTTTTTTACAACTTGTACCGGCAAGCATAGCAAGCAGTACAATCAAACTTAAAAGTATCTTTTTCATAAACTCATTTTTGGTTAATTGTGTACACAAAAATGAATAAGCGAAATAGTGTTACCAAGCAATTTCCGACGAATGGGATATCCTACACGACAGACGACATAAAAAAAGCCCCGAACGGTTGTTCGGGGCTTTGAAAAAATATTTTTGCTTGTTAGACAGCAGGGTCTTCAGGAGCTTTTTCTTCTGAATCAGCTGCTGGTGCTTCTTCTGTAACTTCGGCTACAGGAGTTTCTACAATTTCCTCTGCAATAGGCGTTTCATCTGCAAATACTTCTACTGGAGTTTCGACTACCTCTTCAACAATTGGAGCTTCATCAGCAACTTCTTCTGCTACAGGGGCAGTTTCTACAACTTCTTGTGTAGCAGCAGGGGTATCTACAGCTTTGGCTTTGCTTATTGCTGCACCACCTCTACGGCTTTTCTTTTTAGCAGCACCGGCTTCGGCACCTTGAGTAAAGGTTGTATTGTAATCAACCAACTCAATGATAGACATTTCTGCATTATCACCTAAACGGTTAGCCAATTTTAAAATACGGGTATATCCACCTGGACGGGTAGCTACTTTCTCTGCTATTTCGCGGAATAAAATAGTAACCGCTTCTTTATCTTTTAAATAGCTAAATACGGTACGGCGTGAGTGTGTAGTATCGCTTTTGGATTTAGTAATTAAAGGTTCTACATACTGACGTAAAGCTTTCGCTTTAGCCAAAGTAGTGGTAATGCGCTTGTGTAAAATAAGCGAAGAGGCCATATTGGCCAACATAGCCTTGCGATGGGTATCGGTGCGGCCTAAGTGATTGATTTTTTTTCCGTGTCTCATTGTTCTTCGTTTTTCGTGATCGTACCGTCTCTAGTGAGGGAATTACGAACACGTCGCTTATAAATTGTTATATTATTCTTCGTCTAATTTAAATTTAGACAGGTTCATGCCGAATGATAAGCCTTTAGATTTAACTAAGTCTTGAATTTCGGTTAATGATTTTTTACCAAAGTTTCTGAATTTAAGCATATCCGCCACGTCGTAAGAAACTAACTCAGCAAGCGAACGAATATCCGCTGCTTTTAAGCAGTTTAGGGCACGTACAGATAAATCTAAGTCTACCAATTCGGTTTTCAAGATTTTACGCATGTGTAAAATTTCCTCGTCAACTTCTTTGGTTTCTTCTTTAGCTTGAGATTCTAACATGATGTTCTCATCAGAGAATAACATGAAATGGTGAATCAAAATTTTAGCTGCTTCTTTCAAGGCTTCTTCCGGATGGATAGAACCATCGGTAGAAATATCTAATACCAATTTCTCGTAGTCAGTTTTTTGTTCTACACGAAAGTTTTCAATAGTATATTTAACGTTTTTGATAGGGGTATAAATAGAGTCGATAGCAATTACACCTACTAAAGCGTCGGCATTTTTGTTTTCTTCTGCAGAGATATATCCACGACCTTTATTTACGGTTAACTCAATTTCTAAAGTAACCGCTGATTCCATATTGCAAACCACTAAATCGGGGTTTAATACGGTGAAGTTATTGGAAAATTTAGTGATATCGCCGGCTTTAAATTGATCTTGGCCATTGATAATTACAAAGATTTTTTCTGAATCACCAGAATCGCCAGTTTTGCTGAAACGAACTTGTTTCAAGTTCAAAATGATCTCGGTTACATCTTCTACTACACCTTTAATGGTAGAAAACTCATGAGATACACCAGAGAAACGTACAGAAGTAATTGCATATCCTTCTAATGAAGAAAGCAAAATTCTGCGTAAAGCATTACCAATGGTAACGCCGAAACCAGGTTCTAGGGGACGAAATTCAAACGTACCATCGAAATCTGTTGATTTCTGCATAATTACCTTATCTGGTTTCTGAAATGCTAATATTGCCATTATATCGTTTAATTTAAATGTTAGTTTAACATAAATGAACAATCCTGAGCATAAAAACTCAGGATGATCAGCTTATTTAGAGTATAATTCGACGATTAAGTTTTCCTTGATATTTTCTGGAATTTCGTCGCGGTTAGGATAGTTTAAAAACTTACCTGTTAGGTTTTTTGCATCCCACTCTAACCAACTGAATTTGTTGATGGTACGGCCAGCTACCGATTGAGTAATGGCTTCTAAAGTTTGTGAACGCTCACGAACAGCTACCACATCGCCTGAACGTACGCTGTACGATGCAATGTTTACCACTTCGCCGTTTACGGTAATGTGTTTATGACAAACCAATTGGCGGGCAGCAGAACGGGTTGGAGCAATGCCTAAACGATAAACTACGTTATCTAAACGAGCTTCTAAGAATTTCAATAAGTTCTCACCCGTAATACCATCTTTAGAAGATGCTTTGTGGAACAAGTTTTCGAACTGACGTTCTAGAACTCCGTACGTGTATTTAACTTTTTGTTTTTCTTGTAGCTGAACTGCGTATTCAGATTGTTTACCTCTACGCTTGTTTGGTCCGTGCATACCAGGACCATAATTTTTTCTTTCTAGTGCCTTATCAGGGCCAAAAATTGGCTCTCTGAATCTACGGGCGATTTTGGACTTAGGTCCGGTGTATCTTGCCATGTTTGTGTGTTTTAAAGTATCGTTCCCGCTATACGGGGCGAATCTTAGCTTTAAAAAATTGGTTGATTAAACTCTTCTACGTTTCGGAGGACGACAGCCATTGTGTGGCATCGGGGTAATGTCTTTAATACATAAGACATCAATTCCTACTGTTTGTAATGTACGAATAGCTGATTCGCGACCAGAACCCGGACCTTTTACAAATACTTCTACTTTACGCAAGCCTAAATCGTGGGCTACTTTACCGCAATCGGAAGCAGCTTGACCGGCAGCGTAAGGGGTATTCTTTTTAGAACCTTTGAAACCCATTTTACCGGCAGATGACCAAGAAATAGTTTGACCTTGGTTGTTGGTAAGGGTTACAATGATATTGTTAAAAGTAGCATTGATATGTGCCTGACCTACAGGCTCAATAACAACAATACGTTTTTTGGTTACTTTTTTAGTTTTTGCCATGTTCTTTTTAGATTTTAGATAAGAGACTTGAGATAGTTTTTTTACCCCGGCACTCTTATGCTAATTTTTATCTTGTTATTCCAGAATTGAGCAGATTAAACGATACGATTATCATACCTACAATCTAAGCACTCCTATCTATCTATTATTTAGTAGCTTTTTTCTTGTTAGCAACTGTTTTACGTTTTCCTTTACGGGTACGTGAGTTGTTTTTGGTACGCTGTCCACGAGTAGGCAAGCCTTTACGGTGACGTAAGCCGCGGTAGCAACCAATATCCATTAAGCGTTTGATATTCAATTGAACTTCAGAACGTAGAGCACCTTCCACTTTAACCTCATCGTTGATGAAGTTACGAATCAGTGTTAACTGAGCATCAGTCCAGTCTTGCACTTTTACATCGTAGCTAATACCGGCTTTATCTAAAATGCCTTGCGCTGTAGATCTGCCAATACCATAAATGTAGGTTAGCCCTATTTCTCCTCTTTTGTTTCTTGGTAAATCAATACCTGATATCCTTGCCATATTTTTTAGCGAATTTTATTATCCTTGACGTTGTTTATACTTCGGATTCTTTTTGTTAATCACAAAAAGTTTTCCTTTACGGCGAATGATTTTACAATCAACACTACGCTTTTTAATGGATGCTCTAACTTTCATTGTTATTTATATCTATAAGTTATTCTGCCTTTTGATAAATCATAAGGCGACATTTCTAGTTTTACTTTATCGCCAGGTAAAATTTTAATGTAATGCATCCGCATTTTACCCGATATATGCGCAATAATTTCGTGTCCGTTTTCTAATTCTACACGAAACATTGCGTTTGATAACGCTTCTTTAATTATGCCGTCTTGTTCAATCGAAGCCTGTTTGGCCATATTTTATTGATAATTACTCAATTAAACCCGTATTATCGGGGACGCAAAATTAAATAAAATTTTCTGAATTTTTAAATATTTAATCTAAAACTTCTTCTATAAATTGGAAAGTAGTTAAAACTTCTGCTTTCCCTTTCTTTATTGCTACTGTATGCTCATAATGAGCCGATGCTTTCGCATCTATACTACTTACAGTCCAGCCATCTTCCCAAAACTTAACCCCAGCTTTACCTAGGTTAATCATGGGCTCTATGGCTATTACCATACCTTCTTCCAATTTAACACCACTGCCCCGTTTACCATAGTTAGGCACTTCGGGTTTTTCGTGAAGCTTTACACCCACCCCGTGGCCAACCAATTCCCGTACCACTCCATATCCGTGCTTTTCAGCATGTTCTTGAATGGCAAAACCAATATCACCAGTTCTATTGCCCACTACCGCTTTTTCTATACCTAAGGCTAAACACTCTTTGGTTACTTTAAGCAATTGGGCATGTTCTACCGATATTTCTCCAATTGGATAGGTATAGGCTGAATCGGAGTAAAAGTTATTAAGAATAACTCCGCAATCAACCGAAACTAAATCACCTTCTTTAAGCACATAAGCACTCGGAAATCCGTGCACCACCTGATCATTAATAGAGATGCATAAAGAATATGGGAAACCGCCATAATTTAAAAAAGCAGGAATTCCACCATGATCTTTAATATACGTTTCCGCTAATTCATTTAGCGAAGCGGTTGTTACACCTGGGGCAATTGCCTTGGCAATTTCTCCGTGTGTTTTTGAAAGAAGCAAAGAACTCTCTTTTATGAGTGCTATCTCATCGATAGACTTATAATAGATTTTTGACATGGAACATTAAATTGCTCCAGTTGAACCTGGGTTACGACCCTTAATTCTACCTGATTGCATCAACCCGTCGTAATGACGCATTAATAAATGACTTTCAATTTGCTGCAAGGTATCTAACACCACTCCTACTAAAATTAATAGAGAAGTACCGCCATAGAAGTGGGCAAATTGACTATTTACTCCAAGCTTATTTGCAAAGGATGGGAGAATAGCAATAATGGCCAAAAATACAGCACCCGGTAAGGTTACTTTAGACACAATGGCATCAATATAGTCTCCGGTAGTTTTACCAGGTTTAATACCTGGTACAAAGCCACCGTTTTTCTTCATATCGTCAGACATTTGAGTTGGATTAACTGTAATGGCTGTATAGAAAAATGTAAATACAATAATTAACAAGGCAAAGGTTAGGTTATAGGCCAATGAAGTATAATCACTAAACGAAGCCAAAATAGAAGACTGCGCATTCGGGAAAAATTGCGTCATGGTAGCCGGAATAAACATAATGGCCTGAGCAAAAATGATAGGCATTACACCCACTGCATTTACTTTTAAAGGAATATACTGACGAACACCGCCCACCTGTTTAGAACCTACTTGTTTCTTAGCATACTGTACTGGTATTTTACGTACCCCTTGTACAATTAAAATAGTAAACATGACCACAAAGAACAAAGCAGCAATCTCAACAATGAATGGAATTAAGCCTCCATTACCCTCCATACGGGTAGCAAATTCGGCGAAAATACCGTAAGGCAATTGCGCAATAATACCCACCATAATGATTAATGAAATACCGTTACCAATACCTTTGTCGGTAATTTTCTCTCCTAACCACATTACAAATAGCGTACCTGCGGTTAAAATAAACATAGAGGAAATGGTAAATAATGGCTCAGACATAATTTTAGCATCGGCCGCAATTTGCGAACTTACATAAGCTGTAGCCTGTAATGCCGTAATAATAATGGTTAAATAACGGGTGAATTGATTGATGGTTTTACGACCAGTTTCACCGTCTTTTTGTAATTTTTGGAAATATGGGACTACAATGCCTAACAATTGCATCACAATAGAAGCAGAAATATACGGCATTACACCCAAGGCAAAAATAGAAGCTCTAGAGAACGATCCGCCAGCAAACATATTCAAAAGGCCCAATAAACCCTCTTTTTCTTCGGTGTTTAACGATGCTGGATTTACCCCTGGCAATACTATAAACGAACCTATACGGTAGATTAAAAGACATAAGAGCGTGAATAAAATTCTCGCTCTTAAATCTTCAATTTTCCATATGTTGGATAGTGTGGTGAACAGCTTTTTCATGCTTACAATTTAACGCTGGTTCCGCCTGCTGCTTCAATTGCTTTTTGAGCGGTAGCAGTAAAAGCGTGAGCCTTAACTTCTAATTTAGATTTTACTTCACCACGACCTAGGATTTTTACCAAGTCGTTTTTAGAAGCCAAACCGTGAGCTTTTAACACATCAAAATCAATAGCAGATAATTTAAATTTATCAGCCAAAGTTTGTAAGGTATCTAAGTTGATACCCACATACTCAATGCGGTTTACGTTTTTGAACCCTACTTTAGGTACACGACGTTGCAATGGCATTTGACCACCCTCAAAACCTACTTTACTTTTGTAGCCAGAACGTGAGCCCGCACCTTTGTGTCCACGGGTTGACGTACCACCACGGCCCGATCCGGTACCACGGCCAATACGTTTTCTATTTTTTGTTGAACCTTCTGCAGGTTTTAAATTACTTAAGTTCATAATTAAATGCTTTCTACAGCTACTAAATGATTAACTTTTCTCACCATCCCGATAATAGCCGGGGTAGCTTCTACTTCTACAGACTGGCTAATTTTACTTAGACCTAAAGCCTGCATGGTTTTTTTCTGGCGTTCGCTTCTATCGATTACGCTCTTAATTTGGGTAATTTTAATCTTCGCCATGATCATTATCCGTTAAATACTTTATTCAAATCTACTCCACGTTGTTGAGCCACGGTATACGCATCACGCATTTGCGCTAAGGCAGATACAGTTGCTTTTACCACGTTGTGTGGATTAGACGATCCTTTTGATTTTGCCAATACGTTGTGTACACCAGCACTCTCTAATACTGCACGCATGGCACCACCAGCAATTACACCGGTACCGTTTGCAGCAGGTTTAAGAAATACAAAGCCTCCTGAAAACTTACCAATTTGCTCATGGGGAATGGTATTGTTGATAATTGGAACTTTAACCAAGTTCTTTTTAGCATCATCTACACCTTTAGCAATGGCTTCAGTTACCTCTTTAGCTTTACCTAAACCGTAGCCTACTACTCCATTCTCATCACCTACCACTACGATAGCTGAAAAACTGAAAGTACGACCACCTTTGGTTACCTTGGCAACACGCTGGATACTTACTAAGCGATCTTTTAATTCGATTTCGCTTGATTTTACTCTTTTTATGTTGATAGTTGACATCTTCTTCTTGAATTAAAAGTTTAAACCAGCTTCACGTGCGCCTTCAGCTAATGACTGAACACGACCATGGTATAAATAACCATTTCTATCAAAAACTACCTGTTTAATACCAGCTGCAAGTGCTTTTTCAGCTACTGCTTTACCCACAGCTTTAGATTGCTCTGATTTGTTTCCTTTTGCACTAAAATCTTTTGTGATTGAAGATGCTGAAACAATGGTTTTACCGGTATTATCATCGATAATTTGAGCATAAATACCTTTGTTAGATCTGTAAACAGATAAACGTGGACGCTCAGCAGAACCGGATAATCTTTTTCTGATTCCTCTTTTAATTCGCTCTCTACGAGATAATTTAATTCCTGCCATGATGATTATTTTTTAGCTGCAGACTTACCTGCTTTTTTACGTAATACTTCACCAACAAACTTAATACCTTTTCCTTTGTAAGGCTCTGGTGCACGTAACGAACGTATTTTCGCTGCTACTTGACCTAGTAATTGTTTGTCAATGCTTTCTAAAATAATGGTAGGGTTTTTACCTTTTTCAGCGGTAGTTGCTACCTTAATTTCTCTCGGTATTTCGAACACAAAATGGTGAGAATAACCCAACACTAAATCCAGGGTATTACCTGTATTTGTAGCACGATAACCCACACCCACTAATTCTTGTTCTACTTTATAGCCTTCGGTTACACCAAATACCATGTTAAAAATTAACGAACGGTATAATCCGTGTAACGCTTTGTGGCGTTTTTGTTCCGATGGGCGCACAACGGTTAAGATGTCGCCTTCTTGAACTAGTTTAATATCGGTATCTACATCTTGTGTTAAGGTACCTTTAGGACCGCTTACGGTCACTAAGTTTGTATCTGATACGGTTACGGTTACACCGGCCGGGATACTAATGGGAGCTTTTCCTATTCTTGACATCGTTCTTCCTCCTGATTAATAAACGTAACACAATACCTCACCACCGATATTCAGGTTACGGGCTTCTTTATCAGTCATTACACCTTTTGAGGTAGATAATACTGCGATACCTAAACCATTTAATACACGTGGCAAGCGTTCTACACCTGCATATTTTCTCAAACCGGGCTTACTCACACGTGTAATGGTGCGAATAGCAGGAATTTTAGTTATTGGATGATACTTCAACGCAATTTTGATAATGCCTTGAGCGGTAGTATCCTCAAATTTATAGTTCGTAATGTAACCCTTATCAAAAAGTACTTTAGTAATTTCCTTTTTAAGGTTTGATGCAGGAATTTCAACAACCCTGTGGTTGGCCTTAATGGCATTCCTTACTCTCGTAAGATAATCTGCTATTGGATCTGTGTTCATTTTTATAGTTTATGATGAGGGTTTCCACTTAGGACCTTTCATCGGTTAATATTCTAGTTATGGGTTCAAAGTTCATAGTTTGGAGATTACTCCCAACTGATCACTCAAAACTCAGGGCTGTTTTTACCAGCTTGCTTTTTTAATCCCCGGGATTTTTCCGTCTAAGGCCATTTCGCGGAATGTTACCCTTGAAATACCAAATTGACGCATGTATCCACGTGGACGGCCTGTTAATTTACAACGGTTGTGTAAACGAACTGGCGACGAGTTTTTAGGCAATTTATCTAAGCCTACTAAATCGCCTGCAGCTTTTAATGCCGCTCTTTTTTCAGCGTATTTTGCTACTAATTTGGCACGTTTTACTTCACGTGCTTTTAAACCTTCTTTAGCCATTAGCTTGTTGATTCTTAAATGGTAAACCGAATTGTTTTAATAATTCCAATGCTTCTACATCAGTTTTAGCAGAAGTTACAAAGGTGATATCCATACCCGCAATTTTATTGATTTGATCAATATTAATCTCTGGGAAAATGATTTGTTCTGTTACACCTAAGGTATAGTTACCTCGGCCATCAAATCCTTTATCGTTAATACCTTTGAAATCGCGGATACGTGGTAATGCTACGGCTACCAAACGATCTAAAAATTCGAACATGGTATTATCACGAAGCGTTACACGCACACCTACTGGCATGCCTTTACGCAATTTGAAGTTTGAAATATCTTTTTTAGATAAGGTAGCCACTGCTTGTTGACCGGTAATAGTGGTCATTTCTTTAATGGCATTTTCAATCAATTTTTTATCGGTAGTAGCAC
Source organism: Sphingobacteriales bacterium (assembly GCA_026390835.1). Taxonomy (GTDB): domain Bacteria; phylum Bacteroidota; class Bacteroidia; order Sphingobacteriales; family Sphingobacteriaceae; genus JAIPAN01. The sequence continues at coordinate 136,694 of JAPLFD010000006.1, forward strand.
CACCAACACCTTGGTTGATTGAAATTTTCTGCAATTTTGGAACTTCCATTACACTTTTGTATTGAAATTTCTCTTTCAACGAGCTGCGAATCTCGTCTGCATATTTTGTCTTTAATCTTGGTACGTACGTCATTACTTAATTTCCTCCCCAGATTTTTTAGCTACACGAATGGACTTTCCATTGGCATTTTTTTGTTTACCCACACGTGTTGGTTTACCAGATTTGGCATCAACTACCATAAGGTTTGATACATGGATAGCGGCTTCTTGTTTCACAATACCTCCGTTAGGGTTGGCAGCGTTTGGCTTGGTGTGTTTAGATACCAAGTTAGCGCCTTCTACAACTATTCTATTAGTGGCTAATATTACCTCTAATACTTTGCCTTGTTTACCTTTAGAGTCGCCTGCAATTACTTGCACTAGATCTCCTTTACGGATTTTTAATTTAGGCTGTTTGTTATTTTTTCTTTCCATATTACAATACCTCTGGTGCTAAGGATACAATTTTCATGAACTGTTTTTCACGCAATTCTCTGGCAACTGGGCCGAAAATACGTGTGCCACGTGGTTCGTCCTGAGCGTTTAGCAATACCGCCGCATTATCGTCGAAACGAATGTACGACCCGTCTTTGCGTCTAACTTCTTTTTTGGTTCTTACCACTACGGCTTTTGAAACCGTACCTTTTTTAATGTTACCCGCTGGGATGGCACTTTTTACGGTAACGACAACTTTGTCGCCCAGTGAAGCATAACGCTTACCGGTACCTCCTAACACACGGATAACCAACACTTCTTTGGCTCCGCTGTTGTCAGCAACATTTAATCTTGATTCCTGTTGTACCATTACTTAGCTCTTTCTAAAATTTCAACTAATCTCCAGTTCTTAGATTTACTCAGCGGACGAGTTTCCATTATCAACACCGTGTCGCCAATGCCACACGTGTTAGCCTCGTCATGAGCCATAAATTTGGTAGTTTTCTTTACGAACTTACCATAGATCGGGTGCTTCACTTTACGTTCAACCGCCACAACAATAGATTTATCCATTTTGTTGCTTACTACCAACCCGGTTCTTGTTTTTCTTAATTGTCTTTCCATTTCGACTTTTATTAAACTTATTCAGCAGACTGTTTTACTGCTTCTGCAGCTTTACGATTAGTCAGTTCGGTATTCAAACGAGCAATGTCTTTTCTTACTTTGTTAATCCGTAATGGATTTTCAATAGCAGAAACTGCATGTGCAAATTTCAATTTAGTGAGATTTGCTTTTTCTTCGCCAATACGAGCTACTAATTCTTCTGTTGATAGCTCTGTTACTTCTGAGTATTTCATCTTTTTAAAATTGTGTTCGAGTGAGAGATTAAGCCCACGCTAACTAATTTATGCTTCTACGTAATCTCTACGTGTTACAAATCGGGTTTGAACCGGTAATTTTTGAGCGGCTAAACGCAATGCTTCTTTAGCAATTTCTAAAGGCACACCTTCGGCTTCAAAAATCATGCGTCCTGGGCGAACAACTGCTACCCAATATTCGGGAGCACCTTTACCTTTACCCATACGTACCTCTGCTGGTTTTTTTGTAACCGGTTTATCAGGGAAAATACGAATCCACACCTGGCCTTCACGTTTCATAAAACGGGTAACCGCGATACGGGCTGCTTCAATCTGGCGGCTGGTAATCCAGGCTGCTTCTAAAGTTTTGATTCCGAAAGAACCGAATGCTAACTCTGCACCACGACCGGTGAGACCTTTCATTCTTCCCTTCTGCATCTTTCTGAACTTCGTTCTTTTTGGCTGTAACATTGCTGTTTATTTTTTATCGTTAAACGATGCGTTATATATCTTAATTATTTTTTTCCTTTAAATCCACCACCACGGTTTGCACCAGCACCACCACCTCTGCGGTCGTTGTTGCCACCTCTGCGATCGTTACCACCAGGACGACGGTCGTTTCCGCCAAATGGAGGAGCTACTTCGCCACGGGTACGTACACCGGCTGTTTGGCCAATGTTTGGAGATAAATCGCGTTTGCCGTATACTTCACCTTTACAAATCCATACTTTGATACCAATTTTACCGTAAGTGGTTAATGCTTCAGATAAAGCATAATCAATATCGGCACGGAAGGTATGTAATGGAATTCTACCGTCTTTGTATTGTTCGGTACGGGCCATCTCAGCTCCACCTAAACGGCCTGAGCACATGATTTTGATACCTTCAGCGCCCATTCTCATGGTTGATTGAATAGACATTTTCATTGCTCTACGGAAAGAGATACGAGCCTCTAGTTGTTTTGCGATACTTTCGCCTACTAAACGAGCATCTAATTCTGGACGTTTGATTTCGAAAATGTTGATTTGAACGTCCTTTTTAGTCAGTTTCTTCAACTCTTCTTTAATTTTATCTACCTCGGCACCACCTTTACCAATTACAATACCCGGACGGGCAGTGTGAATGGTTACAGTAATGCGTTTTAAAGTACGTTCTATAACTACTTTAGCTACACCACCTTTATTGATACGTGCAGCTAAGTATTTACGAATTTTTTCGTCTTCAACTAATTTATCAGCGTACTTGTTGCCACCGAACCAGTTAGAATCCCAACCTTTGATGATTCCTAATCTGTTACCTATTGGATGTGCTTTTTGTCCCATTCCTAATTAGTTTTTAGCTTCATTATTTTTACTATCTACCACCAAGGTAACGTGGTTAGAACGCTTACGAATTCTATAACCGCGGCCTTGTGGGGCTGGTCTTAAACGCTTCAATTGGCGTCCGCCGTCAACCATCACTGTTTTTACAAACAATTCACTGTCTTCGGGGCGTTGGCCTTCATTTTTAGCTTCCCAATTTTTGATAGCTGATAATAATAGTTTTTCAACTCGTATTGCTGCTTCTTTGTTGGTGTACTTTAAAATGTACAATGCTTTTTCTACACGTTCGCCACGGATAAGATCAACTACTAATCTCATTTTACGTGGTGAGGTAGGGCAATTATTTAATTTTGCTACTGCTTCCATTGCTTATTTTTTCTTATCAGCGTGACCTCTAAATGTACGGGTTGGGGCGAATTCGCCTAATTTATGACCAACCATGTTTTCTGTAACATACACAGGGATAAATTTATTTCCGTTGTGTACGGCAAACGTATGACCAACGAAATCCGGAGAAATCATAGAACGACGTGACCAAGTTTTGATCACTGTTTTCTTGTTGCCTTCATTCTGAGAAAGTACTTTACTTTCTAAGTTATGATCGATATACGGACCTTTTTTAATTGAACGAGCCATTATTTCTTCCTTCTTTCAATGATGTAACGATCTGATGCTTTTTTCTTGTTGCGGGTTTTATAGCCTTTGGCTAATAAACCTTTACGAGAACGTGGGTGACCTCCTGATGAACGGCCCTCACCACCACCCATAGGGTGATCTACCGGGTTCATAGCCACACCTCTTACTCTTGGGCGACGTCCTAACCAACGGTTTCTTCCGGCTTTACCTAATACTTCGTTTGATTTCTCGGCATTGGATACGCTACCAATAGTAGCCATACATGTCGACAAGATCATACGGGTTTCGCCAGAAGGCAACTTGATGATGGCGTATTTGCCATCACGAGCTGATAACTGAGCATATGTTCCGGCAGAACGAGCAATAGACGCTCCTTGACCAGGATTTAACTCAATGTTATGGATAATAGATCCCAATGGTATGTTTTTCAATGGGATAGCGTTACCTACTTCCGGAGCAGCAGTGGCACCAGATACTAGTACCTGACCTACTTGCAAACCATTCGGAGCAATGATGTAACGTTTTTCACCATCGGCATAATTTACCAAAGCAATACGAGCCGTACGGTTAGGATCGTACTCAATTGTGGCAACAGTTGCGGGGATATCGTGTTTATCGCGTTTAAAGTCAATCAATCGGTAAGCTTTTTTGTGCCCCCCACCGAGATAACGCATAGTCATTTTACCGGTATTGTTTCTACCACCCGATTTCTTGATGGCAACTACCAACGACTTTTCTGGTACGTTGGTTGTTACATCCGAATAATCGGCACCTACTCTGAAGCGGGTACCCGGGGTAACCGGTTTAAATCTTTTTACTGCCATGATCTAATTAAATATTCCTATAAAAGTCAATAACTTCACCTTCTTTAAGCGTAACAATAGCTTTTTTGTATTTGGGTGTTCTACCTGATACTACTCCAGCTTTAGTGCCACGACTTTTAACTTTTCCTGAAACTACTAAAGTATTTACTGCTTCAATAGTTACGCCATACATCTTTTGGATTGCATCCTTAATTTGTAATTTATTGGCTTTAGGATCAACTTGGAAAGCATAACGGTTTAACTTTTCGGTTAAGCCAGTTGCTTTTTCTGTTAAAATTGGTTTCTTTAAAATTTCCATCTTATTTGGCAAATGCCTCCTCCAATTTTTTAACAGTTTCTGTAGTTAACAAGAGTGTGCCTGCGTTTAACACATCGTAAGTGTTTAAATCGGCGGCGGTAACCACTTTTGCTTTCTTCAGATTTCTGCTTGATAAATACACATTGTTATTTGCAGCGGGTAACACCAATAGGGTTTTTTGATCAGCCACTTTTAAATCGCTAACCAATTTAATGTAGTTTTTAGTTTTGATAGAATCAAAGCTAAAATCTTCTAAAACCACAATGTTGTTATCTTGTGCTTTGTACGTTAAGGCTGATTTACGAGCCAATGATTTCAATTTCTTATTTAATTTGAAACTGTAATCACGTGGCTGCGGACCGAATATACGACCACCACCATTAAACAATGGTGATTTGATGCTACCAGCACGAGCTCCACCTGTACCTTTTTGTTTATATAATTTGCGGGTTGAACCGGCAATTTCATTACGTTGTTTAGATTTATGCGTTCCTTGGCGTTGGTTTGCTAAGTATTGCTTTACGTCTAAATAAATGGCGTGATCATTCGGGGTTACCGCGAAAATCGCATCAGGAAGTTGCACCTTGGCACCTGTTTCTTTGCCTGAAATATTTACTACTTTAACTTCCATCTTATTTATCCACTATAACGTAAGAACCTTTAGCTCCCGGAATAGATCCGCTAACCACCATTAAGTTGTGCTCTGGATACACTTTCAATACTTCAAGGTTTTGAATTTTTACACGATCACCACCCATACGGCCGGCCATACGCATACCTTTAAATACTTTAGAAGGCCATGAAGACGCTCCTAATGAACCTGGTGCACGCATTCTATTGTGCTGACCGTGAGTTTGGCCACCCACGCCGGCAAATCCGTGACGCTTAACAACCCCTTGAAAACCTTTACCTTTTGAAGTACCTACAACGTCAACAAAATCGCCTTCAGCGAAAATTTCAACGGTTATGGTATCTCCTAGGTTTTTTTCGTCCTCAAAGGTTTTAAACTCAACTAATTTGCGTTTAGGGGTTGTTTTTGCTTTCGCAAAATGACCTTTTAATGCTCCAGTAGTGTTTTTCTCTTTTTTCTCGTCGAAAGCCAACTGAACGGCAGTGTAGCCGTCGGCATCGACGGTACGTAGTTGAGTAACTACGCAAGGCCCAGCTTCGATAACAGTACAGGGGATGTTTTTCCCTTCAGCATCGAAAATGCTGGTCATTCCTACTTTTTTTCCAATAATTCCTGACATTTTTCTTAATTCGTTTGTGTCCATCGAAGCAGTAGGGCTTCGTTCAAGACATGGTAAACCCCTCTAAAGGGACGGCAAAGATAGGAAACGCTTATTAATTATCAAACACTTCTGAGATAATTTTTTAAAAATAATCACTTATTTTAAAAATATCTCTTGCAAACCCGTTTGGCTTGGGTTCTGCTAGTAAAAATCATAACAACGTTTACCGCTATTCTGATTATTAAAGTTTGATTTTGAACTATTCGGGAAAATAATTTCATAGTTCACTGCAGCTTCGGTTGTGCCGGCCGTTTTACCCCAGCTTAATTTAGAGGTGGTGGCATCGTGGCTTACTCCTAGCCGTAATTTATCATAGGTATCTCTCCGCGGAAATAAATCCAAAATAAGGGTAAATGCAAGCGCATCTTGCTGCACCCCACTACCTTTATACCATAGACCTAAATTCACATTTCGGGTCTTAAATTGTAGCCCAGCACTGTATTCTTTAACGGTACCTTGCTGGAAGTAAACCACCGATGGAATGAGTTGAGGCGGCTCATCGGCATAAGAATCGGTAGTAATACTATAGCTAAAATGAGCATTATACCGTGGTTCTAACGCAAATTTGGAACCTGTGAGTGATTGATCGGGTTTGTTAATATGTTGGGCAGAAAAACCAAGCATTAAATTTCCTTTTACCAGATTAATACCCGCACCGGTATCAAAAAATGATCGGCCATTAAATGGTAAGGCAGATGCTGAGCTCGTAGAACCTGGTATAATGCCCGTTATAGGGTCTATCTGATCGGAGAAGAGTAATTTCTCGAAATCAATCTTTCGGTTCGTTAATCCCGCTTGTAAGCCGAATGAGAGTGCCCCATCGTCAAAAGCTACGCTATACGAATAAATTCCAGAAATATTGGTTTTATTATAATACGCAATGCCTTCTGATGATTTAGTAACCATAAGTCCAAAACCTCCTCCGAACCGCGGTACCTGATAATCTACCGAAAAGGTATAGTAGTTTAGAGGACCAGGTAGATTTGTCCATTGGCTCCGATAAATCATATTGAAACGTAAATCGCCATTGAACTGCCCGTTGAGTGCCGGGTTTAAATAATTGGGGGCATTATAAAATTGTGTGTATAAGTGATCTTGGGCCTTTGCTTGTACACAAAAGAGGCAACATAAAAACAGCGTTAATTTCAGCACTACTCTCATCATCTTCTTATTTAATTAAATGTATAGAGCCCACTGTTTTAGGCTTATCGCTAGATTTATAGCGCATACCCGGCCACACCGTTTGATTAATAAACTTGGCGTCAATCGTCCACACGTATACGTCGGGTGGTGCAGGTACACCATTCATCATTCCATCCCAACCTTCAACCGGAGAACCATTACTATCAATTGCAGTGGTTTCCCAAACCAAATAGCCCCATTTATTAAAAATTTTCAGATGATAGCGTTCTATACCCGAACCTTTTGGCTTAAAGGTTTTTAGCTCATAGGTTTGACTGCCTGGCTCAAAAGCATTGGGCACAAATAAATAACCTGGAACGGTTTGTACTTCCACCTGACGGCTTAGCGTATCTGAGCAGCCTTCTTGATTAAACGCAATTAAATTAACCTGGTACTGACCAATCATTTTATAGGTATGCGTTGGATTGGTTGCGGTAGAAGTACTTCCATCCCCAAAAGTCCATTTATAAGATGTTACTGCACCTAAAGTGGTGTTTTGGAAACTAAAGGTATAGTTCGGAATTTTAATTATTTGGGATGGCAGAACCACGAAATTTGCTTCAGGCCGAGGATACATTTGTATTGTTTGCTCCACAGAGGCAGAAGCACAACCCGCTGTATTTTCGGCTACTAAGCGCACGGTTACCGCTCGGTTACTTGCATAGAGCCATAAATTTAGAGGCGTTGCTTGAGTAGATACCAATACGCCGTCAACATACCAACTATACTTATTGGCAAATTGTGAAGTATTGCTCACCATTAATTGGAATGGCGCACAATTAAAGGCCGATGCATTGCTACTAAAAGTTGCTATAGGTGGATTTAATACTGTAAACGATTTGCTAACCGATTTCGAGCAACGTGTACCATCGGGCTGGGTAACAAAAGTAGTAAGTGTAACCAAATAGGTGCCTGGGGTAACAAAGCGATGCTGCGGATTGGTTTGCGTACTTGATACGCCGTCACCAAATGTCCAAACAAAATCACCTTGCGGAGAGGTATTTACAAAATTGATCCATTCATCCTTGCAATAGGTGTTTTTCGCGGTTGTATAGCTTGATATAGGCTCTGGATATACCACAATGGTCTCCGTAGTTTCACGAACTGAGCAACCATTAGTAGCCGTCAATTTTACTTGATAAGTACCCCCTGCAACAAAGGTATGAACCATGGTCCGAGCGGCATTCGTAATAATTGGTGTTCCATCGCCAAAATTCCAGATAAACTGATTAGCACCAGTAGAATTATTAAAGAAGGTAACGGTATGCGGCGGACAACCTTGTTTCTCAGGACCATTTACCACTAAATTGGCTACCACCGTGTTCGGCTTTACTTTAATTACATAACTCGACGAATCTACGCCACATTCATTCGTAACAATCAATTTAGCAGTATAAAGCGTATTTACCAATACATCTTGGTAAATATGCTGTACGGTTTCTAAAGTTGTGGTTGTATAGGTGTCTCCATCGCCAAAAATAAACTTGTATGTAGCCGGATGGCCTTTAGATTGATTAGTAAAGTTTACTACTACCGGTGCACAACCTTCTGTTTTATCTGGAGAAAATATGGAAACCGGTTTTGGACGAACCAATACAGAATCAATAAAAATAGACTCTTGACAATCCGTATACGCCCTTAAACGTATCACGTACGTGGTATCGCGGTTTAATGGATGCGGCTGGAAAGTTATCGCTGGCGGATTAGCCAATGTAGATGTTTGTCCATTGCCAAAATTCCATTGATATTGAGGCCCAGGCCCTGCCGGAGTAGACGTGTTGGTAAAACTCACGGTAAGTGGTCCACAGCCAAGGGCTACACTTTTTGTAAAAGCAGCCGTAACATGCTTAATGGTTTGGAATGAAATTACTTTTTCGGCACTATCGCAACCAAACTTACTTAACGTAACTAATTTAATATCTACAGTTACCCCATCGTTTGCAATTGTATATGCAGGGAAAGTTGTTCCTGTACCAATTAAAACCCCATCAGCATACCATTTATAGGTTGAATTTAAATCTGGATAAGGTGTTAACGTAATAACGCTACGCAAATTGAAAGGAGAACAGTTCACTAATTTGGAAGCGGAAAACTCTGCCTTGGCATTTAAGCGAACGATAATTTCGTTTGCAACACTCACAGATTGCTGAGGACCATTACACAAGGCAGTGGTCACAATCCTTCTGAACGAAATAGTTTGCAACAGAGGTAGAGGCTGATAATCTTTGCCTATTGCTCCGCTAATATTTGTCCAAGCTCCTGCACCAACTTTACTTTGCCATTGATAGCTAAAGACCCCATCTCCACCTGTAGGGTTTGATCCTACGATTAAGGCTACAGGTTTATTGATACAAACTTCAGAAATAGCCGTAATGGTATTATTGGCCAAAGCAGGCTGAACAAAAATGTAAATGGAATCACTTACTGAACTACACGGACCCGAACTGATAATTCTTCGGAAATAGGTAGATGTACTTAAATTGATAGCAAGTGTTAAACCAGTCTGAGCTGGCAAAATATCGTTCCAGGTTGTTCCATTGGCACTCGACTGCCATTTGTAAGTATAGGTTCCTGTACCTCCAGTATGCGTTTTATCGCTAATCAGAATGGCTTGATCGGCACAAATGGTATCCACAGCAGTTTGTATTTCATTCACAATAGCTGGGTAATTAGATAAAGTCATGGTAGCCGAACTTGGAGCACAAAACCCATTATCGATAGTCCATTTGAATGTATACACACCTACTACAAGGTTAGAAACCACTGAAGTTGGGTTATGTATATCCGAAATTACTGCAACATTTGGTCCACCGGGCAACTGGGTCCATGTACCTATACCTTGTATTGCCAGATTACCAGTTAGTTGCGTAGTAGTTACATTACACTCAGACAAATTACTTGCGGTAGCAGTTGTTACCGGTGGTAACACCGCAATGGTGGTAATAGAAGAAAATTGCTCAGAACACACACCACTCTTTACACGGGCTCTGTATTGGTATTGGGTAATCGTATTTAGAGGCGTAGTAAGGCCAGTATAGCTTAATGTGGCTGTAGTGTTTGCTATAGCTGTCCAGCTGGTACCGTTGTTGGTAGAATATTGCCATTCCACTACTGTGCCTACTTTGCCGCTAAGCGTAATGGTTCCACTGTTGCTACCTTGACATACCGTATCGGCGCCTGCGGTAGTCCCTCCTACGGATGCTGGATCAACCTGGATTTTGATGCTATCGGTATATTTATTACTTGGACATACGGTGCTTGGACCATCACTCACTACCAGTGCCTAGTGGTGGTATTGGCTAATATGGTCCATGCGCCGCCTACTTCTTTATACTCCCATTGTTTAATGGTTCCTACTTGGCCACTTAAGGTAATGGTGCCAGAGTTTCCGGTATCGCATACTTGGTTAATGCTACTTGTTAGTGCTCCTGATATTGGGGCGGCAAATACTTCCAGTTTCATGGTATCGGAAACAGCTGCACAAGTATTGGCATCATTTTGTACTGTCCATTTTAGAATGTAGGTACCTGGACTTAGGTTGTTGATGCTGCTTGTTGGGCTAGTGGCTGCGCTAAAACTGCTACCTGCTGGTCCACTTACCACAGTCCACAAGCCGGTCTCGAAAGCTTTCGGTGTATTGGCTGCTAGGGGATAGGATTTGTTTATACTACTTTGATCGCAGAATATTTTGCTTAATCCGGCATTCGCTACTATCTCGGGGCGTACGGTTATGCTTACCTCATCTGATGTAGGAGCACATGGTGCCAAGCCGGCTATGGTCCAACGTAAGGTATAGGTCTTATTAGGCTGCAAACCGCTTACTACAGCACTCGGATCGGTATCATCACTAAATACCAATGCAGGTACAGTACCACCAACCGTAACATCAGTCCATTTGCCACGGCCTGCAAAAGTGCTACCTAAATTATTGGTGGCTGCTAAAGTAGCCGAGGTAAGGTTACATAGTATTTGATCGGAGCCGGCATTGGCTGTTGGTGTACCTGGATTAACTGTAATTGCAATAGCCTGAGATGTCTCTTCGCATAAATTATAACTACTTACCTTGCGACGCACATAAATGTTTGAAGTAGGGCTTAATGTTAAACTAGCCGAAACCGAACCTGTAAGTACCTGCCAATTATTGGCACCATTAGGAGAAGTTTCCCATATGTAGCTGTACGATGCACTAACAGGGCCAGGAACATTTCCACCACTCAACACATCTGATGAAAGGACTACACTTTCTCCAACACAAATGGTTAATTTATCTGCTTTTATTGTATTGGTTATTGGAGAAAGTACATCAACTATTACTTTATCATTGGTAGAACTTGCACAAGGTACATTTGTCACTGTCCACTGAAACTCGTAACGAGTACCGGCTTGCAGCCCGGTTACCTTCGTATTGTATTGGCTCGGATTTGTAAAATTAGCTGCCGGACCTAAGGTTTGAGTCCACACTCCGGTACCAACAACAGGAGAAATAGCCGCAAGCGTATATTCTGTAACCCCACAAATTTTAGCATCAGCTCCAGCAGCGGCTACTGATGGATTAGGCTTAACGGTAATTTTGTAACTCGTTGGAATGCCATCACAAGCAGCTCCATTGAAATTATATACAGGTGTTACGGTTATAGTTGCTTGTAAATCGGAGGTACCTGAATTGGTTGCAGTAAAGGCCGATACTTGGTTTTGAGGTAAAGAATTACTTAATAAATTGATTCCGCTTCCGGCTACAGTCCATTTGAATTTAACACTAGAACCCGAAAAAGCAGTTGCATCGGTGCTCGGTATAAATGCAGAAATTGTTGAACCCGTACATACCGTTGTGTCAGCAATAGGGTTTGCACTAATAGTAGGCAATACATACAATTTAAAACTTGTTGGAGTGCCCTCACAAAAAGCACCCGTGCTGGTAGCAACTGTATAAGTTGGAGTAATTACTATGGTTCCGAAAATGGGTTCCTTCAGTAAATTACTAGAAGTGAATAAAGGTGTGGCTCCTGAACCACTGGCACCTAAACCAATAGCTGTATTATCATTCGTCCATGCGTATGTTGTGTTCGTTCCAGGGTTACTTGCAAAACTAATTGGACTCACCGATGCATTATTACAGAATGTCTTATCGGTAATGGTGGTCATTACAGGTTTTGGATTTACCGTAATTTGTACCGATGTGGAGTTGATTAAACAGGTACCGCTGCTCACCAAACGTCGGAAATAGGTAGTGCTGGTAAGCGCTAAGGGTTGGTAATTTTGATTTTGTGCAGATGCAATATTCGTAAACGTAATATTATCAGATGAACTTTGCCATTGAAAAGTATAGCTTCCACTTCCACCACTTGGCATATTGCCAGTTAATTCGGCAGGTACCGTATTAAAGCAAATGGTTTGTGGGGCACTTATAGTATTACTTGCAAGTGGTAAAACAGTAATTGTAAGGTCATTGCTAGTACTCGTACATTCGTAGGAAGTTACTTTTCGACGAACTGTGAACGTAGTGCTGGTGGTATAGTTAGATAAATCTTTGGTAGTATTGGGTAGCGGATCCCATCCACCTAATGAGTTTTTAATCTCCCAAGAATAATTAAAGTTTGATGGGAAAAGTGTAGCTACATCGCCACCAACTGGCGTACTACCCACAATCGTAATTTGCTGACCAGTACATGGATCAGGGTTACTAAATGAAATGGTATTGGCCGTAATTGGGTTTACATTAGAAACGGTTGTAGTCGCACTGCTGGAGCAAGCCTTATTGGTAATAGTCCATCTCAAGGTAACACTCTTACCTGCTTGCAAACCAGTTAAGGTACTATTCGGGCTATTCGAATTGGTTATGATGGCTCCATTCGCGGCACCCACAATAGTCCAAGTACCTTGTTCATTAGCTGCCGGCGTATTTGCTCCTAACGTAAAGGTTCCCGAATCGCAATTTCTTAAGGTTGCTCCAGCAAGGGCAACCGTGGAAGGAGCTTCATTAATTAGTACAATATCATCGAATGAATCGGCACATGGGGCATTGCTAATGGTCCATCTCAAACGGACTGATGTGCCAGCTTGCAAGCCAGTAATAGTGGTGGTTCGGCTAGTTGGGCTGGTGATGGTTGCTCCATTTGCAGCTCCCACAATGCTCCATATACCAGCACCAATGGTGGGTAAATTAGCAGACATGGTAAATGAACCATTATTACAATTGATGAGTGTATCTACCGAACCTGCAATTGCTGGTGTAGGTGGAGATTTAACAGGAACAGTAAACGTTTGACTGGAAGAAACACAACCGTTGGCATTTTTTACGGTAAACACAAAAACATAATTGTTTTGAGCCAAGCCCGATGGAATACTAATGCTTAAAGGAGATGTCCCTAAATCTGCGTCTACAACGGGTATAAAACCAGGCATAGCGGGTGTACTCACAGAAATAGAATATTTTGTTGGCGTGTTTTGTGCAGCAGAGTAGGGTAATAAAAAGCTTGTTTCTGAATTACATATCGCCGTAACCGCACCCAACGTAACGCTTGGCAAAGGATTTACGGTTACCGTAATTTCACTACTCACATTTACACAACTTTGCGCATTAGGCGACCATACAGTACGTATATATAACGTAGTATTGGTTAATGCACCTGGCTGAAATGTAGCACTGCTAGCACCGGAAATAATCGTCCATGGACCAGCGCCTACTTTTTGCTCCCATGCGTATATATAAGTGGTTAAATTTCCACCACTAAGGGTACTAGAAGCATCTTGGCCGAGTGCTGCTGGAGTTTGATTGGCACAAATAGTTTGATTCGCTGAAATAACATTACCCGTAATTGGCGGATACACGGTAACGGTTAACGTGAATGGGGTTCCAACACAACCACCCGCACTTTTAGCACTAATTTCGTAAACAACAGTTTCAATAGCTGTACCGGTGTTCACCAATACATCGTTAATAGGGCCAGGGCCAAATATTGCCGAAGCATTGGCTCCTGTAATGTTAGGGCCTATGGATTTAATGGTCCAAGTAAATTGACTTCCGGTAACAGTAGAAACCGGCGTAAAACCTACGGCGGTACCCGAACAGCGGGCTAGGGTTGTATTTGCAGCCGTATTATTAGCCACATAGGTTACTTTAATAGTTTTAATTAATGGGGAAGTACAAGGCGAAGGAACTGTACCCGGATAGGTAACAGTAAGGGTAAAGGTAATCTGCTGACCATTATCAGCTAATGAAGGGGTATATACCGGATTTAATACATTATTAGCACTCAGACTTCCGGAACCACCTGTTTTTGTCCAAACATACGTATAACCTGGAGGACCGTTAATGAGGGCATTGAGGTTAATAGGCGTACTCGGACAAACGGTAATATCTGTAGCACTAGTATTTGCTGTAATACTAGCCTGAAGCGGCTGATTGAAAATAAATGTTTTAGTGGCCTCAGCTGAACCACAGCCATTTGTAAATACTACTTTAACGGCGTAGGTCCCGTACTTTTTAAATATAATCTTCGGATTGGCAGAGCTAGCCGTGGTACCACCAGTAAACTCATAATCGGCAGGGGTAATTCCCGTTCCGGTCACCGTCCAGGTATACGTTAAATCGGCAGCTTTAGCAAAATTGGCGTTGTACGTTGGGGCGAAATCAAGTTGTTTAGGTATGGTATCGCAATAGGAAACCGAGCCGCTGTAATTGGATATGGAGGGTGGACCGACGACGGTTATTGTTTTAGTTGTATCTACAGTACCACAACTATTAGTAACACGTAAGCGAACATTATAGGTACCAGCAATAGTAAATTCTAATAACGCATCATTAACAGAAGTTGGATTGGTGATAGTTGCACCCGTTGAAGGCGTAACCGTCCATAGATATTGAGCACTCGAACAAGGGCTAGGCGGCACCAGAGTGTTAGATTTGTTAATTAACCTAACTTTTGGAGCTGGAGTGGTATTTATACATAATGTAGAATTATTAGCAATCACCTGCTCACCGTAAACAAAATTAAAAGATGGTAAAGGGGCTGCTTCAACACAGAGAGGCATTATTTTTTCAGTAGCGTCAATACAGCCTTCAGGATTGTTGGCTTCTAGTCTAATATACCAAACACCTATTATGCTTAATGCATTAGCAGGTATAATCAAATCCTTATTAGTAATTGAAATGAAAGCAGAAGGTACAGCAGTGAATTGATTTTGCCCAGGGCTTTTCCACGTCCACTTCACTGTAGTGGTTGTAAGACAGACCCCACTCGTATTTGCCCATTTTCCAGCTTGTGTTGTATTTGTAAAGGTAGCTGGGGATTTAAAACAAACAGAAGTGGGTCCAGTAAAATTAGCAATTGGCTGGGTACTTACTTTAACATTTTTAGTTGTACCATTTCCATTTAAACTGAAAGTGGTACATAAATTAGAATTGGGTGAAAGTCCTGAACCAATACCTTGATTGTATAATTTTGCAGTAACCTTGTAGAAACCGTTTGCATTCAGAGAAGTCGGAGCATCACATGTTGCAATCAGATATTGATGAGTAAAGTTAGGATTTTTCATTAGCTCTTCATGAGTAACATAACGAAGAGCAGAACCATCGCCGAAATCGAAAGTATAGTATGAACCAGGATAATTTGTCTTAATATTATTGGTATCAATATTAATATTAAAATCGTTTGTTGTACAAATGTTTTCGGAACTGGTATTACCTAAGGAAGTATTTCCTGTATTGAATAAATAGTTATAACTATTAATAGACGTTATCCCAGAAGAACTTGTTTTTTTTATTTCAATAACATAATTACCAACAGGTAAACCACTTGGGATATTAAATGCACCAAAAAAATGAGTCAAAGATTGTATTTGAAGGCTTGGATACCGTTTAATTAACTTAATTGAATACTCTGAATTTAGATCATAATCAAGAATTTCGGCATTTAATTCCCGAGTTGTATCTGAATTGCTTTTATCAACGAAGCCGAAATAGTTATTATTAAAACAATCTAATTTGAGCGTTTCGCTGGAAAAAGAAAATTTTGGCACAATTTCCTGAGCTGTTCCAATAATTTCAAAAGGAGCCGATGGATCAGAAACTCTTTCAGGATTAGTGCTTTTTACACGCAATCTATAACCCATTCCCGAAGGAATTGAAGCTGGTATAACACCTGTTATATTAGGCGTATAAAAATTATTTATATATGTTAAACTTTTAGTAGCAGCAACCGTAAAATTACCAAACTGATCAGATAATTGGAGGATAAACTGGTTGTCCGGAATTCCAGAAGCGGTCAAAGCAAATTTGCCACTAAGATTAAGCTGTACAGCTACTCCAGAACCCGGTGCATATTTTGCCGCACTATCAAAATAATTAATACTTATACTCTGCCCCAAAGCCGAATTGGCGGTACATACCGACAAAAATACTAAAAGGGCAAAATAGAGTTTTTTCATTAGGTAGATTGGGGCTTACTTAGTTAAGTATAACATTTACTTATCTGAGCATATGCATGTATACAGCTATTTTAACATTATAAAAGATAAATAATATTAAAACTGAATAATTTAAAGTTATACAAAATAATACTTAAAAAGAGAGTAAAAATAAGTGAATTGTGTGATTTCACGTATTCGATGTCCTAGGAATAGGGGCTTAACAAAAAAGCCACCCCGTTTGGGATGGCTTTTGTATTCGGATAAACCGATTTATCAGACTTTGATTTCTACTTCAACACCTGAAGGCAATTCTAATTTCATTAAGGCGTCAACCGTTTTAGAGTTAGAGCTATAAATATCTAACAAACGCTTGTAAGCGCATAACTGGAATTGCTCACGTGCTTTTTTGTTTACGTGTGGTGAACGCAACACAGTGAAAATTCTTTTCTCCGTTGGCAATGGAATAGGTCCACTTACCACAGCACCCGTAGGTTTTACTGTTTTTACGATTTTCTCGGCTGATTTATCAACCAAGTTGTAATCGTACGATTTCAATTTAATTCTGATTCTTTGGCTCATGTTATTTTTGTTTAAACCCTACTAAGAGCTATTAGTTAGCAGGGTTGGTAATTAATTAATTTATGCGTTTGCGGTTTTGCCTTTTGATTTAGCAATTACCTCATCTTGTACGTTTTTAGGAGCTGGTTCGTAATGATCAAACTCCATAGTAGAGGTTGCACGACCTGAGGTGATGGTACGTAACTGGGTTACATAACCAAACATTTCAGAAAGCGGCACGGTGGCTTTAATAACCTGTGCGCCTGCACGTGAATCCATACCTAAAAGCTGGCCACGACGACGGTTCATATCACCAATAACGTCACCCATGTTTTCTTCAGGAGTTAATATCTCAATTTTCATGATTGGCTCCATCAATACCGGCTTACATTTTGGCAATGCTTCACGGAAAGCAGAACGGGCACAAATCTCGAATGATAAAGCATCTGAATCGACTGCGTGGAAAGATCCGTCAATTAAACGCACTTTCATGCCTTGTAATGGATATCCGGCTAAAACACCGTTAACCATTGCGGCAGCAAAGCCTTTTTCAACCGAAGGGATAAATTCACGTGGAATAGAACCACCTGAAATTTCGTTTACAAACTGTAAACCGCCTTTTTCGTAATCGGCATCAATAGGCGAAATAATAACTTGAATATCGGCAAATTTACCACGACCACCTGTTTGTTTCTTATACGTTTCGCGGTGTTGTGACGTTCCGGTAATGGCCTCTTTGTAAGAAACCTGTGGAGCTCCCTGGTTTACTTCTACTTTAAACTCACGTTTCAAACGATCCATGATAATATCTAAGTGAAGCTCACCCATACCTGAAATTACAGTCTGACCTGTTTCTTCATCTGTTTTTACGTGGAATGTAGGATCTTCTTCAGATAATTTACCTAAAGCCATACCTAATTTATCCATATCGGCCTGTGTTTTAGGCTCAATAGCTAAACCGATAACCGGTTCAGGGAAATTCATAGATTCTAACACGATTGGGTGTTTTTCATCGCAAAGGGTATCTCCGGTTTTAATATCTTTAAATCCTACTACCGCTGCAATATCTCCGGCTCCTACATTAGGAATTGGATTTTGCTTGTTGGCATGCATTTGGAAGATACGAGAAATACGTTCTTTATTACCTGAGCGCATGTTATATACATACGATCCGGCTTCTAGGTTACCTGAGTAAACACGAATAAAACACAAACGACCCACAAACGGATCGGTTGCAATTTTGAATGCTAAAGCTGCAAATGGTTCTTTTTCAGATGGTTTACGTAAGATTTCTTCACCGGTATCTGGATTAGTTCCTACAATACCTTCTACGTCCATTGGTGAAGGCAATAATTCCATCACATAATCCAACATGGTTTGTACACCTTTGTTTTTGAAAGATGAACCACAAACCATAGGAACAATTTTGGCATCTAAAACAGCCTGACGTAAAGCGTCTAAAACTTCGCGTTCTGTAATTGTTTCAGGAGCATCGAAGAATTTCTCCATCAAGCTCTCATCGTATTCAGCTACAGATTCTAGTAATTTTTCTCTCCATTCCGTTGCTTCAGCAATCATATCTTCCGGAATTGGCACTTCGGTAAAGGTCATCCCTTTATCGTGCTCGTTCCAAACAATACCACGGAAGTTAATAAGATCGATAACACCTTTAAATCCTTCTTCAGCACCAATTGGCAACTGCAAAGGCACGGCGTTAGAACCTAACATGTCTTTAACCTGCTTTACTACTTTTAAGAAGTCGGCACCAGAACGATCCATTTTATTAACGAAACCGATACGGGCAACATTGTAGTTATTAGCTAAACGCCAGTTGGTTTCAGATTGAGGTTCAACACCATCAACCGCAGAGAATAAGAAAACCAAACCATCTAATACACGCAGTGAACGGTTTACCTCTACGGTAAAATCCACGTGACCCGGAGTATCGATGATGTTGATATGATAATCTTGACCTCTGTATTTCCAACCAACGGTTGTTGCAGCCGAAGTAATGGTAATACCACGCTCCTGCTCTTGTGCCATCCAATCCATGGTAGCTGCACCTTCGTGCACTTCACCAATTTTATGACTTACACCAGCATAATAAAGAATACGCTCGGTGGTTGTTGTTTTACCAGCATCAATATGTGCGGCGATACCAATATTTCTGGTAAATTTTAAATCTCTTGACATCTTATCTTTCTAATTAAAATCTAAAGTGTGAGAATGCTTTATTGGCTTCAGCCATTTTATGGGTGTCTTCTTTTTTCTTCACGGCAGCACCTTCACCTTTAGCGGCAGCAATAATTTCGCCGGCTAATTTTTCCATCATGGTTTTTTCACCACGTTTGCGTGAATAATTAATTAACCATTTCATTCCCAGCGCAATTTTACGATCCGGACGAACCTCGGTTGGTACTTGGAAGTTAGCGCCACCTACACGACGAGATTTAACCTCTACCATAGGCATTACGTTGTTTAGTGCCTTTTTCCAAGACTCTAATCCGTTTTCGCTCGTTTTTTTCTCTACTAATTCAACAGCATCATAGAAAATTGCGTACGCAATTGACTTTTTGCCATCATACATCATATTGTTTACAAACCTGGTTACCATTACGTCGTTAAACTTCGGATCAGGCAGGATAATTCGTTTTTTTGGTTTCGACTTTCTCATGATTCTTTCCTCCGTTTATGCTTTAGCTTTAGGTTTCTTCGTTCCGTATTTAGAACGACGTTGATTACGTCCGTCTACACCAGAAGTATCTAATGCACCACGAATAATGTGGTAACGTACACCCGGTAAATCTTTCACACGTCCACCGCGAATTAATACAATTGAGTGTTCTTGCAAGTTGTGGCCTTCTCCTGGGATGTAAGCATTTACTTCTTTTCCGTTGGTTAAACGCACACGAGCTACTTTACGCATGGCTGAGTTTGGTTTTTTAGGGGTAGTAGTGTATACACGGGTACACACACCTCTTCGCTGTGGACAGCTGTCCAACGCTGGGGATTTACTCTTATCCACCATAGCTACTCTACCTTTCCTAACTAATTGTTGAATGGTTGGCATTTGTTGTTTTTAGTTTTAAAATTGTTTTATCCTATTTTAAAGGACTGCAAAGGTAATGTTTCCCTTTTTGATTTTCAAGCATTTAAGTGAAAATAATTCGTTTATGAAATTTAGTGTGAATAGCCTTGCTTAGCCTAGCTCGAATTAGGGGATTAGAAAACAAAAAAAGGGGAAGCAACTTCGCTTCCCCTTTTTTTGTAAAAGATGGAGAGAAATTATTTTTTCTTTCCTTTTGCAGGAGCGGCAGGCGCTACAGCAGGGGCTGCAACAACAACTGGACCACCATCACGAGTAAACACTATGGGTGAACCACCTTGAATAATAGTTAATTCGCCTTTTACGGTATTAAACTCTAAATCTAAGCCAGCGGCTTCAAATAAGAATTTATCTTTACCATTGGGTGTTAAAGGAAATGCCGGTTGACCAGTTGCTTGAGCTACTAAGCCTCCATTTTCTACTTTAATATCTAGTTTAATTGGCATGCTAGTAGTAGAATAGGTTCCTACGTACATATCGTTGCTTACCGGAGCTTCAATTACAGTTGCTTGGGAAGTTGCTCTCCACACATCGTTTGCAGAATTGTGATCTGGCAATACATGATCTGGATCTGAACTTACCGATTCCAATTCTTCGGTGGATGGATATTTAAAAGTCCATGAAGTATTGCGTTGCCAAATTTCTACTGGCAAGGTTATGCGTTCTTTTTTACCGCTTTTGGTTTTAAGTTCTAAAATTACGGGCATAGGTAATTTTTCTAAATTTTCAACGGTAATAATGGCTCCGTTTTTTGGATCATTTTTATCGTATTTAACGGCGGTAACGGCTTGATCTAAGCGCCAGTTGTTTTGTACCCAGCCTCTCCAAAACCAACTTAGGTTTTCACCAGATACGTTCTCCATGGTGCGGAAGAAATCATCTGGAGTTGGGTGTTTGTAAGCCCAACGCTCTACATAAGTACGGAATGCACGATCGAAACGCTCTTTGCCTAAAATTTGCTCACGCAATAAGGTAAGGCCTGCACCCGGTTTAAAGTAGCATAACAAACCAATGTTGCGCTCTTTCATTCCGTCTGGAGTACTCAAAACAGGCTCAAGTGTAGGGCTAGTCAAACTATTTGCCATACGGTGCATATCCATTGGCTTTTCAGCATATTCGCCTTTATTAAAGGCTTCGGTACTTAGGCTGTTTATAAAGGTGTTAAATCCTTCGTCCATCCAACCAAACATGCGTTCGTTTGAACCTACAATCATCGGGAACCAGGTGTGACCAAATTCATGATCGGTTACACCCCAAAGTCCTGCGGTTTTATCTTTCCAATTGCAAAATACAATGCCTGGATATTCCATACCACCCTCGTTACCAGCTACGTTGGTAGCTGCAGGGTACGGAAATTCGAACCATTGTTTCGAGTAATGTTCAATAGATGCTTTGGTGTATTCGGTTGAACGGCTCCAAGCATCGTTTCCGGTACTTTCTACCGGATAGGCAGAAATGGCCAAGGTTTTTTTACCGCTTGCAACGTTAATTTTAGCCGCATCAATAATAAATGCTGGAGACGATGCAAAGGCAAAATCTCTAGAATTTTTAATTTTATATTTCCACGTTAATTCAGTTTTACCAGCCGGACGTGAAGCAGGGTTAGTTAATTCTGCTTCGCCTCTAATGATCACTGTTTTTTCACTAGCAGCAGCATCTGCCCAACGTTTTTGTTGCTCGGCAGTGTATACGTCTTGCGGGTTGGTTAATTCACCCGAAGCTACTACAATATGACTTGCAGGAACAGTTAATGCTACGTCAAAATCGCCATATTCTAAGTAAAACTCACTAGCACCCAAATACGGGTCTACGTTCCAACCACGCACATCATCGTACACACACATGCGTGGATACCATTGCGCTAGGGTGAATATTTTACCATTTTTTGTTTGCTCAACACCCATACGATCGGAACCGTACAAAGGTGACACAAAACTATACTCTACTTTTAATTTTACCTGACCGCCGGCCGCTTGTAGCGATTTTGGCAAGAAAACCTGCATACGGGTATCGGTAATTTGGTATTTCAATTCAGTTTGGGTGGTTTTACCTTGAAGGGTACTTAAAACAGATACCGATTTGATGGTGTATCCGCCATCAAATTTTTGATTACCAGCACCATTACGGCTTCCATTCATTGGAATTACTGCATTTCCACGAGAATCGGCTTTAAATAAATTTTGGTCTAATTGCATCCAAACAAAGCCTAAGGCATCGGGGCTATTATTGGTATAAGTTACGGTAGCTGAACCCGAAATTTCGTTTTTTTGATCATTTAACTTAGCGGTTAATTGATAATCGGCACGGTTTTGCCAATATTTAGGACCAGGCTGCCCACTTGCCGAACGGTATTCGTTACCTGTTCTGGTATAAAAAATAGGAGCAAAAGCATCCTGATAGCTATATTTAGATACCGGTGCCGACGTGCTTGCGCTTGGCGCTTGTTGTGCAAAGGTATTTACTCCTAGCAACAAGGCAAACGATACACTGATAAAGTGTTTAATTTTGTTCATTGTGAGATTGATTTTTAGAGTTGTAAATTAGTGAAAATGATTGTTATTTAATTATAAATGTTACTTCTTTGCAAAATATGTAGCATAGGCTATATCATCAAAACCTAACAAAATACCTTTCTTCGACTCCAGTATAGGGCGTTTTGTTACACTTGTTTTCTGCAGTATTAACTCAAATGCTGCTTCTTTATTTTGAATGCCTTGTTGAATTTCTAGAGGCAATTGCTTCCACGTAGTGCCTCTTTTGTTTACCAAAGCTTCCCAACCCACTTGCTTGGCCCAAGCTTCTAATCTATCTGTAGTGATGCCTTTTTTCTTAAAATCGTGAAAAGTATAGTCTATTTGTTGAGCTTTCAGCCAATCGAGGGCTTTTTTAACGGTATTGCAATTGGGTATGCCGTAGAGGGTAATCATGTTATTTATTAAAGTTAGTCATGGTTAACTCGGGGCCAATGGCCACAAAACTTTCTATCATTTGTATGCTTTTATCTATTAAAGACGGTAATTCGGGCTGTTCGGTTGCGTCAAATCCGCTTAATACATAATCTACTTGGTGTCCTTTTGGGAAATCATCACCAATGCCAAAGCGAATACGTGGATAATCGGAATGGCCCAATACCGCCTCAATGCTTTTTAATCCGTTGTGGCCTGCATTGCTTCCTTTGGGCTTTAAACGCACCGTTCCGAAAGGCAGGGCTAAATCGTCAACCACAATAAGTACCCGCTCGGCCGGAATGGCCAATTCCTGCATCCAATAGTTAAGGGCTTTGCCACTTAAATTCATGTAAGTGGTAGGTTTTATGAGGCAGAGTTTTTTGCCTTTAAAAGACACTTCGGTATAGCCTGCCAAACGCATGGTGGTGAAACTTGCACCCGCTTTTTTGGCCAATTCATCTAACACCATAAAGCCAATATTATGCCTGTTATCGGCATATTCGGGGCCTATGTTTCCTAATCCAATTATGAGGTATTTCATGAATAACAAATATAAAAAAAGACTGGGCTTAGCGGGCATAAAAAAAGCGCCCCGTTTTGGAGGCGCTTTTTTTGAGAAACAAGGCTGTATTAACTAGCTGCTTCTTGTTCTGCTTGTTTTAATGCACGAGACATTACCACAGAAACGATGGTATCATCGGCATTGTTGGTTACTTGGAATTTATCGAAGCTTAAATCGCCAACACGTACAGATTTTCCTAATTCTAATACTTCAATACCTACTTCAACGTATTGTGGCATATCTTTAGCGAATGCTTTAACACGCAGTTTACGTAGTTTTTGGATTAATTTACCCCCCATTTTAACGCCAGGAGAAGTGCCGGTTAATTTTACCGGAATTTCCATTACAAATGGTTTGCTTTCGTTTACTCTTAAAAAGTCAACGTGCAAAATTTGTTCGGTTAATGGGTGAAATTGGATGTCTTGCAATACCGCTTGCGCTTTGGTACCTTCTACATCAATGTCAACGAAATGAACGTCTGGTGTGTACACCAAGCCTTTCAGATCAGCTGCGGACACGGCGAAGTGGATTTGGTTGTCTCCACCATAAAGAACTGCAGGCACTTTGCCTTCGTAACGCAATTCTTTAGCGTCTCTTTTCCCTACGTTCTCTCTACGAGAACCGCTAATAGCAAATGATTTCATTTTTTAATTTATTATATATCTAACGTTATTGTTATTCTACTCTAAACAGATCTGATATCGAGCCGTGTTCGTTTACATTAGCAATGGCTTTGGCAAACAAATCGGCGGTTGATAAGACCTTAATTTTGCTACTCTCCTGTTTTAAGGGGATCGTATCGGTAACTATTAATTCTGCCAAGGCAGAATTTTCAATGGTTTCGTAAGCCTTACCAGATAATACGGCATGGCTACAAACGGCTCTTACACTATTGGCTCCGTTTTCCATAATTAAGGAAGCGGCTTTGGCCAAGGTTCCGGCGGTGTCGCAAATATCGTCTATCAAAACAATATCTTGCCCGCTTACGTCACCAATAATCGACATCGATTCGATTTCATTGGCACGTTTTCTTCGTTTATCGCAAATAACCACTTCGGCATTAAAGTATTTGGCAAACGTACGGGCACGGTAAGAACCTCCCATATCCGGCGATGCGATGGTTAAATTCGGTAGGTTGAGGCTCTTAATATAAGGCACAAAAATTACCGAAGCATCCAAATGGTCAACCGGAATGTCAAAGAACCCTTGTATTTGTGCAGCATGCAAATCCATCGTCATAATACGGTGGGCACCCGATGCAGTAATTAGATTGGCAATTAGCTTTGCGCCAATGGCCACTCTTGGTTTATCTTTTCTATCTTGACGAGCAAAACCAAAATAAGGAACCACCACGGTAATGTAATGGGCCGATGCTCTTTTGGCTGCATCTGTCATGAGCAATAATTCCATCAAATTTTCGGTTGGTGGAATGGTGCTTTGGATTAAGAAGATGTCGCATCCTCTAACCGATTCGTTGAAGTGTGGCTGAAATTCGCCATCGCTAAAACGAGAAAGTGAAACATCGCCTAATGGCTTACCATACGATTCTGCTATCTTTTGGGCCAAAACCGTAGTTCCAGAACCAGCAAACAGTTTTACAGGATTAAATTGTAAGGGCATAACCTTTTTGTTAGACGTTTAAAAAAATTCGGATTGCGGGAAATACACAATCCGAACTCTTTCATGTTGTCCTACCAGGATTCGAACCTAGACAGACTGGACCAAAACCAGTTGTACTACCTTTATACTATAGGACAATCTCCAAAAACCAAGCTAATGCCGGCAAATGGTTCGCAAATATAGAGGGATAAATACTAATCTGCAAATGAATTTACATTTTAGGCAGAAGAAATTACGGGCTGTTAAATTCTGTTAATAGCTAGGCTTGAATTGCTCAAATTTAAATTCTATTCCTTATTTTCGACATTTCTAAAGGAAAACCGTTTATGAACTATTCAAAAATTAATAATCTGGCCGGATGGGTAACTTTTTTAATCGCATCTATCACCTATATTTTAACCTTAGAACCTTCTACTAGTTTTTGGGATTGTGGCGAATTTATTGCTGCTGCCTATAAATTGCAAGTAGTACACCAGCCGGGCGCTCCACTGTTTCTAATGGTTCAGAAAATGTTCTCCTTGTTGGCTGGTGGCAACACCGCCAAGATAGCTTATTTCATGAATGTAGGCTCAGCACTTTGTAGTGGTTTAACCATATTATTTTTATTCTGGACTATTACAGCTCTTGCCAAAAAAGTAGTGGCGAAACCCAATGAAGAGCTTAGTAACGGCCAATTAATTAGTATTATAGGTAGTGGATTAGTGGGTGCTCTTGCCTATACTTTTTCAGATTCTTTTTGGTTTTCTGCTGTGGAATCTGAAGTGTATGCCATGTCATCGTTATGTACAGCCATTGTATTTTGGGCTATTTTAAAATGGGAAGCACAAGCCAATGAACCTGGGGCAGACCGCTGGATCATTTTTATAGCTTATGTGATGGGGCTTTCCATTGGTGTACACTTGTTAAACTTATTAGTAATACCAGCCATTGCCTTGGTGTATTATTTCAAACGTAACGTAATTGCAACGCCCAAAGGAACCATTTTAGCCTTATTTACGGGTATTCTTATTTTAGGGGTTATTCAATACGGAGTTATTCAATACCTCATTAAACTAGCCGCCAATTTCGATTTATTCTTTGTAAATTCTTTAGGATTAGGCTTTGGTAGTGGCGTGCTTGTATTTACTCTATTACTTATCGGGGCTATTGTGTACGGCATTCGCTACAGTATTCGCAAAAACAAAGCGGTATTAAACCTAGCCTTGCTTTGTTTCACCTTCATTTTATTAGGCTATAGTTCTTACGCCATGCTGATTATTAGAGCACAGGCTAACCCAAGTTTGAATAACTCCGATCCGGATAATGTATTTGCCATGTTGAGTTACTTAAATAGAGAACAATATGGCGACAGGCCTTTGGCATATGGGCATTATTTCGATTCTAAACTGATAGAAGTAAACGAAGGTGCAACCATTTACCGCAAGGATGCTACTAAATATGAAGAACTTAAAGAAAAAAGGAACGAATACGTGTACGATCGCAATACTTTACTACCCAGAATGTATAGTAATGATCCTAGCCATGTTGGCTTTTACAAAGATTGGATGCAGCTAGGCGAAACGGGCTCCCCTAGTTTTACAGATAACCTTGGTTTTCTATTTAGCTACCAAACCGGCTTTATGTACATGCGTTATTTTGCATGGAACTTTGTGGGCCGACAAAATGATGAGCAAGGCCATGGAAATTATTTAGATGGCAATTGGATGACTGGTATTAAAGCCATTGACAATTTACATATTGGCGGCCAAGATGCGCTTTCGCAAGGAGCTAAAACACAGGTTGCTTACAACCGTTTCTTTGCTCTTCCATTCATTTTAGGCTTAATTGGTATATTTTGGCATTTTAAACGCAAAGAAAAAGATGCTGGAATTGTAGCACTCTTATTTTTCTTTACCGGCATGGCTATTGTACTCTACTTAAACCAAACTCCCCTACAACCCAGAGAGCGTGATTATGCCTATACTGGATCTTTCTACGCTTTTGCCATTTGGATTGGTTTAGGAGTTGCCGCTATTTCGGAGTTCTTAAGCAAAAAGCTAAACCCTCAGAATGGAGCCATTTTAGCAACGCTTATTGGCCTATGCATGGCTCCAGCATTAATGGCCAAAGAAGGTTGGAACGACCACGACAGATCAAGCAAAACTACACCAAGAGATTTTGCGATTGATTACTTAGAATCGTGTGCGCCAAATGCTATTTTATTTACCTATGGAGATAACGACACCTACCCTATTTGGTATGCCCAAGAAGTAGAAAATATTCGCCCAGATGTACGGGTAATTAACTTAAGCCTGTTAGGTACCGATTGGTATTTACGTCAGTTGAAAGATAAAATAAACAAAGCGGAGCCCGCTCCATTGAGCATGCCGAACGAAAAATTTGTGCAGGGTGTGCGTGATATCTTATACTACCAAGATATCGGATTAAAAGAACCGGTTGAACTTAAAAACTTAGTTGAATTCCTTTTATCGGATGCTGATGGTGATAAAGTAGGCTACGAAAGTGGTGATAAACAAAATTTCTTGCCTACTAAAAACTTCAAGCTTAGCGTAAACCCTCAAGAAGTTTTAGCAAGCGGAACGCTTCCAGCTAATTTAAAAGATCAAATTACCCCTGCTCTAACGTGGACGTACAATAAAAATCACGTCACTAAGGATAACTTAGGGCTATTAGACATCTTAGCACATAATAATTGGAAACGCCCCATTTATTTTGCCATTACCGTACCATCAGAAAATTATGCCGGACTTGATAAATACTTATACAAAGAAGGTTTTGCCTACCGCTTATTGCCATTACAAGCAAGCGCCACTCCCGACAAAGAGTTAATAAATACCTCCACCATGTACACCAACATGATGACGAAATTCCGTTGGGGAAATATGAAAAATGCTAGTTACTTAGATACCGAATCTAACCGAATGGTGCTCATCATCATCAATAACTTTAATATTTTGGCCAAGCAACTACTTGCTGAAGGCAAAATAGACGAAGCCAAGAAAACATTAGATAAATGTAGAGAAGTGGTGCCCGAGAGGTTATTCTCTATGCGCTCTGCATTGCAGACCTATTTTACTGCAGATTTGCTGTATAAAATTGGTGAAACCCAAAAAGCAAATGCCCTCACTAGCAAAGTAACCGATTATTTAATCGATGAGCTTGGTTACCTTATAGCTATAGAAAAAGACAGGCCAAATGCCGGTAGAAACGATATTCAATTCGGGCTTTCTATCATAAATGAAGTTATTAGAACTACCGATAGTCAAGGGCAAAAAGAGCTAAGTGCTCGTATACAAAAGCAGTTAGCAGACTTGCAATCGAGCATAACACCTTTTTAATCAAATTAATAAAGCATAAAAAAGGGGGTTTAGTAAATAAACCCCCTTTTTTATGCCATTAAGCGTAGTGTTTATTCATTCACCACGCCCATGCTGCAAAATTTCTCAATGCGTTGGTTCACCAACTCATCAATAGCTATTTTCTTAAGTTCAGTTAAATCTTTTATCACCTGCTCTTTAATGGTTTGGGCCATTAGCTCCATGTTTCTGTGCGCACCGCCCAAGGGCTCCGGCACCACGCCATCAATTAATTTGTTAGCAAACATATCTTTGGAAGTCAGTTTCAAGCATTCTGCAGCTTTTTCTTTAAAATCCCAACTACGCCATAAAATAGACGAGCACGATTCTGGAGAAATTACCGAATACCAGGTATGTTCTAACATGTATACTTTATCGCCAATACCTATGCCCAAGGCACCGCCCGATGCTCCTTCGCCAATAATAAAGCAAAGTATAGGCACTTTTAATACTGACATTTCTAATAAATTTCTGGCAATAGCTTCGCCTTGGCCACGCTCTTCGGCCTCTAAGCCTGGGTAGGCGCCCATGGTATCTATAAATGAAATTACTGGCTTGTTAAACTTCTCTGCCAATTTCATCAAACGCAAAGCTTTTCTATATCCCTCTGGGTTTGCCATACCGAAATTCCGATACTGGCGCTCTTTCGTATTTTTTCCTTTTTGATGACCAATAATCATTACCGTTTGTCCGCCAAGGGTGGCAAAACCACCAATAATAGCTTTATCGTCTTTTACGGTTCTATCGCCATGCATTTCAATAAAATCATCGCAAATTTGCTCTATATAATCTAAGGTTTGTGGCCTATCTGGGTGACGAGAAAGCTGTACTTCTTGCCAACGGCTAAGATTCTGATACACTTCATTTTTTGTTTTCTCGAGTTTAATTTCCAACTCTTTTACCTTATCAGACATATTCACTTTTGTCTTTTCGGCAATCTGTTTCACCTTTTCAATTTCCTGATTTAAATCAGCAATTGGTTTTTCAAAATCAAAAGAAGTAGTATCCATGTTGCGCTCTTTTAGGCCACTAAATTAGGCATTTCTACTTCTAAATGAAAAATCGGATAAAATACCGCATTCAAACAATAAGCCATAAACACAAAGCGTTGTTTCAAAAACCTTCAAATACTATGATGCAAAATCGCTTTCTAGCACCCGCAGCCATAATGGGCTCGGCTATCATTTTATCGGTAAGCATTTTTGCAGCCGCTTGGAAATCTTCGAAATCCGAAAATCAAACTATCAATGTAACAGGCTCTGCCAAAAAGAGTATTGTTTCTGATTTAGGGATTCTGAGGCTAAGCATCAATGTAGAAGAACCCGGCCAATTGGGGGTGTACCAAAGTCTAAAAACCCAGGTACCTATAGTCATGAATTATTTAGCGAAGAAAGGTCTCAATAAAAGCAAAATGAGCGTGCAAGTAATGAATGTATTTCCCAATTATATCTATAGTGAAGCAGGTAGCCCCATAAGTGTGCGATCTTACGGAGGCACACAAACCATCGAGGTCCAATCATCCAATGTAAATCGAATCAGAGATGTTTCGCTAGATGCAGCCTCACTCGTAGAAAGAGGATTAAGTGTTACCGTAAATGCCCCTGAATACTACTACACCAAACTTTCTGAAATTAAAATTGATATACAAGCAGATGCCGCCAAAGATGCGATGATACGTGGCCGACGCATTGCCGAAGCCACCGGTAGAAACTTAGGTGTACTCACCAATGCTCGAATGGGTGTTTTGCAAATTACACCCGAAAATTCCAATGTAACGTCGGACTATGGCGTAAATGATGTAAGTGCCATTAGAAAAGAAATAACAGCGGTAGTAAATGCCAATTTTTTAATCAATTAAGCTATGTCTACTACTGGGCCCTATTCAGACGAGTATATAAACAGAATTTATCAAAGTTTATTCTGCGATAACTTGGCGCTTTATGAAAATAACAACAGCGATTACCCTTGGGATGCTCTTTTCGGTGAATCGAGTACTGCCTTGGGCGAATTATTAATCAACCCAAGCACAGATTCACGGATAACATTAATGGCCGCAAATGAACTTCGAAAACTTGAATTACAACCTGCGTCAAACCGGTTATTGGGAATTGTTTTAGAAGTAAACTTGCCTGAGGGCTTAGATACCCTAGCTGCCTACCGAAACGGTGTAGCTACTTACATAAATTATACAGAAAAATCTATTTTTTGGGATACCAATACATCAGAATCGGAGAAATTAATTGCGGAGCTATTTAGACTTGGGGAAGATATTCAAACTAGACTTAGCCCCTGGAGACAAGAACGGTTAAGTGCTCCAAGTAAAGATGATCTACGCATTAGCTTCTTAACAGAACAGGGTCTTTATTTTGGTCAAGGCCCAATTAATATGTTATTTAACGATAAGCTTGCACGTCCAACTTTGTTAGCCGCCACAACTCTCATGCAGTATTTGGTGGAAAAAGAATTGGGCGAAGTACTATAATCTGATTATGCCTTACATAAAATCTACGCTTAGCATTTTTTTTGCACTAGGTGCTTTAAATATGAATGCGCCACAAGTCCAAAACCTATTAGGTGTGCAGGGGCCTATTGTTTTCGAAAAAACAAGTTTTAACATATCGTGGAGTTCGCACCCTTCGCCTAACTACTATAAACACGAGTATTTAGCAAAAGGGCAAAAACCTAATCAATATAAAGAAATGTTTATGATTGAGTTTTTGGCCGATGAAAGCGCTTCTCCGAAAAATTTAGCGATGGATAAAATAGCCAGGACCAATGAGCTTAAGAAAACTGACCCCTATGCTTTTGCAGAAAGCCTGAAAGAAGATAAAAACGGCAACGACGTGATAATTGATTTTATACTCAGTGATGCTAAGGACAAAAAGGTAAACATTGTAGAGTGGAATACCTATCGCTATATAAAAACTACCACCAAAGACGGTAAAAAAGGTTTACTACTTTTAGCCATAAGCCGTAGAGGATACGGAAAATCTATCCCTACATTTTTAAGTAGCATAAAATCGGGCAAGAACACAACAGTAGCTGCATTAGCCAAGTATAAAATACCTGAAATTACCTTACAATAGTCGACAATATTGGTTGTAAAATTTGTACCTTATGTGTGCAAATTAATCCTGCTTCAAAATGTCTAATCACGCTATTCAAACAGAAATTGATGCTAGTTATTTATATCAAAAGTTAGCCGACAATGAATCGGATGAGCTTATTGCACACGTTTATGCACAAATGAGTGCTATCGAGAAAAGTCATGCGGAAGCATTTGCCCTCAAAGAAAATATCAACTTAGAAAGCATTTTTAAGCCCTCTTGGCGGGCCAAGACCTTAAATACCATTGGCAAAATTTTTGGCTACGATTATGTGTTAGGGGCACTTATGGATACCGAAAAAAGTATTTCCAATGCAGTTATTAATACCAAAAAAGAACATAAACTAGAAATTACAGGTACCGAAACCAATCACGTAAAAATATTACGCTCCATTGTTGAAAAAGACAGTAAACGAGCGGGTACCTATATTTCCAAATTCGAGAGTCGACACCGATCGGTAGGTGGCAATGCCATTCGGGCTGCCGTATTGGGTGGTAACGATGGCTTGGTATCTAACTTTAGTTTGGTTATGGGTATAGCTGGTGCCACAGCTGGTGGCTCGGGTGTACTAATTGCAGGTTTAGCGGGTATGTTAGCAGGAGCGTTATCCATGTCGCTCGGAGAGTGGATTTCGGTAAAGAGTTCGCAAGAACTTTACGAAAATCAGATGGAGATTGAAATGGAGGAGCTAGAAACGCACCCCGAAGGTGAACGCCAAGAATTAGCCCTTATTTACATGACCAAGGGCATTGATGAAAAGCAGGCCCACGCAATGGCTACCGAAGTAATGAAAGATAAAACCCATGCGCACGAAATTTTAGTAAAAGAGGAATTGGGTATTAATGCAGAAGAACTTCAAGGATCGGCAACCGAAGCTGCGATATATTCGTTCTTACTGTTTACGATTGGTGCTATTATTCCAGTAATGCCATTTTTTTTTACTACCGGTTTTACGGCCATCGCTTTTAGTGTTGCAGGAAGTGCAGTAGGTTTATTTATAATTGGTGCTGCTATTACCTTGTTCACAGGTAAAAACGTATGGTATTCAGGCTTTAGGCAGGTTTTCTTTGGACTAGCCGCCGCTGCAATTACCTACGGCATTGGCCATGTGGTGGGTGTAGCCATTGGCTAATTTTTTAATTTCTTATGCCTTCCTACGGTTATTTTACCCGAAATATAGCCCAATGCTAAGGCTAGAGGATAATCTCCAGCCCAATGCACCTCGGTATTCATCATAGCAAAAGCTGTTAAACCCATCAAAGAATAGCCAACAGGTTTTATCCAGCGTTTTTCGGGATAATTTAAACTGAGTACGGTTACCGTAGCCATCATAGTAGCCAAATGCCCCGACGGAAAGGCATCGTAATTTGGCGTATGTTTTTGGTACGAAGAAAAAGCTGGGAAGGGTGTCCATGTACCGCCAGGCCGGGTAGCCACAAAGGGGCTTTGTCTACCAAAAGATCTTTTCAGCACCTGCGTGGCAAGGCCCATCGAAATAAAGGTTTCAGTTAAATCACTAGCGGTTTGTAAAGACCGATAATCGTGATGAATTTTGCCATATATAAATAAACCTCCGGCAATAAGCATAGTTGTGCCCCCCTCTCCCAATTGGTAAAAAGCTGTATTCAAATTTTTAGGAAGCTTAAGAATCTTCGTACCGCCAACTTCTAGCAATACATTGTAACGGGTATCGGGATTTAAATGCAAATTGGCCCCCAAACGTTTGGCGCCATTTAATAAGGGTTGATCTTGCCACACTAATAATCCGGTAGCTGCAGTAATAATTCCTAGATTCAACAAATTTTTTCGTTGAAAAGGAGTTTTAGCAATCTGGCCTAAATCATTCGGAATATTTTTAATAAAGCCCCATTTAACTGGCTTATCATAGGTAACAACTAGGGGTTTATTAGGGGTAGCCCATTGATTAATTTTAGCAGTACTCGTATCCGTTTGTGCACAAATACTAGTACTGATAAACAATGAAATGCCTAAAAAATGTGCAACAAATAAGGTAGCAAATGATTTCTTTTTGATAGAACGCTCTGATAAATAATTAAAATTGAAGTTAACCAAAAAAAATAAAACTACTATAAAAACGAAAACTAGATAGGGTAATAGCATTGATAAATTTCATTATTTTTGATCAAGCACATCCCTCCAAAAAAATGAAAAATAGAAGAACCTTTTTAAAACTTTCGGCTTTAAGTACTGCCGCCATAGCTATTAAGCCATTGCAATCACTTGGTAAAACAAGTTTTATATACAATACAAAAACAAATAAGCCTATTGTGCTTTCTACCTGGCGTTTTGGGTTAGAGGCAAATGCTGCTGCTTGGGAAGTTTTAAAAACAGGTGGAAGGTCGTTAGACGCAGTGGAAGCCGGGGTACGAGTGCCCGAAGGAGACCCTGCTGAACGTAGCGTAGGCTACGGAGGCCGGCCCGACAGAGATGGAAGAGTAACACTTGATGCTTGCATCATGGACGAATTTTCGAACATTGGTTCGGTAGCATGTCTAGAATATATAAAACACCCCATCTCAGTTGCTAGGGCGGTAATGGAAAAAACGCCACACGTAATGCTGGTTGGAGAAGGTGCCCTACAATTTGCCTTAGCCCAAGGCTTTCGGAAAGAGAATTTACTCGTAGAAGAATCTGAAAAAGAGTGGAAAGAATGGCTAAAAACTACCCAATACAAACCTCTTGCAAACATCGAAAACCACGATACCATTGGCATGGTGGCCATGGATGCCAACGGTAATTTATCTGGAGCATGCACTACCAGCGGCATGGCTTTTAAAATGCATGGGCGTGTGGGCGATTCGCCCATTATTGGAGCCGGTTTATATGTTGACAATGAAGTAGGTGCTGCCACCGCTACTGGGCAGGGTGAAGAAGTTATCCGCACCGCGGGTTCTTATTTGGTGGTAGAATTGATGCGCCAAGGCAAAACGCCAGAAACGGCTTGTAAAGAAGCCGTAGAACGCATTGTAAAACTACAACAGCGCAGAAACAAAAATTTAAAAGATATACAAATTGGGTTTATTGCACTCAACAAACAAGGGCAATACGGTGCATATTGCCTGCAATCGGGCTTTAATTATGCGGTTTACGATACTCAAGGTGGCAACCGTTTACTAGATGCAGCCTATTATTTAAAAGGATGAAAAAGCTAGAAATTGCTTGCTTCAATCTTTCATCTGCCAAAATAGCTGCCCAAGCAGGAGCCGATCGTATTGAATTTTGCGCCGACTACAGCTTGGGAGGAATTACACCAAGCAAAACCGATTTTAGTGAATTAAGAGCGTTCTATTCCGGACCTATTTATGTGATGATTAGACCTCGAGGTGGCAATTTTGTATATACCGATACCGAACTTAGGCAGATGCAAGATGATATAACTGCCTTAGGTAAACTAGGTGCCGATGGTTTTGTTTTTGGCGCATTAACTGCTGATGGGCAGGTAGACTTGGTAGCAAATGCCCAATTGCTAGCCGCAACAGCCGGACTCACCTGCACCTTTCATCGGGCCTTTGATAGTTGTATAAACCAACATGAGGCATTAAGTCAGCTCGAAAGTTTGGGCTTTAACAATATTTTAAGCTCTGGAAGAATGAAAACAGCATTAGAAGGAATAGAAAACTTACGCTCGGCACAAAAAAATACAAAACTGAATATTATTGCTGGTGGAAGAATTCGATCGAATACGATTGGGACCCTAGTCAAACAATTCGATACCGAGTTTTACCATTCCTCTGGGATCATAAGCGGAGATATTGCCGATTCAACAGAAATTACAGCACTCAAAAAAGCACTAGAACTATGTTAAAATGGATTAGCTTCGTAGGACTAGTGGCGTTCAGCATAACTTGCCAAGCCCAAAATTTTACCTGGAATTTAGCCGATTTAGCCTGGACTTTCAGAAATAGTAAGAACAACACCACCTACAGAGCAACCATTCCGGGAACCGTACATACCGATTTAGCTAAAAACGGACTGATTGCCGATCCATTTTACGGAAGCAATGAAAAAGAAGTGCAGTGGGTAGAAAATGAGACTTGGGTATATGAAACCACCATCAACCTTCAAGAAAAACAAACCAATGAAGAATCGTTGTCAATCATTTTTGAGGGGCTAGATACCTATGCCAAAGTGTACCTAAACAACCAGTTAATTATAGAGGCTGATAATATGTTCAGGCGATGGGAAATTCCCGTTAAAACGATTCTTAAATTAGGGAACAACCAACTAAAAATAGTTTTTGAGCCTGTAGTAGCCAAAGCAAAGGCCTTGGCCAACACACTCCCCTATACCCTTCCGGGAGATGAACGGGTATTTGTAAGAAAAACACCGTATCAATTTGGGTGGGATTGGGGACCACGTTTAGTAAGTTGTGGTATTTGGAAAAATGTGTGGCTGAAAGCCGAATCGGGGCCCAAATTAAAAAACATCCAACTGAAACAAATTAGCTTAAGCGATACGCTAGCCGAGTTGGAAGTGATTGCCCATTTCAATAATCCAAAGGGTGAAAAATTAGTATTATCAGGGCAAATAAGTGATATAAAGAAGCAGATTACCCTACAAAACGATTCGGTTGGCAGCCTGCACTTCAAACTAAAAAATCCGAAAAAATGGTGGACGAAAGAATTGGGAGAAGCCCATCTATACCAGCTAAAAATTGATTTAAATAACGAAATAAATACCCTAGATAGCCGAACCGAAACGGTTGGCTTACGCACCATAGAATTGATCCAAAAGCCCGATTCGGTTGGAAGTAGCTTTTATTTTAAACTCAATGGGGTGCCCCTGTACATGAAAGGCAGCAACCTTATTCCGCCCGAAAGTTTTATGCCCAAGGCGAATAAAACTACCTATGAAGCGCTACTAAGCAAGGCCCAAGATCAAGGTATAAACATGCTCCGAGTTTGGGGTGGTGGTGTGTACCTAGACGATGATTTTTACAGCCTTTGTGATGAAAAGGGAATACTCGTTTGGCAAGATTTTATGTTTGCAGGCGGTATGTATCCTGGAGATGGGGCCTTTCAACAAAATGTAGCACAAGAAATTAAAGAACAAGTCATTCGCTTGCGCAACCATCCTAGTTTGGCTATATGGTGTGGCAATAACGAGATCGAAGAAGGCTGGAACAACTGGGGCTGGCAAAAACAATTTGCCTATTCCGCTAGCGATTCGGCCAAAATTTATCAGGATTATACCAAACTTTTTAAGGAAAATATTCCTAAAATACTTAGAGAATTTGATGGCTCTAGACCTTATCATCCCTCATCGCCAACAAACGGTTGGGGTAGAAAAGAAAGTTTAACCACCGGCGACTTACATTATTGGGGTGTTTGGTGGGGCATGGAGCCATTCGAAAAATACCAAGAAAAAATAGGCCGATTTGTATCTGAATTTGGTTTTCAAAGCATGCCCGAGCTTTTATCCATACAAAAATTTATTCCGGAGAATGAACAAACACTATTTTCGCCAAGCTTAAAAATACACCAAAAGCACCCCACTGGTTACGAAACCATTAAAAGCTATATGGAGCGGGATTATTTCGTTCCGAAAAACCTAAATGACTTTGCCTATGTATCGCAACTGCTACAGGCCAGAGGTATGAAGCTAGCCATTGAGGCGCAACGGGCGGCCAAACCCTATAGCATGGGAAGCTTGTATTGGCAATTAAACGATTGCTGGCCAGTAAGTTCGTGGAGTGCTGTAGATTATTACGGAGTCCAAAAAGCACTTCACTACGCTGTAAAAAAAGCCTTTAAACCTGTACTTATTTCTGTGAAACAAGAAGCCGAAGGCTTTAAAACAACCCTAGTTTCAGATCTCTTAAAACCTATTAGCGGAAGGCTAGAAATAGAGGTGCTTAATTTTAGTGGCAAGGTGCTACAGCGTTCCACACAAACTGTTTACCTTCCAGCCAATGGCACATTAACTGTTCCTATCATGCCGATTTCTTACGTAAAAGGGCTCGAACAAAGTACTACACTAATTCGCTATCGTTTACTAGAAGGAGAGCAGGAATTGGCGAACCAAATTCAGTATTTGGCTAAACCGAAGGAGCTTAACTTACAGAACCCAAAACTAAAACTTAGAAAACTGAACGATCACAGCGTGGAAATTAGGTGTTCTTATTTAGCGAAAGATGTGTGCATCACGCTTCCAGGGGCTTTGCCCAGCGATAATTATTTCGATTTGATGCCCGGAGAGAAAAAAATTATCCAATTAAATTTTCAGTCGAAAGTAGAGCATGCCAATTTAAAGGTAAAATCGCTTTGGAATACGCTGCAAAACTAAACCACAGGCTCTTGTTGACTCAGGCAATGGAAACTACCCAAACCCCAAATAATTTCGGTGGAATCTATACCAATAACCTTGCGGCTTGGGAAACAGGCTTGAATAATTTGCAAGGCTTTTTCGTCTTTGGCACAACGAAATGTAGGCACAATTACCGAAGTATTGGCGATGTAGAAATTGGCATAAGAAGCCGGTAAACGCTGATCGTCGTAAACCACCGCATCGGGCATGGGCAACTCAATAATGTTTAGGGCTTGGCCGTTTGACAAACGCATGGCTTTTAATTGTTTCAGATTATGCTGTAGCAATTCGTAGTTTTCGTCGGCCGGATTTTCTTCTACCACAGTGAGTACCGTATTTTCATTCACAAAACGAACGGTATCGTCAATGTGGCCGTCGGTATCGTCGCCAACTATGCCCTCATCTACCCATAAAATTTGGTCTACTCCATAATAATTTCGGAGATATTCCTCAATTTGGTCTTGGTTAAGGTGTGGATTGCGGTTTGGATTGAGTAAACAAGCAGTAGAAGTTAAAAGCGTTCCGGCTCCGTTAAACTCTACCGAGCCCCCTTCCATCACAATGCCCGGATGAAATACCGGAAGATTAAACTCTTTACCAATGAGCGTGGGAATGACATCGTCTAAATCGAAGGGTGGGTATTTCCCGCCCCAAGCATTATAGCCCCAATCTACAATCACCTTTTTCTGTTCGGCTTCAGGATTTACCAAAAATGCCGGACCATGATCTCGGCACCACGCATCGTTTGTGGGGTGAAAAAAGAATGCTACTTGTGCTAGGTTTACACCAGCAGCGCTCAAATGTCCTAAAGCGAAATTTTTCATCGCTTCATCGGTAACATTGATGCGCACTTTTTCGCTTTCGGTAAGCGCCTTTACGAACTGAGCATAATACGGATAAATAACATCGAGTTTGCCGGGCCAGCTAGCTTCTTTGTGTGGCCAACTCAACCATGTAGCTTCATGCAGTTCAAATTCGGCCGGAAAACGGTAGCCTAAAGATTTAGGGGTAGCAGCAAAACTCATTAATCTTCGTCGATAAAACGTTGGGTAATGGGTAAATAGGAATCAATACGGCGATCTCTTAAAAATGGCCAATGTGTACGGTATTCGTCGGTTTTTTTCAAATCGATGGCTTGTACGTGTACTTCTTCTTGGTCGTGAGAAGCTTGGTATAAAATACTACCAAAGGGATTGCTCACAAATGAACCACCCCAAAATTTCATGGCGCCATCTTGTTCAAAACCTACTCTATTTACGCTAACCACATGCACACCATTGGCCACCGAGTGGCTACGTTGTATGGTTTGCCACGCATTGTATTGTTCGGTATTGGTGGCTTCATTTTGCGAAGTAGCCCAACCAATTGCAGTCGGGTAAAACAAAATTTCGGCACCCATTAGGGCTGTAATACGAGCCGCTTCGGGGTACCACTGGTCCCAACAAATGAGCACACCAAGGGTGGCAAATTTGGTTTTAAATATTTTGTAGCCCAAATCTCCGGGAGTGAAATAAAATTTCTCGTAATAAGCCGGATCATCGGGAATGTGCATTTTTCGGTATTTACCCAAATACGCTCCATCGGCATCTAATACAGCGGTGGTATTGTGGTACAAGCCTTGCGCACGTTTTTCAAATAATGAAGCAATTATTACCACGCCCAATTCTTTGGCCAAAGCGCCTAAACTATCGGTAGATGGACCGGGAATGGTTTCGGCCAAGGAAAAATTGTCGTAATTTTCTTCATCGCAGAAATACAAAGAGGTGAATAGTTCTTGCAAACACACAATTTGGGCACCTTTGGCGGCGGCCTCCCGTGTTTTTTCGATGGCTTTACGTAAGTTTTCTTCTTTGCTGGCGGTGCAAGTCATTTGCACCAAGCCCACTTGTACGGTACTCATGCTGCAAAAGTACGGTATTTGGAAAATATTTTACCATAATTTGTAGAAGGTATGTAAGTTGCATTGATAGGATCGCTAAAGCGATCTCTTACATTTTTTAGTAATTTTATGCCATTGAGTATCTAACCTATAGAAATACTAATGAAAAAACTTCTGTTATTATGTTTTATTTGGTGTGCATTATGCTTCACAGTCGTAAAAGCGCAAGGTGTTAATGCCGAAACTGGCAGTGCCATTAGTGTACAAGATGCAAAACTCATACTAAACCATCACAACAAAGTGAGAGCAGAAGTTGGGGTTAAAACTGCACTAGAATGGAGTTCAATTTTAGCAACTTACGCTCAAGAATGGGCCGAATTTTTAGCTTCTGAAAATAATTGCCGAATACGACACCGAACAACCGCAGAGGGGCGACAAAAAAATTATGGTGAAAATATTTTTTGGGGTGGCTGTTGTGATTACTATCATCCTATTGATGCTTCAATAGCATGGTACGAAGAAAAAGAAGATTATACCTATGGTCCAATAAGTAGTAGTGATTACGGCAAAACCACCGGACATTATACCCAAATGATTTGGGAGAATAGCAGAGAAGTGGGTGTTGGGGTAGCGAAGTGTGCCGACGGGGCTTTAATTGTGGTTGCCAATTATTTCCCTGCGGGTAATTATGTTGGAGAATATCCATACGGAGGAAAATCGACTACTAGGCCCTACATCTACAGAGGTTATTAGCTTAGGGTTGCGAAAATTATTCCATACCAAATACCTGAGCAGCATACAACATCAACCACGAATCGCTGTGGTTGTAATCTTGTACTTTACCATCACAATCTAAAAAACGGTCTTTGGTTATTTTGGACCTAATAGTACCGGCACAGCCCAAGGTTTTATAGCTTGGTTTAAGCATATTTTCTCGGTGTCCTGGCGAATTGTGCCATTGTTCAAAAACCATTTGGTAAGCTAATTTAGCTACTACAGATTCAATATTTTGTTCATCAAATTCTTCTTTTTTGAGCCACGTATACAAACAATTTTCACCACAATACTCTTGCTTACCAGAATAGTAGGCGGCTCTTAAAGAGGCCCTAGAGCCCGAAAAATATTTATTTGATGGATTATCCTGACCATGACCTAATACGTACAAGTTTTGTCTATCGCTCTCTGTAAGTAAGTAATTACACTGATTAAAGGCCGCTTGTTCGTAGGCTTTTACCCATGTTAACTGAGGTAAGCCATGCTCTTGGCGGTATTGATTGGTGTACTTGAAAAGGTATTTTGGAAGCAAAACCTCAAATTTAACCATTCCTTCTGACGATAATTGGAGCTCAAAAGCTAGGCCAGTATAACTGGTAGAGGATCCGTTTTGGGTAATCGAAATTTCTTGGCCATCCTTTCCTATACTAGTACAGGGTTGAGCACTTAAACACCTTGGCACAAGCGCTAGCACCAAGAATACGAACAGACTATTTTTATAATTGATTTGCATTAGTGTCTAAAACTAATGATTATTATTTTTATGAACAATGAGATGAAATCTATTCCATGGAATACTGTTTACTTAGCACTTTGGATTAATTCATTGGTTTCTGACAAAGTTATGGTGCAAACATCGATATTGCTTTACCTCATCGGATCGCTAACACGCACGATTTGCCGACAAGTTGCTAACTAAAAAAGCATCAGCCCATAGGCTGATGCTTTTAAAAAGTTGATCTTAACTAAATTATAATTTATACGCTTTGTAAATTTTTACAACCCCATCATTCTCACTACTTACTACAATTAAGCTTTGCGCAATTGGACTTTGAGATGCCGGGATAAATAATATACCTTCTGGCGCATCGCCAGTTCTTATCATTTTAACAAATTGAGGAGCAGTTGGATTGGTGATATCATAAATTGCAAAGGCATCTGCACGTTCCATACCAACAATGGCAATATACTTGTTCCCCACACGGCCAATGGCAATAGATTCTGGCTCTACACTTTTATCATCGCTTCTTCCATCGTCATATATGCCTAAATCTTTAGCCTTAATGTCCAATTCATTTTTACTATCGTACACCTGTGCACCTGTATTGGCATTCCATACGCTAAATGAACGGGCACCTAAAGAATATAGCGCATCAAAATCGCCATCAGCGTCTG
Source organism: Sphingobacteriales bacterium (assembly GCA_026390835.1). Lineage (GTDB taxonomy): Bacteria > Bacteroidota > Bacteroidia > Sphingobacteriales > Sphingobacteriaceae > JAIPAN01. Next base: position 178,619 of record JAPLFD010000006.1, read on the forward strand.
TATCGCCCAATGTTTTTGTAATATTTAACCTTCCTAAATTTGCAGCTAATTTAACCGTTGTTGCAGTTGGGAAAGCGGTTGGATCTAAAGTACTTGAACCTACACGCTGCATTTCATTTAACCCTGGTGTGCCGGTATATTCTCTTGCATCACCTTCATTAGCTGTAAATAAATACGGCGTACCATTGTACCGAAAAAATGAAATTGCATCAGGCATGTAAATTCCAAATACTTTAGGCTGAGTGATAAAATCAATTTTATTATCCTGATCACTTGGATCGATAGCGTTACTTGCTAAAGAATAATCTTTAAAGCCAAGCGGCATAATTTTTTTTATCGTAGCTGTTGCGATATCAATTTCAGCTATACCGTTATTTTCTTGTAAAGTAACGTAAGCTGTTTTGGAATCATCAGAAACAGCAATATACTCTGGTTCAATGTCTTTTACGAAATTTGTACCCACTCCAAATATGCGAAAGCCTTGGCTTGCCAACATTGTTTTTTGTGACTCAAATGCACTAAAATTGATGGTTAGTACTGAGTAATCGGATACTTTAATGATGGAAACAGTACCTTCAGGGTCATCTGTATAATCATTGTTAGGTTCACCTTCATTAGCAGTAAGAATATACTTCCCATCTGGACTAAACGTAACCATATCGGGTAAGGCACCAACGGTAATTACAGCCTCTTGGGCATAAGTTGTGGTATTAAATACTACAACCTTACCCGCACTTTGTTTAGTAGTTGCCTCAATAGCCGCAGCTAATTTTCCGTCTTTCACCGCTACACTATTTACATATCCACCGTATGGGGTCATACTGATAGAATGAATCAATCGAACATTCGATGGGTCGCTAATATCAATCACATCAATTTTATTAACTGTGCTATTATTAACTGCAAATAAACGTTTGGTAATGGGGTCAAAAGTGGTAATTTCTGCCGCACCCAAACCACCAAGGCTAATAGAGGCAATTTCGTAGTAAGAGGCAACATCTTCGTTGAGCGTATTTTCCAGGGGCTGGGGCTCAACTACGTTCGATTCTTTTTTACAAGCTGCTAATGCAGCTACTAATGTAAAGATTAGTATAGTTCTTTTCATTTTTCTGTTTTTTGACAAAAAAACTAGTTGAACATTAATTTGTGATGAGAAAACTATTAAAATTTCATTAACACTATATTAAATCTATAAGAGTAAAAAAAGCCCCCCGAAATTCGGGAGGCTTTTTTGTTTAAACGGCTAGTACCCCAAGGGCACTTTCTTTTAACGCTGCTTCGTCTAGTACGTGATCTTGCAATTTGCCTTTTATAAAATCGTCGTAAGCAGTTAAATCGAAGTGGCCATGTCCGCAGAGGTTGAACAAAATAACCCGTTCTTCGCCTTTGGCGGTGGCTTCATTTGCTTCGCGAATTACCTGAGCTATTGCATGGTTTGCTTCCGGTGCAGGCAAAACTCCTTCAGCTTTGGCAAATAATAATCCCGCCCTAAAACACTCCAATTGTTGTATGGCTACGGCTTCAATCAATTCATCTTTTAACAACTGGCTGCATAAGGCACTAGCTCCATGATAACGCAAACCGCCGGCGTGTAAACCCGGGGGCATAAAATCGTGACCTAAACTGTACATGGGCAATAAAGGCGTGTAGCCGACACTATCGCCAAAATCGTAGCCAAATACGCCACGGGTTAATTTGGGGCAGGAAGCTGGTTCTACCGCAACGGCACGCACTTTACGACCGCCTCTGAGCATTTCGCCCAAAAAAGGAAAGGCAATGCCGGCAAAGTTAGAGCCGCCGCCTAGTGGAGCAATTACCACATCAGGGTAAAGACCTACTTTTTCGAATTGGGTTTGCGCTTCTTGCCCAATAATAGTTTGGTGCAACAATACGTGGTTGAGCACACTGCCTAAAGCATAGTGTGCTTTTTCGTCTTGTGCGGCAACTTCTACCGCTTCGCTAATGGCAATGCCCAAAGAACCGAGCGATTTAGGATCTTTAGCCAAGTTGGCTTTACCTACTTCGGTTAGGGTACTTGGCGATGGATGTACACTAGCGCCAAAAGTTTCCATAATAGACTTTCGGTAGGGCTTTTGGTCGAAACTACCGCGAACCATAAACACTTCGCATTCTAAATCGAACTGAGCGCAAGCAAAACTTAAAGCGGTACCCCATTGTCCGGCACCGGTTTCGGTTACTATTTTTTTTACCCCTTCTTGTTTGTTGTAATAGGCTTGCGCAATGGCCGTATTGGTTTTGTGCGATCCGCTGGGGCTGCCTCCTTCGTATTTATAAAAAATTTTAGCAGTAGTTCCCAAGGCTTTTTCTAAGCGCTCGGCTCGTACCAAGGGGCTTGGTCTGTAAATGGCGTATACCTCTCTTACCGGCTCCGGAATTTCGATGTAAGGCTCGGTGCTTACTTCTTGCTTAATCAATTCCATAGGAAATAAAGGGGCTAAATCTTGAGGCCCCACCGGCTGCTTGGTTTGGGGGTGTAAGGGTGGTAAAGGTTTGTTTACCATATCGGCAACAATGTTGTAATAATGCGTAGGCATTTCTTCTTTGGTCAAATAAATTTTCATCTCTAGCTATGAGTTAATGTGTTTAAAAATATGTGTGGATGAAAACGGGATTCGAAAGAGGAGGTCGTTAAACGACGAAGGGTCCACCCGTTAACACCGGTAGACCCTTCTGGAATATGTAAATGGCGCTTAACGCCACAAAATCCTAGCAAGTGTGCCCACCCTGTTTAAAGGAGAGCGCCACCAATTCATGCTTTGCGGATTTGTAAATGTCATGTAACAAATATAGGGGCTGAAAAATAAAAAGCAAATACATTTTTAATGCTAATTTCAGTTTACTCTTTACTCCTTTTTTATTAGCGTGGCATTAAACCCAATTGTTGTAAAAATTCTAAATTATCAAAGAAGTCATTCTCTTCGGTAATTTTGCCATTAACCATTTTGGTAATGGTACAGCCAATTAAATCTACTTTTTTTCCCGTAGCCGGAATGCCAAAAAATACGCCAGTATGCGTACCTGTAAAGCGCCAGTATTTCACTAATTTTTCGCCTTTAGCAAAGCTTTCAACAACGGTAAATTTGCGATCTGAAAAACCGGTTACATAATTAGAATAGTAGGCTATTGCGCCCGCTTTACCCTTAGTTTCAGGCTTGGTGTGATGCAGTACAACATCATCTGCGAATGCTGTATCTAAAATGTTGATGCGGCCTTCGTTTACAACCACATCCCAAACGCGGCCATAAAATTTAAGATTGTTGGCTTCTGATTGCTTTTTTTGTGCATGTACGTTCTTAGAAACAAAAACAGATGCTCCTATGAAAAGTAATAAAATTAATTTTTTCATTTTTGTTTTTTTGGTGAGTAATATTCTAAACTACACATAAATCTTAATTAGTTAAATTTTTAAATAAAAAAAAAGGCGGCCCGGTAATACCGGACCGCCTTAAAGAACTTTAAAGTGTATTTACACTATATCGAACCGATCTAAGTTCATTACTTTTGAAAAAGCTGCTGCAAAATCGTGAACAAATTTTTCATTGGAATCGGCACATGCATAGGCTTCTGCCAAGGCACGCAATTGAGAATTCGATCCAAAAATTAAATCGGCACGGGTAGCAGTCCATTTGATATCGCCTGTTGTACGATCGCGACCAACAAATTCATTCTGAGAGGCCGATGAGGCTTCCCATTTGGTACTCATGTCCAGCAAGTTCACAAAGAAATCGTTGCTTAATGTTTCCGGATTTTTAGTAAACACACCATGTTGCGCACCATATGCATTAGCACCCAAAACACGCATACCTGCAACTAAAACAGTCATTTCTGGAGCCGTTAAGGTTAACAATTGCGCTTTATCTAAAAGCAACTCCTCTGTTGGAATGAGCTGACCAGCCGCAACAAAGTTTCGGAAACCATCTGCTTTAGGTTCTAAGTAGGCTACAGATTCTACATCGGTTTGTTCTTGTGTAGCATCGGTGCGGCCTGGTGTAAAGGGAACGGTAATAGTGTGACCAGCTTTTTTAGCCGCTGCTTCTACCGCCGCACAACCGCCTAAAACGATTAAATCAGCTACGGAAACTTGTTTGCCCCCAGCAGCTTGGCTGTTAAATGCTTTTTGAATAGTTTCTAAAGCACTCAATACAGTTGCCAATTTAGCCGGCTGATTTACTTCCCAACTATTTTGAGGAGCTAAACGAATACGAGCACCATTGGCACCGCCACGTTTATCAGAGTTACGGAAACTAGAGGCTGATGCCCAAGCGGTACTTACCAATTGAGCAATGCTTAAACCCGAATTTAAAATTTGCGTTTTAAGGCTAGCTATATCTTGTGCATCAATTACTTTATAATCGACTGCAGGAATGGGGTCTTGCCAAATTAAAGTTTCGGTTGGAACCTCTTTGCCCAAATAACGAGCAATTGGGCCCATATCACGATGGGTTAATTTAAACCATGCTTTAGCAAAAGCATCGGCAAATTCTGCAGGGTTTTGGTGGAAACGTTTGGAGATTTTCTCATAAGCCGGGTCCATTCTCAAAGCCATATCGGCAGTGGTCATCATGGGTGCATGCTTTTTCGATGCATCGTGGGCATCGGGTACAGTTACACCTGCACCACCTTTTGGCTTCCATTGTTGGGCTCCGGCTGGGCTTTTTGTCAACTCCCACTCGTAACCAAACAAGGTATCGTAATAACTATTATCCCACTCAATTGGCGTTGGAGTCCAAGCGCCTTCTATACCGCTGGTAGTAGTGTGTACTCCTTTACCGGTACCGAAACTATTTATCCAACCAAAACCTTGTGTTTCTATGGGTGCACCTTCAGGCTCGGGACCAACTAGGGCTGTATCTCCAGCACCGTGGGCTTTACCAAAAGTGTGTCCACCGGCTACCAAGGCAACGGTTTCTTCGTCGTTCATGGCCATACGGGCAAAAGTTTCGCGAATATCTCTTGCAGAGGCCAAAGGATCTGGATTGCCATTAGGGCCTTCCGGATTTACATATATCAATCCCATTTGAACGGCACCCAATGGGTTTTGCAATTGGCGATCGCCAGTGTAGCGTTTATCGCCCAACCACTCCGATTCTGGTCCCCAATACACATCTCCTTCTGGTTCCCACACATCTTCGCGGCCACCGGCAAAACCGAAGGTTTCAAATCCCATCGATTCTAAAGCGCAGTTTCCTGTTAATATCATTAAATCGGCCCAAGAAATTTTACGACCGTATTTTTGTTTAATTGGCCAAAGCAAGCGGCGGGCTTTATCTAAGTTGCCATTATCGGGCCAGCTATTTAAAGGAGCAAAGCGGAGCGTTCCGGCACCTGCACCACCACGACCATCGGTTACTCGGTAGGTACCTGCACTGTGCCAAGCCATGCGAATAAAAAATGGACCATAATGGCCATAATCTGCAGGCCACCAATCTTGCGAATCGGTCATTAAGGCAAAAAGATCTTTTTTAAGTGCATCTAGATCTAAACTCTTAAACTCTTTGGCATAATTGAAGCTTTCGCCAAAAGGGTTTATTAGAGGAGAATTTTGATTTAAAATTTTTAGGTTTAGATGGTTAGGCCACCAATTTGCATTGGATAGTGCGCCTGCTGTGGTGTGACGAGGGGCACCCTCACCGAACCCAAATGGGCATTTTGCTTCTGTATTATTTTCCATATTTTAATAAAAGTTGTATCCGTTGTTTGGCCCAAATTTAGCACAAAATTTGCAGAAAATTGTATGCAGTTGGGTGTGATTCATTATTTGAAAAAGGAATGACACAGCAAAGGGTTTTGGCCCCTAACCCTCTAAATTAAATTGAAAAACTTTATGAGAAAATTGACTAAATCTGATTTAACTACCTGCAAAGGGAGTTCCAAAAATGCCTACGGCCAACTCGGCCCATATTAACAAGAATAGAATTAAAATTAGCCCAATTATAAGAATTCGATATTTTATATTTTTTGTTGTCTTTAAGACTTGCTTTATACCAAAACTAAAGGAAAGAATAAGAATACCCATAACAATGAAGTCAAGAAAACTCCAATTGACTTCGTTTGAAACAAACATACCTATCAAAGGTAACAGCAACAATAATAAGGGGGAGAAAACACTCCATTTTTTATTCATCATAGTATCTAAAAAAATTACACCTATTTCTTATATTCTAATATATCTGCCGGCTGACAATCTAGGACTTCACACAATGTCGCTAATGTTGAAAATCGGATTGCTTTTGCTTTACCGGTCTTTAATATTGAAAGATTAGACAGGGATATTCCTACTTTCTCGGATAATTCATTTAATGACATTTTTCTTTGTGCCATTACCACGTCAAGATTCACAATAATTTCCATAGATTAAATGGTTAACTCGTTTTCAGATTTATAACCAATGGCATTGATTAGTAGTTTCTGTAAGATGTATGCAAATACTCCAACAGAAAAGGGGCCTACAATTAAAATGAGATTAATTAAGACGACTCCCGGAGCATCATCTCGTTCGGCAACATTGAAAATAAATGGCGAACCAATCAAATACGTTAAACTTATTAGAAATGAACATACTTTTATAATTCGTAAAGAATTAACTGACGAGTCGGTTAATGATAAATTCTTATCAATATTATCTAATAAATGAAAAGCTTGATAAAAAATATATAGTAACGGAATTGTTGAAATAACTACACCAATCAATATTGGGCGGTAATAACCTAAAGCATCCGATTGGGTAATTTGATAAAGTAAGAATCCACAGAAAACTAAGACTCCAATACTTAAAACCAATAGAATTAACTTTAAGAATAGGGTTGAGCTCCTTTCAAGTGCCTTAAAATTTTGAGTATACATTATTTACTTTCATTAAATTTAATGACAAAGGTAATAAATTTATTGAAAAACAATAAATAATATATGAATAACAAGAGATTTTTGCTAAATTTTATTTTTTAAATAGAAAAAAGGTTGCAATTTCTTAGTATAACCCTTGTAGTTTTAATCTGATCACCTTTTCCTCTGTAAAATTTAAAATAATTCAATGATGGAGTATGCGGCTATCAGAGAATTAAAGAGTTGTACTTCCTGCAATTTTACAAGAAGGACTTAATTATATCCCTGAAAATCAAGAAGAGAAAAACAAGTACACCTAGGATTACTTCATTTCGGTACTTTTTAAGGAATTGAGCTAGCTTATTCATAAAATATAAAGGTTACACAATACAATAAATCATTTTTCCTTCTTAGCAACGAAAGCAGCAATCAAAATACGCCAATTATTGAGTTATGGTGAAAAAATCACCAGTAGTTTAGCATTTATTAATTACAATTTTGATTTACCCCTACTTTAAATAAACTATAACCGGGTGTTACAAAATTCACTTTACCGCCTTCACACCCAAAAGTAACTGCAGTGACTATTTTATTACCAAAGTTTAAATCAACTTTAAGCGTATCATTTACAAAGGTATAAGTATGTGGCCCCGGAATAGCGTCTGAAATTCTCAAGGAGTTCCAATAACTTGCATCGCAATTATTAGCGCTACAATAATAGGTATATCTCATTCCATCTTTGAATTCATACATGGTATTAGCTGAAGCACCATTAATTGGTACCGATAACCATCTGCCTTCTATGGTGGAATTAGGTTGCGCTTGTTTAGGTGAATCTTTTTTACAAGCTAGTATAAAAAATACTAGAAACAAGGGTATAAATAGTTTCTTCATCAAATTCTTTTATCAAAAATAATAAAAAGATGCAAAAAATGCGATGATAGAATATATAACTCTTAGGAAATTAATGGAATAAACTGCTTTGGTATTTACCCGAAGTTTGTTAGTCATTCAGACGCTAAAAGTTTGATTATAAGATTATTTAATAGTTGCTTGAATTGAATTGTAGAATATCGTTGTTTTTCCCTCGAAACCGGAATCTGTGCCTATTACCAACCAGATTTCACCCTGTTGATTAGCCTGAACATTCAAAGGAGTAGCTGTATTAAGTTGTTTAATCTTATAAATAGTGAGGTCAGTTCCATTGGCAAAATCTCCTATAACTTTCATGTCAGTACCCCCTATACTTTGATTGCCTTTATCAATATTCATTCGATACCAGTTTTCCGGGGTATTCAATACTTTAATTGGTTCTACAGAAACAGCACCTGCTTTTATTTTTACTCCTTCACCCGGGGCTCCGCCAACTCCAACCATGTTACTGGCAGCATTACTTGCAAAATCAACTTTTAGATCGATTGTATAATTCCTTTCAGGAACTAGTCCGGTAATTTTTTTCTTGATGAACATGAAAAGATCGTCGCTCCGATTGATGCCTGAAAGCTTTAATGCCCCATCAGAAGTATTCAACGGGAGAGGTAGACCGGAATGAGAAAACTCAAGTTGATACTGAGGAACCTGTGCTAGATCAATAGGATAATCCGCAAAATCACCGATCCAACCATCGGTTCCTGTGGTAAAGTTGTCTGTAAATGATTTATCGGTTGTAAGCTGCTTATTGCCAACCTTTTTACACCCACAAAGAATAAAAAATAGTATTAAACAAGATAAAAGTGGTTTATTAATCAAAATATACATATGTGCTATGCAAATGGGTTGAACTTCTTAAATTCTAACTAATGCAATATTACTCCGTTATTTTAAGAGAGTTAAAAAAATTATTTTTTACATCCATTGAAGCACTATCAGACCGCTTGCTATGTACAATATTGATAGAATGAACACCTTCTATGAATATATAAGAACTTAGTTCTACCTGCTTACCATTACGCTCTGCACTTAAAACAAGGGCTAAAACTTCTTTACTACCTATGTTTTTCATTTCTTTTGATAAAACCTTGGTTTCACTACCAAGCTGAGCAACAAAAGAAGCTTCTAGCTGTTCCCAGAAACTAGGATCTAACTGAGCAGATTCAAGATCTTCAGCAGTTAGTGCATTACTTTTTTCTAGGTTCTGAACAACTACATTAATACTAGCAGTACTATCGGCTAATTTTACCGAATAAATAGAAGCTACCTCCTGCATATTTCTCACATCGGGTTTTTCAGGGAAGTTGATGGAAACTTTTTCGGTTAATTGAACTTTTGTTTCCTGTGACATTACGGCAAGTGGAAATAAAATGAATAGACAATGAAAGATGTAGGACTTTTTCATAAAATTAATTTAAGGTTAAATGGTTAAGTTAAGCTTGGTTTTAGAAATTCTATTCTTGAGTTTACTTCCCGCTCCAAGCATCCATTATTCCTGATTTAATATCCGTATAACTTGCGACGAGCCAAATCACCAGAATAATAAGGAAAATTGTTTTCCAATGAGTTTTTACTAAGGTTTTCAAGTCAGTAAGAAATTGATTCATATCTGTAATTTTAAGTGTTAAATTAAATTCATAGGGTTTGGTATCAGATTTTTTAACAAACGCAGACAAATCGGTTTTCAAGGCTTCGCCAATAACTTTTAAGGAGTAAAGACTTGGTTTTACCTCGTTGTTTTCAATTCGTTGAATGGTTCTAAGCGTTAGACCCGTTTGTTCGGAAAGTTCTTTTTGAGAACAATTCAAACTGGTTCTAAGCTCTTTTAATCGTTCACCAAATTCCATATGCAAATATGATAGGAGTAAATAAAGAAATTACTGACAATTAGGCGTCATTGAGACGACATTTTGCCGATACTAAAACAAAAGTACAAACAGAAGATGAAAAATAAGTTGAAAACGGGAATCTACCAGAAACAGAACGATACAAAATTATACGATAATGGAGTAGGTAAGTATCCGGAAATTAAAGGGTTGAACCTCGTGTCAACTTTCAGTAGGTTTTATTTGTCATTCAAACCAACCCCAAATCCAAACATGGCTGCAACCAAGGCCAGGTGAATAATCATAACTGCCTTTTGCCAAGTTGGTCGGTCATTCCACTTTTGTTCTGTATTGAAAGGATCAAATGCCAATCCTATACCCAGAGATGCAGCTGCTTGAATATAGTCATTAGAGAAAATGGCCTGATATATGCCTAATAGTAAAAAACCAATGTAGAGGTACTTGCTGAAAGGTGCGTTCATTTTGAGTCTATTTGATTTAGACCAAAAATAAAAATTAATTTTTGGAACAGAAAAAAGATGCAAAATAATGCGATGATTGAATACGTGACGATCAGGATATTGTAGGATTAAACTCCCTACAATTTTAAAAGAATGACTTAATTACATCTCTGAAAATCAAGTAGAGATAGAAAAGTACGCCCACGATGATTTGACGTCGGTACTTTTTAAGGAATTGAACTAGCTTATCCATAAGACATAAAAAAGGTTACACTATAAAAGTATAACCTTTTTATCATTATTGCTCCCCTTACAGACGAAAGATGCAACTATGATGTGATGATTGAGTATGTGACTATTAGGAAACTAAAGGGTTGATTTAAGAGTTAGGTTTATTAGTTATAATAAAAAAGTAGATTTAAATACTAGTAAGAACTTTATGTCATAATTAGATTTAAGAATACGCTAGTTTATAGCGCCAATCTACCTAAATTTGGGGTGATAGGCGAATGTTTTTAGCTTCTATATGCTTGTTATGCGTCATGCTTTAGAAGAAACCACTCACCTGGAACAACCTAATTGAGAAAAAGAAATGATTGAAATAAAAAAATATTTCCAAAAAATGGTTGCTATTTCTGAAAAAGATTGGGAGTTCTTTTCATCTAAACTTATAAGACGTGAATTTGCCAAAAATTCAATAATTTTAAAAGTAGGTCAAAAAGAAAACTACTTATCTTTTATTGAGAAGGGAATTGTTAGAAAATGTATTCCACAAGAATTTGATGATTTAACTTTTGAATTTGCATTCGTCAATAATTTTGTGTCCGCATATGATTTTTTCTTGACACAAGAACCATCAACTTACCAGTTAGAAACCTTAACAGACGCTATACTCTGGAGTGTATCGTATAATGACTTAGAAATAATTTATGACAAAACGGAAATTGGCAATACAATTGGAAGATTGGCAAGCGAAGACCTGTTTATGAAAAAATCTAAGCGGGAATTATCTTTATTAATCCAATCTGCCCAGGAACGTTATTTGAACTTATTTACAGAACAGCCTGAATTGTTGCAATTTATTCCATTAAAGTATATAGCCTCTTATATTGGAGTAACGCCACAGGCACTAAGTAGAATAAGGAAACGTATTTCTTAACCCAAGTTCATTGTTTGAATTTTAGCTTATTAGTAATTTTGTAACTCATCAATTAAAAAAGAGTAATGGAAAAATTATTGTTAGTATTATGTATCGTTGCAGCAACTTCGGTAATTGCCCAAGATTTAAGCCCTTATCATCATATCATAAAGGGAATTGTTAGGAAGAACTTCAAATCTATAACAGAGCACCGTTATGACGAGGTTTTAAAGGGAGTGTCTAATAAAGAATTGGAACATACTTTTGCAGGAGATAATTGCTTGGGTGGTACACGCCATGATAAAGAAAGCTTGAAAAGATGGTTTGAAAGAGTGGGAATTGTGCTTCCAGACCTTAAATTTGAGGTAACAGACATTCAGGTTAAAGGAAATCCAGCCAAAACCCTTGTTATTGCAAGGTGCACAGCAACTTGTCAATTATTAAATGGTGAGCCCTACATAAATAAAGGAGTTCATTTTATCACATTGAAATGGGGAAAGGCTATTAAATTTGATGTTTATGAAGATACTAAAACTGTATCTCATGGTTTAGATGTTCAATTTGAATCAGGCATCAAGGAAGCTAAAGCTCCCAAAATTGAAAGCTAAAAATTACATCTAACATAAACAGCTATGGCAATTGGCACTTTTGATTGAGTTGGATTAAAAAATTGGACGACAGTATAATAGCACAAACGCATAACACGGGTTTAGCTTCGCTGATTTTCAATTGGCAAAAGTGGCGGTTCAGTGCTTCGTATGACAGTTTTTCGTATAATTGTAGTTCGGTGCTTCGTATGAAACATTGTGCTAAAAATCGCCACCTTCGCCAAGCCAGAAACCTTTATTTACCATTTTAAACGACCGAAATAGAAACATTAAATTGAAAACAATAAACGTTACAAAAGGACAGATTCTGCAAAGAAGTGGTGAACTAAACACCAAAGTGTTTACGGTTGAAAGTGGTTTGTTGCGCAGT
>JAPLFD010000002.1 GCA_026390835.1 Sphingobacteriales bacterium
GCAATGGCCTGCAAAATGGATTGACGAATCCACCCTACAGCATAAGAGATAAACTTAAATCCTTTGGTTTCATCAAAACGTTTAGCCGCTTTAATTAAACCTAAATTTCCTTCGTTAATTAAATCGCCTAGAGTTAAACCTTGGTTTTGGTATTGTTTTGCAACCGATACCACGAAACGTAAATTGGTTTTGGTTAAGCGCTCTAAAGCAGCTTGGTCCCCTTCACGAATTTTCTGGGCTAAAATTACTTCCTCTTCGGCGGTAATTAAATCAACTTTACCAATTTCGTGCAAATACTTATCAAGTGATTGCGATTCACGGTTGGTAATGGATTGGGTGATTTTGAGTTGTCTCATCTATGGAAATTGGTGCTGCTAATTTTTAACAAGTAGCAAAGCTAACATTATAACGTCGAAAAATCGAGTTTTTTTGTACTTTTTGGTAAAATTTTAGCAATAATTCGGGTATTTATACAATAACAAAAATCGTTCCAAATATATATTTTTAGTACTTTTTATGATAATTTATTAAATCAGGTTACGATCTTTGAACCAAACATCGTCTGGTTGCACATCAAAGGCATCCATTTGCACCAATAGGTCAGTCACTTTGTCGTTGCAAAGCACCAAGTTACGATTGATTGGTTTCAAGAATTTCTGCTCCACCATAACGTCTAATTGGGTTAATAATGGATTGTAAAATCCACCGACGTTAAGCAAGCCAATGGGTTTATGATGCAAGCCTAATTGCAACCAAGTCAACACTTCAAAAAACTCTTCTAAAGTGCCATAACCCCCTGGCAGCGTAATTACCCCATCAGAAAGATCAGCCATTTTTTGTTTACGCTCGTGCATATTTTTGGTGATGATAAGCTCGGTAAGGCCTACGTGTCCAACTTCCTTGGTCATTAAAAATTCGGGAATAACGCCAATTACTTTGCCTCCGTTTTTCAACACTTCATCGGCTAGTAAACCCATCACACCAACACGTCCACCGCCATAAACCAAGGTAATTTCTTGTTTAACCAATTCATGTGCCAATTCATTTATAACAGCTAAAAGTTGGGGGTCTCCATTGAAATTGGAACCGCAAAAAACGCAAATACTCTTCATGTTATCTAGAATAGTTGGGTGCTTCTTTGGTAATGGCAATATCGTGTGGGTGGCTTTCGCGAATACCCGATGCGGTAATGCGCACAAATTGGGCTTCTTGTAATTTATCTATAGTAGCGGCTCCGCAATACCCCATACTGGCTTTTAAACCGCCAATAAATTGATACGTTACTTCGGCCAAACTACCTTTAAAAGGCACTCTGCCAACAATACCTTCGGGTACTAATTTCTTAATATCATCTTCCACATCTTGGAAATAACGGTCTTTGGAGCCTTGTTCCATGGCTTCAATAGAACCCATTCCGCGATACGATTTAAACTTACGCCCTTCGTAAATAATGGTTTCACCCGGCGATTCTTCTACCCCGGCAAATAAAGAACCTGCCATAATGGTGCTGGCACCAGCTGCAATGGCTTTGGCAATATCACCGGTATGTTTAATGCCGCCATCGGCTATAACCGGCACACCCGTACCTTTTAAGGCCTTAGCACATTCGTAAACGGCATATAATTGTGGAACGCCCACGCCAGCAATAATTCGGGTAGTACAAATTGATCCAGGGCCAATCCCTACTTTCACGGCATCGGCTCCAGCATCGGCTAGGGCTTTTGCTGCCGCTCCAGTGGCAATGTTTCCCGCAATTACCTGCAAATTCGGGTATTTTGCTTTTACTTCTTTAAGTTGATTAATTACACCTTTTGAGTGGCCATGAGCCGTATCAATAGCAATTACATCTACTCCAGCTTTAACCAAAGCAGCTACCCTTTCCATCGTATCTGCGGTTACACCAACGGCAGCACCAACACGTAAACGACCTTGTTCGTCTTTACAGGCTTTGGGGAAGTTTTTAAATTTTTGAATATCCTTAAAGGTGATTAATCCTACCAAAATACCTTTGGCATCTACAATGGGGAGTTTTTCAATTTTATAATCCTGAAGAATTACTTCTGCTTGCAAAAGTGTAGTGCCTAGCGGTGCGGTAACCAGGTTTTCTTTGGTCATTACCTGGCTCACTGCTTTCTTCATATCTTTCTGAAAGCGTAAATCTCTATTGGTAATAATACCCACCAATTTTTTATCTGGGTTAATTACCGGAATACCCCCAATTTTAAATTCTTTCATTATTTGGAAAGCATCGCTTACCAAGGCATCCTCAGAAAGGGTGACTGGATCTTGAATCATACCACTCTCCGAACGTTTAACTTTGCGTACTTCATCGGCTTGGGCCTGAATAGACATATTTTTATGCAGCATGCCTAAACCTCCTGCCTGGGCAATGGCAATTGCTAAACCAGATTCGGTAACGGTATCCATAGCTGCAGAAACGATAGGAATATTTAAACGAATGTTACGAGTTAGCCAAGTGGAAGTATCTACTTCACGGGGCAAAACTTCAGAATAAGCAGGGATTAAAAGTACGTCGTCGTAGGTGAGTCCTTCGGCAACAAATTTTTGTGGATCGAGCGCCATAGCAAATACTATTAGGTGATATTATTTGCCAGGCAAAGTTATCGTATTTTTCTGAAAATGACGAATTTATTGTTTACCCACAATTACTTTTTCTAATTTGTCGAACTGAAGATAGGTATTGGCCAATTCTAGTAGTCTCTGAGGACTAATGCTGCGTACGGTTTGCACATAACGTTCGTAATACGAGGCATCTAAGCCAAAGAAATAGGTGTTTTTAAACTTATCGGCATGAGAAAAAGCATTTTCTAAGCTACCCAACAAAGAGCCCAGCATGTAATTACGTACCAAAGCCAATTCTCCTTCCGATACCAATTCGGTCCGGAGAAGTTTCATTTCTTTTTCAATTTCGGCCATGGTAGCGGTGCATACATCGGCCCCAACTTCTGAGGCAACAAAAAAGTAACCTGCATCTTTTAAAGAAGCAATGCCCGAGCCAATGCCGTAGGTATAGCCTTTATCTTCGCGAATATTGGCCATTAATCGCGAACCGAAATAACCGCCAAAAATGGTGTTTAACACTTGTAAAGCCGGAAAATCGGGGTGTGTACGGTTAATAGCAATTTGGCCTAAACGCAAAGCCGATTGTAGTGCATCTGGGCGCTCTAAAAAGTGCGTGTTGCCCGTACCGGGTATATAAGAAAACTCATTTTTAGCAACAGCAGTGCTCCCCTCCCAGTTGATTCCAAAAGTGGCATTCATGCTTTTTAAGGTACTTTCAGAAACTTTACCAGATACCACCATGGTACAATTAGCCGGCTGATAGGCTTTTTTATAATACTCTAAAAGCTGCGAACGCTGCAATTGCGCATATTCTTCAACTACGGGCGCATGGCCATAAAGGGTATTACCAAACAATACCTGGTTAAATGAACGTCGAGCCAGCACATCGTTTTTCTCTAAACTCACACTTAATTTTTGTTGTTGATTGCGAATAAAGGTATCTATTTCGCTTTGCGGGAAAATGGCACCAGTTAGGATTTCACGAAGCAAAGGCAAAACAGACGACAAGTGTTTAGTAAGTGTATACAACACTACACTCGATTGATCGTAAGAATACTCTTTTTGCAGAAAAGCCCCGTAATAATCGAACTTTTGGGCTAACTGAGCAGCCGTATAATTGGAGGTGCCCTCTTGCAACAGCGCATTGGTAGCAAAGGCTTGCAAAGGGCTGGCTGCATTCCATGCCACATTATCAAAAATAAACTCAATTCGCAATAAATCCTGCTCTCCGGCATCGATAAAAAACAAGGGTATACCGTTATCTAAAGGGTACTGCTGAGCGTTTAAAAGGCTGATATGTTCTACCTGCTTAAATGCAGGGGCTTGCGTTCTATCCATTTTAGTTTTTGGCTAAATAGCTTAATATTGATGCATTTTCTTTACGGAAAATTTGCTGGGCTTGATCTTGAATTTCTTGGGCAGTAACGGCCATATATTTACCGGTTTCGTGGTTTAAGTCTTCGGCATTTCCCAACAATTCGAAATAAGCCAAATTCATAGCCTTATCTAATAAGCTCATCTCCCCGAATTCCATAGTAGATTCTAGTTTATTTTTCACCTTAGTTAGCTCTTCTTCTACCACAGGCTCGTTTTTTAATCGATCGAGTTCTTGCCAAATAGCTTGTTCAGCAGCTCCCATAGATACCCCGGGAGCTGGTTTGCCTTCTACAACAAATAAACCCGGGTCGTTACTGCCTAAATGATAGGCATTTATATCTGAAAACAAGTGTTGTTCTTTCAGCAGGCTGCGGTATAAACGAGACGAATTACCTCTAGATAAAATATCGGAAAGTAAATCGGCAGCGTAATAGCTTGCATCTTGCCGTGCAGGCATATGAAAGGCCATATACAAGGCATTTAAAGGCACATTTGCTTCTACATTTTGTCGTTTTTCTTGCAACTGGGCTGGCTCTTGCGGCAAGTTGCGCACCGGTTTTACGCCGGAAGGGATGGACCCAAACCACTGTTCTACCATTTTTTTAACTTCTGCTGTTTTTACCGCACCGGCAACAACCAAAATAGCGTTCGAAGGCACATAAAATTGATTAAAGAAGGCTTTTACGTCTTCCATTTTTGCCTCTTCAATCTGCGTTAAATTTTTGCCAATGGTAGCCCACTGGTAGGGATGTTTTTCATAGGCCAAGGGGCGCATTTTTAGCCAAACATCACCATAAGGTTGATTTAAATAACGTTGTTTAAACTCTTCACAAACCACATTTTTTTGCACTTCGAGGCTTTTTTCAGAAAAAGCCAAGCTCAACATGCGGTCGCTCTCTAACCAACAGGCCGTTTCTAAATTAACAGCTGGCAGTGTAATGTAATAATTGGTAATATCGTTGCTGGTAAAGGCATTGTTTTCGCCACCCACACGTTGTAGCGGCTCATCGTAAGATGGGATATTTACCGATCCGCCAAACATTAAATGCTCGAATAAATGGGCAAAGCCAGTTTGATTGGGGTTTTCATCTCGGGCACCCACATCGTATAAAACATTAAGCACCGCCATGGGGGTGGTAAAATCTTCGTGTACCAACACCTGCAATCCGTTGGCTAAAGTAAATCGTTCAAAAGAAACCATAGGCTAAAATAGAGCATAAATGTACGCAATTTAGAGGCTTTTAGTGAAGATTTGAGCCAACAATCATCAAGGCTTGGTCATAAATAAAGGCAAAGTATAGGAGCTAAAAAAATCAACTGTATCTTTGTACGCATATGAAGGTAGCAGATTTATTGAGCCGGGCTTTACAATTCGAATTCTTAAGCCAAGAGGAAGGGGTATTTTTATTCAAAGAAGCACCAACCGCCGATTTGATGTATACCGCCAACGAATTGCGTAAAAAACAAGTGCCGCACAATAAGGTTACTTGGATTATAGACCGAAATGTAAATACCACCAACGTATGCATTGCCAATTGCAAATTCTGCAATTTCTTCCGCCGACCGGGCCACGAAGAAAGCTATATTACAGACATTGAAACCTATAAAATCAAAATTGAAGAAACCTTTAGATATGGTGGTGAGCAATTATTATTACAAGGTGGTCACCACCCAGATTTAGGCTTGACCTTTTATGTCGATTTATTTAAAGAACTTAAAAACTTATATCCCAATTTGAAGCTTCATGCTTTAGGCCCACCAGAAATTGCGCACATTGCCAAACTCGAAGGTTTGAGCCACACCGAAGTGCTAAAGGCATTAATGGAGGCCGGCTTAGACAGTTTACCGGGAGCTGGTGCCGAAATTTTAAACGATCGGGTTCGCCGATTAATTTCTAAAGGCAAGTGCGGTGGGCAAGAATGGTTGGATGTGATGAGAGCGGCTCATCAATTAAACTTAACAACATCGGCTACGATGATGTTTGGTCATATAGAAACCTTAGAAGAACGATTTGAGCATTTGGTGTGGTTACGTCAAGTACAAGCGGAAAAACCCGCTGATGCAAAAGGATTTTTGGCCTTTATACCCTGGCCTTTTCAGGATGATGGAACGCTGCTTAAAAAAGTTCGTGGCATAACCAACCAAGTTAGTGGCGACGAATATGTTCGTATGTTGGCCTTAAGCCGAATCATGTTACCCAATGTAAAAAATATTCAAGCATCGTGGCTAACTGTGGGTAAACAAGTAGGTCAAATGTGTTTGCATGCCGGTGCCAACGATTTTGGTTCTATTATGATTGAAGAGAATGTAGTTTCGGTAGCAGGTGCTCCACACCGGTTTACCGCCAGTGGCATTCAAGAAGCTATTAAAGAAGCTGGATTTGAGCCCCAACTGCGCAACCAACAATACGATTTCATTTCCCTGCCTAAGCAAATTGAAGAACAAATAATTAATTATTAAATATGTTGGATACGCTAGCCTTACATATAGAAGCCCTCATCTTTGCCTCTGAACAAAGTATCGGAATAAACGATTTAAAAGCCATCTGCGAAGCAGCATTTGAAAAACCAATTGAGGAAAAAGAAATCACAGTAGGTATTGCTGCCATTAAAGAGAAATATAACAGCCCGAACTTAGCTATAGAATTGGTAGAAGTTGCCAATGGGTATTTATTTCTCACCAAGAAAGATTTCCATAGCAGCATCAACCAGTTACACCTGCACCGAGCCAAGAAAAAATTAAGCCAGGCAGCCGTAGAAACGCTAGCAATTATAGCCTACCGCCAACCCATCACCAAGTTAGAAATTGAGCAAATTAGAGGCGTGAACTGCGACTATACGGTTCAAAAATTACTGGAAAAAGAACTGATAAGTTTAGCAGGAAAAGCCGATACGGTGGGCAAGCCTATTTTGTATCAAACCAGCGATTTATTTATGGATTATTTTGGCCTAAAAAACCTAGCTGATTTACCTCAAATGAAAGATTTCATTTCCGAGGTAAACGAAATTGGTGAACAGCAAGATTAATTTTTTGAGAATTTTTAATTTCTAGCTATTTGAATCTAAATTCTTACTAATTTTAATTATCAAAACATTCTCATTTGTGATGAAACCGCCAAACAAAAAAAACATCAATAAAATTACCGATGCGAATATAAATTCAGCAAGTAAAAACGCTACATCGGTACCCCCTATAGCATTTATGGCCGGCGATGAAGATTTCGATTTATCACTAAACGATGGTTTAGATATTGATGAACTCAGCACCTTAGATGAAGATGAAGATGATTACTAGTGCGCTATAAAATACCAATAAGAAGCATTAGAAGCACAATCGAATGCTTTATTGCATACAGCAACTTATGACTATAACCGAAGTTAACAGTCCAAAAGAGGAACAAGCTTTTCTAGATCTTGTTCGAAAAATTTATGCAGATGATCCAAACTTCATTTGTCCTTTAGACAAAGATGTAGAAGCAACTTTTCATCCAGATACAAACAGTTTTTTTCAGCATGGTTCTTGTACTCGTTGGATTTTAAGTAACAAAAAGGGAGAACATATTGGTCGGATTGCAGCCTTCGTAAACGATAAAAAGGCCTATCAGCATGAAGTACCCACTGGTGGCATTGGTTATTTTGAGTGCATTGATGACCAAAAAGCAGCCGATGTATTGTTTGACACTGCTAAAGAATGGTTAAGCACTAAAGGCATGAAAGCCATGGATGGTCCCATAAATTTCGGCGAAAACGATACCTTTTGGGGCTTGTTGGTAGAAGGCTTTACTCCACCTTCGTATGGCATGAACTACCACAAACCCTACTACCATGCACTTTTTAAAAACTACGGTTTTGAAAAAGAATACGAACAAATTACTAACCATTTAGACTTACGCCTTCCATTCCCAGAGCGTTTTACTAAAATTGCCGAGTGGGTTGCAGGCAAAGAAGGTTATCGCTTTGAGCACCTAAAAGTGAGCGAATTCGACCGTTATGCGGATGATTTTATGGAAATATACAACGATGCTTGGCAAGGCTTCGAAAACTTTGTTCCTCTAAACAAGGATATTGTGATGGATAGCTTCCGCAAAATGAAACTGATTATGGATGAAAAACTAATTTGGTTTGCCTATGTCAAAAACGAACCCGTATCATTTATCGTTATTATACCTGATGCTAATCAGTTAATAAAATCATTCAATGGTAAATTAGGCTTTTGGCAAAAAATACAGTTTGTATACAACAAGTGGAAAGGTGTTCGGCGTATGCGGGCAGTAGTTATGGGCACTAAAATAGCCTTTCAGAAACATGGGATAGAATCGGCTTTATTCATCAAATTAAAGCACTATGTAATACCTAAAAAACAATACGATGAATTGGAACTTTCCTGGGTAGGCGATTTTAACGATAAAATGATTGCCATACACCAGGCCACAGGTGCTACGTTTGGCAAAAGGCACCTCACCATGCGAAAGACCTTCTAATAAAAAAGGCCTCTGGATAATCCAGAGGCCTTTTTTATTTTTAAAGGTGACTAAACGCTCACTTTCGATCGGCGTAATTCTTCGTATAAATCAATTACTTTCTTTTGCAATTCAATTACATCGGTTTCACGATCTTGCAATTTCTTAGTTAATACATCTACTTCGTTGTTGTATTTCTCTTGTTCTTCGCTATCGGTAAAGGTTAGCAATTGCACAACTGTTAAACCAAATAGTGTTGAAATTTGTTCTAAACGTGATAAATTAACATCGGTAATACCGGTTTCAATTTTAGAAAATGCAGGTATAGAAATATCTAATTGTTTAGATACATCCTCTTGGCTCCAAGAACGCTGATGTCTCAGTAAGCGAATTTTTTTTCCTAATGTATTCATTTTGGTATGTTTTGGTTGGTGTGTATATTTCGTTTTAGTTTATTTATTTAATAGCGATGTTTTCAATTTTTCTAAATCTAATCCTCCGAAGCTGCCTGAACTCATGAGCAATAAATTGGTATTCTTAAAAGAATTTGTATTCAAAAATGCTTCGAATATTTCAAAATTATCGAAAAATTTTAACTTTTCGTTATTAAATGACTTTTTAACGATACTTTCATCAAAAGGAGTCATTCGTTTTTGCTTAAAAGTTTGTTGGTCAATAATTACTATTGCTTGATCGGCTTCATCCATCGTGCCGGCGTATTCCTTCAAAAATTCAGCGTTTAAACTACTGAATGTGTGCAATTCTATCGCCGCAATTAAATGCCGTTCCGGAAATTGCTGTTTAACCGCATGTATGGTGGCTTGTAGTTTTGATGGCGAATGTGCAAAATCTTTATAAATCACACAATCATCGGTTCTACCAAGCAACTCTAAACGACGTGCGGCGCCTTTAAATGTAGAAATGGCTTCGTAGAAAACTTCGGTAGATACCCCGAGTTTTTCGCATACCAATCGTGCTGCCGATAGGTTCATTAAATTATGTTCACCAAAAATTTGCAGCGGAACCAAGCCTTTATCGGTTTGCAAAGAAGTTACACCTTGATTTATTTGATTGGCTGGAACATTGTAACCCAACTTTTCTACAGAGGTATTTTTGGTGGATACTAGCTGATCTAAGGTTTCATCAGCTTGGCAATAAATTAAGGCACCACCTGGCTGCAGGGTATCAATAAACAAATCAAACTGCTTGATGTAAGATTCCCAAGTTGGGAATACATTGATATGATCCCAAGCTATACCACTAATTACGCCAATATGGCCTTTATATAGATGAAATTTCGGACGTCTATCTATTGGTGAAGCTAAATATTCATCGCCCTCAATCACAATAATGGGTGCTTCGTTGGTAATTTTTACCATGGTATCAAAGCCCTCTAGTTGTGCTCCTACCAAATAATCAAAATCTTTACCAGCATGTTGCAATACATGCAAAATCATGGAGGTAATGGTTGTTTTGCCGTGGCTACCGCCAATTACTACCCTGGTTTTTTCTTTCGATTGCTCGTAAATATATTCCGGATACGAATAAATTGGCAAACCCAACTCTTGCGCACGTAGCAATTCGGGATTGTCTTCTCGGGCATGCATACCTAAAATCACCGCATCTAGGTCTGACGTAATGCGTTCGGTGAACCAGCCAAATTCGACCGGCAAAATATCAAAGCGGGCTAACCGAGATTTTGAGGGCTCGTTTATCACGTCATCTGAACCGCTCACTTGAAATCCTTTTTTGGCTAAAGCAATGGCTAAATTGTGCATGGCACTACCGCCAATGGCTATAAAGTGTACTCTCATGGTTTATTTAATAAATTTTGCCGCCGTCCAATCTTGCTTTACGAGATGCCTTTCATACCGTAAACCCAAAGCATGGGCAGCTTCTTTAATAATTTCTAAATCGGGCTGTTCGTAGAAACCACTCAGTATTAAGCTTCCTTCGGGAGCCAATACTTGGGCATAACGATCTATTTGGTCAAGTAATATATTGCGATTGATATTGGCTAAAATGACCTCATAAAAGGTATTGGGAATAACTTCTTTACCTCCCAAAATAGCCTGAATATCCGTCATATTATTTAATTCGGTATTCTCGATGGTGCTTTCAAAACACAGCGGATCATAATCAATAGCATCTACAACTTGGGCACCCATTTTCTTTGCCAAAATAGCCAAAATGCCTGTCCCACAGCCCATATCGAGCACCTTTTTACCTGTAAAATCTTCGGCCAACATTAATTCCATTACCGAAGCAGTCGTTTGATGATGCCCCGTACCGAAAGCCATTTTAGGGTCTATAACAATTTCGTAGGCAAAGCTAGGCTCGGGCTGGTGAAAGGTAGCTCGAACGTATACTTGATCGGCTACCGAAATGGGATGAAAATTACTTTCCCATAGCGTATTCCAATTTTCATGTTTAATGGCCTTAGCACTAAAGCTAAACTGCGTTTCTTCTTTATAATGGGTAAGCAAGTCGAGAATTGCTGTTTCGTTATATAACGTGGTAGGAATATAACCCGTAAACCCCTGTTCCGTTTCTTCAAACGTATCGAAACCCAAGTCCGCCAATTCGGCAATCACTACATCGCGGTAGGCTTCTGCTCCTTTATTCTGTATAAATACTACTTCTTGGTAGCTCATTAGGCATTAAAGGCTTTCACAATGTCTACAAAATCACGTGATTTTAAGGAGGCACCACCAATAAGACCGCCATCAATATCGACTTGGGAGAATAATTCAGCAGCATTTTTAGGGTTGCAACTACCGCCATATAAAATAGAAGTAGACTGGGCAACTACAACCCCATATTGTTCTACCACTAAAGAGCGAATAAAGGCATGTACTTCTTGCGCTTGCGCTGGAGAGGCCGTTAAACCGGTACCAATGGCCCAAACAGGTTCATAAGCTAGCACTACAGCACTAAATGCATCGGCCGAAAGGTGAAAAATACCATTGTGCAACTGCGTTTTTAATACCTCAAAAAAATTGCCCGACTCACGCTCTTGCAAAGTTTCGCCTATACAAAAAATAGGTTTTAGGTTATTCGCCAATGCAGCATCAACTTTTTCAGCTAGTAAAGAATCGCTTTCAGCAAAATACTGACGGCGCTCAGAGTGGCCTAATATAACATATTCTGCACCTACCGATTGAATCATGGAAGCTGATACTTCTCCAGTATAGGCTCCAACCGCTGCTTGGTGGCAATTTTGTGCCCCAAGGGCAACATTTGGTGTTTGCTTAGCCAATTGCGACAAGGCATTTAAATGAATAAATGGCGGGCAAACAATTACTTGTTGACTTCCTAATACTTCATCTTGAATCATGGTTAATATTTCAGAAAACAAGGCAGTTCCTGAAGTAAAATCTTGATTCATCTTCCAATTTCCGGCAACAATTTTCTTTCTCATAAAGGGGAATTCGCTGTATTAAAACCTGCGATAGGTTTGTGTTTGTTCAAAAATATGTGTTAAAATGTTTTTTTCAATCTCATCAAATACCCTATTTCGGCGTTCATAGACCCGCTCGGCTGTTTCAAAAACCTTAGCCAAAGGATACACCTCTAAACCTTGAGCACCGCCCCAAGCAAAATCGGGCATATAATTACGTGGATAACCAGCACCAAATACGTTGGCACTTACCCCAACTACGGTTCCGGTATTAAACATGGTATTGATACCGCATTTGGCATGATCGGCCATAATGAGGCCACAAAATTGCAAGCCCGTTTTTCGGAAACTCTGCTTGGCATACTCCCACAAACGGACTTCGGTATAATTATTTTTTAAATTCGAATTGTTGGTATCGGCACCAATATTGCACCATTCACCCAATACTGAATTACCTAAAAAACCTTCGTGACCTTTTGAAGAATAGGCAAATAAAATCGAATTGTTGACCTCACCTCCAACTCGGCAATGTGGCCCAATGGTGGTGGCTCCATAAATTTTGGCGCCCATTTTTACCTGCGAATGTTCACCTAGAGCAAAAGAACCTCGAATATGGCTCCCTTCCATAACCTGTGAATTTTTAGCCAAATAAATAGGTCCTTCAAGCGTATTAAACGTAGCACACTCAGCACTAGCGCCTTCTTCTGCAAAGAAATTACTTCCTAAAATGGTGTTTGTGGCACTTATTTTGGCCGATGTTCTACCAGCGGTAAGCAAGGTAAAATCCTTACGCAACTCAGCTTCGTTGTGGCTAAATAAGTCTTCCGGATAGGTAATCTTAATAAAAGAGCCTGCATACGCTATACTTTTATAGCTTGAAAAATCGCTGAAATTAAAATTTTGTGCCTCTTTTTCAGACAGTTTTATTGCAATTAACACCTGCTCTGCAACAAGTGCTTCTCCTAGATCTAATGCGTTAATAGCTATTACCAACACCTCATCGGGGCAAATAGAACCGTTTATAAGTAAATTATCATCAGCTAATTTCTTCGGGAATTTTTCTTGAAGGTATTCTTCGGTTACAAAAGAATAGCTTGTTGCAGAAAGGCGCTTGGCCCATTTCTCGGCAATAGTGAGTATACCTATCCTAAAATCGGCTACCGGGCGGGTAAACGATAAAGGCAATAGGCTTTCTCGTGATGCATCATCAAAAAATAGTATACTCATGTAACAAAAATAAAAAAAGTCCCGACTGTTAGGTCGGGACTTCGGTATATTTTTTGGTTTCGATTACTTTTTAGCGTAACGAGTTTTGAATTTATCGATACGACCAGCGGTATCCACCAATTTCATTTTACCAGTAAAGAACGGGTGTGAAGTGTGCGAAATCTCTAATTTTACTAGAGGATATTCGTTACCATCTTCCCATTTGGTAGTTTCTTTAGATTCTATGCACGATTTAGTGATAAAAGCATAGTCGTTAGACATATCTTTAAATACAACTAATCTGTAGTTTTTTGGATGTAAATCAGCTTTCATTTCCTTCAAATTATTTCAGAGGTGCAAATATAGTGCTAATTGTGAAAACAAAAAAGCGATACACAAAAAATATTTAGGAATTTATTTCTTGGCAAAGTTCTAAAAGTACGCCATTGGCCTCTTTGGGATGTACAAAACATACCCATTTATTATCGGCACCCCGTTTAGGCTCTTCGTTTAGCAAGGTAAAACCTTCGCCTTTTAAACGTGTCATCTCTGCCTTAATATCTTCTACGGCAAAAGCAATATGATGCATTCCCTCTCCTTTTTTCTCAATAAACTGAGCAATAGCGCTTTGTTCAGTAGTAGCCTGCAAGAGCTCAATTTTATTCGGGCCCGCCTTAAAAAAAGCAGTTAGAACACCCTCCGATGCCACTTCTTCGGTTTTGTATGGGCCTACACCCAACAAGCGTTCATAAACCGCACAAGCCTCTTGTAAATTACGTACCGCAATACCAATGTGCTCTATCTGTTTCATGTGCATATGTAAAGGTATAAAAATGACGATTGAATGGCGATTATCTAATACAAAAAACCCTTTTCAGAATAATTATTTTTCTATCTTTGAGTATTAATTTAAACTGAATCTAAATAACAATCGATGAAATTACCTTTATATTTCGATAATAACGCCACTACACCCATGGATCCACGAGTTTTGGAAGCCATGTTGCCTTATTTTACCGAAAAGTTTGGAAACTCGGCAAGCCGTAACCACGCTTTTGGTTGGGCCGCCGAAGAAGGTGTAGATTATGCCCGCGAACAAGTTGCTCAGCTTATTGGTGCCAATGAAAAAGAAATTATTTTCACTTCTGGCGCTACCGAAGGAGATAACTTGGGTATTAAAGGCGTTTTCGAAATGTACCAGGATAAAGGAAACCACATTATTACCTGTGTAACCGAACATAAAGCAGTATTAGACACCTGCAAACACCTAGAAAAACTAGGCGCCCAAGTAACTTATCTTCCGGTAAAAGAAGACGGTTTATTGGATTTAGCACTATTAGAAGCCGCCATGACACCGCAAACGATATTAGTTTGTATCATGTATGGCAATAACGAAATTGGTGTTATTCAGCCTGTAAAAGAAATTGCAGCCATTGCCCATAAGCATGGCGCCCTATTTATGACCGATGCTACCCAAACGGTAGGTAAAATTCCGGTAAACGTAGATGCAGATGGCATTGATTTAATGGCCTTTACTGCACATAAAATGTACGGACCTAAAGGCGTGGGTGCCTTATACGTTCGTCGTAAAAACCCAAGAGTAAAAGTAACTGCCCAGCTAGATGGCGGTGGCCACGAACGCGGCATGCGTTCTGGAACCTTAAATGTAGCCGGCATTGTGGGCTTTGGTAAAGCTTGTGAAATCTGCCGCTTAGAAATGGACAAAGATGCTAAACGATTATCTGCATTACGAGATAAATTACAAAGTGGATTAACCGTTTTAGAAGAAAGTTATGTGAACGGGAATGTGGCTAATCGTTTGCCACATACAGCCAACATTTCTTTTAAATATGTAGAAGGCGAAGGCTTAATGATGGCTATGAAAGACTTAGCGGTTTCTTCAGGTTCAGCCTGCACATCCGCTTCTTTAGAGCCGTCGTATGTATTAAAAAGCTTAGGCCTTTCCGATGATTTGGCACATTCTTCTATTCGTTTTGGCCTAGGTCGTTTCACTACCGAAGAAGAAGTAGATTTTGCCATTGAGCAAACCAAACGTGCTGTAAATCACCTTCGTGAACTTTCTCCATTATGGGAAATGTTTAAAGAAGGCATCGATTTAGATAAAGTAGAATGGGTAGAACATTAATAAATAGTAAGAAAATAGAACACTATGGCATATTCAGATAAAGTAATTGATCATTACACCAATCCACGTAACGTGGGCACGCTTGATAAAAGCAAAAACAATGTAGGCACGGGCTTAGTTGGCGCACCAGAGTGCGGCGACGTAATGCGTTTGCAAATTGAAGTAGATAGCAACAATGTAATTACCGATGCGAAGTTTAAAACCTTTGGTTGTGGTTCTGCCATTGCTTCTTCATCATTAGCTACCGAATGGTTAAAAGGCAAATCTATTGACGATGCCATTACCATTGACAACATGGATATTGTAGAAGAATTGGCTTTACCGCCGGTAAAAATTCACTGCTCGGTATTAGCCGAAGATGCGATTAAAGCCGCCATTAACGATTACCGCGTAAAAAATGGCTTAGCTCCTATCGAAAGCGAAAAAAGTCATCACTAAAAATAAAAATGGTAACCATTACCGATAAAGCAAAAGAAAAAGCACTAAGCCTGATGCAAGAAGCCGGCTTAGACGCTTCGTACTTTTTACGGGTTTCTGTAAAAGGTGGGGGTTGCTCCGGCTTATCGTATAATTTAGATTTTGATAACGAAGTAAAAACAGGCGACCAGTTTTTTGAAGACAACGGCATCAAAATTACCTTAGACATGAAATCGTTTTTATACCTAGCCGGCACCGAACTCGATTTTACCGACGGTTTAAATGGCAAAGGTTTCAACTTTAACAACCCAAATGCCAGTCGCACTTGCGGTTGTGGCGAAAGTTTCTCCGTATAAAAAATATTTTCAAATTATTAAAGGCGTTCAAATAGTTGAACGCCTTTTGTTTTTTAAATCGGGGATGCGTATAATTGTAGACTAACCAATGCGTTAAAAACGTATGAACTTATTAAATGAACACAGCACCATTCCGCGGCTATTGCGGAATGTGGTAGAACACATACATCCCGAAAACACTGCTTTTTTATTCCATCATACCAAAAATGGCTGGGAAGAAATTAGTTACAAGCAGGTATTAGACAAGGCGGATGCTATTTCAAGCTACTTCCTTGATTTGGGTATACAAAAAGGCGATCGTTTGGCCTTAGTTATTGAAAATTGCCCCGAATACGTTTACTACGACCAAGCTTTACAGCAATTGGGTGCTGTAAACGTATCTATATACCCTACCCTTAGCGAAACAGAAATTGAGTACATTTTAAACGATGCCGGAGCAAAAATGATTTTAGTGGGAAATCCTTTCCTACTCAAGAAAATCTTAAAAATAGCCAATTCATGTCCTCAACTTATTCGCATTATTCCAGTTTTTGAGGGTTATGAAAAACATGTAGAAGGGCAATCTATCAATGCCGGCGTTCTTTCGCTTGCAGAACTTATTGCCGAGGGCGAACAAACCCTAGCGGTACATAAAAAAGAATTAGATGTAGTTAGAAACGAAGTAAAACCCAGCGATTTATCGTCGTTAATTTACACTTCAGGCACTACCGGAACACCTAAAGGGGTGATGCTTACCCATGGAAACTTTGTAGAAAACGTACGGGTATGTTTAGAACAAATTCCGGTAATTGATGAGCACGAAACCTTTCTTTCGTTCTTACCCCTATCTCACGTTTTTGAACGCACAGCCACCTATCATATTTGCATAGCAAAAGGCTGTAAAATTGCTTTTGCACAAAGCTTAGAGCTACTGGCTAAAAACATGGGCGAAGTAAAACCTACGGTTATGAGCTGCGTTCCTCGTTTATTAGAACGCATACACGATAAAGCCATGAAAAATGGCACTTCGGCAGGTGGTTTAAAAAGTAAAATATTTATATGGGCTTTAGAAGTAGGTAAAAACTACCGCGAAGTACAAGAATCTGGTAAAAAACCTGGTTTAGTACTTAGTCTACAACAAAAGTTAGCCGAAAAACTCGTTTTTAGTAAAATTAAAGAAAAAACCGGCGGGCGATTAAAATTCATGATCTCAGGTGGAGCTGCCTTGCCTAAAAACGTAGGTGAGTTTTTTGGGAACTTGGGCATTAAAATTTTAGAAGGCTTCGGCTTAACCGAAACATCGCCCGTAATGGCCGTAACCGAATATCACCGCCAAATATATGGCACTGTTGGCCGGGTAATTCCGGGCATTGAAGTGGGTATACAAGATGTAGAAAGCAAGCAATTCATCACCATACAAACCCACGAAAGTTTTAACGAAGCTTTTGAATGTGGCGAAGGCGAAGTGGTGGTTCGTGGCCACTGCGTAATGAAAGGCTATTGGAATAAAGTGGAAGAAACTGCCCAAGTTTTAGATAAAGAGGGTTGGTTCCATACCGGCGATATAGGCCGATTTTTTAAAGGAAACCTGCAAATTACCGACCGTATTAAAAACATGTTGGTAAACGCTTATGGCAAAAACATTTACCCAACACCGGTAGAAAATACCTATCTAAAAAGCCCAAAAGTAGAACAAGTATTCCTCATTGGCGATAAGCAAGAGTACATTACGGCCATTTTGGTGACCTCTCGAGAAAGTTTACAAGATGAGTTTAAGTTGAGTGACGACTTCTTTAATGCTCCTGAAACCTTTATTACAGATGAAAAAATGATAAACTGGGTAGATGAAGACATTAAGCAGCTTTCCAACGAATTGGCAAAATTTGAGCGTATTAAACATTTCAAACTCAAACGCAATCCTTTTACTATAGAAGATGGTGAAATTACACCGACACTTAAAGCCAAACGAAAGGTAATTGAGCAAAAATATGCCGATGCCATTAGCTCCATGTATACCGAAGACGAAGACTAACAACAGCACATGGATTAAAAGAGCATCGAAATAATTCGGTGCTCTTTTTGTTTTTGGCCTTGTTGAAACACATTTTACGCATAAAAACCCTATTTTTGCACAAAGTTGTAATGAATATATGAGTATAGGTTTATCTGAACAGGAAATTTTACGCCGAGAGGCCATGGCCGAGTTACGCAACTTGGGCATTAACCCTTATCCGGCTGAGGCTTTTGACGTAACAACCAATGCCAAAGATATTAAAGAAAATTACGAACGCGATAAAACTGCTTATAAAAATATCCGCATGGCCGGCCGTATCATGACCCGCAGAATTATGGGAAGTGCGTCTTTTGCCGAAATTCAGGATGCCAGCGGACGTATTCAAATTTATTTGAACCGCGATGAAATTTGCCCTACTGAGGACAAAACGCTATACAATACCGTATTTAAAAAACTATTGGATATTGGCGATTTTATTGGCCTTGAGGGCTATGTATTCACCACCCAAACCGGCGAAATTTCGGTACACGTTACCAACATGACGGTATTATCAAAATCGTTGAAACCCCTACCTATTGTAAAACGAGATGAGGAAGGAAATATTTACGACGGTTTTACCGATCCCGAACTGCGCTACCGCCAACGTTATGTAGATTTAACCGTAAACCCAGAGTTTAAAGATATTTTCATTAACCGCTCGAGAGTAATAAACACCATGCGTGGCTATTTCGATAGCCAAGGCTGGATGGAAGTAGAAACGCCAATACTACAACCGGTACACGGTGGGGCAGCCGCTCGTCCGTTTAAAACACACCACAATACACTCGACATGCCTTTGTTTTTGCGTATTGCCAACGAACTCTACCTAAAACGCCTTATTGTTGCCGGATTTGATGGCGTATATGAATTCGGTAAAATGTTCCGTAACGAGGGCATGGACCGCACGCACAACCCCGAATTTACTTCGATGGAAATTTACGTGTCCTATAAGGATTATATCTGGATGATGGCCATGGTTGAAGAATGCTTAGAAAAAGTAGCTCTAGCTACCAACGGTTCTTCAAAAGTAAAAGTGGGCGAACAACTGATTGAATTTGCCGGACCGTACGAGAAATTATCGATGTACGATTCGATTAAAAAATATACCGGCATTGATGTTTCCGAGCAAGACGAGCAAGGTTTACGCAGCATTTGCAAAGACCTTGGTATTGATGTAGACCCAAGCATGGGCCGTGGTAAATTAATTGACGAAATTTTTGGTGCCAAAGTAGAAGCTAACCTCATTCAGCCTACCTACATTACCGATTACCCTATTGAAATGACGCCTTTGGCGAAAAAACACCGCAGCAAAGAAGGCCTGGTAGAACGTTTTGAGTTGTTTGTAATGGGTAAAGAAATTGCCAACGCCTACTCCGAATTAAACGACCCTATCGATCAGCGGGAACGTTTTGAAGACCAACTTAAACTAGCCGACCGTGGCGATGAAGAAGCTATGGCCATGGACGAAGACTTTTTACGTGCACTTGAATACGGCATGCCGCCAACTTCTGGCTTAGGCATTGGCATAGACCGCTTGGTGATGTTAATGACCAACCAAAGCACCATTCAGGAAGTATTGTTCTTCCCGCAAATGCGCCCCGAGAAAAAGGCCAAATTTGTTTCTATAGAAGATTTTACCGCTTTAGGCGTACCGGCAGAATGGGTACCCGTATTGCAAAAAATGGGCTTTAATAGCCCCGAAGAATTAAAAGCAGGCAATCCCAACAAAGTATTTAACGATTTGGGTGGCATGCGCAAAAAGCTAAAA
The DNA here is from genome assembly GCA_026390835.1 of Sphingobacteriales bacterium. GTDB lineage: Bacteria > Bacteroidota > Bacteroidia > Sphingobacteriales > Sphingobacteriaceae > JAIPAN01. Next base: position 19,745 of record JAPLFD010000002.1, read on the forward strand.
CTCGAAATCGCTATGCCCGATAAGGATTTGGTGATGACTTGGTTTGCCTAAAAAAAGCCCCTCGAAATTCGAGGGGCTTTTTTTATCTGTATCCTCTAACTTGTTGAGATTTATCTAGCTGGCCCATTTGCGCCTGCATCATTTTTATCTGTTCGGCCAAGAGTTTATTCTTATCTGCCTTTTTAGCTTCTTGCAAATACATGGTGGCTTCGCGTTTATTGCGTTTGGCCATGGCAATACCGGCTAAACTCAATTTAGCTAAGGCCACGTTATGATCCATGCTCATGCCCAAAGAAAGTGCACGTTTAAAATATTTTTCTGATTGCATGGGTGCCTTTCTAGATTCGATTAAACCTAACAATAACTGGTAATACCCGTGTTGCACGCTAATTAATTCACGCTCGTAATTGGCAATTTTATTCAACCACGCTTCTGCTTTTTCCATATTCTCTTTACGCAAATAATATTGCGCCAAAAGCATTTTTTCGTTAAAGAAAAAAGTAACAAACACCAATAGGGCTAAAATAATACCCAAAATTCCCCATCCCCACGATCCGAAGAAAATAAGGGCTATAGATCCACCTAACATAGCTAGGGCAGTAATTAATCGTATAATATTTGGCATAGTATCTAACGTTTTGTAGGTTACAAATATCCGATTTATCTCTCAAATAAACGGCATGTAAAATGTTATATTTGAGCAAAAGCACCGTTTATGCCTACATCCTTGCATCCTTCGTGGCTCCCTGTCTTACAAGACGAGTTTCAAAAGCCCTATATATTGAGCCTTAACCAATTTTTAGAGCAGGAAGAAGCACAAGGAACAATCGTTTACCCTAAACACAGCGATGTATTCAATGCGTTTAACTTCACTCCTTTTAATGTGGTAAAAGTGGTCATTTTAGGCCAAGACCCCTACCACGGAGCCAATCAAGCACATGGCTTATGCTTTTCGGTGCAAAAGGGTGTAGCCGTTCCCCCTTCTTTAAAAAATATATATAGAGAGTTGCAAGCAGATATTCCTGGATTTATTATTCCAGCTCATGGCGATTTAAGTAGCTGGGCCAAACAAGGGGTATTATTACTCAATACTACCTTAACGGTACGAGCAGGTGAGCCAGGTTCGCATCAAAAAATGGGCTGGGAGCAATTTACCGACCAAGCCATACGAGCCTTAAGCGAACAAAGAGAAGGTTTGGTGTTTATGCTCTGGGGCCGTCATGCACAGGCAAAGGCATCACTAATAGATCCAACAAAACATGTAGTTTTAACGGCGGCTCATCCCTCTCCTTTTTCGGCCTATAACGGCTTCTTTGGCTGTACCCATTTCTCAAAAGCAAATGCCTATTTATTAAGTAAAGGTGAAAACCCGATTGTTTGGCAGATAGACTAATAAGCCAAAGGCACCACGGGCTCTTTCTTATTGGTCGACATGATCATCATGGTTTGAAAGGTTTTAAGCACTGATATTTTGCTAATCTTCTCCATAATTAAAGCTTCATAGGCCTTAATATCTTTTACATAGACCTTTAATAAAAAATCGCACTGGCCGGTTACGTGATGGCACTCGGTAATCTCTTTAATAGATTGAACTTCATCCAAAAAAGTTTGAATGGCGTTGCTGGTGTGAAAATCTAATTGCACTTGAATAAAGGATTTAATGCCTAAACCCACCAATTCCTCATCTACCAAAGCATGATAGCTTTTAATGTAGCCTGTTTGCTCGAGCTTGCGTACCCGTTCTAAGGTAGGTGCTGGCGACAAACCCACATCGCTAGATAGTTGTAGGTTGGTAATTCTGCCGTTCTCTTGCAAAATTTTTAAAATTTGCAGGTCTGTTTTATCTAATTCGAAAGCCATAGCTCAAAAATAACCTTTCTGGCGAAATTATATTTTACAAAAGAGCTAAATTGTGCATATAAATTTTTTATCCTAAGCCACAGACCCTAAATTTGTGCATATTCGCGTTATCCCTGCATGAAAACAAGTCAAAAAGGCTCTTTAGATGAGATACATTCTTCGGTAAAAACCGGCAATAAAGCAGGTTGGAGAAAATGGTTTGCCTTTTTTGGCCCGGCTTACCTCATAAGTGTGGGTTATATGGATCCAGGAAACTGGGCCACCGATTTGGCTGGAGGTAGCCAATTCGGTTATCAGCTCATTTGGGTCTTACTACTTTCGAATCTGATTGCCATTTTATTACAAAGCCTAAGTGCCCGTTTGGGTATTGTTGGTGGCATGGATTTAGCCCAAGCTTCTAGAAACGCCTACCCAAAATGGGCTAATATCCCCTTATACCTGTTGGCTCAAACCGCCATCATTGCGTGCGATTTAGCCGAAATTATTGGTATGGCCATCGGGCTAAACCTTTTATTTGGGTTGCCGTTAATTTGGGGTATTTCCATCACTATTTTTGATACTATACTCCTTCTTTTCTTACTTCATAAAGGCATCCGAATCATGGAAGGCTTTATTATTTCGATGGTTTTTGTAGTTGGAGCTGCCTTTTTATTGGAGATGATTATTGTAAAACCCTCCGGATTAGAAATTATAGAGGCATTTAAACCAAGTATATTGTCGGGGAGCGCCCTATATATTGCTATAGGAATTATTGGCGCCACGGTAATGCCCCACAATTTATACTTACACTCGTCTTTGGTACAAACTAGGCGTATCGAAAAAACAGATTTGGGATTAAAAGAGGCCTTAAAGTATAATTTTTGGGACACTACTATTGCCTTAAACTTGGCTTTTTTTGTAAACGCAGCCATTCTTATTTTAGCTGCCACTGCCTTTTATAAAAATGGCTTATACCAAGTTGCAGAAATTCAGGATGCGCACCGCTTATTGAACGATATTTTTGGGAGTTTGGCACCTACACTTTTCGCAATTGCACTAATTGCTGCCGGGCAAAGTTCTACCATTACAGGCACCTTAGCTGGGCAAATTGTAATGGAGGGCCATTTAAACCTACGCATTCAACCTTGGATTAGACGCCTACTTACACGCCTTTTAGCCATTATACCTGCCTTTATTACCATCCTTTATTTCGGAGAAAGTGCTTTAGGCAAACTACTGATATTTAGCCAAGTGGTATTGAGTTTACAATTGGGCTTTGCGGTAATTCCACTCATTCACTTTACATCAAACAAAAAATTAATGGGAAATTTCGCCATTAAAACTTGGGTGAAGGTACTAGCCTGGTTAAGCGCAAGCATTATTGTTAGCTTAAATGCAAAATTGGTTGTTGAAGAAATTTATAATTGGATACAAAGTACTGGGCATACCTGGTGGGTTTATGGATTGGTAATTCCAGCTGCGGTTTGTATAGCGGGGCTACTTATATACATTTTAGTTTATCCACTGATGCATAGTTTAGCAGAAAAAACGAACTTACCACACGGAGAAGCAATTGCCTTTTCTGAACACAAGCCAGCCGGTTATAGTCATATTGGCATAACCATTGGTTTTACTGCCAAGGATATTAACACCATACAACATGCCATTTTGCAAGGTGGTAAAAAAGCCCATTATACGTTAATTCACGTAGTTGAAACGGCTGGTGCCCGGTATCATGGCGACGAGGTAATGGATTTGGAAACCAGCTTAGACATGGAAAATCTAAAAAAATATCAGGATAATTTAATTACTCTTGGCTATACAGTTGAAACCAAAGTAGGCTATGGAACAGCGGCTAACGCCATTGTGCAAATTATAAATAGCCAAACCTTTGATTTATTGGTGATGGGTGCGCACGGCCACCGAAATATAAAAGATGTATTGTTTGGTACTACCGTAAATAAGGTACGCCACCAAGTAAAAATACCTGTGCTCATTATTAATTAAGCGGAAAGCCAAAAATTCAGATATAAACACGAAATTTGTGGCATGAGCACTGATTTAAACATTCGGAATAAAAAAGCCTACTTCGAGTTCCACATACTCGAAGAGTTTACGGCTGGCGTCCAATTGCTGGGCACCGAAATTAAATCTATTCGCGATGGAAAAGCGAATATTAACGATTCTTTTTGTGCCTTTTTGAATAAGCAATTGTATATCCGCAATATGCATATTGCCGAATATTCGCATGGTTCCTTTTACAACCACGAGGCCAAAAGAGACCGTATTTTATTACTCAATAAAAAGGAATTGGCAAAACTTAAAGCCAAAACAGAAGAAAAAGGCTTTACCATTATCCCACTCAAAATATTTGTAAACAACCGCGGATTTGCCAAGGTGCTTATTGGCTTGGCTCAGGGTAAAAAGATTTACGATAAACGGGAAACACTCAAAGATCGCGACTCTAAGATAGAGATGGATCGGGCAATGAAACGTTAATTACCAAGCTTGGTCGCCTAATAAAGGTACAAATCGAAAAGTATCTAACACAATTTTCTCAAACTCGGTTTCACTTATTCGCAAAACCGTTACCATTTTTTGCTCGTTCGCATCGCCAACTGGAATGACTAAAATACCACCTACTTTTAATTGTTTAAGCAATATTTCGGGCACCAGCGGGGCACCAGCCGTTACAATTATTTTATCGTATGGGGCCTGTTCCGCGATTCCCATAGAACCATCGCCCAAGAAAAACTGAGGGTGATAGCCCATTTTAGGCAATACTTGAATGGTGCGTCTGAATAAGTTTTCTTGGCGTTCGATGGTAAATACTTTTGCGCCCAATTCTAAAAGCACGCAGGTTTGATAACCACAACCTGTACCAATTTCCAATACCTTATTGCCTTTTTGAATGTGCAACAACTCGGTTTGGTAGGCAACTGTATAAGGCTGAGAAATAGTTTGGCCATCGCCAATGGGAAAGGCAATGTCTTTGTAGGCTTGGTTCCAAAACGTTTCGTCGAAGAAAAAATGACGGGGAACCTTGCCAATGGCTGTTAATACCCGTTCGTCGGAAATGCCACGCTCACGCAATAAAGCCACCAATTTTTTGCGGGCACCCTGCTCTCTATACTTATCAACAAATTTATAGGCCATTTTTACAAAAATAGGTGTTTTAAGCGATTAATAGGGGTCTACATCTACTTGAATGATGCAACCTTTTGAAAGTACCTCTTGCTCAAAGCTTTGCAAAATTTGTTGCAAGGCGATTTTCACTTTTTGGGCAGAAAGTCCTTCTTTTTCTACCTTCAATAAAATATCCTGCAAATAATAATTCCGAATGCGGTTTACAAAAGGGGCTTCGGGGCCTAAAACTCTATCACCAAATTGCTGGCGCAATAAGGCGGCTACATATTCGGCTATTTGATTCAGTTTTACGGGATCTTTGTGTTTTATACACAGGCTAATTAAACGGTATAAGGGTGGGTACTTGTAATTCCTACGCTCTATCAGTTCTGTTTGAAATAATCCTTCGTAATCATTCTCTATAACTTGTTGCAATACTCTATGGTGAATATCATGGGCCTGTACGATTACCTTCCCCCGTATATCTCGTCGGCCTGCCCTACCCGAAACTTGGGCCAAGAGCTGATAACTACGCTCAAAAGCCCTAAAATCAGGGAAATTAAGCATCGAATCGGCATTTAAAATGCCTATGGTGCTCACATTGGCAAAATCGAGACCTTTGGCTACCATTTGGGTACCCACCAAAATATCTATTTTTTTATCTTCAAAATCAGTTATTAGATGCTGAAAACCGTATTTGGTACGAGTAGCATCTACATCCATACGGGCAATTCGAGCCTCTGGAAAAATAAGGCTCAATTCATCTTCCACTTTTTCGGTACCAAAACCTTTATGCTCTATTTTGGTAGAACCGCAAGCTGGGCAAAGAGGTACTGTATCTTGTCGGTAGCCACAATAATGGCAATGGAGTTTCCCGCTACTTTTGTGATAGGTTAAACTCACTTCGCAGTTAATACATTTAGGCGTATATCCACAAGTAGCACACAACAACACCGGAGCATAGCCCCGTCTGTTTTGAAAAAGAATTATTTGTTCTTTACGGGCCAAAGCGCCTTTAATTTCGCTTAAAAGTACGCTGGTAAAGTGCGACTGCATGGTTTTTCGCTTCGTTTCGTCGGGAATGGAAACCACCTGAATATCGGGCAATTGCACCCCTCCGTACCGCTCAGAAAGTGTAATAAGTCCGTATTTGCCAATTTTAGCGTTGTAATACGATTCGAAACTTGGCGTAGCCGAACCCAAAACCACCTTGGCTTTAAATAGCGATGCTAGAAAAACAGCGGAATCTCGGGCATGGTAGCGTGGAGCCGGATCGAATTGTTTAAAGGAGTTTTCGTGCTCTTCATCTACCACAATCAATCCTAAGTTTGCAAAAGGTAGAAAAATGGCAGAGCGGGCACCTAACACTATTTGATAGTCGCCATTAAGCACTTTTTGCCAGATTTCGGCCCGTTCGTTATCGTTAAATTTAGAATGATAAACGCCTATTTTGGTGCCAAATATTTTTTGCAAACGCTGAATTACTTGGGTGGTTAGGCCAATTTCGGGAAGTAGGTACAACACCTGCTTACCTATTGCCAAATATTCTTCAATGAGGCGAATATACATTTCGGTTTTGCCCGAAGCGGTAACACCATGCACCAAGCAAACTTCTTTTTCTTGGAGGTTTGTTTTGAGTTGATTTAGCGCTTCTTGCTGAGGAGGGCTGAGTGTAAACTCGGCATCTAAATCGGCTTCTACCCCCAATAAACGGCTCACTTCTTGTTCAACAAGCGTAAACACTTCTTTTGCGACTAAAGCTTGGAGCGTAGCTGCTGAGGCTTCACTTGCCTCCAATAAATCGCTCTTGGCAATTTCGGTTTGGGTTTTGGCAAGTTGAAAATAGGCTTGCAACACGTCTACTTGCTTGGGTGCTCGTTCTAGCAGATCAAATAAGGCTTTTCGGTTCGCTGCATCGGCATAAAAACTGTTCAGCTGAACATAGGTTTTTGTTTTAGCCCGATATTTTTCGGTTAATTCTTCCGATATGGTAATCATTCCTTTATCGAAAAGTGCCCTAAGAATAGGGAATACCGTTTTTTGATCTAAAATTTTAACAATCTCACTGATGGCTAATACGGGCTGTATTTCTAGGGCATCCAAGAGCAGAAATTCCTTATCTGATAAGGTAGATTTATCGTATTCAGCGTCGGGGTTTAAGGTTACTTTGGTTTCACTGGCCAATTTAAGGGCCGATGGTAGGGCTGCCTGCATGACTTCTCCTAACGTACACAGGTAATAGGCCGACATCCATTCCCAAAGAGCCAATTGTTGGGCAGTTACGATGGGAAATTCATCCAACACATCTAAAATGTACTTTGCTTCATAGCCAACAGGTGCTTTATCTGAAATAGAAAAAATAATAGCCGTATATACTCTATTTCTCCCAAATTGCACCACTACCCTTTTCCCAATAGCTATGTTGTTCGCTAAATTATGGGGTACTCGATAGGTATAGGCCTTGCTAATAGCCAAGGGCAATACTACGTTTACAAAAAAGGTTTGGCGCTCGGTGTTTTCGGCAGACATTTAGTTCTTTTTAAAAGCGCTAAAAAATATACATAGCCATCCTAATATAAAAAATAAGCCCCCTATTGGAGTAATGGGGCCAACAAATGCAGTGTTTATAGTTAAAATCTCTCTTATAGAAAGCAGATATAAAGAGCCGGAGAAGCATACAATACCCAAAGAAAAAAACCAAGCCGATAAGCGAATAAGCCTATTGATTGGCAGCGTAGCCAACAGCAACAATGCCAAAGCATGCACAAACTGATAATTAACTGCTGTTTTCCAATTTTCTAGTGCGTTTGCACTTAATTGTGTCTTAAGCGCATGGGCTCCAAAAGCACCAAAAATAACAGCTATAATACCAAAAAAAGCTGCTATTTGGCGTATTCTACTAGTTGAAATTGAAGGAATCATAGTCTTGCTAAGTTAATAAATAGGGATTCAATTCTTTTGCTGTAAATAAAAATTTAAATTTGTTTAACACATGATGAAACGCAGCCTCTTTATTTTGCTTTGTTGCCTTGCTTTAGCCAAGCCTAGCCTGTCTCAAGTTTCGTTATACAATAGCCGAACGCTTTTCGATAGTTTTGAAAATCCAGCGCAAAAAGCATTTTATACCGATAGCAGCAAACAGTTTGCCTTCAACTTCTTTTTTCCAACAATAAGTTTAAGTGCTTCGGCCTCGGGCACAGCCAAAGGCACGCTAAAGGGAATGATTTTTAATAACCTGAATGATAGTGAAAATTTACCCATTAATGGAAAAAGTTATACCCATTTTGCCAGTAATACCAATGTATATGTATTGAGTTTTAAATGGTTTAAACGAGTAAAATATCAGCAAGAAGCCGGTTTTTCCTGGCAGATACGAAACGATTCATGGGCTAGAGTAAGTAATCCTACTTTTTCTATTTTCGACACGTTTAATCGTTTTCCCGACAATAGCTACACCAATATTTTCAATAATAAGGGCTATCAACAAACCTTTCACCAATTTGCTTTTACTTACCGAGAAAATTTCACGAAAACCGTTGGCTTAGGTGTAAAATTGAGTTTATTGAGCGGTATTGCCTATAGTGGTGCTAACATTACGTCTTCGGATATTACTATTGATCGGACCAATAACCAATATACTGCGAATTTTGGAGGTACGTTTCGATCTACTACCATTGCCGATACAGCTGTAAACCAAGCCGTACTCCCAACTTTTAAAAATCCGGGTATTGCCTTTACGGCTAGTGCTAATTTTAAGTTTAAAAAAGGTTGGATGCTCTTAGCCAATGTGAAAGATTTAGGATTTATTCATTGGAATAAAAACAGTACAGAAGTTTATCGCTTAAATAAAAGCATTAACATGAGCCAAGCCAATGCAAGCAATGCCGATAAACGCTTAGCCGACACTATTAGCACTATTTTTAGCAATAGCACCTACCAAAACGAGGGTTTTTACAGCCCCATGAATGGCAAATTAGAGGTATTGGTAAGTAAAAATTTCGGTGCTTACCACCCTAATGTATTGCTATCTAAAAACATTTGGTACCCAGGTGGGCAGGCTACACTTATCAATAATTTTTTGCTTAAAAACCATGTATTAAGTCTTACGCCTTCGTATAATTTTTTAAAATTAATGAATATGGGCGGGCAGTATATGTATAAAACGCCCAACTTTGAATTTTTTATAGGTAGCGACCAATTGTTCCAAACCATCTCTTTTGCCAAGGGCGCAATTAATTCGGATGCTACTGCAGTTAAAGGTAGTTTAAGTATGGGCTTCTACATGGGCTTATCGGCCAAAATAGGCCGCTTAATGGAACATCCGCTCAATGCAAATCGTATTCCGGGTATTGAGCAACCTAAAGACAGTAAAAACAGCTTCTTCCGGAAACTGTTAGGCAAAAAATAGCTACTTCTTTTTGGGTTGAGTAACCATAAAATCTTTCAAGTAATATGGCTCAAAATAAGCCAAATCCGCTTCCTCTCCTTTTGTGAATTTCTCAAAAGCCAGGCTTGTCATATCTGCGGCAGAATTTATGTGCGGTTCAAAGCGGTATCGCTTTGCATCTGAGTAGAGCGCTTTGCACTTTTCGGCTCCATCGCCAAAAAAGATTAGGGTATAATCGGTAAAAGCAGCAAAGCTGTGTTCATCTAAAATTTCGGCCTTCACGTCTTCTATAGGACTTAAATTGGCGTTGCATACGGCCAAGTACACTTCCATACGGCGGGCATCTATCATGGGGCAAAGCAAGGTTTTATCAGTAGCTAAACTTTGCTTAGCTGAAGCCATAGCCTGCAGGGTAGAAACGGCTAATAAAGGAATATCTAAAGCAAAACAAAGCCCTTTAGCCGTAGAAACCCCAATGCGCAAACCAGTATAAGATCCCGGGCCCATGCTTACAGCTACGGCATCCAAATCTTCATAGCTTTTATTGGCGGCTTTTAGCACCTCATCTATAAATAAAGTAAGGTGTGAAGCATGAATATTGGCTTCGTGCTGTTCTTTAATAGCCACTACTTGCCCATCGGATGCTAAGGCAACCGAGCAAGAACTGGTACCGGTTTCTAATTGAAGGATAAGTGCCATATACTATTTCTTAAGGAACTGGATCGTGGCCATGCCCACCCCAAGGATGACAACGACCAATGCGTTTAATAGTTAACCAGCCACCTTTAAAGGGGCCGTATTTCTCAATAGATTCTTTACCGTACTGCGAACACGTGGGTGTAAACCTACAAGCTGCTCCTAATAATGGGGATAAAAACCACCGATATAATTGAATAATTCCTAAAAACAAGCGACCTAAGAGATACTTCATGTTAGCCCTCCTTCTGATTTTTGATATGCTGTTACTAGGGTTTTTAAAGCAATAAGTAATTTTGGCTCCAATTCTTTAGAAGGCAATAGCTCTTTACCAATGTAGCTTATACTCAAGCAAATTGGCCGTTCAGCTAAAATAAAATGATATAAGTGGTCTGCTTTATGTATACGATACAGTTCTCGTATGCGGCGTTTAATCAGGTTACGATCAACCGCTCGTTTATACCTACGTTTAGAAACTTGTATAACTACTTGCACAGGAGCCTCTTGCTCATCAATGGGCATCCAAGTAAATCTGAAAGGGTACAAAAGAAAAGAAGAACCGCTATGAAAAAGCTTATCTAAAAGCTTTGTACTACATAACCGTTCTTCTTTTTTAAAAGTATGCATGAATAGATTGCTTGCGTTGGTTCAGAATAATTCTGAGCTGCTACAACCACCATGGGGAGGCAAGCAACCAAAAACTACGCTTTGTGACGACGTTCGTCGGATACTGACAATTTTTTTCTGCCTTTAGCTCTTCTAGAAGCTAAAACTCTTCTTCCGTTAGCAGTGCTCATGCGTTCTCTGAACCCATGTTTGTTTCTTCTTTTTCTCTGGGAAGGCTGAAATGTTCTTTTCATTACTTAATATTTTTGCTCTTGAAAACAAGAGTGCAAATATAGGGTTGTTTTTATTTAATTCAAATTTTATAACGCAAATTTTAACCTTTTTGCCTTTTTAATAAATCTCTTATCTCTGTAAGTAGTTTTTGATCTTTGCTTAAGCCGTCTTTTCCCAAGAGTTCGTCCTCTTTTCGCTGTAAAGCATTAATAAACTTAACCAGTAAAAAAACACAAAAGGCTACTACTAAAAATTGAATCACAGTATTGATAAAACTACCGTATTTAATAGCCACTTCGCTTACTTTATGCAGTTCATCGGCTGGTTTTAGTATAATTTTCTTATTTGCAAAATCTATACCTCCGGTAATAAAACCTATGGGAGGCATCAATACATCGTCTACCAAAGCCGTTACAATTTTACCAAAAGAGGCACCAATGATAACCCCCACCGCTAAATCAATTACATTGCCACGCATGGCAAACTCTTTAAATTCTTTTACAAAGCCCATAAAAACACGTATTTATACCCTAAATTACCAAACCTAGTTGATATTTTCATCTACTCATGCAAACATAAAGAATCGAATTTGCATGATTTAATGTAATTTAGCGGGTAATAATCTATGTTAAAGCAGCATTTACAGCAGAAACTTCTGCAGAAACTTTCTCCACAGCAAATACAATTTATTAAGTTGCTGCAAGTGCCCACTGTGGCGCTAGATAGTCGCATTAAGGAAGAATTGGAAGAAAATCCGGCTTTAGAAGATTTGAGTTTAGCCAATATGACCGACGTGCCGGAAGAATATCCGGATAAAGATGCAGACGAACAATTTAGCGGGGAAGAACCTAGCGATGAATTTAACGTAGATGATTACCTGCAAAACGACGATGTAAAAGATTACGCCACCGGCTACGAGTACAATACTGATGATGATGAAAACCCAAAAGAAGTTCCCTTTGCTATGCAAACTTCTTTTTTCGAAAATTTACAAGCCCAATTAGATTTATTACCCCTCTCCGACCAGGATTATCAAATTGGAAAACAACTTATTGGCAGTTTAGATGACGATGGCTACCTAAGAAGACCTATTTTATCTTTAATGGACGATTTAGCTTTTTCACAAAACGTATTTGTAGAAGAAGATGATATTTTAGAGGTGCTTAAGTTGGTACAAGGTTTAGACCCGGCTGGCATTGCCGCACGAGATTTGCAAGAATGTCTGCTTCTTCAATTGCGAAAAAAAGAGTCGAATAAAATTATACTAAAGGCCATAGAAATTGTAGAACATCACCTGGATGAATTTACCCGAAAACACTACGATAAGTTAGAGAAATCGCTCCAAATGAATGGGTTAGAGCTTAAAGAAGCGGTTCAAGAAATTTTAAAATTAAATCCAAAACCAGGCGATAATAACGAAGTGAACAGCAAACAGCTACAGGTTATCCCCGATTTTCATATTCGAAACAACGAAGGTCTGCTAAGTTTGACCCTAAATGGCCGAAATGCACCCGAATTACGGGTAAGCAGAGAATATCAAGAACTTTTTAGCCACTACGATCAAGCTGCACAAAAGGATAAAAAAATGCGGGAGGCTGTACAATTCGTAAAACAAAAACTCGATTCGGCAAAATGGTTTATAGATGCCATTAAACAAAGGCAACAAACACTTCTAAAAACCATGAATGCGATCATGCATTTTCAATACGCCTATTTTTTAAGTGGCGATGAGCGCAATTTAAAACCCATGATATTGAAAGATATTGCCGAACAAATTGATATGGATATTTCTACCGTATCGAGGGTAGCCAATTCGAAATATGTGCAAACAGAATTCGGCACGTTTTTACTGAAATCATTCTTTTCTGAGGCCATACAGCTAGAAAGTGGCGAAGAGGTTTCTAACAAAGAGGTGAAGAAAATTTTAGAAGAATGCATTGGAAACGAAGATAAAAACAACCCCCTTGCCGACGAAAAACTAACCGATATTTTAAAAGAAAGAGGCTACCACATTGCCCGTAGAACGGTGGCCAAATACCGCGAAGCCATGAATATTCCGGTAGCCCGTTTACGCAGAGAATTGTAAAATTACCAGTTCATTTGAGGGCAGGTTACTCGGTACCTATTGTTTAATAAAATACCCACTACAATTTCATGCGATCCATTGCTTACCGTATTCAAGCGGGAAGTAGTAAAATCGTAGGAATAACCCACATTAAGCAAATAACTGAGTGTAAAACCAGCCGTTGCCGAAAAAGAATCGCCACGACGATACCCAGCACCTAACCAAAATTTATCTTTAAATGCAAGTTTCAAATTAGCATCGGTACCAATGCTTGTGTTTTTACCCATATAATTTACTAAAACTGATGGAAAAGCAGCTATATCTTCACTTAACGATACTTTATAACCCGCATTAATTAGAATTTGAGGATTTAACTTCTCGGAATGCGCAACAGAATTACTTAAAAACAAGGTACGATTAGGTAAAAGCTGATGTATGGCTATACCCCCATAAAAACGCGATCCATATACCCATGTTCCTATACTCAACGTGGGTACCACTTTCTGAAAACTTGTAGATGAAAAGAAAGGATCACCAGGATTTTCGAAGGTAATACTAGCGGCATCTAAAGCCACTTGATTAAAGCCAGCAGATACACCAACCGAAAGGTTTAATTGACTAGAAATACCCAAATGGTAGGCATAATTCAATTTTACTTCCGTGTTTTTCAAGGGACCCGTTTTATCAACCAAGGCAACTATACCCACACCGTGGTGTGGAGCGGCTGCTTGATAGCTTTGCACAAAACTTCTACTCATGGGGTTTTCTCCGGTTCCCGAAAAAGAATTTGCATTATCACCCAAATAATTTTTACCCAAAGCCGTATGCATAGATACGTATTTGGTTTGTGGAGCACCCGTTAAACCCGTCCATTGCATGCGGTTGCCAAAACGCAAATCGGTATAATTTTCAATTCCCGCTACTGCAGGATTAATTAAAAAGCTATTTAAACTATATTGAGTGTATTGAGGTACTTGCTGAGCATAAATACCCCTGCTTAAACACATAAAAACAAGTATGAAGCACCTCAATTTCATATTATTTAATTAGGGTTACTGCTCCAGTCATGGCTTTACGCCCATTTCCCGGATTGATGATATAATAATAAGTGCCCATGGGCAGTTCTACGCTTTTAAAACGGCCATCCCAAGGATTGGCATAGCCCACCGAATAATAAACTTGTTGTCCATAGCGATTAAAAATCTCTACGGTAGCATTGGTGTAACTTTCTAGATAGCGAATGTTCCACACATCGTTATAGCCATCGGCATTAGGGGTAAACGCATTCGGAATTTCGGGCAACTGCAATACCTTAATAAATATATTATCTGCAGCCAAACAGCCCTGATTAGACGAAACAGTGAGCGTATACAGTATATCGTCATTGGGAGATGCAATCGGATTGGCAATTTGTGGATCACTTAAATACGAAATTGGAGTCCATCGGTAGTCTAAACCAGTACCAGCTGCTTGCGCTTGCAATTGAACCATACCTCCAGCTAAAATGATGGTATCTCTACCCGCATTTACTGTAGGTGTGGCAAATACCGTAATACTACGGCTTGCCGAATCGGCGCAACCGTTTTGGGCGGTAAATACGTACTTAAGCTGATGTGTACCCACACCAGCAAGTAAGGGGCTAAATCTGCCAGAACTGCTAACCCCCGTTCCACTAAATCGGAAGGTACCGCTAAAGTTATACAATTCTGTGGCTTGCGTAATTTGGAATGGCGTAATTTCTTGGCATACTGATGATAAAGCACTAAAAGCTACTTCAGGAACCGCTTTCAAAACAATAGTCTTAATAGTATCTAAACTCACGCACACACCACCCGAATAAGCCACTAAACGCACCGAATAATTTTTAGTTGCGGGAGCATGAAAAGTAGGATAACTAATCGTGTATACTTTATCTGGGCTCGGATTATTATCTACAATCACCTGACTTGGGTTATTCCCATAATCAAAATACCATTCTAATCGGGTAACACTACCAAAACCTACTACATACGATTTATTTATAAAAGAAACCGAATTTTTACTACACAAATTAGACGGATTGACCACTTCAAAATCTGCAACAGGATTAATACCATTTACCCTAAATGTTTTAGTCTGCGTAACCGAACACCCTTCAGCGGTGCTTACTTCTAGGGAAATAAGATAATCGCCCGGATCCGAATAATTATGCGTTGGATTTCTACTAGTGGCAGTATTTGGATTGCTTGGAGTAGATTTTAACGCATCACCAAAATTCCAAGCATAGGTTAAATTTGTAGTAGAGCCATCGGCATTGGTAGATTGATTGGGAAAAGAAGCCGTAATATCTGACAAACAAAACGAAGGTGTAATAAAATCTACAATGGGCAAGGCATTTACCACAATTACCGTAGCAGATGAGCTTTGCTCACAACCTAAACTCGTACGAACCGTTAAGCTTACCGTATAAGAACCTGCAGTGGTATAGGTGTGTTGAGGATTTTGCGTAGTAGCGGTTTGCCCATCGCCAAAATTCCAATTCCAAGTTGTAATAGTGCCTTCTAAAGTGGTAGACTGATCGGTAAATTGTATGGCCCGTTTCTCACAAGATGGCGTGCTAGAACTAAAGGTAGCAACAGGCAATGGAGTGATATGTACAGCTTTTGGCGAACTGGTAATCGAGCAATCATCTTGAGTTATTAATGTTAATACCGGTAGATAATCACCAGGTAGCATATACACATGTGAAAATGGAGCTCCTGCAGTGGTACTTTCCAATACGGTACCATCTTTAAAATCCCAAATCCATTTTTTAATAGTGGTGCCATTGGGTGTACTTTGATCGGAAAAGGTTACGCCAGAATTTACACAAGCCTGCGGACTAGCGCTAAACACCGCTGTGGGCAAGGCAAAAACCTCAAAACTCAAATTAATAATGTCGTAATCGCCACAAAGACTAGCCCCTGGGTTTAATGATTTTACAACAATGTTTTTAATTCCAGCTGTGGGATAATTAACGGCCGTTTGTAATTTATACACATATAACGTTACCCCATTTTGAACATATTGCCTATCGACTATAGGATTCGCTTGAATAATTTCAGGCTGCCCATCGGCTAAATTCCAACGCAACTCGGTGGTTTGATACGATAAGGTGGTTTCTAAATTGAAATTTTTACTGGCACAACCACTAGGAGCCACTTGGTTGGAGTTCGGATCTTTAATCTCAATAAATTGAGTTAAATTTTTAATATCGGCACCGGCTAAATAGGCATAGGACTCGTAGTTTCCATAGCCATAGGCAATAGCCAGAAAGCCATCTCCAGCACATTTAATGCGATGCGTTGGATTAGTAGCCGAAGCAGCGGTGACATCTTTAATTAAATAACTGTAAGTGGCATCAATAGCGGTAAACTGGCTAGCAGGAACCGCAACATTATCTAACGTAAATACAGGAATATCGGCTGTTTTTAAGATGACATTGATGTAATGCTTGGTAATATTGGTTATTGCTGCCGGAACCGAAACAGCAGAATACACCGTAATATCTTTTAAGGTTTGCTCTATGGGGTTCAATATGGTTAACTCCGGATCACCTGGGTATGCTTGGTTGTTTAAATTGATATTATTTGGATTACAACTGGCCGAAACTTGAATTTGTGCAACACTGATGGGTTCACTTGCACTAATGGTATTGGGAGTAGAACTCGAAAAAGTAATGATACTGCCTTTGGCATAAGGGTTGGCAAGTGCAACGCCATTGGCTGTAGTAGTAGACCCATTTACGGTTAGGGTGGTATTGTCTTTACCCACCAAAATACGAATCACATCTTTTACCCCATGCAAGGCATTGTAAAATGGAGCGGTAAGGTAGTTTTTACCCCAAGTACTAAGCGGGAAAAGCTGTTGATATAAATTATCTTGGCCCGAACCATCTATAGAACCCGGCTGTTCACAAAAACCAGCCTTGGTACTTCCAGAAAATACCGCTACGGGTTTACAGGCTCCCACCGTGGTAATTCTTACACCAGTTACATCTTTGGTCGATTGAAATTGGTATACATCGCCTTTGTTTAAGGTAATTTGATAGGTAGAACCTGCTGTATGGCTAGCATTAGAAATGCTATTTACGCCGGTAGGTAGGGTGATTTCGGCAACGGTATTATCTTCAACCCCCACAATGCTAAACTGAGACACTCTATATTCTACTGGGTTCGCAGTAGAACTTGCCATTTGATTGTAAGCCATGGTATAATATTCGTTACCAAGGGCTTTGGTAGGCAAAACCATAGTAGCTGCAGAACGGGCTGAATTCGAAATGTGAGAATATAAAATAATGGGAGCTGTAGAAGTAACGTGTATGCCTCTATTCACAGCTATACCATCCGATTGCTCGTTATAGGTATTGTATACATTAGGGTTAATGTATACCGGAACAGCCGAATTCGCTGCAACCGTTACAGGGGCTAATGCCACTCCACCGGCTACAACCGTTACCGTTGCATTTACTTTAGACGTAATAAAAAGTGTCAACCGAGATGATTTAGCATCCACGTGACCCGTATAAGCCACCCAGAAATCGGTGCCCTCATTGGAGGTATTTTGCGCAAACGAGGCTTTGTTGAAACCAAGAAGAGAAACAAAAACAAGAATTAAACAAACAAATTTCCCCCTAAACGGCATAACTTAAAATTATGATTGAGCATAAATTTAAGTAATTAGATTTGAATGCCCATAAATTTAGATGCAATTATAAGCCATATCTCGATTTTTCACTATTGTATTTAGCTTGAATTTCAGTCGTAGTTAGTTCCTTATCATAAATTTTAAAGGTAGCCAAGTTCATCGTAATATAACGCCAACTGGCATCATTCCTCCAACCGCTAATAACACCCAAACCAGAATTAAAATTGGCTAAACTAGTATTTTGAGAACCCGCCTGTTGAGAGAGTGATTGCGACACCCCATTTACAAAAATCTTATTACTCAGATAAGAACCTGTATTCATTACAAACACCAAATGCTTCCAATTATTCACAATTCCAAGTGCATTTACCTGGCTAGCACTAATTCCAAACAAATCACCAGCCGAGGTATTAAAGCCAAGTCCACCCCCACTTGTCCATACATCGTATAGTAAAAAGCCGAAAAACATTCCATTGTTTAAGGAGCTAGCTTTTACCCACATCTCTACAGTAATGGTAGAAGCTGAACTTATTGGTACACCAAACTGAGCAAAACTATTGGACCCATTGGTAAATTGCATACTTCCTCCCCCAATACTTGCGCTATAGGTCATATTGTTGATGCTTACGTTGTTCCCATTACCTGAAAGATCGTACCAGGTAATTCCACTGCCAGGATAACTAGTGGATTGCCCTGCATCTAGCCCGAAGACAATATCTAAATAATTAAGCTTTTCATCAGAATATAATGCACTGATATCCCTTAAGGAAAGTGCGGTGGTGTAGACCCTAAAACGGCCTAAACGAAACGAGCCATAAGCACCTGAACCAAGACTAGTACCATCTGCACAAGCTAAGCAATAATAGAGGCTATAGGTGTTTGCATGCTTATAAGGGGCTAAACGGCTTGCATCTTCTACTGTACCTGCCAACTGACCATTGATATATGCTTTGGTGTAGCGGCCATCGTAGGTAAGCGCAACCAAGTACCAAGAATTTAAGGGTGTAGCAATACTAGAAGTAATACTGGCCAAATTCCAAAAGCGAAATTTCATCACACCACCCACCATTTCTATTTGCGAATCGTGCCAATTGGCATTTAAAGAGTTGATACCCTGTTCGCTCAAAATAACCCCATTGCTGGCAGTAGGATTTACCCACAGCAAAAGGCTAACATTATTATGCTTTAATCCGGCAGCACCACTAAATTTGGTTCCGAGATTAGTATTAGTCATCAGGTACTGTGAACTTGCAGATGAAAATACAAGGCTTTTTGGGGAGGTGGCAAATGCAGGAGAATTATAAAGTGTGGCGGAAGAATGGTTTGCCATATCATATACAACACCTCCACTACCTGGGTAAGAGACTGTTTTAGAAAAATCATAGTCCAATACCAAACTAGATTTGGCCACACCTCCCGAATATGCAGGCAAAGCAATTTGGGCCCAACTGAAACAGTTAAGGCCCAACATGAAAACAACCAGACTACTAAGCCGTTGAAGCATAAATTTAGTTGCTCATTTCGCCCGAAGTAATAGCCACCGTACTAGATACGTATAAAATGGTAACAATGGAATATTGCCCAGCCGACTTGTTGAAGGCATTGCGGTTATTCACCGTTACCCCCGAACCTGTGAACGTAAGCTGACCAGCACCATTTTGCAATACCATGCAGTTAAAACCTGCAGGCAAGGTGCTTGGTAGGGTAATGGTTCCGGCAGTGCTATTGGTGAAATTTAAAATTTTTCCATTATCTGTACTAGCCAGTGTATAAGTAGTACCAGATTGTGCATTAATATTTGCTGAAAAACCAGCAATAGTGGATGAAGCGGTATTACCACCGGTTAATGTTCCACTCATGGTGGTGTTGCCTGAAAATGTTTTAGCACCTGCTAGTGTTTGCGTACCCGTGGTAACCAAGCCTCCATTGGTACCATCTGCCGGAGCCAAAGTTAAAACACCTCCTGTAATACTAGCTCCATTAGCAGTAGAAGAAGCACTAATAGTACCCACAGAACTTACAGCATTACCTGCAAAAGTTGTCCATGCAGAACCATTCCAGAAATAATATCCAGGCACAACATTGTTTGGTGAACTACCCGCCGTAGCCGTATTGTAAACTAATAAACCTGTTGCAGGACTAGGAATAGGACCAGCAGCATTGGTAGCGGTTAACGCTACTCTTGGGGGCAAAAATCCCTTGTTAGTAGCACTTACTTCTAACCTAGCAGATGCATCGGGACTGGTTGTACCAATACCCGTTTGTGCAAATGCGCCAAGGCTACTAAACAAACATGCTATGTAAATTATCTTTTTCATGAATCTCATTTTCATATATTCTGTTAACCGCCCTATTAGAACAATCCTCTAAATACCACCCATTGCGTACCATCAGATATCAATTTTACCCAGTTGTTAGAGGCCTCAATACCTAACGTAATGGAGGTGGCGGCGGCGCTAGCATTATCTTGGAAGATGGTTTCTGTGCCCGAACGTTGAACGGTTAAAGTAAAGCCACTTTTATTTTTAATGATGATTTCTTTACCAGCATTACTTGCTGCGGCAGGTAAGGTAAACGTAGCTGCGGCACTGGCTGCACTTCCAAAAAATACATATTTATCAGACAATAAAATGGTATAGGCACCGGTTTTAGTTTGAACATCTCCACTTCCATACGACCAAGAAGCTAAACCATTAGCATCAGAGGTTAACACTTTACCTGCAGCGGGGCTGCCCCCTGAAATTTTCACTGTACCCGCAATAACCGTATTTCCGGTACTTGCATCAACCGTAAATTTATCAGTATTAACCGCTACATTTCCAGTAACCCCTAAGGTTCCACCTACAGTCGTGTTACCTGTTAAGGTTGATGCGCCAGTTACCGCCAAAGTTGATGATAAGGAGGTTGCGCCGGTTACACCTAAGGTACCACCTACGGTTGTGTTACCTGTTAACGTACTTGCACCGGTTACGCCTAAAGTTCCTGCCACGGCAGTATTTCCACTCGTAGCGGCTACGGTAAATTTATTGGTATTTACTGCAACATCGCCTGTTACTCCTAAGGTTGAAGATAAGGTAGTGGCGCCAGTGATACCTAAGGTTCCTCCTACAGTGGTATTACCTGTTAAGGTTGATGCACCTGTTACGGCCAATGTTGAAGATAAGCTAGTTGCGCCAGTTACGCCCAAAGTTGAGGATAAGCTAGTTGCACCAGTTACACCCAAAGTTCCGCCTACACTGGTATTGCCTGTTAAGGTTGATGCACCAATTACAGCTAATGTTGAAGCTAAGCTAGTTGCACCGGTTACACCTAAGGTTCCACCTACACTAGTGTTACCACTAAAGGTTTTGTTACCTGCTGCAGTTTGGTTTTCTGTCAAATCCACAAAGTTTTGAGAAGATGAACCTGTACCGCCATTGGCTACTGGCAGAATGCCGCTTACGCCACTAGTTAAACTAGTACTTGGAATGCTTTCCCAAGTAGCATTACCATTCGCATCGGATGTAAGTACTTTATTGGCTGCTGCTCCGGTGGTTATTTTTACAGATGATAGAGTTGTTGCGCCCGTTACTCCAAGGGTACCGCCTACGCTAGTATTCCCGGTTAAGGTTGATGCGCCAGTAACACCTAAGGTTCCGCCAACACTCGTATTGCCTGTTAAGGTTGATGCACCCGTTACACCTAAGGTTCCGCCTATGCTTGCATTATTAGTAACACTTGCACTATTTAACGTTGCAGCACCACTAGCACTAAGTGTTGATAAAGAAGTGGCTCCAGTTACGCCTAAAGTTCCGCCTACACTGGTATTGCCTGTTAAGGTTGATGCACCGGTTACAGCTAATGTTGAGGCTAAGCTAGTTGCGCCGGTTACGGCTAAAGTTCCGCCTATGCTTGTATTCCCAGTTAAAGTTGAAGCGCCTGTTACGCCTAAAGTTCCGCCTAGACTCGTGTTTCCGCTAAAGGTTTTATTGCCAGCTATTGTTTGATCCGTAGTTAAATCCACGAAATTTTGAGTAGCAGAACCCGTACCACCATTGGCAACCGAAATAGGTCCAGCTAATTTTGCATTTGTTACACTAGCATCCGCTATTTTACTAGTCGTGATGGCACCTGCTGCCACTACGGGTGCATCTGCTGTACCAGTTAAATCGCCTGCCAGTTGAATCTTACCTTTAGTTGAAGCGTTGGCATCAGGTACAGTTGCATCACTTCCGGCTGCGCCTTGTGGGCCGGTTGCACCTGCCGGGCCTTGTGGGCCGGCAACACCTTGTGGACCTTGTGGACCTTGTGTACCTGTTGCACCTGTTGCACCAACCAAACTTACTCCTGTTGGCCATGTACCAGAGGCTTTAGGACCAAAAATAGTTGATGAGCTTGTGTTGATGTAAAAATCACCATCAGTTCCTTCTGATGTTGGATTTGATGAACCACTCAAAACTGTTTTACCATCTGCTCCAGCTATACCCTGTATACCCTGTATACCCTGCGGGCCTTGTGCACCCGTTGCACCGGTAGCACCGGTAACTCCAATTGCACCTTGAATTCCTTGCGGGCCTTGTGCACCTATTGCGCCAGTTGCACCTGTTGCACCAACCAAACTAACTCCTGCAGGCCAAGTACCAGATGCTTTTGGTCCAAAAATTGTTGAATTGATAACATTAATATAAAAATCACCATCGTTTCCTTCTTTTGTTGGTTCAGCTGAACCGCTCTGAGCGCCTGTAGGACCTTGTGGACCATCCGCACCTTGAGGGCCTTGCATACCTTGTAATCCTTGTGGACCATCCGCACCTTGGGGGCCAATGGCACCAATTAAACTCACACCCGATGGCCAAGTGCCTGATGTTTTAGGACCAAAAAGAGTAGAAGAGCTTGTGTTGATGTAAAAATCTCCATCAGTTCCTTCTGAGGTGGGATCTATTGAACCGCTCAAAACTGTTTTACCATCGGCTCCTACTATACCTTGAATACCTTGTATACCTTGTATACCTTGAGGGCCTTGTGCACCAGTGGCGCCAATAGCACCCTGTATACCTTGAGGGCCTTGTGCACCAGTGGCACCTGTTGCACCAACTAAACTTACTCCTGTTGACCACGTACCAGATGCTTTGGGTCCAAAAATTGTGGAGTTAATGACATTAATATAAAAATCACCATCATTTCCTTCGTTTGTTGGATCAGCTGAACCGCTCAAAACTGTTTTACCATCTGCACCAGCTAATCCTTGGACTCCCCGATCGCCTTTATCCCCTTGAAGACCTTGAGCGCCTGTTGCACCTTGTGGACCTTGAATCCCCTGATCGCCTTTATCTCCTTGTAGACCTTGGGCTCCAGTTGGACCTTGAAGACCTTGAATTCCCTGATCGCCTTTATCTCCTTGTAAACCTTGAGCACCAGTAGGACCTTGAAGACCTTGAGCACCAGTAGGACCTAGTGAACCTTGAATTCCCTGATCGCCTTTATCTCCTTGAATACCTTGCAGTCCGGCGGGGCCAGTGGCACCTGTTAATCCAGTTGGGCCTTGCGGGCCGGTGAGGCCAGTGGCACCTGTTAATCCAGTTGGGCCCTGTGGACCGGTGGGGCCAGTAGAACCTGTTAAACCAGTTGGGCCTTGTGGACCTATGGGGCCAGCAGGACCGGTTAAACCGATAGAGCCTTGAAGACCCTGTGGGCCTACAGAACCGGTAGGGCCTTGAAGACCCTGAACTCCTTGAAGTCCCTGCGGACCTTGCGCTCCAGTAGCTCCCAGTAGGCTGACCCCTGTAGGCCAAACTCCGGCTGCCTTCGGACCAAAAATAGTAGAGTTAGCCGTATTGATATAAAAATCACCATTTATACCAACTGCCACACTCGGATTTGTAGTTCCACTTAAAAGCGTTTTTCCATCAGCACCTGTAGCGCCAGTTGGACCTTGCGGACCTGCAGAACCGGTAGAACCGGTAGCTCCAGCTGGACCTTGCGGACCAGTAGCACCTGCTGGACCAGTTGGACCCTGTGGTCCGGTAGCGCCAGAATCGTTTGCTGGAGCCCATGCCGTGCCGTTCCATTTAAGTACTTGGCCGGTTGCCGGATTTGTTATACTGATTGGAGAACCTTGTAATTTTGAAATTGTTGGGTTGGGATAGGTTCCTGTTAAGTCGCCACCAGCTGTGCCAGCTGCACCACCTCCTCCCGAACTTGCCGAACCTGAAGTTGCAGCATACAGCGCATAAGGCACTGCTTGAAGTTGGGTAGTTCCCAAATCGCTATACGTAGAACCAGCATTTGGATCTATTTCTACCTGTAGAAATTTAGTTCCAGTAGCCCAATTTACACCTCCCAAGGTACCTGTTTGTGAAAGCGCTCCGTTTGAACCAATTACGAGTGTAAACAAACCGAAATTATTGGTAGTTACCCTACGGGTTTCTGTATACACCGGCGTGCCGCTTGCGCTGCCATCTTTGATGGTTAAGCGAATGCTAATTTGCTTGGCAACCAATGGGCTACCATCTGTATTTCTTGCTACACCTTGGTAGTTAAACCCGGGTTGTTGTTGCGCAAAAGCACTTCCACTTAGTAGTCCTGCGAATAACAAGAGTAAAAATGATAGTTTTTTGAAGGTAGTATTATAATTCATAGTCATAATAAATTATTATCTAATGATGGTTAAATAGCCTTTTTTAAGACCGACCGTATCTGCTTTTTTCAATTTAAGAATGTAGTAATAGGTATCTTGGTTGAGTGGAAGATTGTTCGAAACACCAGTCCACGTATTTTTATAATTGACAGCTTGGAATACAATTCTTCCAGCTCTATCGTAAACAGTTACCTCATTTTCGGGGTATTGTTCGATATTCTCAATCACCCACGTTTCGTTTTCGCCATCGTTATTTGGCGAAAGAATATTGTTCGGAACAATGTTAAATCCGTTTAAAATACTGGCATCTAGTACCTTAAGGGGTTGTAAAAAACCATTGGTTACGGTTAGGTTTTGGGCTACAGCGGTTTCTACCAAGATCATTTCGCCCACGCTCCATTCGTAGGTAACGTTGGCTAGTTGCGCACTGCCGCCCGATATGTTGAGCACAGTAGGTGTAGCAGGTGCACCTTGCCCCAATACCACCGTAAACGACAGCATACAAACAACTAAAGCAGGTAAAAATATCGACTTGAACATTCGCTTTTGAGCAAAAAAAGGCATTTTTAACAGTTAAAACTTACTATTGGTATACAGTTATACTGATGTGTGCCCGCGAAATTAAAAAATGGATTGAGGAATGCTCAAGAAATGGAGATCAAACAAGTCCAATTTTATAAAAAAGTGGACTAATACGTGCATCATAAAATAGCAAAAACTGAAACAGCAAAATATCCGTGAGGATTAACAACTTAACCCCGCTTTTTGAGGAATAAAAAAGGCCCGATTTACGGGCCTTAAAAAAATTTAGTAATACACTACCCGCAGTGTAACAACTGACCAAGGATCTAACAATACTTTAATATTAAATGAATGGTTGTCGCTTGCTTGGCCACGTAAATAGGGAGTGAGTTCAAATTCATAGGAATGGTAAGCTCCTGCAATTGTTAAGGCAGGACCACCACTTGAGGTTCCATATATTTCTGAAAACGCAGTAGTGAAAGTAGAAACTATCCATGGACTTTGAAGTGGTTGCGATGTCCCATTCTCAATACGGGAGGTATTGTACGCTCCCCACTCAGATTCTAGATTTGTGGTACGTTTAATTTCAATTTTTTGACTTTGATGATTGTATCTAAACACCATACCCCCCACTTCAATTTCAGAATTGGTAGTAGCCGTAGTAGAATATTGATTTACCCGTGATTGTTTATAGGTAGGTCCGCCACCAGCACCACCAACAGTTTGCCACGATGCCGTGCCTGTGCCGTTGGTAACCAAGGCTTGGCCACTAGCACCATCGGTATTGGGGTAGGTAATGGCTCCGGTAGTTAACTTACCCGTAACTACAAGGTCATTAGTAAAAGTTTTGGCGCCAGCAAAGCTTTGTGCACCAGTAGTGACAATACCAGCATTCGTGGCATCGGCAGGAGCTAAATTCAATACACCACTCGTAATACTAGCGGCATTGGGAGTAGCAGTAGCTGCCACAGCACCTACCGTAATACTTGAACCTGCCGCTTCGTTTGCTGGGGCCCAAGTGGTGCCGTTATATTTTAAAATTTGGTTGGCCGTTGGAGCGGTAGTGCTTAGTGCTTTGCCTTGTATCTTGGCTACATCGTTGGCATATAACGCATAAGGTACAGCTTGCAGTTGGGTGGTACCCATATCTACAAAATTATTGGCGCCATCGGGGTCTAATTCCACTTGTAAGAATTTGGCTCCCGTTGCCCAGTTTACGCCGGCTAGGGTACCAGTTTGGCTGGCTGCGCCAGTGCTGCCTATTACCACATTAAACAAACCAAATTTGTTGGTGGTGGTACTGCGGGTTTCGGTATATACTACCGTACCGCTTACAGTTAAATCGCGAATGCTTAATTTTAGTTTAATGTTTTGATCGGCTACGGGTGCTCCGCTGGCTCGGCGGGCTAGGCCTTGGTAATTGATGCCGGTTTGGGCTTGTGCGCTGTTGCCAAGCGTCCATAAAACTAGCAAGGCTAGTATGCGTACATTTTTTAGTGCGTTCATAACTTATTTTATAATGGTAATAAATCCTTTTTTGCTAACCATGCGCCCTTCGCGGGGTACGGTCAATACAAAGTAATAGGTATCTTCAGCTAAAGGACTTCCGTTAAACTGTCCGTTCCAATCGTTTTGGTAGTTTTTGGTTTGAAAAACCACACGGCCTGCACGATCAAATACCATAACCTCGTTGATGGGAAAATCTATCAGATTTTCAATTACCCAGGTATCGTTTTTACCATCGTTGTTAGGGCTCATGGTATTGTTTGCAATTACGCTCATGCCGCCTCCGGCATAAGTATCTACTTGTTTGTCTGTTTGTAAAAAACCATTGTTTAGCGTGGTTTTCTCTGCAAATACACTTTGCACCAAGGCCAATTCGCCCACACTCCACTCGTAGGTAATGTTGAGGTAGGTTTTACTTCCGCCGGTGTTGTTAAGCACCTTATGTGCCGTGTTTTGGGCAAAAGACGTTAAGCCAAAACTCACTAGCAGGAACGTTAAAAAAGTTTTATTTTTCATAAACTGTGATGCTAAATATTAATGTAAGTTTATCCAATTTAAACTAGGTGCAATGATGGATCCAGAATTTTAGGTAATGCGTACTTTAAACAATAAATCATCGCCATTTATGATTTTGGATCCACAACTTGAAGCACCTGGAGTATTGTCAAAATATGCAGAACCGTTTGGATAGGAATTGTTTACTGCCAATACGTGCCCCGACATACCCATCATACCACCACCACACAAACTACTGGCATTCACTCTAAAGCCATAACTTCCCCCACCCACAACAGACAAAGGCGTGCTGAGTGTAACAGTTACCCATTGCGGAGCGCTTGTAAGTTGGGATGACATGCCCATACCGCTAAACCAAGTTCCACTTGACATATTCATTTGGGCTTCAGCATCGGTTTTTCCCATTCTTAGACTGATATAAGCACCAAACGGACCACCCCCCATACTACCATTACTCAGATCAGCGGTATACAGTTCTATGGAAGTTACTGTACCTGAGACAGGTGAAACAAAGGATTGGAAAATAAAATCGGCACCATTGGTATAAGTTCCCACAAAAGTCTCATTTATTGGGTCTGTACCCTCTTGTTTAGCATATACCTGTAATTTTTGTTGGGTGGTATTGTACACCACCATACCTTCTTCTACAGTAGTTAAGGCGCTAATTTGGTTTGCCGTTAATTTGGTAGGTAAAAAAGGTTTGGTAGTAACCGTTAGGCCACTACTAAAGGTTTTGCCACCAGCAAAACTTTGGGTACCGGTGGTCACAATACCGGCATTGGTAGCATCGGCAGGAGCTAAGTTTAATACGCCGTTAGTAATGCTGGCGGCATTGGGTGTAGCAGTAGTTGCCACTGCACCTACGCTTAAACCACCTTCGTTTGCTGGTGCCCAAGCGGTGCCGTTGTATTTTAAAATTTGGTTAGCCGTTGGGGCGGTAGTGCTTACTGCTTTGCCTTGTAGCTTGGCTACGTCGTTGGCATATAAGGCGTAAGGTACAGCTTGCAGTTGAGTGGTACCCATGTCTACAAAGTTATTGGCACCATCGGGGTCTAATTCTACTTGTAAAAATTTGGCTCCTGTTGCCCAGTTAACACCGGCTAGTGTACCATTTTGGCTGGCAGCACCGCTGCTACCTATTACCACGTTAAACAAACCAAATTTATTGGTGGTGCTGCTGCGGGTTTCGGTATATACAACGGTACCGCTTACAGTTAAATCGCGAATGCTTAATTTTAGTTTAATGTTCTGTTCGGCTACGGGTGCTCCGCTGGCTCTGCGGGCAAGGCCTTGGTAATTGATGCCGGTTTGGGCTTGTAGTAGGCTGCTAAGGCCTGCAAAAAGCAAAAAAGTTAGAAATAGTTTAGTTCGTTTCATTGGTGTTTTTAGTTAAATTAATTTGTAAAGCAAATTCCACGGCACCATTGGCATATGTTTGCACGTTGGCAGCGGAGGTGGTATACATGGTGGCTAAACGCCAGCCGTTTTTATGTTCGTAACTGAGGCCAAAAGAACTACTCTTGTTGGAATGGTAAAGTGCTAAAAAGCCTAATTGTTGGTCTCTAGTTTTTAATTCGGCACCCACATCAAATAAATTAGTATAGCCCTTTACACCTCTGTAGGCAAATTTAGTATTGAGCATCCAACTGTTTTGCAGGGTAAACGCATAGCTTGCCGCAGTGAAAAATGTGGTGTAATCGGTGCTGTTGTGCAGTTCTACGTTAAACTGGTTTTTAAGATTATTAAAGGCCAGTTCTAAACCAAATTTACCCTTGGTATAGGCAAGTCCAAAAGCACCATCAAGCACGGTATTATTTTCAAAATTGGCTATAGAAGGGTCGTTGGCTGCGGCCACCACATCGAGTGAATTTAAGCGTTGACTGTTAAAGCCAAACGATAAACCAAAATGCAAGGCAGATTCGGTACCGTTTAAAGGTAAATGGTAAGCATAGGTACCCAACACTTGAGTACGATTTATCAAACCGGCCTGATCTTTTAGCATGCTTAGGCCCAAGCCTACGCGGTTTTCTTGATAATCAGACGTAACAACCGTATTTTTTGGCGAACCGGGCATGCTACTCCACTGGTTTCTGTAGGCTACGTTTACTCTCAACCCTTTTTGCATACCCGCCATTGCTGGATTGGCTAAATAGGTATTTTGAAAGTATTGAGAACTTAGTGGGTTTAGTTGCGCATATAATTGAGCGTTTAGTAAAAGAAAACAGGCAATAGCTGAACGGACTTTTATTTTGGTCATATCCTAAGGTTTTTTAGAAAAATTTTCTAAACATAGAATTTTTTTTTGTGAAAAAAATATGCTTAATAATTATTTAATATTGAATTAATACATCGGTCCATTTTTTTTAAAAAAAAGGACTATCAGCATTATAATGGGTGTTTGGCCATTAGCTGAATGTGAATAAAAAAATATGAAAAAAAGGCCGAATGACTGTTGATCATAAAAAAACCCTCCCATTTAGGGAAGGTTTTATTAGTGCGCCCACCTG
>JAPLFD010000014.1 GCA_026390835.1 Sphingobacteriales bacterium
GCTGCTCAACTCATGCAGAATGAAACGAAAAAAATCAGTACTGTTAGTCAAACTGAAAAAACTTCGTCTTGGATGAAAAATAGGAAAGTATAGTTATTGCTTTTTTAAGTTGTGAATGAACGTGCTAAGTTCTGTGGTAAATTCATCGAGTTGCATGGCTGATTCTTTCATAAAATCACAAATTTCTTTGAGTTCAACTTGATCTAAGGTTTCATCCGCTAGTAAATCGGATAAGCCCAAAATGTTTGATATGGGCTGCCCAACCTTTAAAGAGGTTAAATACAACATTTCCTCCAATCCTTGTATAAATTTTGTACGTTGTTCTTTAGCTTTTTTTCTTTCCGTTACATCCATGGAGAGTATACAAATGCCTTCTGGAACGGGTTGAATCCTTAATTCGAAATATTTCATACTCCCGTCAGGAAAGGTAAAATCATTTTCAAAACAAGCTGGCTCTCATTCTTGCATACAAAAATGGAGCATCTTAAATAGGTCAGTTTTTTCAATGCCTGGAAATTTTTCCATCATCGTAAAGCCAAGCAGCTGCTCTTTTTTTCTACACTTGCTCTGTTTTACAATGGTGTTGTTTACATAAATGTATTGCCAATTAAAATCAATTAGTTGTACGCCCTCCAATAGTTGATCCATTGTTTGAGCGCACAATTTTCCGATAGTCATACCTTTGGTGTTTGGTTTATAATCACAGCGGTTTACGCTGTATTTAATCTTGCTTAGATTAAAAACCTAGAAATGAAGCACTGGAGTGGGTATTGAATTAAATCTAAACGAAATAAAAATAAATAAAAAATTAAACTTTTATTACAAAAGATAAAATTAATTTTATATTAAAATTATTAATAGTTAAGTAGTTATTTATCTTTATTAGTCAATTTGTTTGCCTTTCATAGCTGTAGCAATGGCTACATCCATTACTCGTTCGGCAAAGGGGCGGGTGTATTCGTTAAGGGCTTCAACTTGTTTCAGCATCAAATCCTTATCTCCAGAGTTTAAACTTGCTCGGAGCTGCTCAAGCAATTGGCGGCTTTGTACAATTTCGAATTCTTTTAAAAATTGGGCGTTTTTAGCTAAGAAACGTTCGGCGGTATAGGCCATTTGTTCGGCCTCGGTGCGGGCTTCAATGAGCATGCGTTGGGCTACATCGTCTTGCGCATGGGCAATGCTATCTAGTAACATTTGTTCCACTTCTTCGTCGCTAAGGCCATAGGTTGGTTTTACCTCTACCTCTTGCTTTACACCTGAGCGTAATTCTGTGGCTTGCACAGTTAAAATACCATCGGCATTGAGCAAGAAATTAATATCTACTTTGGGTAAGCCCGCAGGCATAGCCGGAATGCCTTTTAAGTCGAATTCGGCTAATTTTCTATTTTCTTTTACCAAATCACGTTCGCCTTGGTAAACCGAAATTTTCAGGTTTATTTGCCCATCAACCGAAGTGGTGTATTGGCGGCCAGCCTTGGTGGGTATTTTGGCATTTCGTGCAATAATTACATCCATTAAACCGCCCATGGTTTCAATACCCAACGATAATGGAGTTACATCCAATAATAAAATATCGGAGCGGTTACCTGCTAAAATATCCGATTGAATGGCGGCACCTAAGGCTACTACCTCATCGGGATTTAGCTCATCGTGTACGGGTTTGCCAAAAAATGCGGCAACGGCTTGTTTTACAGCAGGTGTACGGGTAGAACCACCTACCATAATCACTTCGTCGATGTTTTCGGGCTTTAAATTCGCATCTCGTAGGGCTTGTAGGCAACACGCTAAGGTTTCGGCCAGTTTAGGCTGTATAAGTTCTTCGAATTTTTGTTTGCTGATGGCCAATGGAATGCCATTCAAACTTTCGTTGAATAAGTTTTGGCTGCCTAAGGCTTTTTTAGCTTCTTCGGCTTTTAGGCGCAGGCCTTGTGCCAATTCTTGGTTTTCGCTTAGAATCTTAAGGTCGAGTTTATTTTCAGTTATCCAATAGTCAACAATGGCTCGGTCAAAATCATCGCCACCTAAAAAGGTATTGCCATTGGTTGCTAAAACCTCAAAAATGCCGTTTTGTATGTGTAAGATGGACACATCAAAAGTACCTCCACCTAAATCGTATACCGCAATGGTTTTTTCTTCATCGGCTTGTAAGCCAATGCCATAGGCTAAACTAGCGGCCGTGGGTTCGTTTACCATACGCAATACATCCAATCCGGCTAGTTTTCCGGCATCACGGGTGGCTTGGCGTTGGCTATCGTTAAAGTAGGCAGGTACCGTAATTACCGCTCGGGTAACCGGCGTTTTTAGTGCATGTTCGGCCCGTTCTTTCAGCTCTTTTAAAATTAATGCCGAAAGCTCAATGGGCGTATAAAATTTATCACCCACCTTAATTTTTACCAAGCTCTCTTGGTTATCGTCTATTACTTTGTAGGAGAAAAAATCACGGTGCTCCGCTATATCGCCATATGATCTGCCCAACAATCGTTTTACAGAAAAAATAGTGTTTTGTGGATCGCTAGTTAAAAATTCTTTGGCTTGCTTGCCTACTACCAGGCTGCCATCTTTTGCAAAATGTATTACCGATGGCACCAATTCACCCTTGCCCGTATCGTTTATTACTTGGGCTTTTCCATCGGGGTTGATAAAAGCCACCAAGCTGTTGGTGGTTCCCAAATCTATACCCACAATAAGGTCTTCTTTTTGCAAAGAGCCGGTTGCTAAATTGATGGAAACTTTTGCCATGGGTGGTGAATTAATCGGATTACAAAGGTAGTTATTTAGATTGATTCTAAAAAGATTGCCTTCCTTGTTTTACATATGCTTAAGCAATGCATCATCATGTATTTACATAATCTATTTAGTGAAAACAAACGTATTGGAGCGTAAAAATGTATCTTTGCGCCAATGGCCACCAATTTCGAAGATTTTAAATTAAACAGACAGCTCCTCAATGCAATAGAGGAGGCGGGATATACCCAGCCTACTCCTATTCAGCAAAAGGCCATTGCACCTATTTTATCGGGTCAAGATATGATGGGTATTGCGCAAACAGGCACTGGTAAAACGGCTGCCTATGTGTTGCCTCTGCTTATGAAATTAAAGTATGCTCAAGGTCAGCATCCTCGAGCATTAATTTTGGCACCTACACGGGAGTTGGCCATGCAAATAGAAGAAAACATCATTTCTTTTGCTAAATACACCGATTTACGTACTGTGGTTATTTACGGAGGACTTGGTCCTAAAACACAAATTGCTGCTTTAGAAAAAGGTGCCGATATTGTGGTAGCTACTCCGGGCCGTTTTTTAGATTTGTACTTGGCTGGGCATATTGGAACCAAAGCTATGCAGTTTTTGGTATTGGATGAGGCTGATAAAATGATGGACATGGGCTTTATTGGCTCTATTCACCGCATATTAGAAGTAGTGCCCCGCAAGCGTCAAAATTTGCTTTTTTCGGCCACTATGAGCGAATTGGTACATAAAATTTCGGGCGATTTCTTAAAATTTCCTTTAATAATAGAGGTGGCTGCACAAGCCACACCGGCCCATACGGTAAGCCAGGTTTTGTATCGGGTACCTAATCTAAAAACCAAGTTAAACTTATTGCAAGAGCTGCTTAAAGACGATGAACGTTTCCACCGTCTTATTGTGTTTTGCAAAACCAAAACAGTAGCTGATAATATTTTCCATTATTTGGAACGCCGTTATGGCGCCGAACAAGTGCGTGTAATTCATGCCAATAAAGGTCAAAACACCCGTATAAATTCTATAAATGCATTTAAAGAAGGCAATATTAGAATGTTGGTGGCAACCGATGTGGCGGCTAGAGGCCTCGATGTAGCCGATGTAAGCCATGTAATTAATTTTGATGTGCCCATTATTATAGAAGATTACGTACACCGTATTGGTCGTACCGGCAGGGCTTATAAAAGTGGCGAAGCCATTACTTTTTGTGCCGAGTCGGAAGAGTTTTATATCAAAAAAATAGAAAAACTGATGCGTCAATCTATTCCTGTGGCCGAATTGCCTGCTACGGTTTTTGTAGAAGAAACACCCTACGAAGAGCGCCAAGCTATGGCTCGTGAAATTGATTTGCAAAAACGTAAAGATAATCCGGATTTTCAGGGAGCTTTCCATGAGAAAAAATTAAAAAATACTAAGGGCGACCGCCCTAAACCAAAAGCTAAAGGCCCAACAAAGCCCGGAGCTCCCAAAAAGAAATCGAAACGATTTGATTAACATATTTAATTATTCATTGAGACATGAAAAAAGCTGAAATTAAACTCACCATCGAACTAGACGATCAAAACATTCCGGAAAGCATTTTATGGGAATCAACCGATTCGCAAAATAAAGAGGCCCTGCCGGTAAAATCAATGATGTTGGCCCTTTGGGATCACAACTATAAAAACTCGTTACGCATAGATTTGTGGACAAAAGATATGCCTGCCGATGAAATGAAGCGGTTTTTTTATGAAACCCTACAGACCATGGGCGATAGCTTTTTACGGGCTACGGGCGAAGAGGCTATTGTAGGCGATTTGCGTGATTATTGCGCTCACTTTGCCGATAAAATGGAACTGAAAGTTGGACAACAATAATTTTTGTTTTCACAATTTTCTGTATATTCAATCATAAATTTTTATGATGCACGCTGTTCAAACAAACTCTCTTAGAAACTGGAAGTATTTTTTTAACCTTTTTCCGGTTGCTTTTGTGCTATTAGGTAATTTGAATGGAGGTTGGTTTACCTTGAGTAATTTCGCTTTTACCTTTGTGGTATTGGCTTTAGGCGAACTGCTATTGCCTGAAGATAAAAGCAATGAAGCTGGCGAAGATGATGTGCTTCCAGATCTGTTGCTATTTTTAGTAGTTGTTGGACAGTTATTGGCTTTAACAAGTTTAATTTATGGGGTTTATACGCAAATCATAAGTGGCTACTGGATTTTATTAGCGGCACTTTCTACCGGTACAGCTACTGGCTCCATGGGTATCATTGCTGCCCACGAACTCATTCATCGTAAAGAAAAATTTTGGAATTTTCTAGGTCGCTTTTTGTTGTTCTCGGTATTAAATCCGTATTTCTATGTACACCACTTACGCATTCATCATAAATCGGTAGGTACTGCTGCCGATCCGGTTAGTGCACTTAAAGGCGAAACGGTTTATGCTTTTGCTTTTCGCTCTATATTTGGGCAATTGCAGCAATCCCTAGCCCTCGAAAAAAATAGATGTGATAAAGCGGGTAAATGGAGCTATGGTTTACACAACTATGTGGTAGCTGTGTATGCAGGAGGTTTTTTACTCCTCGGTGCCTTAACCTATTTTTTGGGTATTTGGGTGGCCGCCGCCTACTTGTTGCAAGCTACAGTGGCAAACCTTTTGTTAGAATACACCAATTATATTGAGCATTATGGCTTACGCCGTAACGAAAAAGAACGGGTAAATGAACTCCATTCTTGGCAAAGTGATAAGGTAGTTAGTCGTTATTTTTTAATTGATTTAAGCCGCCATTCCGATCATCATTTTCATGCGGCCAAGCCTTTTAATACCTTAGTTTCTTATGAAAACAGCCCCGTATTGCCAGGTGGCTATGCCAGTATGTTTTTGCCGGCCTTATTTCCACCACTTTGGTTTAGCTTGGTGGATAAGCGTATTCCTAAAATAAGCTAGCCTGCCCTATACCAGTCATCTTGGATTCGTGTTTCAGTAACCATTCTTTGCGCCATAGTTCTCCAGCGTAGCCCACTAAATCGCCTTTGCTGCCAATTACCCTATGGCAGGGTATAGCAATTAAGAGTTTATTTTTTCCGTTGCTAGCGGCAATTGCCCGAATGGCCAAGGGATTTTTCAACCTTTTTGCCAATTCTGTGTAACTAATGGGGTGGCCGGGTTCAAGTAGTTGTAATGCTTGCCAAACCCCTTGCTGAAAAGGGCTGCCATCTTGTTGCATGGGGAATGTAAATATGCTCAATTTACCTTCAAAATAAGCCGAAAGCTCAATTTTAGCCCATTCTGTTAATTCACTCGGATCTTGTCTTATTTCATTTTCTACAAATTGAATACTCCGAACAGACACTTCATCTGCTTGAATGAGCAAGATGCCAATGGGGCTATGCAGACTTGAACTATACATGATGAATGAAATTACGCATTTTACTTTTAGTAGCTAGGCAAATTAAAATTATCTTTGTGGCATGAGCTTGATACACCAAGTGAAATCTCTTATAACTAAAGAACTCATCTTAGAATGGCGTTCCCGATATGCCTTAAATGGCATAGTATTGTATGTGGTTTCAACCATTTTTGTGTGTTATTTATCTTTTAAAGGAGGTATACAGGGTCCAACCTGGAACGTTTTGTTTTGGATTATTCTTTTGTTTGCCTCTATTAATGCCCTGGTAAAAAGCTTTGTGCAAGAGCCGGCTGGCCGACATTTGTATTTGTATACCTTGGCATCACCTCAAGCCATTATTCTTTCTAAAATTATTTACAACTGCTTGCTCATGCTGCTGTTGTCAACTTTGGCGCTATTTTTCTACCAAATTGTGTTTTCAAACCAGGTTCAAGACCTCTTGTTTTATTTTTTGGCGGTGCTATTAGGTAGTATAAGTTTTGCTAGTGTATTTACCATGATTTCGGGTATTGCAGCAAAAGCGAATAACCCGGGCAGTTTAATGGCGGTACTTAGTTTTCCGGTTATTATCCCTTTACTCATTTTACTTATTAAATTTTCTAAAAATGCCATGGATGGTTTAGATAGGTCTGTGAGTTACGACGAGATAGTCATTTTGCTTAGTTTGAATGTACTTGTTATTGCATCCTCTTTGGTTTTGTTTCCTTACCTTTGGCGTGATTAATCCCCCCTATATGACTAAAAACTGGTGGAAAATTTTAGCGGCTGTACTCCTTATTTATTCCTTTATAGCAGGCTTATTAGTAGCGGTCCCTAGATTGCCCATTTTGCACGAAACCATTCGTAACTTATATTTTCACGTGCCTATGTGGTTCACCATGATTTTTCTTTACCTTCTTTCGGTAATTAATAGCATCAAGTACTTGTCGTCTGCCGATGAAAAGCACGATTTTATGGCCGTTGAAACTGTTAATACCGGTATTGTATTTGGATTTTTAGGCCTAGGTACCGGCATGATTTGGGCAAATTTTACCTGGGGAGCCCCTTGGCCCAACGATCCGAAATTAAATGGTTCCGCCATATCTACCCTAATGTATTTAGCCTATATCGTATTGCGGAGTTCTATCGATGAATCGCAGAAAAGAGCTAAAATCTCGGCTATCTATAATGTATTTGCTTTTCCTATTATGGTTGTATTGTTATTTATACTACCACGAATGACCGACTCCCTACACCCGGGAAACGGAGGTAACCCAGGATTTAACTCGTACGATTTGGATAGCAATATGCGTTTGGTATTTTATCCGGCTGTTATTGGGTGGATTTTACTAGGCGTTTGGATAAGTAATATTCGTTACCGCATCCGTATATTACAGCATAAATTTTAAAAACTATGAAGAAAAAAATAGGTGTATTAACGCTGTTTTCTGCAACCTCATTATCGGTTTTGGCTCAATCGCCTAGTGTAGAAATGGCCGATGGCTTTAGAAGTTCGGGTATGATTTATGTGGTAGTCAGCGTGATGTCGGTTATTTTAGCAGGCGTTTTAGTTTTTTTATTTTCTATAGATAAGAAAGTAAGTAAACTAGAAAAAAAGGGCACTAAAGGATAATTGACTTTGTTTTGCTATTTTTTAGCCAATGTGTAAGCCATACACTAACAATTTTTTATTTGCAAGATTGATATTTTTTCACTCAACTTTGCATCGAACTAATCATTCAATTAATAAAAAAAGAATATGTCAACAAAATCAGGAGCAGCCTCTGAAGAACTAACTTTTTTCGGAGATGTATGCCAATTCTTTGATCATGCGGCACAGTTTACGAACCACCCTGCCGGTTTATTAGATCAAATTAAATCGTGTAACAGTGTTTACCGTTTCCGTTTCCCTATTAGAAAGGGCGATGGTTTAGAAGTAATAGATGCTTGGCGTGTAGAGCATTCTCATCACAAATCGCCAACCAAAGGCGGTATTCGTTACAGCGAAATGGTAAACGAAGATGAGGTAATGGCTTTAGCCGCTTTAATGACCTACAAATGCGCCATTGTAAATGTACCCTTTGGTGGTGCAAAAGGTGGTATTAAAATCAACCCAAAAAATTATTCACTTGCTGAATTAGAAAATATAACCAGACGTTATACCGTAGAATTGGTTAAGAAAAATTTTATTGGCCCCGGTATTGATGTACCTGCACCCGATTACGGTTCAGGTGAACGTGAAATGAGCTGGATTGCCGATACCTATCAAACCATGAACCCGGGCCAATTAGATGCCCTAGGTTGTGTAACCGGTAAACCCATTGCCTTACATGGTATTGCCGGACGCCGTGAGGCAACCGGTAGAGGTGTAGCCATTGCGGTTCGCGAATGTGTATCTGTTGCCGATGACATGAAAGTCTTGGGCTTAACTC
This sequence comes from Sphingobacteriales bacterium, assembly GCA_026390835.1. GTDB lineage: Bacteria > Bacteroidota > Bacteroidia > Sphingobacteriales > Sphingobacteriaceae > JAIPAN01. The sequence goes on from JAPLFD010000014.1 coordinate 8,545, forward strand.
CTGGCTTAGCTGGTAAACGAGTAATTGTACAAGGTTTAGGAAATGTGGGTTATCATTCTGCTAAATTTTTAGCAGAGTTTGGTGCCATTATTGTTGGCCTTTGCGAATTTGAAGGGGCTATTTACAATGAAAAAGGCTTAGATATTGACGAGGTATTTAACCACCGCAAAGCATCTGGCTCTATATTAGGATTTAAAGGAGCTCAAAAAGAATTTAAAAAATCGCTCGAAGGATTAGAGCAACCTTGTGATATTTTAGTTCCTGCTGCATTAGAAAACCAAATTACAGAAGAAAATGTAGTGCGTATTCATGCTAAAATTATTGCCGAAGGAGCGAATGGTCCCACCACCCCAGGTGCCGAAGAAATGTTTGTAAAACAAGGTGGAATTATTATCCCCGATATGTATTGCAATGCAGGTGGTGTAACGGTTTCTTATTTCGAGTGGTTAAAAAATCTTTCGCATGTTGCTTTTGGTCGTATGGATAAACGCTATGAAGAAACTGCTAATGAAAACATTGTAAATATGGTGGAAGCTTCTACTGGTGTAAAATTAAGCCCAGAGCAACGCAGCGTAATTGTAAAGGGTGCTACAGAGTTAGAATTGGTTAATTCTGGTTTGGAAGATACCATGATTCGTTCCTACCACGAAATCAGGGATGTTAAAATGGCTAATCCGAAAATTAAAACGCTACGAATAGCTGCCTTTGTGAACGCTATCGATAAGATAGCCGTATCGTATTCAAACATGGGTGTTTGGCCATAAATACTGCCAACTCCATCTAAAAAGGGAAGCCGGTTACGGCTTCCCTTTTTTTGTGTATAATTTGGGTAAAAATTCGGGAATTAAAGCCATAATTATTCGTTTTCTCCTTCGGATAATCCTTATTTTTACAGCACTATTTTGACTCAATTATACAGCTAGTATGAAAAAAAGTGCCATTCTTTTAATTGGTATTATTGCAGTAGCCATTGGTGTAATTATTTCTACCTATGCCGATTCTAGTACCTATGGAAGTTTTAACGATGCGAAAGACTCCGCAGCCGAATTACACGTGGTTGGCCGTTTAGACTTGGCCAAGGACATGGTTTATAATCCCAAAAAGGACGCCAATTATTTTTCATTTTATGTGAAGGACAACAAGGGAACAGCATGTAAGATTGTTTTTACAGGTACTAAACCACAAGATTTTGAACGTTCAGAGCAAATTGTCTTAACCGGAAAAATGGTCGGAGAGGAGTTTCATGCTTCTAAAATTTTGATGAAATGCCCCTCCAAATACAATAAAGATCAAGTGGAAGTGAAATCTACTCTACAGCAAAGCTAAAATATGGATACTGTTTTTATAGGTGAACACCTTTGGCCAGGTAAATTAGGTCAGTTTTTTGTTGTATTGTCATTTGCTGCGGCACTATTAGCCACCCTCAGTTATTATTTCGAAACCATAAAAGATAAGCCCGATGGCTCGTGGTTAAAAATTGCCCGTTCGGCTTATTTCGTCAATTTAATGGCCATTATTGGGATTGGTACCTGCTTATTTTATATAATTTACAATCATCTTTTCGAATACCATTATGCTTGGGCGCACTCTTCAAAATCTTTGCCCGTTTATTACATTATTTCTTGTTTCTGGGAAGGGCAAGAGGGTAGTTTTTGGCTCTGGACCTTTTGGCAATCCGTTTTAGGCTTTGTATTAGTTCGTAAAGCAAAATCGTGGGAGCCACCGGTAATGGCCGTGTTTATGTTATCACAAACATTTTTGGCCTCTATGTTGTTAGGCGTTGAAATTTTAGGTATTCGTGTGGGTAGTTCTCCATTCATTTTATTGAGAGATGCTGTACAGGCCCCTATTTTTGCTCGTCCAGAATATTTAAGCATGGTTGCTGATGGAAATGGTCTCAACCCCTTGCTTCAAAACTACTGGATGGTTATCCATCCACCCACTTTATTTTTAGGATTTGCCTCTATGATCGTTCCCTTTGCCTATGCCCTAGCAGGCTTGTGGCAAAAGCGTTATACCGAGTGGATTAGTATGGCTTTGCCTTGGGCATTATTTGCCGTAATGGTTTTAGGAGCGGGTATTATTATGGGTTCCTTTTGGGCATATGAAGCGCTCAATTTCGGTGGTTTTTGGGCTTGGGATCCGGTAGAAAACGCCTCCCTAATTCCGTGGATTACACTTATTGCCGCCGTACATGTTTTATTAGCCTACAAGCATTCTGGACAAGCCTATTTTACCGCCACCTTTCTTACGCTGCTAAGTTTTTTATTGGTATTATATGCTTCTTTTTTAACCCGAAGTGGCATTTTAGGCGAAACCTCTGTTCATTCATTTACCGATTTAGGCATGTTTTGGCAATTGCTCGTATTTATTGGTGTGTTTACACTCATCGCCCTTGTCTTGGTTATAAAACGCTGGAAATACATGCCATTTTCTGCAAAAGAAGAAGAAACATACTCTCGTGAATTTTGGTTATTTGTTGGTGCTATAGTTCTCGGTTTAGCTTGTTTACAAGTTTTGGCAACCACATCTATTCCTGTTTTTAATAAAATTTTTGGTACCGAAATTGCCCCACCCACCCAAGTGATTGCCCATTATAATAAATGGCAATTACCCTTTGCCTTAGTGGTGGTATTTATTTCGGGCTTTAGCCAATTTCTTAAATACAAAAAAACAGATATCCGCTCATTTTATGTCCAGTTGGGCCGAGCAGCACTCATAGCAGCTGTATTAACTGCTATATCAGGCTACATTGCCGGTATTTATACCAACTCTATGTTTATGTTGCTCATGTTTAGCTCCATATTTTCTGTGGTGTGCAATGCGGGTATCTTATATAACGCCATAATGGGTAAATGGAAACTAGCAGGTTCGGCGCTAGCGCACATAGGCTTCGGATTTTTATTGATAGGAGCGATGGTTGCCGCCGCTACTAACAAAATAATTTCGGTAAATAATTCTGGAATTGGTTTTGGACAAGAGTTTGCTAAAGATAATAACCCCAGAGAAAATATCATTTTGTATTTAAACGAGCCCATAAAAATGGACAAGTATACGGTTACCTACTTGGGCGATTCGGTAAGTGGTACCAATACCCTATATCGAGTAAATTATCAAGTAATTGACCTCAAAACGGCTAAAGTGACTGAGAATTTTGATTTGTACCCTAATGCGCAACAAAATGTTAAAATGCGCCAAATTATTGCTTCGCCAGACACCCGACATTACCTCTGGAAAGATATTTATACGCATGTAAGCAGCGTGCCCTTAAAAGAAGAAGCTACACACGAACCACATGAAGGCCATAGCGAAGAGGAAGATTTTGGAAAGCCAAGTATTCGTGCTGTAAAGTTAGGAGATACCATTGCTGTTCGTGATGCTAAAATTGTGGTAAAAGCAATTAAAAAAGGAGTTCATGTAAACAATATGCCACTAAGCCCAACCGATGTATCGGTAGCACTTAGCTTGGAGGTGCTGACAAAAACAAAAATACAAGTAGTTGAACCTGTATTTGTTATAAAAGATGGAAATGTTTACGATTTTGGTAAAACCATTGAAGACTTAGGGTTAAAACTACGTTTCACTAATATTAAACCTCAAGACAATAGCCTAGAATTAACTGTTTTACAGCGCCCTCCAGCCGAGAAAAAATGGATTGTAATGAAAGCCATCGTTTTCCCTTTTATTAACTTTTTTTGGGGTGGCACCATACTGATGACCATTGGCTTTTTCTTGGCTATTTTACGTAGACGTAAGGAACTTAAAACCGCTTAAGCATGAATATCGTATTGTTGGGAAGTGGTAAAGTAGCTACACAAATTGGCAAAGCCCTACATAATGCGGGCATACCTGTTGCGCAAGTATATAGCCCTACGCTGGAACATGCGCAAACCCTTGCGATGCAGGTACATGCCAAGGCCATAAGTGAGTTGACCGAATTGACCAAAAATGCCGATGTATACATTATTTCTGTGAAAGATGATGCTATTCTTGGCTTAGTTGATCAATTAGATTTGGGCGATAAACTAGTGTTGCATACCTCGGGTTCTACGGCTATGGACGTACTAAAAGCTGCAAGTACTCATTACGGAGTTTTATATCCTTTACAAACTTTTTCTTTCGACAAAGCGGTAGATTTTAGCCAAGTACCCATTGCAGTAGAGGCTTCTTCGCCCGAAATAGCCAAGCAGCTAGAAGCCCTAGCTCATAAATTATCGCCCAAAATCATACAAATGACTTCTGAGCAACGCTTAATCTTGCATATTGCAGCCGTATTTGCTTGTAATTTTAGCAATCACCTATACGCCATAGCTGAACAATTGCTGGAAAACAAAGGCATTTCATTCGATTATTTGCGCCCATTAATTGCCGAAACTGCTGCAAACGTACAACAAGCCTTACCTAGCGAAGTACAAACTGGTCCGGCTATTCGTAAGGATGAAAAAATTCTCCAAAAACATCTTGATTTCTTGAAAGAACAACCACAAGTACAGGAAATCTACCGTTTGCTAAGTCAAAGCATAGTCAATTTATAATTGCACCTTATTTGCCAAGCTAATTTTAGTATTTTTGCACCGAAATGAGCATTTTTAACATTAAAATTAATTTCGAGGAAGCAGGAAAAGAGTCCGTAGAACTGCATATTGCCAAAGGCGAATCGGTGCTGGACGTATGCATGGATAATGGTATTGACTTACAACACAATTGCGGTGGCGTATGCGGATGCAGTACCTGCCACATTTATGTGAATAAGGGCATGGATGCTTTGCAAGAAATATCCGATAAAGAAGAAGATTTCATCGACCGTGCAGTAAATCCACACATCACCTCACGTTTGGGCTGCCAATGCGTAGCCATTAATGGCGATATTGAAGTAACCTTACCCGATCAAAGCCAATTTTTAGGACACTAATTATGATACAAGATAAATACGCCCTACCCATTCATTGGAACGATTACGAAGACATTGCAATGGGCTTATACGAGAAATTTGGCGACGAATTTACCGAGTCTAAAATATACCGCATTCGTTTTACCGAATTGATAGAGTGGGTGCTCAGCTTACCCGCATTTGCAGGTACTCGTGAAGAATGTAACGAAGGCCATTTAGAGCAAATTCAATCGGCTTGGGTGTACGAATGGCGTGATAACCAATAAAATATGCTAGCCAAGCTTTCTCAAATAACCGCTTTTGTTTTTGATGTAGATGGCGTACTTACAGACGGTACCGTATTGGTAACCGAAAGTGGTGAGCAATTACGCCGATTTAGCATTAAAGATGGCTATGCCTTACAACTAGCCGTAAAAAGAGGTTTTAAGATAGCCATTATTACCGGCGGCCGTTCGCAAAGTATTGTAAGCCGTTTAACCAGCTTGGGCATTAGCGATGTGTATTTGGGCGTAGAACATAAAACAGAAAAGTTTGAAGAATTTTTGTTAGGCTACGATTTAAGTGCCGATCATATTTTATACATGGGCGACGATGTGCCCGATTATCCGGTAATGAAATTGGTAGGTTTGCCTACCTGCCCCGCCGATGCTGCCGAAGAGATAAAAGCCATTTCGGCATATATTTCCCCAGTTAAAGGTGGCCAAGGTTGCGTTCGCGATGTGATTGAAAAAGTATTAAAAGTACAAGGCCTATGGGCCGATGAAGATCCTTCTGCAAAAGCCTAACTATGAATTTTCCTCCACTTATTTTAGCCTCTAAATCGCCACGCAGGCAAGAATTACTTTCCCTTTTAGGCCTCAATTTCAGGGTGGTATTAAAAGAAGTAGACGAAAGCTATTCCGAGGAATTAACTCCCGAGGAAGTAGCCGTTTATATCGCCGAAAAAAAAGCCAAAGCTTTTGATGAAGATACCATGGGTGAAGTGGTAATTACCGCAGATACCTTGGTAGTTATTGATGGGCAAATTTTAGGCAAACCCGATGATGCTGCTCATGCTTTTGAAATTCTTTCGCAATTATCTGGCCGTAAACATGAAGTAATTACCGGCGTTTGTTTGTTAAAAGACCACCAATTGCATTCTTTTTATGAAAAATCGGAAGTGTATTTTAAGCCCTTAACACCCGAGCAAATACAGCATTATATTGCTACCGGTCAACCTATGGACAAGGCAGGCGCTTATGGCATACAAGAATGGATAGGTTTGCTGGGCATTGAAAAAATAGTGGGCTCTTATACCAATGTAGTAGGCTTACCTACGCACCGTTTATACGAAGAGTTGGTAAAATTACACCGTTAACAACTGTTCAAAAAATCCCCCAAACTCTCTTTTGGGGTTAATTAAATGAATTTCTAAAATCCAATTTCTAACATTTCCCGATGCATCTTCGGCAAATAAATCCGTGTGGTTATCGCGGTGAATGTAATGGTCTTTCACTTCTTTTTCTAAACGTTCGTGCGGAAATTTTCCGATAATGTGGCCGCCAATTTCGCTGCCAAACAACCAGCCATATCGCTCGGAAATGCGTACAATTTCTTCATAATAATCGGCTCCGGTAAGCGAAGTTTTGCTGTCGAAAAAAGCCTTACACTCCTCCCAAACCGGGTATAAATCAGCTTGAAGTTTTAGTTTTTCGGTATCGTTGCCTAAGACGTAAGTTCTGCCAAAATCTGCTTCCCATTCGTCAAATATGGGCCCAAAATCGAAAAACAACATGTCGTTTTCCTGAATGAGTAGGTTGAGTGGATTTTCGTTGTAGGGTAGTAGCGTGTTTTTTCCTGCACGAATAATGCGTTTATGCCAGTATTTTTCTATCCCAAATAAAGAAAAAGCCAGTTCGAAAACTTCTTTATTTAAGTCTTCTTCGGTAATGCCTGCACGAATAAAGCCTTGTTTTTCAATTTCTTGAAATAGGGCCAAAGCTTTTGCCTCGGCGGCAATTAAATTCTTCTTCGCTTGATCCATTTACTCTTTATAAAACAACCATTTGGCCAGTTCTTTATAGCTTGCCTTTTTGCCGTACATTAAAATACCTACACGGTAAATTTTAGCGGCAATCCAGGTGGTGAGAATAAAACCGCCAATTAATAAAAACATGGAAAGAGCCAATTGCCAATCGGGCACCCCAAAAGGTAAACGAACCATCATGGCTATGGGAGAAGTGAACGGGATAATACTCAACCAAAAGGAGAGGCTACTATCCGGATTATTGATGATAAAACTGAAGGACATGATGTAGGTAAAGAGCAAGGGCAAGGTAATGGGCAGCATAAATTGCTGCGTTTCCGTTTCGTTATCTACTGCCGAACCTACAGCAGCAAATAAGGCGCTATAAATCAGGTATCCACCTAAAAAATACACCAAGAAACAAGCAAAAATATAAGGTAGGTTAAGTGTTTTTACCGCATTGATAACCGTTAATGCGGGGTTATTACTGGCTTCTGCAATAGCCTTGTTTTGTTTGCCTTCAACTTGTTCTGTTTTTACGCTAGTCGGGTTGTCTTTTAACAAAATTTTTCCGGCTGTGCCTACCAAAGTAGTAGATAGCACAATCCACAAGGTAAATTGGGTAAGACCCACTAAGCCAATGCCTATAATTTTACCCATCATGAGTTGAAATGGTTTTACCGACGAAATAACTACTTCTACAATACGGCTTGTTTTTTCTTCGATAACACCACGCATGACCTGGGAGCCATAAATAAATAGCGACATGTAGATGAGGATGGCGGCGGCAAAGCCGATGGCATAAGCTGCACCGGCACTGCTATCTTTTTCACCTTCGGCGGTTAATTCTTTAGAATCTATGCTGATGTCGGGTTTAATAGTTGCCAGTGTTTTGGCATCAATGCCAGCATCTTTCAATTGTTTGTTCCTTAAAATTTCTTCCAATTGCGCATTGATGGTACTCAAGGCAGATAAACCTACTTTCTTTTTCGAATACAATTCTACCTTGCTCAATTGTTCAATATCTTTCGGAATATGCAAAATAAAGCCATCTTCGTTGGTGGCCGCTTCTTTTTTGGCTGCGGCAAAGGATGTTTTTCCTGCGCTAAAACTTACGGTTTCGGTGTTTTTAAATTCCGATGTAAAAATTCCACTATCGTCGTATACATGCACTTCGGTAGCTTTATCTGCACCGTTTACCGATAAGTAGGCAATAAGGGCATACATCGCAATAATGAGTGCGGGCACCAAAAAAGTCATCAATAAAAACGATTTCTTTTTTACACGAGTGAGGTATTCACGCTGAATGATGAGTAAAACTTTGTTCATAAAATTAGTTGCTTACTTTTTGAATAAAAATATCGTTAATGCTGGGTATCACTTCGCTTAATTGCTGAATTTGAATTTGAGGTAATAAGAAATTTAATACATCATTTGGTGTTTTACCCTCTGCTATTTTAATCTGAATCTCTTGAGGTTTTTGATTTAAAACGATGGTAAATAAGTCTACTTTTTCGGCAGGAAATTGCCCCGTAAATTCAATATGAAAGGTATTGTTGCGGTAGCTGTTTTTAATGTCGCTTACTTTGCCATCTAAAATTTTATGCGATTTGTTTATCAAGGCTATGCTGTCGCACAATTGCTCTACCGATTCCATACGGTGCGTAGAAAAAATAATAGTTGCACCTTTTTGGTTCAATTCTAAAATTTCTTGGGTAATGATTTCGGCATTTACCGGATCAAAACCCGAAAAAGGTTCATCTAAAATAATGAGTTCCGGTTCGTGTAATATGGTAGCTACAAACTGCACTTTTTGTTGCATGCCTTTACTTAAATCTTCTACTTTTTTGTTCCACCAGCCCTGCATCTCCATTTTTTCGAACCAATATTTTATGCGCTTGGTGGCCTCGGCTTTCGAAAGTCCTTTTAGCTGAGCAAGGTATAATACTTGTTCGCCAATTTCCATTTTTTTGTACAAACCTCGTTCTTCGGGCAGGTAACCAATTTTGGCAATGTGGCTGGGGTTTAGCTTTTCGCCGTTAAAAAACACGTCGCCACTATCGGGTGCGGTAATCTGGTTAATAATGCGAATTAAGGAGGTTTTTCCGGCACCATTTGGACCTAATAGCCCAAATATGCTGCCTTTTGCGATATCCATGCTCACATCATCGAGGGCACGGTGTTTGGCATATTGTTTTACAATGTGTTGGATGCTTAACATGCGTTTGCTAATTTTTATTTAGATGTACGAACGGAATTTAAGTTACAAAAAAACCCATCCTTTTATAGGATGGGTTTCTTTATTATCCGAAGTATTCTTTCATCCGTTCGAAAAAGCTTTTTTCGCCTTTTCCCGGTTGGGGTTTAAAATTGGGCGATGCTTGCAATTTTTCTACCAACTCTCGTTCTTCTTTAGAAAGGGCTTTCGGTGTCCAAATGTTCACATAAATTAATTCGTCACCACGGTGGTAAGAGTTTACTTCCGGGATGCCCTTTCCTTTTAAGCGCAATATTTTTCCGGCTTGGGTACCGGCATCAATTTTTAATTTGGCCTTGCCATCAATAGTAGGTACTTCCACACTGGCGCCCAAAGCGGCATCGGCAAAACTGATGTATAAATCGTACACAATATTAAAGCCATCGCGTTTAAGCGTTTCGTGCTCCATTTCTTCTATCAAAATAATTAAATCGCCAGGTACGCCACCACGAGGGGCTGCATTGCCTTTGCCACTCATAGAAAGTTGCATGCCTTCGCTTACGCCGGCCGGAATTTGAATGCTGATGGTTTCTTCACCACGACTCAAGCCTTCGCCATGGCAAGTGCCGCATTTAACGGTAATTTCAGAACCTTCGCCATTGCAAGTAGGGCAGGTACTGGTAGTTTGCATTTGGCCCAAAATGGTATTGGTTACTCGGCGTACGGCGCCACTACCACCACAGGTACGGCAGGTGCTTACCGACGATTTGTCTTTTGCTCCCGAGCCGCTACAGCTTTGGCAAACCACTTGCTTGTTTACTTTTATTTTTTTCTCAACGCCTTTGGCTATTTCTTCGAGGGTGAGTTTTACTTTAATGCGTAAATTACTGCCACGTGCTACACGGCGCCCACCACGGCTAGATTGCCCACCGCCAAAAAAACTATCGAAGGGGCTTCCACCACCACCACCGAAAATATCGCCAAATTGGCTGAAAATATCTTCCATGTTCATATTTCCGGCGCCGCCATAGCCACCTTGTCCGGCTCCGGCATGGCCAAATTGGTCGTAGCGCTGTTTTTTCTCCGCGTTGCTTAATACCTCGTAGGCCTCGGCAGCCTCCTTAAATTTATCTTCGGCAGCTTTGTCATCGGGGTTTTTATCCGGATGGAATTTGATGGCTAACTTGCGATAGGCCTTTTTAATTTCATCGGCCGATGCGCTTTTGCTTACACCTAGTACGTCGTAATAATCTCTTTTAGCCATACGCTTATTGTCCTACAACTACTTTAGCAAAACGTATTACTTTATCATTTAAGTAATAGCCTTTTTCTAGTTGATCTATTATTTTACCCTTTAAATCATCACTAGGAGCCGGTATATTAGTAATGGCCTCGTGAATATCGGCATCAAAAACCTGACACTGGGTATTCATTTCTTTTAGCCCCAATTGGCTTAAGGTATTTTTAAATTTATGCTGAACCAAGGCAACGCCCTCTTTTATCGGGGCCACTTCGGTGGCTTGTTCCATTGATTTAAGCCCACGCTCAAAATCGTCTAATACGGGCAGCAGCGAAATAATGACTTCTTTGCCCGCAGTTTGCAACAATTCTATACGCTCTTTACTGGTGCGGCGTTTAAAATTATCAAACTCAGCGTATAAACGTAGGTATTTATCGTTTGCTTCTGTTACTTGCGCTTGCAATGCTTCTAATGGATTAACCGCTTTTTCTGCTTTGCTGCTTTTTTTTGTTTTAGACATGTTTCAATTTCTTTTTTCTCTTGCGTACCAAAATTGTTGCCAAAGCTGTTTTCCCGACAAGCTGTCAGTGCTTTTTATCGGTATTACACAAATTGTCGGCTTTTAAATGGTGGCTTTTTCTTGTACTTGTCCGTTATCGCAGTTAAGTATGCGTGCCGGGTGGGTGCGTATAATGTGGTAATCGTGTGTGGCCAAAACTACGGCCGTACCGGTTTGGCTAATTTGGTGTAGTAATTGGGCAATTTCTTCCGAAGTTTCCGGATCGAGATGTCCAGTGGGCTCATCTGCTAAAATTATTTCAGGGTTGTTTAATAAAGCACGAGCAATAACTACTCGTTGCTGTTCTCCACCCGATAATTCGTGTGGCATTTTAGCAATTTTTGAGCGTAAACCCACTTTATCTAATACCTCACGAATGCGGGCCGAAATTTCTATCTCGTTCGTCCATGCGGTGGCACGTAGTACAAACTCAAGGTTTTTTTCTACACTGCGGTCGGTTAGCAATTGAAAATCTTGAAATACAATTCCAATTTTTCGTCGTAAAAAAGGCACTTCAGTGGCAGTTAATTTCTTTAAATCGTAGCCGGCCACTACACCTTCGCCGGTTTTTATATGCAAATCGCCATACAATACTTTTAATAAACTACTTTTCCCAGAACCGGTTTGGCCAATAAGGTATACCAATTCGCTCTTATTTACTTCGAAATTTACTCGAGAAAGTACCAATTGATTTTGTTGAAAAATATCTACGTTGGTTAGTCTAATAACGGCGTTTGCAAACATATTAAAGATCTAGTTTTAAGATTTGTCCGAAAGGGGTTTCGTTTACTAATTTCATGATGTATTCTGCTCGGTCGGCTAGCCCTATTTTTTCTAAGGATTTTTCAGGTCTATCTACCCGAAAATAAGCCAAAAGCGTAAAAGAATCGTCTCTCAACTGCACATAGTCGGGTATTTTGGCAACGCCTTTTACTTTAATTAAATACATCCTTTCAAAGGTATTAATTTCCACTAAAATTTGGGAGTTCTTCGCATAAGAATTGCATCACATCGCGGCCATCGGCATAGTCCCATAACCTTGGAAATTGCGTATAGCCAAAGGGTACCACCTGGTTGCCAACGTTTATAGAAGACATGCTGGCAACGCATTGAATTTCTTCTTCTATGGTTTGTAAGTGTTTTTCCAAGTCCGCTTTGCTGCTATATTCTTCAGTAAAAAGTACGGCCAAGGGCGAATACAAGCTGTTATCGGGCTTGGTGAGTAAAAATCCATTGTCTAAATGCGCATCGCTGTTTACCAAATAAATAGACTTGTTGTACTCGTAATTGTTAAGGTATTTATGATGCTGAATTATGGAATTGTATGACTCTATCGGTTCAAAAAAATGAGCCATATTATAGCCTTTGGGTACGTATATTTTGGATACATTGCGACAGCCTAATCCAAAATAAGAAAAAATATCGACACCTAATTGCTGCAATTCTTCCTCCGATTCGTTGCCATTAATGAATGCTACACTGGTTCTGTTTTTGCGTATAATGTGAGGTACTTTGCCAAAATAGTACTCAAAATACCTCGAACTGTTGTTACTGCCGGTTGCTATTACGGCATCAAAATCGACTAAACGTTCTACATAGTTAATACGTTCGGCAAAGGCCGGTTCTATGGAAATTAATTGATCGAGTACATAGGGGATGAGCACCTTATCTTGCGATGATAGCTTGATGAGTGCCGTATGTCCGGCGGCCAATACACACACCACATCGTGGAAACCCACCATGGGAATATTGCCTGCTAAAATGAGTCCTACTTTTTTAGGTTTGCTAACCTGAGGGTATTGACTCCACTGCTTGGCCCAAGTGGCTAAGCTTTCTGCTTGGAGCATGGTGCCGATGGCCCGTACAGCTTTTTCTATGTTTTCGGGGCTAAACCAGGCATTTTCTTGTTTTGCTTTTTGGCTTATTCCTATGAACGCTTCACTTTGCGCTTGTATAGATGCAGCCCATTTTGTAAGTGCAGCTAGTCTTTTTTCGGTAGTCAATAGGGGGCTCATACTCGTTTTAATCAAGAAAATAGTATCTTTGTATGTTATTAAAATCTTGTGGATTTTAAGTCTGCAAAATTACGCTAAAATTTAGTATTTGACCCATGGCAATTAAAATTACCGACGAATGTATTAACTGCGGAGCCTGCGAACCGGAGTGCCCCAATAACGCTATTTACGATGCTGGAGCTACTTGGCGCTTTGCCGATGGTACCGGATTACGTGGATTAATTGATTTTAAAGGAAGCGAAGTGAATGCCGAAGAAGCGCAATCAGCGGTATCTGATGAGGTGTATTACATTGTTTCGGATAAATGTACTGAGTGTGTAGGTTTTCACGATGAACCTCAATGTGCGGCCGTTTGTCCCGTTGATTGCTGTGTAGACGATGAAAACGTTCGCGAAACTGAAGAAGAGCTATTGGCTAAAAAAGAGTGGTTGCATCTAGAAGCCTAAGCAATGCTATAGTAGAATTTCAAAAAGCCCCGAAACTGTTCGGGGCTTTTTTTATGCCGTTCGTCTACCTTTTCTGTTTGTTCGTCGGAATTATCTATAGTAAAAAGCGTAGAGGGTGTATTATTGAAGAAAAAATATAATTCTTATGAAAAAGCTCTTATTACTATCCGTGTTATTTTCTTGTTTATTATTTAGTTGTAAAAAAAACGATACACCAACGCCAGAACAACTTACCAAAAATAAATTATTGGGTAAATGGAATTGGGATGAATTGGGTGATGAAAATCCTATAGGTTCCCCAGAAGTATTTTTGAATACTTCCGGTTCCTACGAAATATTAGAAAATGGTACTATGATTATTACTATTACCGGTATTGCTGCTAACTATACGTGGACGGTCGTAGATGCTACTCATTTTCAAAACGTAGAAACAGACCAAATTTATACGATTGAGCAATTAGACGATACCACATTAAAATTGGCTTATGATAATGTTAAAAATAACATACCAGGCAAAAGGCATTTGTATTTTACTAGGATTCCTTAATAGCTAAGCTACTACATTCTGTAAAACGCTTCTCAAATTCGAGAAGCGTTTTTTTTATTTAAATCTTTACATTCGTGCTATGAATGTTACTTACGGCGTATGTAATTTAACGGTAATTCCCCTGCGGGCCGAACCTGCTGATAAAGCAGAAATTAAAACCCAATTGCTCTTTGGCGATGCCTTTAAAATTTTAGAGCGCCAAGAAAAATGGATATGGATTGAAACCATTTACGACAATTACCAAGGGTGGATGGATCCTAAGCAATATTCACCCATTTCGGAGGCCGATGCCCTGCAGTGGTTGCAGCAAAAAGCTATCGTTGATTTAACTTTAACGGCTTTGGTACAAAATCCAACTGGCGAAACCATTCAATTGGTGCCGGGTTCTACCTTACCTTTTTTGAAAGACAATCAGCTGTGTTTAGGCGAAACAACCTATACTTTTAATGGTGTTGCCCGTAACCCTAAGCCCGATCATTTTGCCGAAGAGGTGGCTGTTGCAGCTAAATTTTTCTTAAATGCGCCTTATTTGTGGGGCGGACGGACGCCTTGGGGAATAGATTGCTCGGGTTTAACCCAGCAAGTGTATAAACATTTCGGTATAGCTATTCTTCGAGATGCATCGCAGCAAGCTACCCAAGGTGAAACCGTTAATTTTTTAGCAGAGGCAAAGCCCGGCGATTTGGCATTTTTTGATAATTCCGAGGGCCGTATTATTCACGTAGGTATTTTACTAAGCCCCGAAGAAATTATTCATGCCTCGGGCAGGGTAAAAATAGATCGCATAGACAATGAGGGAATTTACAGCGAAGAACTAGG
>JAPLFD010000016.1 GCA_026390835.1 Sphingobacteriales bacterium
TGCTTTAACCTCTATATTAACTGGTCAGTCGTACGCTACCAGTGCAGAAATGGCAGCCGTTAAAGGTCCATTTAAAATGTTTGAGAAAAACAAAAAGCACATGATGCGTGTAATGCGTAACCACCGTTATGCAGCCTACAATGCTAGCGATGCTGCATATGAAGGGTTAGAAATTACGCCACAAGGTATCGACCCTAAATATTGCCCTGATTATTTATTAGCAGCTGCCTGCAATTCGTGGGATAAAGCAGTTGAATTGGGCGAAAAATACGGTTACCGTAACGCACAAACTACCGTAATTGCACCAACTGGAACCATCGGTTTGGTAATGGATTGCGATACTACTGGAGTAGAACCAGATTTTGCTTTGGTTAAATTCAAAAAATTATCGGGTGGTGGTTATTTCAAAATTATTAACCAATGTGTGCCAGCAGCTTTACGCAACCTGGGGTATACCGAAGATCAAATTACAACCATTGTAAACTATGCTAAAGGTGCTGCTACTTTAGCAGGAGCGCCACATATTAACGCACAAACCTTAGCCGACAAAGGCTTTACACAAGACGAAATTGAAAAAATAGAAAAATCACTACTGTCTGCGTTCGAAATTGGCTTTGTGTTTAACCAATGGACCCTGGGTGAAGATTGCCTAAAACGCTTAGGTTTTAAACCTAGCCAATACAATGCACCAAGCTTTAATTTATTACGTTCATTGGGCTTTAACCGAGCGCAAATACAAGATGCAAACGAATATATTTGCGGTACTATGACCGTAGAAGGTGCCCCGTTCTTAAAAGCGGAGCACTACCCAGTATTTGATTGCGCCAACAAATGCGGTACCAAGGGCGAACGTTACATCCATGCGCATGGCCACATTAAAATGATGGCTGCTGCACAACCGTTCTTATCGGGTGCTATTTCTAAAACCATTAACCTGCCAAACGAGGCTACTGTTGAAGAAATTAAAGATTGCTACGAGTTATCGTGGAAATTGGGTACCAAAGCCAATGCTATTTATAGAGATGGAAGTAAATTATCACAACCCTTATCTACAAAATCTGCCGATTCTAAAGAAGATCAATTAGATACCGTAGAAGAAGTATTGGGTGAAGCAGCCAATGTGAGATTGAGCGACTTAACTCCAGAACAAGTATTAGAAGCCGCTCGTGCTATCTTAGATCGTTCAACGGATACCGAATTTAAACGCCAATTATCATCGGTGGTAGAGAAAAAAAGTATGCCAGCCCGCAGAAGTGGATTTACCCAAAAAGCTTCTGTAGGAGGCCAAACCATTTTTGTACGCACCGGCGAATACGAAGACGGAACATTAGGAGAAATTTTTGTGGATATGCACAAAGAAGGTGCAACCTTCCGTTCATTAATGAATTGTTTTGCCATTGCTGTATCGGTAGGACTACAATATGGCGTGCCTTTAGATGAATTTGTAAATAAATTTACCTTCACACGTTTCGAACCTTCGGGTATGGTTGGAGGCCATAGCAACATTAAATCTGCTACCTCAATTATCGATTACATTTTCCGCATGTTGGGTTACGAATACCTTGGCCGAGAAGATTTAGTGCACGTACTAACCGAAACCAAAGTGGTATTGGGAAATCCACAAATGTTGGATGACGACCACAACCCTGCTGATGATGAATTAATTGAAGAACCTGCACCTGTTAAAGTAAGTGAAGTGGTGGCCGACAAAACCCTAAAGCCGGTATTGGATATTTCGGGTGGTGGCCAATCAGATGCACCGGCATGTAGCAATTGCGGACACATTATGGTGCGCTCGGGTACTTGCTACAAATGCTTAAACTGCGGTACACAAGGCGGTTGTTCCTAAACCCCAAAATACCTATTATTAAAAAAGCCCGCTAGATACCTAGCGGGCTTTTTTATGTGCTGTTCTATTAAGGATTAACGACTATGAGGTCTACGTTATTGGAATTTATAAAAATTTTAGGATTAGATCTTAAAAAAATTGAGCAAGAACCTGCATCAACATCGTGCTCTCCAGACCAAGAGGAGAAATCATCAAAATCGGCTTGAATGGTTACTTGTTTTTTGGATATAAATTCAACACCAGCATCGGTATAAGCTGAGTAATTAAAAACCAAATGAGTGACGCTTGCACTCAATATCTCAAGCTTAGCATAATGAAGCGTAGGATTTTGGTTTCTCAAAAAAAGAATACTGCCTGTTTTAAACGTGCGGTTTTCAGTAGGATCGTTGTAGTAAATGGCCCCAGTATTAGTAGGGTCGTTAAACTCTACAGTCTGGGCCTTAATGTCGGCTAGCGTTATTTGATCAAAAGTTGAGGAAACAGGAGTAGTTTTGTTCTTTTTACAGCCGGTACTTGCCGCGGCCATACAAAAAAACAGCAGAATAAGTGTTTTAATAGGTTTCATTGTGTAAGGGTTTTGCTTTGTTTAAAGAAAATTTAACGTACTAAGTGGGCATTTAGTACAGGTATACCTTATTTCGAAACTATTTCTATAAACTTCGCTGCAGACTTTGGCCTATTTAAATCAATAAGAGTGGCGCCTTGCCAATAGCAGGCTTTATCACTGAGTATTCCCGAAACATAAACATCATTGTAATAAAAAGTGAGGTTGGTAGCATTTGAAGGATCTGTACTAAGGATGGTTTTTATCCCATTTACAAACACACAAGCCTTAGAAGTTGCACTAGAATTATCATCGCCAGCCAAAAAAATTTTCCCGTCGGCATTAACCCTAAATTTATTTATTGAAAAATTTTGACCAGTTAAATAAGCGAAGTTTTGTAATTGGCCATTTTTCCAATATACCTCTTGATTTTGAACATTTCCCAAAATGTAAACATCATTTTGTACCAGATCTAAACCATAAGTAGAACCGGAAGAATTATCTAAATTGTGCCATATAATTTGATAATTGAGATTTAGGGGAGGATATTCTGCTAACCAATAACCTGGTTTACCACTAGCGTGATCTCCTACTATATAAAGCTTAGTATCTGGAGCAACTAGCATACCCGCCAATTGATAGTTAAACGAAACGTCTGAAAAGGTATAAGTATTGTACTTCGCTTGCACATCTCCGCCTTCTGGTTGCCAAATAGTAGCTATAAAATTAAGATGGCTGACATAAGATATTTGCCCAATAAAGGTCGGAATTGGTGTAATGTCGTTCAACCCAGCCCCCCTAAATAGTGCCATAGCGGTTGCTTTTGAGCCTGGTTTAAACACAAAGTTATTCGGATTTGGCAGATAATGAAGTACCCCATCTTTCCAATAACACGGCTGATCATTGTATTGCCCCACTAAATACACCGAACCGTTCAACACCTTCATATCATAGGCGTTTGAAGCTTTAGAACTATCTTTAACCGGGAAAAATTCTCCGTTTTTCCAATAGCAAGCGGAGGTGCTTACCCCATCTTTAAGGGTATAAGTTCCACCAATGTATACATCGGGTGGAGTAACTTTTTTGTCTTTTTTACAAGCAAAAATTAAAATAAAAAAGGGGATGAATAATACTGTGTGTTTAATAATACATGTTTTCATAACGCAACGGAATTACTTTTTGTGAGTTATAACGCAAAAAAAAATACTTTAGTTTATACTACGCTGCAAAAAATTGGGTTGTAAATACCAGTATAAATGCCTTATTTTAAGCATGCTATTTAAGTTGCTCATACCTGCTTATATACTGGTGAATCTATTAGGCGTTTGGGGAATAAAATCACTCTTAAAAAAGCGCCTAAAAAGTAACCTAAGTGCTTGGTTTTACAGTATCTCGTTAAGCCTAAGCCTTACCTTTATAGTGGCATTGGGTGTGGTGGTATACCTCTTGCAACATCTACGATAACCCTATGAGAAAAGTTAAAGTAGTTGGTTTTAGTATGTTGATTTGCTTGTTGCTTGCGCAGGGTAAGGTACAGGCACAATCATATATTCAAACACTACAACAGCCCAATCATTGGGCCGATTCGGTTTTTAAACGTTTAAGCCACAAACAACGTATTGCCCAATTGTTTTTTGTGCGGGCACATACCGATAAGGGCAAAGTCTACGAAGATTCTATAGCCCGGGTAATTAAAAAAGAAAAAATTGGCGGCCTGGTGTTTTTTCAAGGAGGACCTGTAAGACAAGCAAGCCTAACTCAACAGTACCAAGCACAGAGCAAGGTGCCCCTACTTATTGCTATGGATGCCGAGTGGGGAGTGGGTATGCGCTTAGACAGCACCATAAGTTACCCCTACCAAATGACCTTGGGGGCCGTTCAAAACAATCAGCTCATTGAAAAAATGGGGAATCTAATTGCGCAAGACATGAAACTATTGGGTATGCACCTTAATTTTGCCCCAGTAGTAGATATCAATAACAACCCTAAAAATCCGGTTATTGGCTTTCGTTCTTTTGGCGACGATAAATACAAGGTTGCTGAAAAAGCCAGCGCTTATTTGCGTGGAATGCAGGAAGAAGGTTTGTTAACCAGCCTCAAACACTTCCCTGGCCATGGTGATACCGACCTAGATTCTCACTTTGATTTACCCCAATTGCCATTTACTAAACAGCGATTGGATAGCTTGGAACTCTATCCATTTAAACAATTAATCGCCGCAGGCGCCAGTGGTGTCATGGTGGCGCACATGAATATTCCGAGTTTAGATAGTACAGCAAACCTGCCATCTACGCTTTCTAAACCCATTATAACTGACTTATTAAAAGAACAATTAGGCTTTAAGGGACTTATAATTTCAGATGCCATGGGCATGAAGGGGGTAATAAAATATTTCCCTGGTGGCGAAGCAGATGTACGGGCACTATTAGCTGGTAATGACGTGTTGGAGCTTTCCGAAAATTCGAAAAGAGGGGTTAAACTAATTAGAAGGGCTATTCGCAAACAACAACTAAGCTGGGAGGAAATAAATGAACGAGTGATAAAAGTACTCAAAGCAAAATACTGGGCGGGATTGGCCAACCCATATCAGCCCGATTTACAAAACCTGGTACCGAAATTAAACCGAACAGAGGCATTGGCCTTAAACCAACAATTGGCCGACGAGGCAGTAACTGTTTTAGGAAGTATGGAGGGTATTCAATCACTCTCAAAAACCAAAAAAACGGCAATAATTAGTATTGGTTCAGGCGCAGAAGACGTGTTCGAACGAGATGTAAAAAATCACTTTAGCAACTTTACTAGCATAACTATTGCTAAAAATGCAAGCGCTAAAGACTTGGAACAGCTTGAAAATAAACTAAGTGGTTTTGAGCAACTTATTCTGAGCATACACGATACCCGTAAACGGCCAGCATCCACTCTCGATTATAGCGCATCAGTACAAGCGTTTTTAGAAAAAATAAGTTCAACTGTGCAAGCAACGATGGTATTTGCTAGCCCCTATACGCTTAATGGTTTACCAAAAGGTTTGCTTAACCACACCCTAATACTAGCTTATCAAAATAGCGCAGAATTGCAGCATGCAGCAGTAAAAATACTTGTAGGGGATATGACCCAAAAAGGAAAACTACCCGTAAATATAAATTCCCTTTTTAAAAACGGAGCTGGCCTGTAATTAGACCTTACGGAGTTTTAATACCCCTAAGCCATGCAAACCCTTAATGATATAATACACAGGATCTATTTCGAACCAACGTTGGGCAAAATTAGCACTATTGGGATACATATGGTGGTTATTTTGGAATAACTCTCCCAACATCAACACATCTATTGGAGTGGTATTTTTAGAATGATCGTGGTTATTAAAATTGGAATAGCCATACATGTGGCCACACCAATTTACAATAGCTCCTTGTATGGGTCCCATTAAAAAATGTATAGGTAGAAATAAAAACATCCACCAATGGGTAGCAAAAACTACATAAAAAATAACGTACAACACACCAAAAGCTAGTCGAGAATAGGTGCTCGAACCAATGGTATCTATCAGTGGCCATTCGGGATAATTGCCTTTAAACTGGCTTTCAGGCTCTTTTGCTCGAAGCAAAAACTGCCGAAAAATACCACCGGTGGTATACATCATTATAAAAATGTTTTTAAAATAATGGGGAGAATGGGGGTCTTTCTCCGTATCGCTATAGGCATGGTGCATGCGGTGCAACACGGCATAGGCTCTGGGGTTTAAAAAACTAGAGCCCTGAAAGATAAAAGTGAGGATATAAAAAAATTTCTCCCAAAACGGATTGAGTGTAAACATTTTGTGAGAAGCGTAGCGGTGTAAAAAGAAGGTTTGGAAAAAGAGGGAAAGAAACCAATGGGCAATTAAAAAAACAAAAATAATCATGCACGTATCGTTTTTAGCGGGTTGAGCTATAAGGATACGGTTTATTTATCAGATAATCAGTATTTTATTAAAAAAATGCCATATCCGTTAAAAGATATGGCATTTGTGTGTAAAAGGTAGTGGTGGGCTTATTTTGTAGGGCCTGCACCGAGCACCCAAGCCACCACAGCTCCGGTAATCGAAGCCATCACGGTGGCGGCTAATATGTCTACCGCTACTGCGTTAAGTGTAGTAATATTGGTGGTTCCATACATGGTGAAATCTATCGCACCGGCCACCAAAAACCCAACCCATGCACCCGATTTGGCTCCTGTGGCAGCGGTTTTAACCTGCCCTACGCAAGAAAAAATATAGGAAAGGAAAAATCCATACAATAAACTGCCCAAGCCAATTGACCAGAGTAACATGTCTACACGGTTTACCCCCAATGCCAAGCCAGCATTTTCTTCCATGTAATCCATTAATAACATGCCGTAAATAAGCCAGCCAAGCAAAAAGTGAACAATACCGCCTAAAATTCCTGCTAAAAAGTAATTTTTTGAGTTCATAAATCAATAAAATTAAGTAAATAATGAGTTAATTACCATTAGGTTATGCTATTCATCTATTTCAAAAATACCGAACCTAATTATAATTCTTAACGTATCCGAGGCTATATTATTGGCTGCTTAAAAAATTAGACCAATGATTTGAAATTTAAGAGAATAAGGCTATCTTTGCAGTCCCCAATTTTTTGGGAACAACTAAATTTATTAATTAAATAAACAAAAGCAAGTGAATACGTTAAGTTACAAAACTGTCTCTGCCAAGAAAACGACCGTTAACAAACAATGGGTAGTTGTTGACGCTCAAGGAGAGATTTTGGGGCGCTTGTCTTCTAAAATCGCAATGATTGTAAGAGGAAAAAACAAGCCATCGTACACCCCACACGTAGACTGCGGAGATAACGTAATTGTTATTAATGCAGACAAGGTTAAACTGACCGGAAACAAATTCAGCGAAAAGCAGTATGTTTCCTATACCGGCTATCCAGGCGGTCAGCGTTTCATTTCTCCGAAGGAGTTAATGGCAAAACATCCGGAACGTGTAGTAGAAAAAGCCGTTCGCGGTATGTTACCTAAAAATCGTTTGGGCCGTGCAATTTACAAGAACCTGTATGTATATGCAGGAACTGATCATCCGCACGCTGCACAAAATCCTACAACCATTAAACTTTAAGGAGAAAGAAAATGTCAACAACAAACACTTCGGGAAGAAGAAAAACTGCTGTTGCCCGCATTTATTTAACTGAGGGTAGCGGCAACATTACCGTAAACGGTAAAGATTACAAAGAATATTTTCCAACATTGCCCTTGCAGTACATTGTTACTCAATCAACAGAAGTTAGCGGTTCTACCGGTAAATTTGATGTAAAAGTAAATGTAGCAGGTGGTGGTGTTAAAGGACAGGCAGAAGCCGTTCGTTTAGCAATTGCGAAAGCAATTGTGGAGCTAGATCCGGAAACTAAACCTTCATTGAGAGCTAAAGGCATTATGACCCGCGATGACCGTATGGTTGAGCGTAAGAAACCAGGTCGTAAGAAAGCACGTAAGCGCTTCCAATTCAGTAAACGTTAATTTCAGGAGGATCAAAAAAATGGCTAGAACAACATATCAAGACTTATTGGATGCAGGTGTACACTTTGGACACCTTACCCGCAAATGGGATCCAAAAATGGCGCCTTACATTTTCATGGAACGTAATGGCATCCATATTATCGATTTAAATAAAACATTAACTAAGTTAGAAGAAGGTGCTGCCGCGATTAAACAAATTGTTAAATCGGGCCGTAAAGTACTTTTCGTATCTACTAAAAAACAAGCGAAAGATATCGTAGCTGAACAAGCGAAATCTGTTGGCATGCCTTACGTAACCGAACGTTGGTTAGGTGGTATGTTAACCAATTTTGCTACTGTACGCAAGTCCATTAAAAAGATGTCTAACATCGATAAAATGACTCAAGATGGTACCTACGATGTATTGTCGAAAAAAGAAAAATTAATGATTCAGCGTGAGCGTATCAAATTAGAATCTCTATTAGGAGGTATCGCCGATTTGAACCGTTTACCTGCCGCATTATTTTTAGTTGATGTGAAAAAAGAACACATTGCAGTGGCAGAAGCATTGAAGTTGAATATCCCAACCTTTGCAATGGTGGATACGAACTCAGATCCTTCCAATATCGATTTCCCAATTCCGGCAAACGATGACGCTACCAAATCTATTACCTTAATTACCGATATCATTATCAAAGCAATTCAGGAAGGTTTAGAAGAGCGTAAACGTGAGAAAGACGAAGAAACCGACAAAGAAGGTGCAGCTGAAAAAGCAAAAGTAGATGCCGCTCCGGCAACAGAAGTAGCTAGCGCTACTCCAGGTAAAAGAGCACGCAAAACTACCGCTAAAGCAGAAACTGAAACCGAAAAAACAGAAGAGTAATATTTAATTGTGGGTTGCAGGTTGTGTGTTGTGGGGCTTACTTGCAACCCATAACTTACAACCCACATGTATTTAAAACCTATTAAAAGAGAAAAAAATGTCTACAGTACAAATTTCTGCAGCAGATGTAAATAAACTACGTCAACAAACAGGCGCTGGCATGATGGATTGCAAAAAAGCTTTAGTAGAAGCAAACGGCGATTTTGATGCAGCTGTTGATTATTTACGTAAAAAAGGAGCTAAAGTAGCCGCCAGCCGTTCAGACCGTGAGTCTAACGAAGGAGTAGTTATTGCTAAAACTACTGCCGATGGTAAAAGAGGTATTATCGTTGAGGTAAACTGCGAAACAGATTTCGTAGCTAAAAATACCGACTTCATTGCCTTTGCAACTAGTATTGCCGATTTAGCCATTGCTAACAATCCGGTAAGCATTGAAGCGCTAACTGATTTAGAATTAAATGGCATTAAATTAGCCGATCAAATTTTAGATCAAACTGGTAAAATTGGCGAAAAAATTGGCGTATCTAAATACGAAGTAATAAGCGGCGAAAAAGTAGTAGCCTACATTCACGGAAACTACCGCTTAGGTGTATTGGTTTCTTTAAGCACTAACGTAGCCGATGCTGATGAAGCAGGAAAAGACGTTGCCATGCAAATTGCCGCCATGAATCCGGTTGCGCTTGATAAAGGTGATGTAGATTCCCGCACCATTGAACGTGAATTAGAAATTGCTAAAGATCAAATTCGTGCCGAAGGTAAACCAGAAGATATGGTAGAAAAAATTGCCGCCGGTAAATTAAATAAGTTCTACAAAGAATCAACCTTGTTAAACCAAGAGTTTGTAAAAGACTCATCAAAAACCGTTTCTCAATTCCTAGACGGGGTTTCGAAAGGATTAACCGTTGTAAGCTTTAAACGAGTACAACTAGGTGCTTAATTAAAAATCCCCCGAAAAATCGGGGGATTTTTTTTGATCATATTTTTCTATCGCTATTTTTTTTATTTTTGACAAACCTCTCCAAGCAATGAAATACAAACGTATCCTCCTAAAACTTAGCGGCGAAGCCTTAATGGGCGAAAAACAATACGGTATTGATATTGACCGTGTAGCCCAATATGCCAAAGATATACAAGCCGTACACGCAGAAGGCATAGAAATTGCATTGGTAATTGGTGGTGGAAACATCTACAGAGGCCTTAGTGCCGAAAAAGCCGGAATGGATCGTGTACAGGCCGATTATATGGGGATGTTGGCTACTGTAATTAATAGCATGGCCCTGCAAGATGCACTCGAAAAAGTAGGTGTAAAAACCCGTTTACTTACCGCCATTAAAATGGAACAAATTTGCGAACCATTTATTCGTCGCAGAGCCGTACGCCACCTCGAAAAAGGACGTATTGTTATTTTTGGCGCCGGAACCGGTAACCCCTACTTTACTACCGATACAGCCGCCTCCTTACGTGCCGTAGAAATTAATGCCGATGTGGTATTAAAAGGAACCCGAGTAGATGGTATTTACAGCGCCGACCCAGAAAAAGATACTACCGCTACCCGTTTCGATGAAATTAGTTTTGCCGATGTATACAGCAAAAACCTCAACGTGATGGATATGACGGCCTTTACCCTCTGCCAAGAAAATAATTTGCCCATTATTGTGTTTGATATGAACAAACCAGGTAACTTCTTAAAATTGGCCAAGGGCGAACCCATAGGAACTTTAGTGAAATAATAAAAGATTGATAAATCATGAGCGAACTCATTAAAAAACAATTAGAAGATGCCAAGGCCACTATGGACAAGGCAATCGATCATACCGAAGCAGAATTAAGCAAAATTCGGGCAGGGAAGGCCACGCCCTCTATGTTAGATGGCTTGATGGTAGATTATTACGGTACCCCAACACCCTTGAGCCAAATAGGTACGGTAAACACCCCAGATGCCCGTACGTTGGTTATTCAGCCATGGGAAAAAAGCTTATTAGCGGTCATCGAAAAGTGTATTATGGAATCAAACTTGGGCTTAAATCCACAAAATGATGGAAGCATTATCCGCTTAAACATACCGCCATTAACCGAAGAGCGTAGAAAAGACTTGGTAAAAAAGGTGAAAGAAGAAGCAGAAAAAGGGCGCATTGCCGTGCGCAATATTCGTAAAGATGCCAACGAAAAAATTAAAAAGTTAAAAGCCGAGGGCGTATCAGACGATGAGATTAAAGTAGGCGAAGCGGATGTTCAAAAATTAACCGATACCTATATAGCCAAGGTAGATGCGCATGCAGAAGCCAAAGAAAAAGATATCATGACGGTTTAATAGCAATAAAAAAGTCATAAGCAAAGGGAATGGGGAAATACCTCGTTCCCTTTGTTATTTTTGTAACACATGAATATATTACTGCAATATTTAAAAAATTATAAGGGTTTATTGGCGCTAGCACTTTTACTAGCCGCCCTCAATATGGTATTCTCCCTTCTCGATCCACATATTACGGGTAAAATAGTCGATAATTTTATCGAGAAACGGAGTACGCTTGGTCGTTCGGAATTTATTGGTGGCATTTTACGCCTTATTGGCTTAGCCGTTGGTGCTGCCATGGTATCTAGAATTGCCAAGAATTTACAAGATTATTATACCAATATTATTGTACAAAGGCTTGGTGCGCAATTGTATGCCGATGGTTTAAAACATTCCTTAGAATTACCTTACCAAACCTTCGAAGACCAACGCAGTGGCGAAACACTAGGTATCTTACAAAAAGTACGTACCGATACCGAACGCTTTATTACTGCCTTTATCAGTATTTTGTTTATCAGTTTGGTGGGGATGATTTTTGTGGTGGTATATTCCCTAAACGTAAGCTATAAAGTAACACTGGTTTATTTTGCCGCTGTTCCGGTAATTGCCATAACCAGCTGGTTATTGAGCCGTAAAATTAAAACAGTACAAAAAAACATTGTAAAAGAAACCACCGGATTGGCAGGCTCTACCACCGAATCGCTACGCAATATTGAATTGGTAAAAAGCTTGGGTTTAGCCAATCAAGAAATAGAACGATTAAATGCTACCACCTATAAAATTTTAGGCCTAGAGCTCAAGAAAATTAAATACGTACGCAGCATGTCGTTCTTACAAGGCACTACCGTAAATTTTGTGCGTAGCGCCATGGTGGTGGTGCTTATGATTTTAATTTTTGATCAAGAAATATCACCAGGTAAATATTTTACTTTCTTATTTTATTCCTTCTTTTTATTTAACCCTTTACAAGAACTAGGCAATGTAATTGTAGCCTGGCGGGAAGCAGAGGTGTCACTCACTAATTTTAACCGGATTTTGAGCATGCCTAAAGAGGCAAAACCAACCAAACCGAAAGCATTAGGGCCTATTGATACCCTGGCTTTTGATAAGGTGAGCTTTAAGCATTTAACGGCCAACCGAAATGCCTTAACCGAAATTTCGTTTAGTACAAAAGTGGGTGAAACTATTGCCTTTGTTGGACCATCGGGGTCTGGAAAAACCACCTTGGTGAAATTATTGGTGGGTTTATATCAGCCTTTAAGCGGAGAGATTTTGTATAATAAACACGCCAGTAGCGCCATTGATTTGGATGAATTAAGAGAGAAAATTGGTTTTGTTACGCAAGACACGCAATTATTTTCGGGTACAATTAGAGAAAACCTATTGTTTGTACGCCCCACTGCCACCGATGAGGAATGCATGGATGTATTACATAAAGCAGCTTGTGAAAATTTATTAGCTAGAGCAAGTAAAGGCCTCGATACGGTAATTGGCGAAGGTGGTGTAAAAGTTTCTGGTGGAGAAAAACAACGTTTGTCTATTGCACGGGCCTTGTTGCGCCAACCCGATATTTTAGTATTTGATGAGGCTACTTCTTCTTTAGATTCGTTAACGGAAGAAGAAATTACGGTAACCATCCGCGATGTTTCGGTATTAAAAAATCACATTACCATTCTAATTGCACACCGTTTGTCTACCATTATGCACGCAGATCGCATTTACGTACTCGAAAAAGGGCAGATTGTAGAATCGGGTAAGCATAAGGAATTATTGGAAGAGAAAGGCTTGTATTACGCGATGTGGCGGCAACAAATTGGGGAAAACACCCTAGCATAAAAAAAGCCCTCCAAACTAGGAGGGCTTTTTTTATTACTTTTTAAGGGAGATAAAATCGGCGATGATTTTTAAACTCTCGTCCTGTATAAAATCAAACTCGTCGGAAGGTTTCACCTCTCCTTTTTTCAAAGGAGCTAAACCTCGGCTTGCTCTTCGTTTATTCTCACGAGCTAAATTTTTGGCCTCTTGTGCATCCCGATCAGCTTTCAGAGTGGCTTCGTTCACAGAAACACTGGTTTCGGCATCACGCTTTCTAAAGTTGGCAATATCGTCTAATAAATAGGTGTATTCATCCGAAGATTTCATACGCTGTTCGTGCAATTTAACTAAGCTTGTATTCACTGAAGTTAAATTAGCAACAGGGCTGTATTTAGAGGGCTTCACCGTATCCCAAGGAAGGGCGGCAGGTTCTGCACTTTCTCCGTATTTATCCGCTGGGTAAACCATCGGGAATTGAATATCGGGTAGTACGCCTTTATGCTGGGTGCTGCTACCATTCACTCGGTAAAATTTGGCCATGGTTAAATTAATTTGACCAAATTGAGGTGCATTTTGACGAGCTACCGTACCATTTTTACCGTTTTCTTCCTGTTTTTCATTCAATAGCATCAACTTATCGGTAGTGCTAATAATTTTAGAAACATCGATAGTGGATTGAACGGTTCCCTTACCATAGGTTTGAGTACCAATAATTACGCCGCGACCATAATCTTGTATGGCGCCAGCAAAAATTTCTGAAGCAGATGCGCTAAAGCGATCTACCATAACGGCTAATGGACCATCATAAGCTATAGTGGGATTTTCATCATTATTAATTTCTACTCCACGACGATCTTTTACCTGCACTACCGGACCGCTTTTAATAAACAAACCGGTTAGTTCAATGGCTTCTAATAAAGATCCACCTCCATTAGAACGCAAATCAATAATTACTCCATCAACTTTCTGAGCTTTTAGGGTATCTAACAAGAGTTTCACATCTCTTGTGGTCGATTTGTAATTGGGATCTCCAGCTTGGTAGGCTTTAAAATCTGCATAAAATGCCGGCACTTCAATAACACCAATTTTTAAGGTTTTTGTTCCCGATTTTACCGTTTTAATACTTTTTTTAGCCGATTGATCTTCTAAAATGATTTTATCTCGAAGCAATTCTATGATCACTGGTTTAGCACTTAGCTCTTGCCCAGCAGGAATAACTTTTAAACGTACCAAAGTGCCTTTTGGGCCTTTAATTTTAGATACGGTATTTTCAATTCTCCACCCTATCACATCCACAAATTCACCATCTTTACCTTGAGCAACGGCTACAATACGATCGTTTACATTAAGGATTTTAGCTTTGAACGCCGGGCCACCGGCCATCACCTCAATTACTTTCACCACCTCATTATCCACTTGTAGTCGGGCACCAATACCCTCGTAGGTACGGGCCATATCTTCGTTAAACTCTTGCGCCCGAATAGGCACAAAGTAATTGGTATGTGGATCTATGGTTTCGGTGAAGGCATTCATGATCAACTGATAAACATCTTGGTTATTGGTTTTAGTAGCCTGAGAAACCAAGTTATCGTAGCGTTGTTTTAGTGTTTGAAGATTTTTAGCCGCATCGCCACCGGCCATTTTAAGATTTAATAAATCGTATTTTACACGAAGTGCCCACACCTTATCGGCTTCTTCAGTGCTGCTAAACCAAGCTAATTTCTCACGATCGTAGGGGTAGCTCTCATTTGCAGTAAAATCAATGGGTTGATTCATTTTACCAAGTGCAAACCGAAGGCGCTCGTTGTAACGTTTCTGAAAAACATTAAATATGTAAAAGGGTACACTTAAATCTCCAGCCTTTAGATCATCGTCAAACGTACTGCGGTACTGATTAAAATCGTCTATATCTGCTTTAACAAAATAATTTCGGCCAGCATCTAAACTTTTTAGGTAGGTATCGAATATAATAGTAGATATGGAATCGTTTAGTGCTACTTGTTTGTAGTGGTAATTTTCTAGTAAAGCGGCTAATTCTTTAGTAACTACGGCCTGCTGTGCATCGGGTTTTAAATTAAAAGATCCTGGTACCTCAACTTTTACCCTCGGATCGGCGGTACAGGCTAAACTGGCAGCAATAAATAGTCCTAAAAATATTTTTTTAAGCATTTCTTTAAATTTTTTAATTGTCATATATACCCCGAATAATTATTTGGAGGCCTTAAGATACAGACAAAATATGTGGTTTTTTGTTAAAAATACTAAAATTAGCTAGCTGCTATAATCCGGGGTTCAGCAAAATGTCTTTTAGCTGGATATACTCTGTGCTGTATTGAACTACCTTATCGGCATTACCCAGGGCTGTATATGTTTGTTCGAGTTTATATTTCAGCAACAATAACAAAGGTAACTCATGAGCTTGAATGGCTACCCATTCAGCAGCACGCAAGTCTTTAATGGCGGGCTCAAAATCAGTTAACGCACATTTAAAATCTGCCAAAGCGATGTTAGCTAAAATGATTCCTCTAGCATCGTTTTTTTGTTTAGCTAGTGTTAACGATTGTAAATAAAACCACTTGGCTTGCACAAATAATTCCTGAACTTCATAGGCATAGGCCAATTCTCTATAACATAAAATAAGTGGGCCTTTATCTTTTAATTTACTCACTAAAGGCAAGGCATTTTTTAACAAATAGGCTTCTGCAAGTACACCATCACCTTGTTCGGAAGCAAGCTTACCCAATTGAATGTATGTTTGTGCCTTAAGTATTGTACTGTTCGTGGTAATGGCACTAGCTAAAATTTGTTTTTGATAGCCAATTGCTTGGGTATAGTGGCCCTTTAACGCATATAAACTACTCAGTTGCGTGGCAAGGCCACTGCTTAAAGACGAAACATTTTTCACAATATTCCAGGTTGCTAGGTTTTCAAATAAACTGATACTGGCGTCTATATTCCCGGCTAAGGCGTGATGAAAGGCAGCATTAAGCTTGGTTTGTTGGGCAACATTCCAGTTCGTACTAATGGCTTTAAATTCCTGATTAAATTGGTTGGTTTGAGTAATAAACTCGGTGCGTTTTAAGTAATTTTGAACATCAACCGGATCGGTATCTAAACCCACTCGTAATAAGAAATAAGATTTTAAACCCGTGGTATGGGTAGAATCCGATTTATTTTGTGCGGATATCCTTGAAGGCATCAACAAAAAACCCAGTAATACAAAGTTTAGTATAAAGCTATAGTTGTTTGTTGGTCTTTTCATAGGGTGTACGGTATTACTACGTGGTAATTTACTATTAAATTTTAACAGCATTTTAAATTTGATGATATTGTAGCCTATGTTAGCAAACACCCCGCCCTTGGCAGAACGCATGCGGCCGCAAAGCCTCGACACCTATATTGGCCAACAACACTTGGTGGGCAGTGGCGGTGTATTACGCAAAGCCATTGAATTGGGGAGCATCCCTTCTTTATTGCTTTGGGGACCTCCCGGTGTAGGCAAAACAACCTTAGCTCTAATTATCTCTAAACAGCTTAAACGTCCGTTTTTTAGTTTAAGTGCCATTAATGCTGGGGTTAAAGATATTCGGGCAATTATTGATGAGGCTATCGAATTAAAAAAGCAAAATAAAGCTTTACCCATTTTATTTATTGATGAGATTCACCGCTTCTCTAAATCGCAACAAGACTCTTTATTAGGCGCAGTGGAAAGTGGCATTATTACCTTAATTGGTGCCACTACAGAAAACCCCTCTTTCGAAGTAATTTCTGCCTTACTATCTAGGTGCCAAGTATATGTTTTACAACAATTAAGCAGCGATGAATTGGTGGCATTGGTAGAACAAGCCATTACACAGGATGAGCTGCTGCAAAGAAAGAAAATACACATTGTGGAGCAGGATGCATTACTCCGTTTATCGGGTGGCGATGGGCGTAAATTATTAAACGTATTGGAATTGGTAGTGCAAACGGTAGATAAGGCCGAAATAAGCATTACCAATGAGGTAGTGTTGCAACAAGTGCAGCAGCACCTTGCTATGTACGATAAGACCGGGGAGCAGCACTACGATATCATATCGGCTTTCATAAAATCTATTCGGGGTAGCGATCCTAATGCCGCAGTGTATTGGTTAGCTCGTATGATAGCCGGCGGAGAAGAGCCCGGATTTATAGCACGGCGCTTGCTTATTTTAGCTTCAGAAGATATTGGGAACGCCAATCCTAATGCGCTTTTATTGGCAAAAACATGTTTTGATGCCGTTCATGTAATTGGTTGGCCCGAATCGAGAATTATTTTATCGCAAACGGTTACCTATTTGGCTTCTTCGGCTAAAAGCAACGCAAGTTATGAAGCCATTGGTAAGGCGCAGGAGATGGTAAAAAAGTACGGCGATTTGTCGGTTCCTTTACATTTACGCAATGCCCCTACCAGCCTTATGAAAAACCTCGATTATGGGAAAGGATATAAATATGCCCATAGTTATGAGGGAAATTTTGCAGAGCAAGAATTCTTCCCGGAGCAACTTTGCGGTACCACGCTTTTCATTCCAGGAGAAAACCAAGCTGAAGCGAAACTCCGAGAATTTCTTAAAGCCCGTTGGAAAGATAAATACGGCTATTAAATATTAAAACGCTCTCTTAGGTTACTACTATAAGACCGGCTAGAATTCAACCGAGTAGCAATTTTATCTTTCAGGGTAAATACTAATGAGCCATTAAAACTTTTTCGTATTTCTCTAATAGATTCGATATTGAGGATAAAACTCCGGTGAACACGTACAAAATGATCTGGCAAATTTTGCTCTAAATGATTCAATGTAAAATCTGTTAAATGACTTAATCCTTCGAGATCGTGCAAAAAAACGTACTTATCTTCGGCTTCAATAAATGCAATATCTTCGAGTTTAACCAGCATAATTTTGTCGCCTAGGTGAACGGTAATGGTTTTAATTTCTGCTTTAGGTTTAATGCTATCAATTAAACTTTGTAATACATGAAGGTCTGGTGTAAATGCCGTTGCACTTTGTAATTTATGAACTGTTAAATCTAACCGTTCTTTCTCAATTGGTTTCAATAAGTAATCGATAGAATTTTCTTCAAAAGCCTTAATAGCATACTGATCAAAAGCTGTTGTAAAAATTACCTTGGGGTGGTGCATCACTAAGCGCAACATTTCAAAACCGTTCATCACGGGCATCTCAATATCTAAAAAAATAACATCGGGCTTAAGTGATTCAATCAGCTCTAGGCCTTCTCTTCCATTAGATGCTTCTGCAACTACATCAAATAGTTGATACGTGCCCAATAGTCTTTTTAAACGTTGAAGGCCTATGACCTCATCGTCAATAATAATGGTTTTTAAGAGCGTACTCATAATGCAGGGGGTTTAAAATTGGTATACAGGTTAAATAGTATCAAATGGTTTGCCAAACAGATGCTAGTTATATCCGAAGTAAACAAACTATAGGTTATTTTGGTTTATGTTGGTTTACTAATTAATGGAAATGTAATTCTAATGTGTTTATTAGGCCTATTCAGTAATTGAAATTGATAATTTTTAGGAAAAAGTAATTCTAGCTTTTCTTTGGTATTGAAAAACCCACTGCCTCCGGTAATGTGTTGGGGAAAAGCTTGCCCACTATCAAATAATTCTACACGTGTAGCGTTGTTTATTTCGCTCTGAATGCAAAGTTTAATAAAGCCTGGCTCCGCTTGCGTAGAAAGCCCGTGTTTTAAGGCATTTTCTACCAAGGGTTGTAGTAAAAAACGAGGAAAATAACCAGCCAATAGGTTTTCATCTGCCTTCAACTCAAACTGTAGCTTGGGCCCTAAACGAATTTTTTCGATTGATAGATAAACATGTAGCATTTCCAACTCCTCGGACAGGGTAGTAAAATGTTGTTCCGAATAATTGATGCTGTATCTAAATAACTTAGAAAGTTTAAGGGTAAGCTCTTCGGCCAATACCGCATCGGTATATACCAAACCGGCAATGGTATTTAGAGAATTGTATAAAAAATGTGGATTTATTTTTGATTGCAGAGTTTCCAATTCCTCCTTTACCTTTAATTGTTTCATCCGAAGAATTTCAATTTCCTTTTTTTGGAAATGGTTGATATAGCTGATTCGCTGCGATTCGTATAACAATATCAAAGCGCTAATAATAATGCACACGCTAAAATTGCTAACTGCTTGATTGAGCAGCATGCCCATTTCATACTGCTGATGGGAGAGGAAAGAGAATGCATAAAATGAAACCGCTGTAGCGGTAAGTGTACCGATAATGCCCAGTAAAAACAACAAGGGCACTTTAATCCATCTCTGTGCAATTCGTGCATTTAACGTTTCTGTATAAAAAGAAATTACCGCAGCCATAAGCAAGCCATGGGTAGTGCAAAAGAGTACAACGCCTAACCCGCCAATACAATTAAATTTGTTCATGGTTATTTGCACTCCAATAATACATGCCGCAACCACACCACCGGTTAGTAAAGCATTGCTATACTTAAAACGCCAGTCACTACTATAAAATTTCCGTGGTATAATCATGTATGTATTAACTAGGTAAGGGTGAAAGTGGCAATAGCAAGCTGATACATTTTTGTGGCTGGTTAGCCACTTTAATAGCATAATCAGATCCATAGTGTATACCAAGTCGGGTATAAATACTTCTTAAACCATAACCAGCAGTAATTTTTGAGGGAAATTTTCCGCCATCATCAAAAACCTCTATTTGAATCTTTTCGCCCAGCTTAGCAATTTCTACCCGAATTAAAATATGAGCTTCTTGTGCAGTGGCCAAACCATGTTTAACAGCATTTTCTAATAAGGGCTGTACTAAAAATCTAGGAATATTGGCTTTTAATAAGTCGGCATCGCAGGTGAATTCATAATTCAATAATTCACCAAAGCGCACGTGTTCAATTTCTAAATAGTTTTTAGCAATGTGCAACTCTTCTTGTATGGTAATCCACTGCTCATCATTTACATCATAGCGATAAAGCTGAGCTAAACGCATAGTCATATCCTCAGCTTTAGAACTATCTACCTGAATTAAACCTGCAATTGAGTTAAGTGCATTATACAAGAGGTGTGGATTAATTTTAGTTTGAATCGCTTTTAATCGAGCCTGTTTAGTTAACCGATCTAATTTTAGCACTTCTACATCCTGGCTAACCTCTTTTTTTTGATTTCTAGCTGCCTGGCACTCATACAACTGAATACCCAAACAAACCACAAGCGAAGCTAATAAAGTGAGAAAAAGCAATCCTAGATGAGTACTAATAAAAGATATAGAAAAAAATAATGTAGCAGACGCAAAACCAACTATAACACCCACCAATAGGCCTAGGGTGCTAAAAACATAAAAAGCTAAAATTGGACTTTGATATACAAACTTGGCAAAAGCAGGCAAAGAAATAGACATGGAAAGCGTATTGGCCATTGTACACAACACAAACACACTTACCCAAAGTACTAAAGCAGATTCAGGTAATTCTATAGGGTTACCCGTAAAAAGTGTATTGAATAAAATAATGCTATGGCCAACCAACAAGCCCAACAGTAAACCATATAGATTAACGTATTTCCAACCTCCTTCAAAATGTTGTTGTGGACTCAAAGGCAAATAATTTCATTGATGCGATACAAAAATATAAAATTAAATAATTATTTAATTTATCTTTAATAATATTTCTTTATTTGTTTTAATTATTAAACTCAATACCTATTTATACAATCAAAATATAGAGGTGCAGGCTGAAAGGCTTAACACATACAACACACTATTTCTATTTATCGTGCGTTTAGGTTTTGATAAGCACCGTGGTGCAATAACTATTTAACCCTTTACACGAAATCTTATGAGAAATACGGCTACAAAAAAAATACTTGCGCTAAGTTTACTATGTGTTTTTACACTCACCTATTTACAAAGTTGCTCCACCACCAGTAAAACCACAAAAGGTACCGTTATTGGTGCATTGGCTGGTGGTACCGTGGGAGCGCTTATTGGTAAAAAGGCTGGCAATACCGCGGTTGGTGCGCTTATTGGAGGAGCTGTTGGCGGAACTGCCGGTGCCTTTATTGGCCGTGGTATGGATAGACAAGCCGAACAATTGAAACAAACTATTCCGGGAGCAGAAGTAATTCGTGAAGGCGAAGGAATTATTGTGAAGTTTGATTCGGGAATACTATTTGATGTAAGCAAGTCGGAGCTCAAAACCGCTGCTATGACCAATATTCAAAACTTAGCCAAATCGCTAAAAGAAAATCCGGATACCGATGTAACCATTATTGGCCATACGGATAATAGTGGCAGCGATGAATACAACAACCGCCTTTCGGAACGCCGGGCTGAAGCTGTAAAAACCTTTACTATAAACCAAGGAATAAGTGCCAGTCGCATAAACACGAGGGGAAAAGGCGAAAGTGAGCCCATTGCCGATAATAGTAACGAAGAGGGAAAGGCTAAAAACAGACGAGTAGAAATTGTGATTGTGGCAAATGATAAAATGAAGGCCGATGCGCAAAAAAATGCAGGTTAATTCTTTGAAAAAAGTATAAACTGATTTCTCGTATATTTGAACAATGGGAAAAAGAGCACTCAGTTTGGTTTTTGTAGGCTTCTATGTGCTAAGCATAGTGGGTCTATCTTTAAACTTCCATTACTGTGGCACCAAGTTAGCCCAAGTGCAATTCCAAAGCCAAGAAATACGTGCCTGTTGTTCAGAAAAAGTTGAAAAAACTGCAAAATGTTGCAAAAACCAAGCTATAACTTATAAAGTAAAAGATCAACACCTCCGTAATTCAAGCATGTATGTGCCTGCATTCATTGTCTTTTTATCAACTAATCAGGATGTAAATACAGGCTACACGAAAGTGGTAAATACAGATAAGTACGCCTTTAAACTGCAAAAACCACCTCCAAATAACATTTCCAAAGGGGTATTGTATGGCGTTTTTCGAATTTGATAACTGGTTGAATTTATGAAAAGCGTAGCTCAGCTATGCACAACATTCATCTTCACTATTTATCAAAAATCATGAAAAAAAGAACATACTTAGGGCTACTCATAGCCCTACTACTCAATAGCCTATATACCCAAGCACAAGTAAGCAAAGCCGATATGCAAGTAAGCGGACTAACCTGTTCCATGTGTCAGTTAGCAACACAAAAAGCCGTCAAAACACTCGATTTTGTGGCCGATATTCAGCCCGATTTGAACAACACAAACTTTGTAATTACGTTTAAAAAAGGTAAAACAGTAAATCCAGATTTACTAGCCAAAAAAGTAAAAGGTGCCGGATTTTCTGTAAGTAAATTGGTACTGACGTATACTTTTTCTGACTTAAAAATAGCCAATGGAACCTCTTTTACTTATGGGGGTGCACAATTTAGTTTTTTAAACGTGGCTGCAAAAACACTAGATGGGGCCACCAAAATTACGCTATTAGATAAAGATTTTGTTTCTGCGGGAACCTATAAACAATTGGCCAGTAAGGGTGGAGAAAGCTACCGAACCGGAAAAATGGGTAACACCAGAAATTACCATATAGGCCTATAATATGAAACGATTTGCTATAGCACTGGTGCTGCTTCTTGGCGGTACCAGCGCCTACACACAAGAATTGTATGTAGCCACAGAGCCAGCCAGCAACATGCCCCAAAATGCCCTAGGTATTCGGCTAACGCAAGAAGCCGTGTTTAGAAACGGATATATGGCCAAAATTATTCCTGAAGCTATGTTGGGACTTACAAAAAATCTGATGATACACCAGAGTTTATTTATAAATAATGTTCAACAAAATAGTTTTAAAACAACTGGGGGAGCATTTTATGCCAAGTATCGTTTTTTAAGTATTGATAGCATGCATAGCCATTTTAGAGGTGCCATTTATGGCGGCTATGCTACGGCAAACGGGGTTATTAGTGCCCGTGAAATTAGCTTAGATGGAGACAACACGGGTTGGCAGGGGGGCATTGTATTTACCCAATTGTTACACAAACTAGCCCTTTCCGGATCGGTAAGTTATACCAAGGCGCTAAACAACAAAAAGGGGAATTTGCTTCCTGCAGATTTTGGATCGGAGAGTTTAGGGTATACGCTTTCAAGCGGATTATTGGTTTATCCCAAAAGCTATCGAAGTTATAAACAAACAAACGTGAATGTGTATCTAGAATTTTTGGGCAAGAGCAACCTGGGTAAAAAGGAGCACGTCCTAGATGCTGCTCCAGCCCTACAATTCATCATCAATAGTAATTTTAGGATCGATGTTTCTCAACGGGTTCAATTGTGGAGTAGTATGACGAGGAATCAGAAGAATTTACTTTTGCTTCGGTTAGAATACAACCTATTTAATTTGTGGTAGCGCAAAAAAGGAGTAGCCGATTTAGCTACTCCTTTTTTTAAAACATTTTTTTTAGCCAGGGGAGCAAACCAACCTTATAGGGCGGATAAACCATCCAATTAAAATCTACAGCACTTTGGTACATCACCGAACGTTCGTGAGAAAAGGCCTTAAAGCCATAAAAACCGTGGCAGCTACCTGTACCACTAGACTGCACCCCACCAAAAGGTAAATTGGGATTGCTAATATGCACCAACACATCGTTTACCAAGGTGCCTCCGGCAGAAGTTTGAGAAATTACTTGCTTGGCAATAGCCGAATTTCCGAACACATACAAAGCAAGTGGTTTGCCTTGCGCATTTATGCGGGAAATAGCCTCATCTAAGCTTTTATAAGTGATTAAAGGCAGCAATGGACCAAAAATTTCTTCTTGCATTAATCCCGAATCGGGCGATACATTGCTGAGGACCGTAGGGCTTATGCGTAAAGCATCGGCATCAAACTGCCCACCAATACGCAGCTTTGCTCCTTTGGCAATGGCATCGTCAAACAATTTTTTCTGACGATCGAAATGACGGCTATTAATGATATTTCCATAGGCCTCGGTATTGAGCTGGCCATTGAGCGTAAATAGTTTGTTTATGTTTTCGGCAGCCAAGTCAACAAATTTTTCAAGCAAATGCTCGGGCAGCATTACATAATCGGGGGCTATGCATGTTTGCCCAACATTGAGGAATTTACCCCACACAATTTTTTCGGCAGCTTTTTCTAGGGCCGCACTTTCGGTAATAACCGCTGGTGATTTTCCACCCAATTCTAAGGTTACCGAGGCCAAATGATCGGCAGCGGCTTTCATCACCACCTTGCCAATGGCGGTACTTCCGGTGAAGAAAATATGATCAAAAGGTAAAGACAAAAGTTCTTTTGCTACTTCTGCATCGCCTTCTATACAAGAGATTTCTTCTGCAGCAAAATTATCGGAAATAAGGGTATATAATAAAGCACTCGTGGCTGGACTTAATTCTGAAGGTTTTATTACGGCCGCATTTCCCGCCGCAATGGCAGATACTAATGGCGAAATAGCTAACTGAAAAGGGTAATTCCAAGGGGAAATAATTAAGGAAAGACCCTTGGGCTCATACAAAATTCTGTTTTTAGTAAACAAACTGGTTAAGGTGGGAGCCACCCGTTGTGGTTTCATCCAACTAGACAAATGCTTAAGGGCAAAGTCGATTTCAGCATACACAAAATACACTTCGGTAACCGCAGCCTCAAAGAGGGGTTTCCCTAAATCTTGTTTAAGGGCCTCAAATATGGTCGATTCGTTTTGTTGAATAAGTGCTTTCAGTTTTTTTAACGTTTGCTTTCTTTGGGCAACACTGCTTGTTTTGAGCGTGCTTTGATTCGCTTTTTGAGCGGCAAAAAGTTGAGAAATGGGTGTTTTCATTCTAATGTGTAAAGTGTGTATAGCTAGTCAAAAATTGCTTTGGTAATTAAATTTAGGTAAAGAAAGCTTAAATTCACCACGTACAAATCAATTCATGAAAAAATTCTATTGCTTCTTCCTATTATTTTGCCTCGGGGCGCATGCTAGTTTTGCTCAAAAGCTCCGCACCGATGTGTGTGTATATGGCAACACTACAGCTGCCTTAGCGGCTGGCATACAATCTGCACGTTCGGGTGTACAAACCCTTTTAATCAGTACTAGTGATTCTTGGATAAATCCAGCATCACTTGCCGATTGGGAGAGCGCCGGCATAGCCTCTGGTATGGGCACTGAATTGCTAAAAAAATACACGCAACTAGAAAAACACAAAGAGCTAAAGGCCGACTCTCTATTACAGTCTATTAAAGCCTTAGCAGATACCGTAAAAAATCTGAAAATCATCAGCGCTAGCGCTATTGAAGAGATAAAAG
Source organism: Sphingobacteriales bacterium (assembly GCA_026390835.1). GTDB lineage: Bacteria > Bacteroidota > Bacteroidia > Sphingobacteriales > Sphingobacteriaceae > JAIPAN01. The sequence goes on from JAPLFD010000016.1 coordinate 25,151, forward strand.
AATCGGGAAAAGGGTGGGAGTTGAACTTAAAAGGCGGACAAAAGATTAAAGCTTTGATACTTGTTGATGGGGATACAAACCATGCCCTACTAAAACAATTGGGGCTAAAACCTTCGGCCAACTCTGCCGTAGCCTTTGATATAACCAACCCTCTTACAAAAACAAGTGTGGCCATTCTGGGCCCCAATAGCCTACTCCCCTTACAGGCATTGGTGGTCGAAAAACAAGCAAATATCGTTTGTATTCCCAGTGAAGTTTCCGCTTTTGCCCAGCTCAACGCCGGCCAAGCTGCAGGTGCCACTGCGGCCTTCTGTGCCTTTTTTAAAACAACTACAGAACACCTCAACGTACGACTCATTCAAGGAGAATTACTTACGTATAAAGCCACGTTGCTTCCCTTTAAAGACATGCACCAAACCGATAGTAATTTTGTAGCCCTAACACATGTGGCCCTAACCGGATTATTAAATAGCGGCATAGTGCAACAAGAGGGGACTTACCAATGGATGGGAAACAACAACCTTCATGCCGATGAAATTAAAGTTTCGATGAAAAAGCTATACAGTCGCAGCCAAATTTGGTTTGCCGATCATGCAGATGTAAAAGAATTAAGTATTGGCGATGCCATCAGTTTAATTACCTATACCGCTACACGGGGTACGGAATTGAAAATAGAAATTGAACGTGGCTGGAAAAGCACGCTTGGGCTTTCTGGAAGCTTTAACGAAAATCGGAAAATTAGCAGGAATGAATTCTCAGTATTGCTCGAAGCCTATTTGCAACCCTTTGCCACCCAAGTAGATCTCCAAGGAGAGCTTATTAACTAGTACCCGTAATGAACCCATACGCTCAAAAACGATTTTGGAAATTTACACTGCTAGCCTTTGCGGTGCTTATTGCAGGAGCCTCTTTATGGTATACCAATTATTTGGTAAAAAACATTTCTGTGGCCGAACGCACCCGGGCAGAGATTTGGGCATTGAGTAACAAGAAAATTTTAGAAGTTGTAGATGTAAACGATGAATTTATTACGTTCATTTATTCCATACGAGATAGCCTAGAAGTACCCGCCATTGTAACCAACAGTAGCGGTAAAATTATATTTTGGAAAGGCTTAGATAGCACCAAAACAAATATGAAACTAGAGGCACAAGAACGTAACATAGATAGGCTTAAACGAAAAAAATACGACCCCGAATACTTTAAGACAGAACTGGAGCAAATGAAGGCCCAGCACGAACCCATCCATATACGGGTAACCTCTTTTGGCGTAAACGACGAGCAATTGGTATACTACAAAGATTCTGTTTTGCTCACCCGCTTACGCATATTCCCCTATATCCAACTAACGCTAATTGCGCTGTTTTTACTCATCGCTTATTTCGTATTTAATTCTGCCCGTAAATCGGAGCAAAATTTGGTATGGGTGGGTATGGCCAAAGAAACCGCACACCAATTGGGTACCCCCATTTCTTCCTTATTGGCTTGGGTTGAATTACTAAAAGCTAAATTTCCTGCCGATGATGAGCACTTATTATTAGAGATGGAGAACGATATGAAAAGGCTAGAAATTGTAGCCGATCGCTTTTCTAAAATAGGCTCAAAACCAGTACTAGAAAATCAGGTAGTATACGCAGTTGTGTCTGATTTTGTGAACTATTTTAAATTTAGAAGTAGTGATAAAATTAGCTTTCAGGTACACGGAGATAAACAAGCCCAGGCCTTACTAAATATTCCACTATTTGATTGGGTACTCGAAAATTTATTAAAAAATGCAGTAAACGCACTCGATGGCGCCGGGAGCATTGACGTACATATTCTCGATAATTTAGTAAAAGAGCAAGTAATTATAGACATTAGCGATAGCGGAAAGGGTATACCAAAAAACAAATTTGAAACTATTTTTCAACCTGGCTATACCACCCGGAAACGTGGCTGGGGTTTGGGTTTATCCTTAACTCGGCGAATTATACAAAATTACCATAGCGGACAAATTTTTGTGAAAGATTCTGAACTTGGAAAAGGGACCACTTTTCGCATCATTTTAAAAAGCAATGCCAACTATGAACCCACCACAGCCTAGCGAATACCCAGCCTTTTGTAAACCCTATATTGCTACCGTTTCAGCAGATGTATGGGCGGAATTTAGGCAACAAGAAATTACATTTTCGAGCTTTATTTCTCAAATTCCTAAAGAGAAAGAAAACTACGCCTATGCATCCGAAAAATGGACGGTAAAAGAAGTAATTGGGCACTTGCTAGACACCGAACGGATTATGGCTTACCGAGCCTTGCGTTTTGCCAGAAACGACCAACACGAGTTGGCCGGCTTTGAAGAAAATGAATATGTAGCCAACTCAAATTATACAGCAAGAAGTTTACAAAGCCTAGCCGAAGAGTTTGGAGCCATTAGAACGAGTAACCTGTATCTATTTAGTCAATTTACAGAGCAAGAATGGAGTAGAACTGGCCAAGCAAATCAGAATTTTGTATCGGTAAAGGCCTTACTATTCATCCTTGTTGGGCATATCAATCACCACCAAAGAATACTGCAAGAGCGTTATTTAACTAGCTAAAAAACCTGCGATTTCGGGCAATAAAGCTATATATTGGGCGGGCTAACCAAATAAAAGGAGCCAACAAAAACAGTTTAGCAAAAAAAGAAGACCAGTGCCCAGCTTGTTTCCAAATTTCTAACACGGCATCGGCACCACTTAGCACTTTCCCCTGGGCAGTTACCAAATGAAGTTCTTTTTCGCAAGCCTCGGCACTTAGTTGAGGGTATTGGGCCAAAATTTCTGCATTTTGATAGGGCACCAACTTGAACTGACTTTTGCCATCAATGCGACTAAGCCAGCCACTTACACCCACGCACATAGGGCAAGCGTCATCAAAAAAAACTACTATTTGTTTCGCACTCATGTAAACAAAGATACCCATCTAAATTTAAGCTGCGGATGTTTACCTTTGGGCTATGATTTCTGTTCAATCCTTTACGGCGAATCCCTATCAAGAAAATGGTTACGTGTTGTTCGATGAAAGCAAAGACTGTGTCATCATAGATCCTGGAGCCTATACATCGCAAGAGCAAAACGAACTTAGCCGCTTTATTGAAAGCCAGAAATTAACTCCGGTAAAACTACTAAATACCCATTGCCATATTGACCATGTGTTGGGCAATGCCTTTGTGCATAGCCTCTATGGATTGCTACCCGAATTTCATAAGCTCGAATTAGAACTGCTCCATGCTATTCCGGGCTATGCTCCCCAAATGGGCATACGCTATGAGCTTTCGCCACTACCAAAAACATTCTTGTCCGAAAGCGGAAAAATAGCCTTTGGCCAAAGTGAATTGGAATTAATTTTTGCACCTGGGCATTCACCAGGGCACCTGTGTTTTCACAGCTCCGTCGATAATTTTCTCATTGGGGGCGATGTGTTATTTTATCAAAGTATTGGCCGCACCGATTTGCCGGGAGGCAACCATCAACAATTACTAGATAACATTAAACACAAACTGTTTAACTTACCTAACGATTGTGTGGTGTATCCGGGTCATGGGCCAAGCACTCAAATAGGTTTCGAAAAAGCGCACAATCCATTTTTACTATAAGCTTTGAATACTGCACACTATATAGCCAGGAGATACCTTTTTTCTAAAAAATCGGTAAACGCTATTCACATTATTTCTGGCATTTCTATGTTGGGGGTAATGGTGGGGAGTGCCGCTCTTATCATTATTCTATCGGTATTTAATGGCTTTGAGGGAATCATCTTATCCATGTACAACAACTTGGGTCCCGATATAGAAATAACAGCCGCACAATCAAAACATTTTAATCCAAATAGCACAACCATACAAGAACTGGCCAAAGATAAACGGGTGCTTAATTATACCGAAGTGCTTCAGGAAAAAGCACTAATTCGTTATGGGAATACCCAATTTATTGGGAAGATAAAAGGAGTGAGTGCAGATTTTGCAAAAGGAAAAGCAGTAGATAGTGTGTTACTAAGCGGTGATTTTGTGTTAGAGCAAAATGGAGAGCCAACAGCGGTAATTGGCGCTTCGGTGCAATCGTACCTCTCGGTAAACATTGGCGATCAATTTCAAACGCTTGATATTTACGCTCCAAGAAAGGGAGTAAGTAACGGTCTTACCCCTGCCGATGAGTTTGCAGTACGTTCTGTTTTTCCGGTAGGTGTTTTACGCATACAACAAGAGGTAAACGATATGGTTTGGGTACCCATTGCTCTGGCAAGAGAGTTATTGGGCGAACCCAATGCCTGTACTAGCCTTGAAATTAGTGTAAAACCAGGTATAAATACCGATGATTTTCAGGAAGAATTAACTAAAAAATTAGGGAACAACTTTGTAGTAAAAAACCGCATTCAGCAAAATGAACTCTTGTATAAAATTCTTAATTCAGAGAAATGGGCCATTTTTCTCATCTTAACTTTTGTGCTCATTATTGCCATTTTTAACATTATTGGCTCTTTAACCATGCTGGTTATTGATAAGCGAAAAGATATTGCTATTCTGAGCAGTATGGGGGCTGGCAAATCACTCATTCGACGTATTTTCTTTTTAGAAGGAATGATGATTTCGGGAATTGGCTGTGTAATAGGGCTGGCATTGGCCCTAGCATTTTGCCTCATTCAACAAAAAACAGGTTTTGTAAAAATGGATGAAGGGCCCAATCCGCTCATAGAGGCGTACCCTATTGGTTTAAAAATCAGCGATTTTGCGTTGGTGACGCTAACCGTTTTTAGTATTTCAGCAATTGCATCGGCTATTTCTTCAAGCTTGAGTGTAAAAACGCTCGATCAAGTGAAAGAATCGCTTTAGCTAAGAAAAAGCTGCTCGGTAGACGCAGAAATAAGCCCCGCCGACTGGCCTTTTTCAAAAAGCACCCGAATAGCTTGTTTGCCCAAATTGCCCAAATCAATACTGTATTTATTTACATATAAATCGATGTGTTGCTTGCGCACGGATTCATCCAACTCTTGTGCATGGTGGCGCACAAAATCGCTACTGGCCTCGGGGTTTGCAAATGCATATTCTACACTTTTACGAATTAAGCGGTTTACGGTATGTTGTGTTTCTGTATCGATGTTTCGTTTAATCAAAATACCTCCTAGCGGTATGGGCATGCCTGTTTCTTGCTCCCAATAATCGCCTAAATCCATAACCTTGTGAAGGCCTTTTTGCGCATAGGTAAACCTATTCTCATGAATAATTACGCCCAAATTGACTGCTTCGTTTAACAACGATTCTTCAATAGCCGAAAACACCAACTCTTTTTTATTCTGTAGTGCTGGGAAAGCTATTCCGAGTAAGAAATTAGCGGTAGTATAGGTTCCAGGTATGCCTACGCAAAGGCTAGGTTTGCTTTTTACTTCTTCGGGAGTGTAGGCTGTTTTTGAAATAAGCAAGGGGCCTACGCCAAAACCAAGAGCACTACCGGCATCGAGCAGCACATACTTATCGCTTACATGAGCAAAAGCATGAAAGCTCAGCTTGGTAATATCCAATTCACCTTGTAAGGCTTTTTTATTAAGCGTTTCTACATCGTCGAAAAAAACATCAAACTCTAGACCCTCGGTGTCAATTTTATGATGAATAAGTGCATCAAAAATAAAGGTATCGTTGGGGCAGGGAGAAAACCCTAAACTCAGCTTTTTCATTATTCGCTTAGTAATTGTTCTACGCTTTGATTTAAGTTGGCAATAGCTAGCGGAATGTTCCAAGCATCGCGATTGCGGGGTTCTACCCAATTAGAAATAGCTCTTAACTGAATAGAGGGTACTTGAGCTTGGGCACAACTGTAAAAAAAAGCGGCACCTTCCATGCTTTCAACTTGAACATTGTAGTTAGAAGTAGTGGTGGCAATGGAACTTGCATGACCATGAACTTTATTTACGGTTATGGCGCTGGCTTTTTGTATATTTTCTAAAAAAGGAAACGGAATAGCCGATGTAAGGGCTTGAGTGTATTGCGTACCAAAACCTAGCGTATCTATGGGTATAAATCCATCTGCATCTTCTGCACCCAATTCAGCAAAAGTATCGTCACTGATATGTAAAACCTTACCTAACGGAATGCTACGATCGAAAGAACCCCCAATGCCGGCATTAATAGCTAAATCATACGCATTTTTAGTTAATTCTTGCCCCAAGGCAAAAGCTGTAGAAACCATTCCTACACCCGTTATAAGTACGTTTACTTGGTGCTTACCCAGGGTAAATGAGTCGGTATTTTGCCCTAAAAAGTACTTGGTAAGTAGGGGTGCTATTTCGGCAGAAGTGGCGGCAACTAGCAAAATTTTCATGCTGTAAAGTTAAACACTATCCAGCTTTCCTGTCGTGCTTCGTAGGGTTTATTTATATTTGCTACATAATAGCAAGAAAAATGATTTTTATAACCCGTAGAGAGCGATTTAATGCCGCTCACAAATTATACCGCGAAGATTGGTCGGTAGAAAAAAATAACGACACTTTTGGCAAGTGTGCTAACCCAAACTGGCACGGCCACAATTACGAATTATTTGTAACCATTAAGGGCGGAATTAATCCGGAAACGGGTTTTGTAATTGATTTAAAAGACCTTAAAAAAATAATTATTGCCAACGTAATAGATCCCTTGGATCATAAAAACATCAACTTAGATGTAGACTTTATGAAGGGGAAATTAGCCTCCACTGAAATTTTAGCGGTGGAAATTTGGAATCAACTAGAGCAGCCTATTAAGCAACTAGGTGTGGCCTTACACCGCATTAAACTGTTCGAAACAGAAAATAATTACGTAGAATATTTCGGTGCATAACAACCCTAACATGAACAAATTTGACCACCTCGACGATGAGGAAATATTAAACGGATATACCAAGATAGATCGTTACAATCAAGATAGGATTGATGACATTGCCCGCCACTATGCCGCAATTTTGCCGCAATTGGGTGAAGATCCATCAAGAGAAGGATTACTTAAAACCCCAGAACGTGTAGCCAAGGCCTTGCAGTTTTTAACCCAGGGTTACGACATGGATCCGGCGACAATTTTAAAAAGCGCCATGTTTACAGAAGATTACAGCCAAATGGTGGTTGTAAAAGATATTGAGGTATTCTCTATGTGCGAACACCATATGTTGCCTTTTTTCGGCAAGGCACACATTGCATACATTCCCAACGGTCACATTGTGGGTTTAAGTAAACTGCCTCGTGTGGTAGATGCCTTTGCTCGTAGGTTACAAGTACAAGAACGCTTAACCAACGAAATTCGTGATTGCATACAAGACACCTTAAATCCTGTTGGGGTTGCCGTTGTTATTGAGTGCAAACATTTATGTATGGCCATGCGGGGGGTGCAAAAACAGAATTCAGTAACCACCACATCGGCATTTACAGGAGCGTTTGAAGAGGATAAAACACGAGCGGAATTTTTACGTTTAATTACCGCTAGCCTAGATTAATTTTAAAAATAGATGAAAGCATACATTTTTCCTGGACAAGGAGCACAATTTGTAGGCATGGGCAAAGAATTGTACGAACAATCTGCCGAAGCAAAAGTGCTATTTGAGCAAGCCAACTCTATTTTAGGTTTTCGAATTACAGATATCATGTTTAACGGTACCGAAGAAGATTTAAAAGAAACCAAGGTAACCCAGCCTGCTATTTTTCTTCACTCGGTAATTTTAGCAAAAGTATTAGGGGCTTCATTTAAACCGGATATGGTTGCTGGACATAGCTTGGGTGAGTTTTCTGCACTAGTAGCTGCAGGAGCATTATCGTTCGAAGATGGCTTACGCTTAGTAGCCACTCGTGCCAATGCCATGCAAAAAGCGTGTGAACTAAACCCATCAACCATGGCGGCAATTTTAGGTCTTGAAGATGCTATTGTAGAAGAAATTTGTGCCAAAATAGACGATGTAGTGGTGCCGGCAAATTACAACTGCCCAGGCCAATTGGTTATTTCGGGTAGTATTGCCGGTATTGATAAAGCCTGTGAACTATTAACCGAAGCCGGTGCTAAAAGAGCGCTAAAACTAAATGTTGGGGGTGCATTTCACTCTCCGCTTATGGAATCGGCTCGTGCCGAATTACAGGCGGCAATTGAGAACACCGACATAAATTCGCCCATTTGCCCTATTTACCAAAACATAGATGCGAAACCTTATACCGATTCGGAAAGCATTAAGAAAAACCTAATTGCCCAGCTTACTGGTGCTGTACGCTGGACCCAAATTGTACAACATATGCTGCAAAATGGCGCAAGCTCCTTCACTGAAGTAGGCCCAGGAAACGTACTGCAGGGTTTGGTAAAAAAAGTAGATCGTGCTATGGAAACAACAAGCGCTAGTATCGCTTAATTAAAAAAACCACATAAAAGTCAATCCCGAATTATTTTAAGGTAACTTTTCCGGCACCCAACACATACCCATCGGCATACATGGTAATGGTATAATCACCTTTTACAAAAGCTTCGGGGTTATTCCAACCCAAAGTATATGTACGGCCGTCATTTGCAAATTCAATAGCGGTTTTGTACGAGAAATTTATCATCTCTCCTGATGCTAAGGTGCTATTACCGGTGGCACCGACTACGTTTCCACTTGGATCAAGTACACGCATAAAAATCGTGTGAAGTGCCTTTTGTGCGAAATCATTATCTACAAAATTAAAAGTGATGTTTAATTTTTGAGCGGGGTCCGCTCTGCTTACGCTCGACTCTTTACCACTCGATTTAATGCGTACCGCCGTAACAGAAACACCAAATGCTTTTAGAGCGGTTGCAGCACTAACCTTTTTGTTCAAATCTTTGTTTTGGCCTTCTAAAGATCTTACCTGTTCATTGGCTACTGCCACACTTGTTTTTAAGCTCTCGTTTTCTTGCCTCAATACCTCAATATCGGCTACGTACTTGGTAACAAAATAGCGAAGCTGTTTCACATCTTCTTGAGCTAAACTTAATTGTTTTTGAGTAAGCTCTCCTTTGCGCAAGGCTTCACGCAATTGGCTTATTTTTACACGGGCAATCCCTTGTTCTTTTTTCATTGAATCAGACAATGAAGCGTAATCGGTGTTCGCTTTATCTAAATCTGCCTCAATTTTATCAATCTCGGTTTGCATGCGTGTTTTATCATCGCTAAGTTGAACCACACGCACATCGGCTTTTTTATTACGAATGTATAAAATTGCGTTTGTGGTAAATAATGCCAAAACAACTACCAATAAAAGGTAAATTTTATTATTATTTTTTTTGGATTCTTGAAATTTGTTGGTGCTTTCCATAGGGTATTATTGGTTAATATCTTTTAGTTCGTCAACATAATTTAAACGTAAATCGGTTAAAAACTGATCTAATAAGCGGCTAAGTTCTGGTGAAATATTGCCTTTGCTTTTCTCTTTCAACATTTCTAGCATATCAATGCTCTCTTTAGCTTGTATAGTATTTATCTCTATTTTTTGGCTTACGGGGTTCATTAGCTTACCTAGTCCCTGCATGCCGGTGGTGTGAAAAAGATACAATAGTGAACCAAATAACTGATCGTGCTTATCCATACGGGGTTGCTATGTGAACGTATTTAACGCTTGTTTATTTTAAAATTATACCCGACAAAGATAAAAAAGTTTAAACAATGATGTTGTTGATTTAATTGGAAGAGATTTAGGGTAAAAAAACACCATTTAACTATATTTGAGCTATCAAATACAAACCATGCGCCTATCCACCATATTTAAAATTTTTTTTACGCTTTCTTTTGTCTGTTCACAGCTTCGGGCGCAAATAGTAGATCATCCCAAAAGAGAGCTTAGGGGAGTTTGGGTGGCTACGGTAGTAAACATCGATTGGCCATCTAAGGCAGTTTTAAGTAGTGAAGAGCAGCAAAAAGAACTGATTGCCATACTAAATCAGCATCAAAAAAGCGGTATCAACGCCATCATGTTACAAATACGCCCCGCAGCCGATGCGTTTTATGGGCAAAGCATGGAACAATGGAGTCGGTTTTTAACCGGCCAACAGGGTAAAGCTCCAAAACCCTATTACGATCCTTTAAGTTTTGCTATTAAAGAGGCGCATAAACGGGGCATGGAGTTGCATGCGTGGTTTAACCCCTATAGGGCTACTTTTGATTTGATAGATTCGCACACGCATCCGCTTCACATAAGCAAGCAAAAACCACATTGGTTAATTACTTACGGGGGCAAAAAACTGTTTAACCCCGGCTTGCCGGAAGTTCGCGAATACATTACCTCTATTATTATGGATGTAGTACGCAATTACGACATCGATGGGGTGCATTTTGACGACTATTTTTATCCTTATCCGGAAGCCAACCAGGTGCTCAATGATGCGAAAACATTTCAACAATACGGCCAAGGTTTTAGCTCCATAAACGATTGGAGACGACAAAATGTGGATACCCTTATTCATAGTATTTCCGATAGCATTCATCGCGTAAAAAAATATGTAAAGTTTGGCATAAGCCCTTTTGGTATTTGGCGAAACAAATCTCAAGACCCCGGTGGCTCTGAAACTAATGGGCTTGATGGCTATGGGAAGTTATTTGCCGATGCCCGGAAATGGGTAAAAATGGGTTGGATTGATTATGTGAATCCGCAGATTTATTTTCCCTTTAATTATAGCGCCGCCGCCTATGAGAAGCTTGTAGATTGGTGGGCCAATAATAGCTTTGGGAAACACTTTTATGTGGGAATTGGAGCTTATAGAGCCTTAGAAAACAGACCGGGTTGGCGTGATAAAAACCAATTGCCCCGACAAATTAGGTATTTGAGAGAAAATCAAAATACACAAGGTGCCGTGTTTTTTAGTTCTAAATCTTTACGAGATAATTTGGCCGGTTTTAACGATTCGTTGAAAACCGATCTTTATAAATATCCAGCTCTACCACCCAGCATGTCATGGTTAGATGCCATTAAACCAAATGCGCCACTACTTAACGAAGCCATATACACCAAAAATGGGCTAAGCTTAACCTGGCAAATACCCAGCCCAGCAAAAGATGGCGATACCGCCAGTGGTTTTGTGATTTACCGCTTTAACGATGGAGAATTGATAAACACCGCCCGGGTAGGTGCTATTCTTAAGATTAGTTTTGATGCAGATTTACGGACTTTTATAGACGAAAAAGCCGAAAAAGGCAAGAAATATAGCTATGTTATTACAGCACTAGATCGCATTAAAAATGAAAGTGAGCCTTCTAACAGTGTAACGATAAAAGTAAATTAGCTATTCATTACCGACCCACAGTTGATATCAATGCTTTGTCCGGTTATGGATTCTTGATTGACTAAATAGCTCACCAAATTGGCTATTTCTTCAGGCTCACTCATCTTTTTAAGCGGTACGCTTTGCATGGCAATGTCGTAAAATTCGGCTTTGCTCATGCCTAAACCATCGGCAATGCCTTGCAAACCTTCTTGTGCCATATTCGTGTTTACCCAACCGGGGCAAATGGCATTTACTAAAATATGTTGTGGAGCAAACTGAACCGCCCAGGAGCGCATTAAGCCCAAAAGGCCTGCTTTACTAGCGCAATACGCACTGTAATTGGCCACACCCAAACGGGCCAATACCGACGAAGTAATCACAATATGGGTGTAGGTACTTTTCGCTAAAGCCAAATTGGGTAAAAATGTTTGTACCAATTGGTAGGTGCCCGTTAAATTGGTGTCTACAATTTCAGACCACCGATCTTCGGGGCCCCAATAATTTTCGCCACCTACACCAGCATTGGCAATAATGCCGTGTAAAGCTTGGCCCTCAAGCAAATTAGCTACCGCTTGTAAATCGGAAACAGAGCGAACATCGGCTTGAAAAGCAGTATGATTGCCAGGTAATTTAGCCACTACTTTTTGTAGCTTTTCTAAATTTCTACCCAATAAAATACAGGTATCGCCACCGGCGGCAAGTTTTTGCGCCATGGCCAAACCTATGCCACTTCCGGCGCCACTATTGAGGTATGTTTTATTCATAGAGCAAGTATTAAACTACTAAAGTATACATTTTTACTGGCCGTATATGGTACGAATTATTTCAAAACCACGTTAAAAAAATTATACAAAAAAACCGGCCAATTTCTTGGCCGGTTTAATTTAGAGAAATGCTCTCCTTTATTTTTTGTCTGGCTGTAAAACCAATTGAATCACGTTAGTTCCGCTTAGGTATCTATTGGCGGCGGCTTTTAATGCCTCTGGGCTAATTGCTTTTAGCGCATTTAAGTGATTTAAAATTAATTTAGGGTCTTCGTTGTTTTGGTATTGATTTACCATGTAACTCAACCAGAAACTATTTTCTTTTAACTGCACTTCGGTAGAGCGACTTTCTTCGGCTACAAATTTTTCGATATCTAGTGCTTGAGCACCATTTTTACGAATCTTGGCAATTTCATCTAAAGAAGCTGCTATTAATTTGTCAACATTTTCTGGACCACAACCAAAGGCGATGGTAAAACTGTAGCGACCAGTAGGGTATTTGCTGTAATTAAAAAATGCACCCGGGCTGTAAACACCACCCTCATCTTCACGCAGGCGTTCTATTAATTTAATTTGCAATACCTCTCCAAGGGCATCTAATAGGTTGTTGTTTTCTTCGTTGTAGGTATAATCGCCTGCAAACACTAAACGAACAGTTGATTTTGGCTCAGAGCCTTTATATACGGTCTTCTTTACTACACCGGCAGGGGCCTTAATGCCCAAATCTTTGGCACTTTCTACTCGTTTTACCGAAGGCAGTCCGCCTAAATACTGCGCAAGCAGCGGTTTTATTTTCTCTACCTCAAAATTACCTACAAACACATACGTAAAATCGCTGGCATCGGTAAAGCGTTCTTTGTAAATCTCAAAAGCTCTATCTAAATTAATTTGATCTAGCTTTTGTAAAGTTGGGCCAGTACGGCGGACATTGTAATTACCCAATACTGCAGAAACTGTATCGCTATACACGTTATTCGGATCGTTTTCTCGGTTTGCCAAGGCGCCTTTTTGCTGTGCCATAAAGCCTTTAAATATTTCAGCGTCTTTACGAGGAGCGGTGAAATACAGGTAATTTAATTGCAAGGCAGTTTCTAAATCTTTTGGTGACGTAAAACCAGATATACCTTCAGATCGCTCGGTAATGTAGGGCGAAACCGATACCTTTTTACCGTTTAGCAACTTTGGTAACTGTAATGCGTCAAATTCGCCTAAGCCACTACCACGTACAATACCGGCTGCACTGCTAGCTGATTGAAAATCGGCATCGCTATATAACGAAGTGCCACCTGGACTGAATGCGGTAAAGTTTATTTCATCGTTTTTAAAATCGGTTGGCTTTAAAATGGCTTTTACTCCATTGCTAAATACCAATTCGGTAATGCCCAATTCGGTAGTTTTAGTTTCAGAAACGATAGTTCCGGCTTTTGGCTTGGTAGCTAATAGCGGTTTGTCTGATACTTTATCTACATAAGCCTCAAGGTTTGATGTGGCTACACTTTGTGCCCAAGCATTTACGGTAGCTTCCGTTGGTAAATTGGCTTTATCTTTTTCCGGGCCCATTACTATAATGTCGCGGTTCTTATCTACAATATATTTTTTAGCCAAGTCATTAACCTCGGCAAGGGTAATTTCGGGCGTTTGTTTTTGCGACAATGTGTATTCATACGCTATACCCGGAGCGGCTTGCTCCTTTAAGAAATATTGTAAATATTCATTCACATAGGCATCCGATTGTGTTTTATCTTTTTCTTTAAAAGAAGATTCCACTTGCAACAGGTAGGATTGTTTGGCTCTATCTAATTCTGTTTGGGTATAACCAAATTTCTTAATACGCTCCGACTCGGTAAAAGCAGCCTTAAATCCTTTTTCCAACTCACCTGGTTTAGCCACCATAAATAAAGTAAAAGCATCTAAGCCGGCTAAGAAACCACTAACGTTACCTCCAGCTTGTAAAAAGGGAGGATTAGCCTGTTTAGTTAATTCCACAAAACGGGCCTGCATCATCCGGTTAAATAGCGTTTGAATAATGCTGGCTCGGTAATCGGCATCGGTGCGAATTACTTGTTCGGGATGTTTAATAATCATTTGTACCACTGTAACCGGAAACTCTTTATCGGTAACAGCAATAAATTGATTGGTACCGCTTAGGGGAATGTTGTATTGGGTACGCGGTTTTGCTTTAGCTGGCTTTTTTAAATCGGAAAACTGTGCTTTAATTTGTTTTTCTACCGCATCCACATCTATATCGCCAACCACAATAAGCGCTTGCAAATCGGGGCGATACCAATCGGTGTAGAATGATTTTATGGTTTCGGGTTTAAAATTCTTCAATACCTCTTCGGTACCAATGGGTAAACGATTTGCATATCTTGAACCGTTAAAAATTACTGGCAAATATTGTTGTTGCATACGTTGTGCAGCACCTTTTCCTAAGCGTTTTTCTTCTAAAACTACACCTCGTTCTTTGTTAATTTCATCCACGTCTAGTGTAGCATCTTGCGCCCAATCACGCATAATTTGCATGCCGTTTTTAAACACTTCAGGGTCGTCGGTTGGTATAGGTAATTGATATACCGTTTCATCAAAACTGGTGTATGCATTTAAATCGGCACCAAAACGAACACCGGCTTTTTGTAAATAACCAACTAAATCGTTTTTGGGATAATTCTTGGTTCCATTAAAGCTCATGTGCTCCATAAAGTGAGCCAAGCCTTGTTGGTCATCGTTCTCTAAAATAGAACCTACTTTATTAGCTAAATAGAGGGTTGCTCTATTTTTAGGCTCTACATTTTTTCGGATATAGTAAGTAAAGCCATTGGCTAAACGGCCAGTTTTTACATTGGGGTCTAGTGGTAAAATTTGGCTAGGGGCGTTGGGCAGATTTGCTGAGGGGTCTAGTGGTAAAATTTGGCTAGGGGCGCTGGCCTTATTTGGTGAGTACTTTTTCTTTTGAGCCTGAGCGGTTAACGTTAGCGCAACCAGGGCGGCTAAAACATAAATTTTAAGTGTGCTTTTCATATACGTGTGTTTGATTTTTAAAGGTCTGAAACAAAAGGTATAAATCCTAAATTTAGAGCAAATTAGTGCTGAAAAGTTACACGGCTAATTAGCAAAAATGCTTTTTAGTATCTTCGTTTTTATGAATAAAAACCTAACCAAGCTTTTCAGTATTTGCCAAAAACCTGAGCGTAGCATTTTGGGCTTAATGTCGGGCACTTCGCTCGATGGATTGGATATGGCCCTGTGTACCATAAAGGGCTCTGGCAGAGAAACTCAGGTAGAACTAGAACGCTTTAAAACTAGCCCTTATACGGATGTATTTAAGGCGCATATTCGTGCGGTTTTTGCAAAGCAACAAGTCGATTTACAAACACTAACCCTCTTACATGGTGCCATTGCACAAGAGCATGCCAATTTGGTACTGGCTACTTTGACTGAGTGGAACATACAGCCTTCGGAAGTGGATGTATTGGCCAGCCACGGGCAAACGGTGTACCACGCTCCAGCACATTTTCATCAAAACCCAGACTTTGGAAACGCCACCTTACAACTGGGCGACGGGGACCATTTAGCGGTAAAAACGGGTATACTTACCCTCAGCGATTTTAGGCAAAAACACATTGCTTTTGGAGGAGAAGGTGCGCCACTGGTTCCTTATGGCGATTATTTACTATACAGCAGTTCCACCGAGCATCGTATTTTGTTGAACTTGGGCGGAATTGCCAATTTTACATATTTGGCTAGGAATGGTCAATCGGAGGATGTAGTAGCCAGTGATCTTGGACCAGCAAACACCCTTATAGACCAGGTGGTAAAAAAAGAATTCGGGAAAGAGTATGATGAAGATGGGGCATTGGCTCAATCGGGTACGGTAAACAAGGCGGTATTGGATGCGCTCATGCAATTGCCTTTTATTAAAGCGCCTTTACCAAAATCTACCGGCCCTGAATTGTTTAATTTAGAAAGCTTGAACGAGCTACTAAGCCAACATGCTATAAGCATAGCACCCCTTGATTTATTGGCTACGCTTACCCAATTTACCGCAACTGCTATTGCCCAACAACTACAGCCATTCATCCACAAAAATACGAGTATATACTGCAGTGGTGGTGGAGTTCGAAATACCTACTTCATGCGTTTGCTTCAGCAAGCCATTCCGGATACCCCCATTAAAACGGTGGAAGATCTGGGGATAAAATCGGAAGCGAAAGAAGCGGTTTTATTTGCCGTATTGGCCAACGAAACGCTAGTGGGTAATCCCTTTGCATTGGGAACTATGCCTGCCCTAAGCATGGGGAAATTGAGTTTTCCTAGTTAGGTGATGTTTGGGGTTCCTTTTTGCTTAATCAAAATTATTCAATCTTCTTCCTTTTGCTTGACCAAAAGGAAGCAAAACTCAAGGCAGAACGATGCTTCTGCCCACAGGCCTTTACCTTGGCCCGCCGTTCTGCCGGGCCTGGCTTTTTTTTCGTTTTTTTCTTTTTGTCATCCTGAGCTTGTCGAAGGATTTGGCAAACCGCTTTTAAGCAGTTGCATCGGCGCAGTAGCGGGTTGCACTGCCACAGTTACAAGTTTCATCAGCGCAGTAGCGGGTTGCACTGCCACAGTAAGAGTTTACACTGCCACAGTTACAAGTTTCATCAGCGCAGTAAGACATTACACTGCCACAGTTACAAGGTTCATTGGCGCAGTGAGGTATTGCACTGCCACAGTAAGGAGTTTCATCGGCGCAGCAGCGGTTTACACTAACAAAGTAAGCATGTAGGCTATATTTTTAGTTTTCTTCGCTTTTTGGGTGAAGGGAATGCTGCTGAATGGCTAAATACGTATAGGGAATGGGGGCTGCTTTTAAATATGTTCTGAAAGGTATAGCTAATAAATAAATTGGATTAAGCCCCCTAAACCCTATGTTAGAGGTGCGCTAAGCTAACACCGCCAAGGGCAAAAACCTACGATTTCTCCAACTAAAAAAGCCTGCTAAAAACAGCTACATATTGCTATCAATGTATTATTTTTGCTGGGCATGAACGAACTACACATCAGTACAGCCGATTGGCAGCGTTTAAAACTCAAATTAAAACGCAAATACATTTACTTAAGTGAAGCCGATTTATTTTTTGAAGAAGGAAAAGAAGAAGCCCTCATTTCGCACTTAATGGAGCGTTTGCACCGCAACCGAGAATATGTAGTTT
Organism: Sphingobacteriales bacterium; assembly: GCA_026390835.1. Lineage (GTDB taxonomy): Bacteria > Bacteroidota > Bacteroidia > Sphingobacteriales > Sphingobacteriaceae > JAIPAN01. The sequence continues at coordinate 42,337 of JAPLFD010000016.1, forward strand.
TTACCCTAAAAAAAGGATTGGCCTATATTGATACCAACAGGCTATAAGCTAATCGTCTGCGGCCTTTGCCGAAGCACCATCGGTATACTCACCGGCTCTCGAATAGACATTTCTGCGTATTAGGGGTACGTGTAGGATTTGATACAACTCGTCTAATCCGAGTAAACTGCCATTGCTTAGGTTGCTCAAAAACAATGTCCATTAGGGCCCAAGAAGAAAAACGCCTAGTATAGGGGTGTGAAAATTAGAAATAATTGGAGGTAAAAATCGAAAAGGATTTTGAACATTTTAGACCTCCGCTAATCGTGCGTTTGGAATAAAAAAAGTTAAATTTGTGAGCGTTTAAGAATCAAGCCATGACATACAGAATTGAACACGACACTATGGGAGAGGTACAAGTACCCGCCGATAGGTATTGGGGAGCACAAACGGAACGCTCACGCAACAACTTTAAAATTGGTCCGGAGGCTTCTATGCCGAAGGAAATTATTGAGGCCTTTGCTTTTTTAAAAAAGGCGGCAGCCTATACCAATACCGATTGCGGTATTCTATCTACAGATAAACGGGATTTAATAGCCCAAGTGTGTGATGAAATTTTAGCCGGTAAACTTACCGACCAATTCCCCTTGGTAATTTGGCAAACCGGTTCGGGCACACAATCTAACATGAATGTGAACGAGGTGGTGTCTAACCGAGCACACGTACTTCAAGGAAATAAATTGGGAGAAGGAACCCCTTTTATTCACCCAAACGACGATGTAAATAAATCGCAATCTTCTAACGATACCTACCCAACTGCCATGCACATTGCGGCATATAAAACGGTACTAGAAATAACCATTCCGGGAGTAGAAAAACTTCGCGATACGCTTCAGGCAAAATCAACCGCTTTTAAAGAGGTGGTTAAAATTGGCCGCACCCACCTTATGGATGCTACGCCACTTACCCTGGGGCAAGAATTTTCTGGATACGTTTCGCAATTAAACCACGGTTTAAAAGCTTTAAAAAATACACTAGACCACCTAGCCGAATTGGCTTTGGGTGGAACTGCAGTAGGTACCGGCATTAACACCCCGAAAGGCTACGATGTAAAAGTGGCAGCATATATTGCCCAATTCACCAATATTCCATTCCGTACTGCCGAGAATAAGTTTGAGGCCCTAGCCGCACACGATGCTCTAGTAGAAACCCACGGTGCCTTAAAACAATTGGCCGTATCGCTCATGAAAATTGGAAACGATATCCGCATGATGGCTTCTGGTCCACGTTCTGGTATTGGCGAAATCTACATTCCCGAAAACGAACCGGGTTCATCTATTATGCCTGGTAAAGTAAACCCCACTCAAAACGAAGCGCTTACCATGGTGGCTACTCAAGTAATGGGTAACGATGTAACCATTAGCATTGCTGGCTCTAACGGACATTACGAATTAAACGTATTTAAACCAGTTATGGCTGCCAATTTCTTGCAATCGGCTCGTTTGTTGGGCGATGCCTGCGTTTCTTTTAACGATCATTGTGCTGTGGGTATTGAGCCGAATTACGAGGGTATTAAAAAACACGTGGATAATTCCTTGATGTTGGTTACTGCATTAAACCCGCACATTGGCTACGAAAACGCAGCCAAAATTGCCAAAAAAGCACACAAAGAGAATAAGTCATTAAGGGAAGCAGCTTTAGAATTAGGCTTACTCACCAACGAACAATTCGACGCTTGGGTGCGCCCAGAAGATATGATTGGCGGTCTAAAATAATATGCGAAAGGGATTTATACTTTTCTTATTAGCAAGTGTGTTGTTGGTAGCTTGTCGCTTTAACCCCAATTATCAGGGTAAGGGGGCTAGCCGCATTCAGGGCTTATGGGAAGAGGTTCCCCCAAGCTATAAAAATGAATTATTGCAATACACCCAACATCAATTTCGCTTTACATGCGATTCGTTTTATGTGAAATTAAATACCACGGCCAAAAACAACGTATATGCCGATAGTTGCTTTAACAATGGGCAATGGGAAGAATATGCTCGGGGCATTTACGAATCTCAGAACGATACCTTATACCTTAGCGGAACCTACACCAAGGCAAATGGTAAACAAAAAATTTCGGGTTGCTACCGCATTGGTCAATACCTAAACACACTTATAATTGAAAAAGCCAAGGGCGATACCTTGACGCTTAAAAGTTTGAATCAACAAAATCCCATCGCTTTAAAACTAATCCAATCTTGGGAATGTACACCCAAGCCTCTAAACTAAAACAGATGAAAACTTCTCTATTAAACAAACTCCTAGTGTTCGGAGTGTTGCTTTACCTTCCAGCGCAAACTATGGCTTGGGGCATGTTGGGCCACCGAGTAGTGGCACAAATAGCCGATGTAAATTTAAACCCAAAAGCACGGTTAGCTATCAAGAGTATTTTGGGTAACGAGAGCTTAGCTATGAGCAGTAACTGGGCCGATTTTGTAAAATCGGATAAAAACTACGATTACCTATACAATTGGCATTTTGTAAATTTTGCTGCCGGCCTTAGCTCCGCCGATATCAATGGACTGTTAAAAGCCGATACCGCGGTAAATGCATACACAAAAATTAATTTCTTAGTAAACGAACTGAAGAAGAAAAACCTACCCAAAGCACAAAAAATAATTTATATACGCCTACTGGTACACATGGTGGGCGATGTGCACCAACCCATGCACACCGGTCGTGCCGAAGATAAGGGGGGAAACGATGTGAAACTAACTTGGTTCGGAAAATCGAGTAATTTACACAGCATTTGGGATACCGAATTGGTAGAATCGCAACAACTCAGTTATACCGAATACACCCAGGCCATTAATTTTTGCAGTGCGAAACAGAAAGCCGATTGGCAAAACGCACCTATTAATGCATGGATTACCGAAACCTACGGTATGGCGCAAAACATTTACGGCGGCGTAACCCTTGGCGATAAATTGAGCTACCGCTACATTTACGATAATCTAGAAACCGTAAATACCCAATTGCTAAAAGGCGGTATTCGCTTGGCAGGAGTATTAAACCAAATTTTCGGTAGCTAATTCATGAAAATACTACTGGTTTGTTTGGGTAATATTTGTCGTTCGCCTTTGGCGCATGGTATACTAGAACACCTGGCAAACACAGAAGGTTTGGGCTGGGAAATTGATTCGGCCGGAACCGGTGATTGGCACATTGGCCACCCACCCGATAGCCGCTCGGTAGCTGTAGCCCGCAAAATGGGCGTAGATATTTCTGAGCAACGTGCCCGTCAATTTGAACAAGCAGACTTCAAGCGTTTCGATCATATTTTGGTGATGGACGACCAAAACCTAAAAAATGTAGTGGCTTTAGCCCAAACAGAAGAAGAGAAACAAAAGGTGCGCCTACTACTCGGCACCGATTTTGTTCCCGATCCGTATTTTGATGATGCACTCTTTGAACCCGTTTATCAACTCATAGAACAGGGCTGCAAACAATTCATAGCACAGGCAAAAAGCAATAAAAGCTGATTTTTACTACCTTTATATCCATGACCACTACCAAACCCACACTTCCTAAAGGCACCCGCGATTTTTCGCCCGAAGAAATGGTGAAACGAAATTTTATTTTCGATACCATTAAAAGCGTGTTTCGCAAGTTTGGTTACCAGGAAATTCAAACGCCTAGCATGGAAAACCTGGAAACCTTAACCGGTAAATATGGCGATGAAGGTGATAAGTTGATTTTCAAAATCCTCAATTCCGGAGATTTCTTATCTAAGGTAAGTGCCGAAGAATTACAAACAGCCGATGCCAAAAAGCTTACCAGCAAAGTATCTGAAAAAGCATTGCGTTACGATTTAACCGTACCCTTTGCCCGCTATGTGGTGGCTCATCAAAACGATATTTCCTTACCCTTTAAGCGTTTTCAAATACAGCCCGTTTGGCGTGCCGATAGGCCGCAAAAAGGCCGCTATAGAGAATTTTATCAATGCGATGCCGACGTGGTGGGCTCAGAAAGTTTGCTAAACGAAGCAGAATTTGTGCTTATTTACCAAGAAGCCTTAAGCCAATTGGGCTTAAAAGATTTCAGTATCCTTATAAATAACCGCAAAATATTATCGGGTATTGCCGAAATTATTGGGAAACCCGAACTCATTATTGATATGACCGTAGCCATTGATAAGCTGGATAAAATTGGCTTTGATGGTGTATGCAAAGAATTATTGGAGCGTGGCTTTACACAAAGTGATATAGAAAAATTGCAACCCATTATTGAGTTAAAGGGTAGCAACTCAGAAAAAATTAAAGCACTTAAAAAAGTGTTGGCTTCTTCGGAAATTGGGCAAAAAGGGATTGAAGAGTTAGAAACCATTTTTACCTATATCCAACAACTTCAAACACCTAAGGCTACACTACCAAATATAACCTTAGATATCACCTTGGCTCGTGGTTTAAACTATTATACCGGTGCTATTTTTGAAGTAAAAAGTAACGAGGTTGCTATGGGTAGCATTGGTGGTGGTGGCCGCTACGACGATTTAACCAGCATGTTTGGCTTAAAAAACCTAAGTGGTGTGGGCATTTCTTTTGGTGCCGACCGCATTTACGATGTATTAGAAGAGTTAAACGCCTTCCCTAAAAACACCACCGAAAGTACCAAAGTGCTCATTAGTAATTTCGACGAGGCTGCCGAGAAATTTGCGCTTCCTATTTTAAGCCAATTGCGTGCTGCAGGCATTGCAACGGAACTTTACCCACAGGCCGCCAAGCTTAAAAAACAATTGGGCTACGCCGATGCTAAACGCATTCCTTATGTATTACTTATTGGCGATGAGGAAATGACCTCGGGTTTATTAAGCTTAAAGAATATGGAAAGCGGGGAGCAAAGTACCCTTTCTATACAAGCCCTATTAGCCCAATTAGGCTCATTTTAGGGTATCGAATACCAATTGGCTTAATTTTTGCGTTTTATCGGTATTGAAATAATTCATCATGAATAAGAAAGCACTTTTACTTAGCCTACTAATGGGTATTGGCATTTTACAAATGTTTGCCCAAGAAAATGTGGTATCAACCACCAAAGGAGAAATAACATTCTTTTCTAGTGCACCGCTCGAAGATATTGATGCTAAAAACAAGCACGTAATTTCTATGCTAAATACGCAAAGCTTGGAAATTTTGGTCCGGGTTCCCATCAATCAGTTTGAGTTTCAAAACAAACTCATGCAAGAACATTTTAATGAAAAATACTTAGAAAGCGACCGCTACCCTTATGCCACCTTTAAGGGTAAAATAAGTGCAGGCACAGATTTTTCTAAAGATGGTGTGTACGATGTTTCGGCGGTGGGTGTATTAAATCTACACGGAGTTGATCAAAAGCGGACTTTAACGGGTAAAATAACCGTAAGCAAAGGGGGAATAAAACTTGATACCCGCTTTAACCTTAGCTTGGCCGATCATAAAATTGATATCCCTAAATTGGTGTTTAATAAAATTGCCGAGCGAATTGCCGTAAACGCTACCCTAAATTACCTCCCTTTCAAAAATTAATTCCTTTTATTGATTCCTTTTTTACATTTTTGGGTACCAATTAGAAAGAATGAAAACATTCGCCATAGGCAACCAAGCGCTTTCTCTTTCAATTATTAAAGAGATTATTGAAAGCAAATGCACACTAACTATTAGTCCCGAAACAGAAGAAAAAATTGAAGCTTGTCGTGCATTTTTAGATCAAAAAATGGCTAAAAGTTCCGAGCCAATTTATGGTATCAATACGGGCTTTGGATACCTACAAAACGTAAAAGTATCCGATGATCAATTGATAGATTTGCAACACAATCTATTGCTATCACATGCTTGCGGCACCGGCGAATTTGTGCCCCAAGAGGTGGTGAAATTAATGCTTCTGCTAAAAATTCAATCGCTGGCTTATGGGCATTCGGGAATAGCACTAAAAACCGTAGAGCTTTTGATTGCTTTTTACAATAAGAATATAATCCCGGTTATTTATACGCAAGGTTCATTGGGTGCTTCGGGAGATTTAGCCCCGTTGGCACACTTGGCGCTGCCGCTTATTGGCGAAGGGGAGGTTTGGGAAGGCGAAAAACAAGTGCCTGCAAAAACGGCTCTAACTAAACACGGACTTAAACCACTTCAATTACAATCTAAAGAAGGTTTGGCACTCATCAATGGCACCCAATTTATGTTGGCCTATGGTGTATATATCTTATTAAAAACACAAAAATTAGCTGTCTGGGCCGATATTGCGGGTAGTATTTCGGCTGATGGCTTTAATTGCCGTATAGATCCGTTTAAACCCGAAAGCCACCGTATTCGCCCCCATCTTGGGCAGGTAGAAACCGCCAATCGACTTTTTAATTTATTAAAGGATAGCGAATTGCTAAACGAGCCCGGCAAACAGGTGCAAGACCCCTATTCTTTTCGCTGTATGCCTCAGGTGCACGGAGCTAGCAAAGATACCTTGCATTATGTAAGCTCAGTAATTGAAATAGAGTTAAACTCGGTAACCGACAATCCGAACATCTTCCCCGAAAGCGGCGAAATTATTTCAGCAGGTAATTTTCACGGGCAACCCTTGGCATTAGCGCTAGACTTTTTAAGTATTGCTTTGGCGGAATGGGGTTCTATTTCCGAAAGACGTATTTTTCAATTGATATCGGGTCAGCGTGGTTTGCCTCCATTTTTAATAGAAGAAGCTGGTGTAAATTCTGGATACATGATTCCGCAATACACCGCAGCCAGTATAGCCAGCGAAAATAAACAACTGTGTACGCCAAGTTCGGTAGATTCTATTGTATCGAGCAATGGACAGGAGGACCATGTAAGTATGGGCGCTAACGGAGCCACTAAATGTTTGCGGGTATGTAGCAATGTAGAGCGCATTTTAGCCATCGAAATCATGAATGCTTGCCAAGCGCTTTCTTTTAGACGACCGAAGAAAAGCTCTCCAGCTTTAGAAAAAATTGTAACGGCCTACCGAGCGGTGGTGCCAGTTTTAGAAAAAGATCACTTTTTAGCTCCGGATATAGAAAAATCGGTACAGTTTTTAAGATCGTACCCAATTGCATAGCATTATCCTATTTTCTCTAATTGTATGTGCCGCTTTTGCGGATCTACTTGGTGGCTAATGCTAATTTTAAGGTAACTACTTGGTAAAAAATCGGCTATTTTTTCGGGCCATTCCATAAAACAATAGCTATCAGAACTCAGATATTCTTCTATACCAAAATCGAGAGCTTCGGTAGGTGTTTTTAATCGGTAACAATCGAAATGATACACCAAACCTCCCGGGTATTCGTATTCATTTACCAAAGAGAAAGTAGGGCTACTCACCGCTGAATTTACACCCAAAGATTTGCAAATAGCCTTAATGAGTGTGGTTTTACCGGCTCCCATATCACCAAAGAACAAAAGCGTTTTATACGCACCTGCATACTGGAGTACCTCTTGTGCGGCTTCATCAAGTTTTTCTATAGAAGAAACGAGTGTAATCATGTCGCAAATTACTATTTAGGTAAATACGTAGCAAAGGGAATGATCATTTCTTCCAAGGAAATACCCCCATGCTGGAAAGTATCGTTGTAGTGGTTTACAAAATGATTGTAGTTGTTGGGGTACACAAAAAAGTCGTCGGGCTTGGCAAAAATAAAGCTAGAGCTTAAATGTTGTAGTGGCAGTTTGGCGTCGCTAGGCTTTTTAACCAAAAAAACCTCTTTGGGGTTAAAATTGAGATTTTTGCCTTGTTTATACCTCAAATTGGTATTGGTATTTCTGTCTCCAATTACCTTTACGGGTTGTTTTATCCGAATGGTTCCGTGATCGGTAGTGAGAATAATTTTTACTTTTTTCTTAGCTAATTTTTTGAGCGTATCCAATAGTGGTGAATGCATAAACCACGAAAGTGTAAGCGAACGGTAGGCCGATTCGTCGCTAGCTAATTCTTTAATCATGGCCATATCTGTACGGGCATGCGAAAGCATATCTACAAAATTATATACCAACACATTGAGTTCATTTGATAGTAAGTTGCTGATATTATCCGTTAATTCGCGGCCCTTATCTGCTGTTAAAATTTTATGGTAACTAAATCGACATTCTTTGCGGTATACCTGTGCTATTTGTTCTCTTAAAAAATCTGCTTCATGTAAATTTTTTCCACCTTCATCCTCATCATTTTGCCAATATTGAGGAAACTTTTTTTCCATTTCTGCGGGCATTAAGCCCGAAAAAATAGCATTTCGGGCATATTGAGTGGCAGTGGGTAAAATACTGTAATAATGATCCTCAGCTTCTAGTCGAAAATATTCGGTAATTACCGAATTAAGCACCCGCCACTGGTCGTAGCGTAAATTATCTACAAGAATAAAAAATGTGGGCTGCGCTGTGTTGAGTTCGGGGAATACTTTTTTTCTAAATAGTTGATCGGAGGTTAGTGGCCCATCGTTGGGGTTTTTAACCCAGTGCACATATTGTTTCTCTATAAATTTAAAAAACTGGGCATTGGCTTCTTCTTTTTGTGTAGTTAAGATTTCGTGCATGCCGGCATCTTCCAAATTATCTAAAGAAAGCTCCCAAAAAACTAGTTTTTTATATACATCAGCCCATTCATCGTGATTCAGTTTTTCGTTCAAAATCATACCCAGGTTTCTAAAATCCTGTTGATAGGCCATGGAAGTTTTTTCACTCACCAAACGTTTATTATCAATCAGCTTTTTTATGGTGAGTAAAATTTGTTTGGGGTTAACGGGTTTTATCAGGTAATCATCAATTTTAAACCCAATGGCATCCTCCATTAAATATTCTTCTTCGCTCTTGGTAATTAATACGGCAGGTGTTTCGGGACTAATGTTTTTAATCTCCGTAAGGGTTTCCAGGCCGGTTAAGCCCGGCATGTTTTCATCTAAAAAAACAAGATCGAAATGTTCTTTTTTAAATACTTCGAGCGCATCGCGGCCATTGGTTACTGTTTTTACTTTATAACCCTTGTCGTTTAAAAACAAGATATGGGGGCGCAATAAATCAATTTCGTCGTCTGCCCAAAGTATATAAGTTTCTTGCATGCCGTACTGCTTCTAGTTAAATGCTAAGATACACCAACATTGGCTGTTTTTTGTCTCATTTAATTTAGCAATTTTTGTAGTGTATATTGCATCGCTTTGAATAAGAAAAAAATCATCAACGACCCGGTTTACGGATTTATCAGCATACCTACAGCGCTGATTTTCGATTTACTGCAACACCCCTATATGCAGCGCTTGCGCTACATTAAACAATTGGGAATGACGCACCTGGTATATCCAGGGGCATTACACACCCGTTTTCATCATGCATTAGGAGCCATGCACCTCATGGGTATGGCTGTAGAAACCTTACGATCAAAGGGTACAGATGTTACGCCCGAAGAAGAAGAGGCGGTTCAAATTGCCATTTTACTGCACGATATTGGCCATGGGCCTTTTTCGCATGCCCTAGAACATGTGTTAATTGAGGGTGTATCGCATGAACACCTTTCCTCTCTATTAATGGATAGTTTAAATATCCAGTTTAGTGGCAAGTTGGATTTAGCCATTGCCATTTTTACCAAAAGATATCACAAAGTATTCCTTTCACAATTGATTTCCGGGCAATTGGATATAGATCGGATGGATTACCTCAATCGAGATAGTTTTTTTACCGGTGTTTCTGAGGGGGTAATTAGTTCAGACCGCATCATTAAAATGCTCACCGTGCATAACGGCCAATTGGTGGTAGAAGAAAAAGGCATTTATTCTATCGAAAAATTTCTTATTGCCCGTAGGTTGATGTATTGGCAAGTGTATTTACACAAAACGGTTATTGCGGGTGAACAATTGCTAATTAAAATTTTAGAACGAGCAAGAGAACTTGCCTTAGACGGAAAAATATTGTTTGCTACACCCAGTTTAGCACATTTTCTAAACAATATTATCAAACAAGAAGACTTTTTAGATAACCCCATACACCTAGAACGCTTTGCGCTATTAGACGATCACGACATATTTACCTCCATAAAGGTATGGGCAGAAGATAGCGACCTTATTTTATCAACGCTATGCAAGCACCTTATTTCTAGAAATTTATATCAGGTAGAAATAAGTAACCAAGCACCCGAATTACATGTAATTACCCAAATGGTAGAAAAAGCCAAAAGTGTATATCGTGTTTCTGAAGACGATGCCACGTATTTTGTATTTACAGACACCATTAAAAACAGCGCCTATCGCCCGGGAGACGGTAGTATTCAAATTTTGATGAAAGATGGCTCTGTGGTAGATATTGCCCAAGCATCTGATAATTCTAATTTGGAAGCATTGGCAAAAACAGTTAAGAAATACATTTTTTGTTATCTTAAAGAATTGGTGAATTAGCCATTAATTTAATTATTGTTAGGCTAAACACTAAATAAGGTTAACTTTGTGAGTTAAATACCAAGTTCAACAAAAACCTAAGGCATGCAATTTACTGCTCAACAAATAGGGCAATTATTAAATGGAACCATAGAGGGAGATCCCCATGTGGCAGTAAGCAGGTTGGCCAAAATTGAGGAAGCACAAGCTGGCGACTTATCTTTTTTAGCCAATCCAAAATACGAACCCTATTTATTCAGTTCTAAAGCATCTATTGTTATTGTAAATGCAGATTTAGTATGCACCCACGAGGTGAGCGCCACCCTTATTCGGGTAGCGGATGCCTATAGTGCATTTTCGGTGTTATTAGAAATGTACAACACCGCTAAAATGGATAAGCACGGGATAGAAGAGCCTAGTTTTATACATCCGAGCGCAAAAATTGGTAAAAACGTATATATTGGAGCCTTTGCCTACATTGGTGCCAATACCGTAATTGGCGATAACAGCAAGATATACCCGCAGGTTTATGTGGGAGACAGTGTTTCAGTAGGCTCAGATTGTGTTTTCTTTCCTGGCGTAAAATTATATTTCGAAACCAGTATTGGAAACCGAGTAATTATTCATTCGGGAACTGTAGTAGGTAGCGATGGTTTTGGATTTGCACCCCTAGCTGATGGTAGCTACAATAAGGTGAGCCAAATTGGTAATGTAATTATTGAAGATGATGTTGAAATAGGAGCCAATACCGCTATTGATAGAGCCACCATGGGTTCTACCATTATTCACAAAGGGGTAAAGCTAGATAACCTCATTCAGGTAGCACACAATGTAGAAATAGGTGCCAATACGGTTATTGCATCTCAAACCGGCATTTCGGGAAGTGCTAAAGTTGGTGATCAAAATATAATTGGTGGGCAAGTGGGTATTGTGGGGCATATAAATATTGCCAGCGGTAGTCAAATACAAGCAAAATCGGGTATCACTCGGTCGCTTACAGAAGAAGGTAAGAAATGGGCTGGGGTTCCGGCCACACCATTTATCAATAATCAACGTTCTCAAGTAGTTTATCAGCGGTTGCCCGAACTAGAGCGCCGACTGGCTGAACTAGAAAGCGAATTAAAAAATTTAAAAAAATAAAAGAGTACGCTCACTGAGATACCCTGCTATACAAAAGAACTATGAATATCAAACAGCGAACCATAAAATCATCTTTTTCGCTTTCGGGCGTAGGTTTACATACCGGAGAAGCGGTAAACATCACCTTTAAATCCGCTCCAGATAACCATGGGTATACATTTTCAAGAGTAGATTTACCTGGAAATCCCATTATAGATGCAGATGTAGACAATGTAACCGACACCTCCAGAGGAACCACTATTTCTCAGAATGGAGCCAGTGTAAGCACCATTGAGCATGTATTGGCTGCATTAGTGGGCTGTGAAGTAGATAACGTATTAATGGAATTAGATGGGCCTGAAGTTCCTATTATGGACGGCAGTTCCATTGAATTTATAGATGCACTAGAAAAAGCAGGTTTTGTAGATCAAGAAACCGATAGAGAATACTACACCATACCTGCTAATATTCACTACACCGAGCCCGATCGCAAAGTAGAAATGGTAGCCATGCCACTAGACGATTACCGATTTACCTGCATGATTGATTACAATTCACCCATTTTAGGAAGTCAGCATGCAGCCATTACCACGCTTGCTGAATTCAAAAAAGAAATTGCTTCTTGCCGTACGTTCTGTTTCTTACACGAATTAGAAATGTTGTTAGAAAACAATCTGATAAAAGGTGGCGATTTAAATAATGCGATTGTGGTGGTAGATAAAGAAGTAAGCAAAGAAGAGTTAAAACACTTAGCCAAAATTTTCAATAAAGACGATATTGATGTGGCCCGAGAAGGTATTTTAAACAACATTAAATTACGTCACCAAAACGAACCCGCCCGTCATAAATTATTGGATATGATTGGCGATTTAGCCCTAGTGGGTGTTCCTATAAAAGGGCACATTATGGCGGCCCGCCCAGGCCATGCTGCCAACGTAGCCTTTGCAAAAAAGATTAAAGCACAGTGGAAAAAAGATACCAGTAAAAAACATGTGCCTAAATATGATTTGAACGCCACTCCGGTATACGATACGGTTCAAATTATGAATATTTTGCCACATCGTCCGCCTTTTTTATTGGTAGATAAAATTTTAGAATTAACCAAAAATCATGTGGTGGGCGTTAAAAACGTAAGTATGGGAGAGCCTTTTTTTGAGGGTCACTTCCCGGGCTCACCCGTAATGCCAGGTGTATTACAAATTGAAGCAATGGCTCAAACCGGTGGCATTTTGGTACTGCACACTGTTCCCGATCCGGAAAACTATCTCACCTATTTCTTAAAAATAGAAAATGCACGCTTCAAAGAAAAGGTGCTTCCCGGAGATACCTTGGTATTTCGTTGCGATTTAATTACACCCATTAGACGAGGAATTGCTCAAATGAAAGGCGTGGGAACTGTGGGCGACAAAATTGTGGTAGAAGCAGAATTAATGGCGCAAATAATTAGAAAAACTCACTAAATCTATGATTCAACCATTAGCATATATACATCCACAAGCAAAAATTGCTGAAAATGTGGTTATTGACCCTTTCGTTACCATCCACAAAGATGTAGTAATAGGCGAAGGTACCTGGATTGGCTCTAACGCCACCATTATGAATGGTGCTCGGATTGGAAAAAACTGTCGTATTTTTCCAGGAGCGGTTATTTCTGCTGTACCACAAGATTTAAAATTTGGGGGCGAAGACACCTTAGTGGTTATTGGCGATAACACTACCATTAGAGAATGTGTAACCATTAACCGTGGAACATCAGACAGAAAAGAAACACGAGTAGGTAACAATGTTTTATTAATGGCCTACACCCACATTGCACACGATTGTGTAGTAGGCAATAATTGTATTTTAGCAAATGGTGTGCAATTGGCCGGCCACATTACCGTTGATGATTTTGCCATTATTGGTGGAATGAGTGCGGTACACCAATTCGTAAGTATTGGTGCGCATGTCATGATTTCCGGTGGTTCTTTAGTGCGTAAAGATGTACCACCTTATACCAAGGCGGGTAGAGAACCACTTTCGTATGTGGGTATCAACTCGGTTGGTTTACGTAGGCGTGGGTTTAGCTCCGAAAAAATAAACGAAATACAAGACATCTATCGGGTTTTATTCTTAAAAAATAGCAATACAACCAAAGCTCTCGATTTAGTAGAAGCTGGTTTTAAACCCACCGAAGAGCGTGATGAAATTATTAATTTTATTCGTAATTCCAACCGCGGGGTAATGAAAGGTTTTGGCAACGGCTAACTAACATGAAGGTTGTTCTTGAAAATATCGGAAGAAGATTTAACCAAGAATGGATCTTTAAATCGCTGTCTTACACACTCGAACCCAAACAATCTTATGCCGTTTTAGGTAGCAATGGCAGTGGCAAATCAACCTTAATACAACTTATTGCCGGTAACCTAAGTTCATCTGAAGGAAAAATAAGCTACGAAATAGGGGGTAAAAAACTAGAACCCGAAGAGGTTTACCAATACATCAGTTTAGCCGCACCCTATTTAGAACTCATTGAAGAGTTTACCCTCGAAGAACAACTAGACTTCCACTTTCAGTTTAAAAAACAACTTGCCGGGACCACTAAAGAAACTTTATTAGAAACCCTAAACCTAAAGGGAGCACAACACAAGGCTATTAAATACTTTTCGTCGGGCATGAAACAACGGGTAAAACTAGCTTTGGCGGTTTTCTCAGATACCCCACTCTTATTGCTGGACGAACCTACATCCAACCTCGATGAACAAGGAATTGATTGGTATCGTTCATTAATAAGCCAATATGGTGTAAATAGAACTTTGGTGGTTTGCTCTAACCAGCAACACGAATACGACTATTGTACACATCAAATACAACTTGCCGATTACAAAAAATTTTAGCACTGCACCAATAGTATGGTAGCTATTGTTAAATAGTAAAAAACACCCTAAGTTTGCAACACAAAATGGCTGCATTAGGGCAACATTAATTCGGTTTTTATGGCAAAAGCATCAGAGGTTAAAAGTGGTAACATTCTTCGGTTTAACGGAGAGTTGGTTACAGTAGAAGAATTTCTTCACCGCACACCGGGAAACCTTCGGGCTTTCTATCAGGCTCGAATGCGTAACGTAAAAACCGGAAAATTGGTAGAATACCGCTTCCGTACCGACGAAGAGGTGGAAATCTGTCGGGTAGAAACCAACGATTACCAATACCTATACGAAGACGGCGATTATTTTGTGGTTATGGATAACACGTCTTTTGAGCAGTTTAACATTCCTAAATTTTTGTTTGGCGATGCCGCTCGATTTATGAAAGAGGGAATGAACGTAATTGTAGCCTTCGAAAGCGAAGAGCCCATTATGGCGCAAGCCCCAGCAAGTGTTGAATTAGAAATTACCTACAGCGAACCTGCTGTAAAAGGCGATACTTCTACCAATGCGCTTAAAAGTGCAACCGTAGAAACAGGCGTAGAAATTAGAGTGCCTCTATTTATTAACCAGGGTGAAAGAGTTAGAATAGACACCAAAACCGGCGAATACATTGAGCGGGTTAAATAAGATATTTAATTAAGTTTAAGTTGATTATAGCCGGTCTTGGAGCAATCTAAGGCCGTTTTTTATTTTTAGTACCTTTATAGTGTGAACAAAGCCGAAGCCAGAACTCATTCTTTAAACGTGCGTAAATCCTTGTCCGAAAAACAAGTAGAAGACGCCAATATGGCAATTCTTGCACATTTTAAAACACTAGATTTTTCGGGCATCAAATACCTTCATCTTTTTTTACCCATAACGGCCAAAAATGAGGTGAACACACTCCTATTAGCCGATTGGTTACGGGAACATCAACCGACTGTTCACCTGGTGCTCTCCAAAAGCGACACCAAAAAGCACACGCTGCAACATTTTATTTGGGATGAACGCACCACACTTCAAACCAACCAATGGGGCATTACAGAACCCGACGGCGGATTAGAGGTAAAAGAAAAAGAAGTAGATATGATACTGATTCCCTTGTTAGCGTACGATCTGCGGGGTAACCGAGTGGGTTACGGAAAAGGCTTTTATGACCGCTTTTTAGCCAAGTGCAATGCAAACGTTCAAAAAGTGGGGTTATCGTATTTTGAACCCATAGAGCGTATAGAAGATGTTGAGTCCTTCGATATTAAGCTGAACAGCTGCATTAACCCAGAAAAAATCTGGAAATTTTAATTGCTTTGCGCTTTTATAAAATCACTCACCAAATAGCCAATAAGATTGGCTACTAGGTTATTTGCATTTGCTATGCCTTCGCAAATATGTAGGTAGCCCAGTTTTGTACCCTTAGTTTGGTAGATAAAAGAACGCACTTGCTCGGCGGTAAAACCGGTGGGGCTAGCTGCACTAGCTGAAATCCAGGCAATACTATCCAAGTCTACTTCTAAACCACAAAGCCCACGAGTAAATACTAATGCATTTTCAAAGGCCTTTTCGGGTGTGGTTTTTCCTATTAAAAAATCTTCGAAATAAGTCGCTTGTATACGATCCGGATTACTGCATAATTCGGTTCTTAAATACTGAGCGTTGTAATTTTCGTGTAGTCCCAATACGGCATATTTATGTAGAAAGCCCTCCTGAAAAGCATACGAAAATCCGTTGCCACTGTGTCGTCCTTCTAGCGCCCTAAAGTCGGCATGGGCATCAATATTAATCGTATTTACAAGTTGATTATTAATCTGCGAAAATGCTTTTAAAATGGGATAAGCGTTGTTGTGGCCACCGCCAATAAAAATAGGCACCTTTCCGGCTGCAAAAATTGCTTCCGCTAATTTCATCACCGCTTCATCAATACTATTAACCAGCGTTCTTAATTGTGTTGTATCGGCTTCTTTAGCTTGCTTCATTTCCTCTTCAAAGCTTAAACAACCCAAAAGCAATACATCGGTTCCGGACAATATTGCAATACTCTGTATGTTACACAATACCGGAAGAACTGCCGACCAGGTGTTGGCAGCACCGGGCTTCCCGCCATTCGCTAACACGCCAACATCTTCTGCTAAACCAACCACCACAAATTTTGCAGCACTGGTGGTCAACTGCTCCAAAGTAGAAACGGTAGCAAACTCTTGACCTAGTTTTGTCTCCCCCTCTCTGCAAGTAGTAAGCGCTAGTAGGTCGGCCGAACTGTAAGTATGTAGTCTACTCATTTTCGTAGCGTTTTCCGTTAATAAATACTCCTTCAATTAGGTTTTCTCCAAATGAATATGGGAGATAAGCCAATGAAGGCAATGCTTTGGTATAAAAGAAATTGGCCACTTTACCCACACTTAAGCTACCGTACATATCCGACAGTTCCATGGCGGCAGCACCATTTAGGGTGGCGGCATTAATGGCCTCTTCGGGTAGCATTTTTTGGCGCATACAAGCCAGTGAAACCACCAAATTCATATTTCCCGAAGGAGAAGAACCTGGGTTATAATCGGAAGCTAGCGCTAGGCACACATTTTTAGCAAGCAAGCGGCGGGCATTGGCAAAAGGGATGCCTAAAAATAACGAACAATTGGGCAAGAGGGTTGCAATGGTGTTGCCGTTGGCAAGTGCATCTTCCGCAGCGGCATTCATTTCCTCTAAATGATCTACCGAGAGGGCTTGGTGGCGCACCGCCAACTCTACTGCTCCGCTGGCAGATAATTGGTTGGCATGTATTTTAGGTTTTAAACCATACGCTGTAGCAGCTGTTAAAATTTGATCCGTTTCGTCTAAAGAAAAGAATCCTTGTTCACAAAATACATCTATATAATCGGCCAAACCCTCGGCACTAATTTGTGGCAAAAGGGTTTTAAGCAACAGTTCTATATATCCTTGGTGATTTTCTTTGAATTCTTGTGGGTAAGCATGGGCGCCCAAAAATGTGGCTTTTATAGGAATGGGTGACCATTCCTTCAGGCGTTTTATTACCCGAAGCATTTTTAATTCGCCTTCTACACCTAAGCCATAGCCACTTTTTAGTTCGATAGCTCCGGTTCCCAAGGCCATTACTTTTTGCAAACGTTGTTTAGCCAAAGCAAACAGCTCATCTTCGGAACAGGCTTGGATTTTTTGGGCCGAGTCTAAAATGCCACCACCGGCAAGGGCAATCTCTTCATAACTTTTACCCTGAATTTTTAGCACAAATTCCTCTTCTCGGCTAGCAGCGAAAACCAAATGTGTGTGCGAATCGCACCAAGATGGAAAAACCCAAGCACCATTTAATGAAATTTGATTGAGTTGCGAAGCGTTTGTGGGCAAAGCATCCATAGAACCAAAGGCAGCAATGCGACCATCTTTTACAAGCAACCAGGCGTTTTTAAGACTGGGGAGTTGCGCCATATCGGCACCACGAAGCAGCCGAACATTGGCATCGTGTATACCCACTAGGGTGTTTATGTTGGTGAAAAGAGTTGTTTCCATATTAAAAGGCTAACTCTACCAATACCGGGCAATGGTCCGAATGTTTGGCATCGGGTAAAATGGCGGCACGTTTTAAATTTAATTTAAGGGATTCGCTCACCAACGTATAATCAATGCGCCAACCCAAATTCTTTGAGCGGGCACCTGCACGGTAACTCCACCAGGTGTAGTGGTGGGGTTCTTCGTTAAAATGCCTGAAAGAATCTACAAAACCACTTTGAATAAAATTTTCCATCCACTCCCGCTCTTCGGGTAAAAAACCAGAGGAGTTGACATTCGATTTTGGATTGTGAATATCAATCGGTTTGTGGCAAATATTATAGTCGCCACAGATTACTAAATTAGGAATGCTGGTTTTTAAGTCGTTGATATAAAGCTGAAAATCACTCAAAAATTGATACTTAAAAGCTTGGCGTTCATCGCCACTAGAACCCGAAGGAAAATAGGTGCTTAATACCGAGCAGTGTTCAAAATCGGCACGAATTACTCTACCCTCCCGGTCATAATTGGGCAGGCCGCAGCCGTATTCTACATGTGTGGGTGTAATTTTGGTAAAAATAGCGGTACCACTATAGCCTTTCTTCTCGGCCGGATACCAATAATGCTGATAACCCAGTTCTTCAAGCAAATGTAAATCAACCAACTGGTCGGGGCTAGCCTTAATTTCTTGTAAGCACACCACATCGGCTTGGGTGGCCTTTAGCCAATCTAACCAGTTTTTACTTAGTGCGGCCCGAATGCCGTTTACGTTATAGGTGATTATTTTCATGGTTTGCTAGCCAATCCTAGTGATTTTTCTAATTTTTTGGCTTCTTTTTTCTTTAAAACCGTTACAGTCATACGCACATCGTCTACCGGTCTATCGGCTGCACCTGTTTTTACGGCGGCTATCGTATCTATCATTTCAATGCCTTGAACCACCTCACCAAACACGGTATAGTTTTGGTCGAGATGCGGAATACCGCCCAATGTTTTATACACCTTTCGTTGCCAAGTAGGGATTTTTCGTTTTAATTTATTTTGTTCTAACAAATCCAATTGCTCATCGGTAAACACTTTACCTTGCGCCAAATAAAACTGGCAAGCGCTAGATGCTTTGCTTGGAATATCATCTCTAGCGGCCGCAATTACTCCTTTTTTATGAAAAAGGCTATCGCGAAATTCTGCAGGCACGGTATAGCCCCAATCACCATCGCCAAGGGCTTGACCCGGTTTGGCTGTTTTAGAATCGGGATCGCCACCCTGAATCATAAAACTCTTAATTACCCGATGAAAAAGCGTGCCACTTAATTTTCCCTCTTGAGTAATTTTCACAAAATTATCACGATGTAGTGGTGTTTGGTTATATAATAATACGATACAGGTGCCCTTTTCGGTACTAATGCGTACAAATTGATGTTTAGGTTTTGCTGCAAAGGCAGTCAAAGAAAGAAATACTAGGCAGGCAATAAGAGATTTTTTCATAACATGCTGTTTTTATAAATATAGGTTGTTTATTGATTGTCGAAATAAGTAACAATGAGTGATTTAAGTACTAATTCTTGCTCTAAAAGGGTATAAGCCGGAACGGGTTTTACTAATTTCCAATGTGGCCAACCATCCTGATCGAGGCCCTCTAATTCATAAAAGCCTAATTCGCTAAAAAGCCTGCAATTGGCAATATGCATCAGTTCTTCTTTTTGGCGCTTGCTGAATTTTTGAGGACCCTGGCCCAATTCCTGCACACCAATTAAAAAGAGAAAAACCTTTAAATCGGGTGCTTCACTTTCAAAATCTTGTGCAATGCGCTGCTGCAAAGCCTCAAATTGTTTATTTACTTCGCCAGGTCTCATTTGCTTAAACGTTGTTTTAAATCTAATTTATGTTTTCTAGCAGTATCTTTTGCTATATCGTAGCCGGCATCGGCATGGCGTATAACACCCATAGCCGGATCGTTGTGAAGTACGCGTTGAATTCTGCGTGCCGCATCAGCGGTTCCATCGGCCACAATAACCATCCCGGCGTGAATAGAGTAACCAATACCCACCCCGCCGCCGTGGTGTAAAGACACCCAGCTGGCACCGCCAGCCGTGTTAATTAAGGCGTTTAAAATGGGCCAGTCGGCCACAGCATCAGAGCCGTCTTTCATGGCTTCGGTTTCTCTGTTCGGCGATGCTACCGAACCGGTGTCTAAATGGTCTCTACCAATTACAATAGGCGCTTTCACCTTGCCTTCTGCTACTAATTTATTAAAGGCCAAACCGGCTTTTTCTCGTTCACTTTGACCTAACCAGCAAATTCTGGCGGGTAAACCCTGAAAAGCAATGCGTTCTTGCGCCATGGTAATCCACCGACGAAGGCCTTCATTTTCCGGGAAAAGATCGAGAATTACTTGATCGGTTACCGCAATATCGGCGGGATCGCCGCTGAGTGCTGCCCAGCGAAATGGGCCCTTGCCCTCACAGAAAAGCGGGCGGATATAGGCCGGAACAAATCCCGGAAAATCAAAGGCGTTTTTTACCCCAACCTCGAGCGCTCTGCCTCGAAGGTTATTCCCATAATCGAAGGTAATGGCGCCTCGTTTTTGCAACTCGAGCATGCAGTGTACGTGCTTGGCCATAGTGGCATAGGATTGTTTGGTGTATTCGGCGGGGTTGCTTTCGCGAAGTACGTTTGCTTGTTCCACCGATAGCCCTTCGGGAAAGTAACCCACAAGAGGGTCATGGGCCGATGTTTGATCGGTAAGCGTATCCGGTGTAATATTTCGTTCAATCATGCGGTTTAATAAATCAACCGCATTGGCTACTAGCCCGATGGATAGGGCCTTGCCCTCTTTTTTATACTGAAGTGCTCGATCGATGGCTTCATCAATATCGTAACAAATTTCATCTATATAGCGTGTTTCTAGTCGTTTCTGAATGCGCCATTCTTCTACTTCGGCAGCTAAACATACGCCCTCGTTCATGGTAATGGCTAAGGGTTGGGCACCACCCATGCCCCCTAAACCCGCAGTTACTGATAGGGTGTGTTTTAGGCTGCCGCCAAAATGCTGACGGGCCAATTCGCCGAATGTTTCGTAAGTGCCTTGTACAATTCCTTGCGAACCAATATAAATCCAAGAACCTGCAGTCATTTGTCCATACATCATAAGACCCTTGTCTTCCAATTCATCAAAATGTTGCTGGGTTGCCCAATGCGGCACCAATTGCGAATTGGAAATTATTACACGAGGGGCATCTTTGTGGGTGGGCAAAATACCTACTGGCTTACCCGACTGTATCAATAAGGTTTCGTCTTCTTCTAAATCTTGTAGTGCTTTAATAATTAGAGCTAGCGCTTCCGGATTTCGAGCCGCTTTTCCTCTACCTCCATAAACAATGAGATCTTCGGGTCGCTCGGCCACATCTGGGTCGAGATTATTTAATAGCATACGCAAAGCTGCTTCTTGAACCCAGCCCTTACAACTTAGTTTTGTACCTGTTGGCGTGTTTTTTACAGACAGGTCTATTTTTTCGGTATTCATGGGTAGTGTTTTTATAACCTACACGAAGGTAGTAAAATTGTTTTTTTACTTAACTTAGCTAATAATAATGAAAACACTCAGAAATCGTGCGCTTTCGGTAATTCTTTTGCTGGCTTTTTCGCTAAGTGTAATTCCTATTGATTTTTTTCACGGACACCGAACGGTTTCGGATCAACAAAATTCGTGTAGTAAAACTGCTGGACAAACCTGTCAGCATAAAAACCATTTAGCCTTAAAAAATAGTTTCTGCTGGGCCTGTTCGGTACATTTCGAAAAATCGTTTGTAGCGGCCTCGGCTACACAAATTTTAGTAGAGCAGGTTAGTTTTTCTTTTAGTATACAACACACCACTCGTTTGTTTAAAACAACGAGTATTCATTATAGTCTTAGGGGGCCGCCCGCTTTTTCATAAGTAGTTGTTTGTATTAAGCACACGGAAAATCCGTGTGATCTGTTTTATTTTAACTCATTTTTTATGAAAAAGATTTTTTGGATGGCATACATCCTATTACAAGTGATATATACCGGCTCTTGGGCACAGGGCGTGGTAAAGGGGCGTATTCAAGATGCCAAAACTGGCGAAAATATCGTGGGAGCAACCGTTTCCATTCCCGATTTAAGGCTAAGTACATCTAGCAATGGTAAAGGTGAATTTATACTGAGTAATACCCCAGCAAGGGGCCTGTTTATAATAGAAGTTCGCTACATGGGCTACAAAACCAGCACTCAACGTGTTGATTTTGCAAATACGGACGTAGTGGTTTTTAAACTTGGGCAAAGTAGCATTGAGGGCCATGAGGTGGTAATTACCGGAAGCACATCAAGTGCAGATAATCGAAAAAATAGTGCCAGTATAAGTTTGGTTGATCGAGAAAAATTACTCAATCAGTCTACCAATATTATAGATGCACTAAGCAAAATACCTGGAGTTTCGCAAATTACCACGGGCGGCGGAGTGTCTAAACCAGTTATTCGTGGTTTAGGTTATAATCGGGTAATTACTTTGGCTGATGGGGCTAAACAAGAGGGCCAGCAGTGGGGAGATGAACACGGTATAGAAATAGATCAATTTAATGTTGATAAGGTGGAGGTGTTAAAGGGAGCGGCTAGCCTTTTGTATGGTTCTGATGCGCTAGGCGGTGTTATTAATATGATCGACCCTTTGCCAGCACCCGAGGGTCAAATTAAAGGAGAAGTGCTAAGTAATTTTTCAAGTAATGGTGCGATGTTTGGAAACTCGGCCATGGTTTTTGGCAACAAAAACGGCTTTGTTTGGCGATCGAGAATATCGTTTAAAAGCGCAAAGGGTTACGAAACACCTATCGGTAGAATTCCCAATACGGGCTTTAACGAACAAAACCTGAGTGGACAGGTAGGAATAAACAAAAATTGGGGGTATGCACACCTGAACGTGTCGAGCTTTAGTAGTAATGTGGGCTTGCCCGATTTTTTACCAAATGCAAATGGTGAATTTGAAGATGGTAGTGGTAATGTATTAACGCCGAAACAACTGAATGGGCGCACTCTGCTATTGCCAAACCAAGCAATTCTGCATAAAAAAATAGCATTTAATAGCAACGTTCTGTTGGGTTCGGGTAGGCTCAGAAGCAATGTATCTTTTCAAAAAAACCAACGGAAAGAGTTTGAAGATGATCAATCCGTTCCCGGCTTGTTTTTTGATTTAAACACATTAAGTAGTGACTTTAAATATTTCTTTCCGGATCAAAATGGTTTAGAACGGGTATTTGGCGTTTCTACGGTAAACCAAAAAAACAGCAATGAGGGGCAAGAGTTTTTGGTACCGAATTATAACTCAATAGAATGGGGAATTTTTGGTTACCTAAAAAAGAGTTGGAAAGAAACTAGTTTAAATGTTGGACTCCGCTTGGATCAAAAGCAAACCAAATCGGAAGAGTTGATTGAAAATGGAACAACTATTTTCAATGCGTTTGAAAATAAATTTAGCAACTTAAGCGCAGCAATTGGTTTCACCCAAGAGTTTGGAGAGGTGTGGAACATTAAAGCCAATGTGGGGTCGGCATTTCGGGCGCCTAATATTGCCGAATTGTCTGCTAACGGAGTTCATGAGGGTGCTTTTCGTTATGAAATTGGAAGCAATACGCTAAAACCTGAACGGAGTTTATATACGGATTTAGGTCTTGGTTTTCATACCGAAAAAATAGATGTTGATTGGACTGTTTTTTACAACCAAATTAACCGATACATCTATGCCCGCCAATTGGGGGGTGAAACCATTAACGACAATGGAACTGTTTTGCCGGTTTACCGTTTTGGGCAAGATAATGCCGTGCTAACCGGAACCGAGTTTAGCATTACATTACACCCAATAGATGTATTGCATATAGAAAGTAGTTTTGCCTATACTCGGGCCAGTAATAAAACAACCGGCAGGGCACTTCCCTTTATTCCGGCAGGAGTTGTTAGAAATGATTTTCGCTTAGAGCCCAAGATTAAAGGATTAAAAAACTCCTATTTGTCTTTAGGGTTAGAACACGTGTTTGCTCAAAAACGTATTGATATTTTTGAAACAAGCACTGGGGCTTACACCCTATTGAATGCGGGCATAGGTACCAACGTTTTAATCAATAAAATGCCACTAAAAATTCATGTAGCTGGAAATAATTTATTAAACAAAAAATACTTCGACCACCTCAGTCGGCTAAGACCAGGTAGGTTAGATGAAACCGATCCGAGCCTTGGTTTTTATAACCCGGGGCGAAACATTACGG
Source organism: Sphingobacteriales bacterium (assembly GCA_026390835.1). Lineage (GTDB taxonomy): Bacteria > Bacteroidota > Bacteroidia > Sphingobacteriales > Sphingobacteriaceae > JAIPAN01. Next base: position 66,475 of record JAPLFD010000016.1, read on the forward strand.
TAGGTATTTACCTTCCGTTTTCTATAAAATAGCCATACTCTAAAGCCCGCCCACAAGCGGGCTTTTTTTTAATAAAATTGATCGCATTTATGTGTTAGGTTGATGAGAAAGCTATATATTTACGTTAAGAAACAGTTGTAACCACTTTGTAACTTTAAGGATAGGTGTACAAAAAATTTCTTGCAACTTTTATATTTGTTAACACAACCAAAACCAAAAATCATGATTAAAACCATTCGTATTAAAAGTCATTTGGCCCTAAGTTTGTTGTTTGTTGCCCTTGGAATTACCGGCGCAATGGCACAACAAAAAAAGCCAAGCACTCCAGCAGCAGCCCCAGCGGCAGCTAGCGCTCCGGCAGGCCCTGCCAAACCGGGCATTAAACCCTATAAAGATGTAATTACCGAAAAAGCAAAAACCGACAAGGGTATGTTTAAGGTACATCAAGTAGATGGAAAATATTATTATGAGATACCCGATTCATTATTTGGTAGAGAAATGCTCATGGTTACCCGTTATGTAAAAACTCCGGCAGTTGACGGAACTTACGGCGGTGAAGAATTAAATGAACAAGTATGGATATGGCAAAAACGCGATAAACAAGTATTGCTTCGTGTACCTTCTTATGACAACATAGCCGCTAAGGGTACAGATATGTATCAATCGGTTAAAAACTCAAATTTAGATGCTATTTTGAGTGCTTTTGATATCAAAGCTATTAACAAAGATTCGGCTTCTGTAGTTATTGATGCAACTGATTTGTTTACAAAAGATGTATTGTCTATTGGCTTACCAACAGCGGTAAGAACCAGGTATAAAATATCGGCATTAGACGAGGCTCGTTCTTACATTGATACGGTAAAAAGTTTCCCTATAAACGTAGAGGTAACCACCACCAAAACTTACAGAGCTGCTGCCGCACCGGTAGACGAAAGCTTGGGTTCGGTAACCGTTGAGATTCACAACTCCTTGTTATTATTACCAAAAGTACCCATGAAACCTCGTTTAGCTGACGATAGAGTTGGGTTCTTTTCACAGGCACAAACCGACTATGGTATCGATGCTCAAAAAGCAACCGTTACACGCTATGCCCGTCATTGGAGATTAGAACCAAAAGACAAAGAAGCTTACAAGCGTGGCGAATTGGTAGAACCGGTAAAACAAATTGTATACTATATCGATCCGGCTACGCCACAGAAATGGCGTCAGCACTTAAAAGATGGGGTGAACGATTGGAATGCGGCGTTTGAAAAGGCCGGATTTAAAAACGCCATTGTGTGTTTAGACCCACCAAACGACCCTGATTGGAGTCCTGAAGATGCTCGTTACTCAGTAATTAGATATTTCGCTTCAAACATTCCAAATGCCTATGGTCCGCACGTTGCCGATCCACGATCTGGCGAAATTTTAGAAAGCGATATTGGTTGGTACCACAACGTAATGAACCTGGTGCGCAATTGGTTCTTTGTTCAAACCGCGGCTATTAATCCAGATGCCAGAACACCAAAATTTAAAGACGAGTTGATGGGTAAATTAATCCGTTTTGTGTCATCACACGAGGTGGGTCACACACTAGGCTTACCACACAACTTCGGTTCAAGCGTAGCTTTCCCTGTTGATTCGTTGCGTTCTGCGGCTTTCACCAAAAAAATGGGCGGTACCGCTCCATCTATTATGGATTATGCCCGCTTTAACTACATTGCACAACCTGGCGATGGCGACGTGGTATTGTATCCCGGTATTGGCGAATACGATAAATGGGCCATAAAATGGGGTTATACTTGGTTCGATACCAATTCTGCGGATGAGGATGCTAAAATCTTAAACAAGTGGACCATTGAGCGTGCTGGTAATCCAAAATACTTCTACGGGCAGCAAACTGGTAACCCCATTGATCCACGGGCACAATCTGAAGATTTAGGTGATGATGCCATGAAAGCCTCGGCTTACGGTATTGCTAACTTAAAACGTATCCTTCCAAATATCGAAAAATGGACCTTTGAAGAAGGAAAACCGTACGATAATTTGAGAGAGTTATACGGAGAGGTATTAGCACAGTGGAACCGCTACATGGGCCACGTACGCTCAAATATTGGTGGTATTTACGAAAACGATAAAACCTACGAACAAAAAGGTGATGTTTATACCCACGTGGCTAAAGCAAAACAACAAGAAGCACTTCGCTTTATTAATGCACAAGCTTTTGCTACCCCAACCTGGATGCTAGATAAATCCATATTGAACAAATTTGATCAAGCGGGTATTATAGAGCGTTTACGTGGAGCGCAAGTAAATGTTTTGAATGGTATTTTAGAGCCGGCTCGATTAGCTCGTGTAATTGATAATAGTGCTAAAAACGGCGACCAGGCTTATGGTTTAACCGATCTTTTTGCCGATGTACACAAGGGTGTTTGGACTGAATTGGCCAGTGGTTCTAATATAGATACCTACAAAAGAAACCTACAGCGTGCCTATATTGATCGTTTAGGATTCTTAATTAATAAACAAGATACGCCTGCACCAGCTGCATTCCCTGGAATGCCGGCAGGACCACGCTTTGATGCCACCACTTCAGACATCAGACCAATGGCACGCAGAGAGTTGAAAAACCTAGCTGCTGAAATTCGTGCTAGCTTGGCTAAATTTAGTAACCCTGTGGTAAAAGCACATTTAGAAGATGCTTTAGTAAGCATTCAAAATGTGTTGGATCCAAAATAAATAGAATTTTTAATTTAAAAAGCCCCATATCTTTCGATTGGGGCTTTTTTTTCGATATTAGAACGTATACAATAAACAAATGCATAATTAAAAAACTATGAAAAAACTACTTTTATCTACAATAAGCCTATTACTTTTCTCTATTTCTATACTGATATTTGATATCAGCTGTAAGAAGGAATCTATAGCACAAACAGACACCACACCAAAAAGTCTGGGGCTTTTAATTTATACAAAACAAGTTGCTCAAAATGCGGGTGCTGGCAATAATCAGATTTGGAAGTGTAATTACGATGGAACCCAACACACCAAAATAACGGATTTGCCGGTAGGTTTCCGTTTTGATATTGGTGAGGTGTCTGTATCACCAGATGGTACGAAAATATTTTTTCAAGCATACGATGATAACTATACAAGTGGTTGGGGCCCATATTGGGCTTGTTCTGTTAATTTAGATGGAACGGGTTTTAAAAAGGTTGCGGGTAGCCCTCAAGTGTTTTCATTTGACGCAATATAAATCGTTTTAATTCACAAGTGTGTTCGAGTCTTTTGTTTGATAGTGGATTATGTAACTATATTTAAAAAGTGTGAAAAGCCCTGCCTCAACAAGCAGGGCTTTTTTTATTGGGGTCGGGATGGCCGGATTTGAACCGACGACCTTCAGCACCCCATGCTGACGCGATACCGGGCTACGCTACATCCCGAAGAACACAAAATTATGTATTTTTGATTGAGCTTTAAAATCTGATGTTAAAATTAATGTGTTGATAATCAGGTTTTTGAACAATTATTTAGGTGCAAAAGATGGCAAATACAATCCGAGGAATTCGGTTTTTTAAAGAAGATTGTAGCGTGGTGCTTAAAAATAAAGCCCAGCTCCGCGATTGGTTTATAAACACCGCAAAGGCTGAGAGCAATAGCATTAAAGAGTTGAATTATGTTTTTTGTAGCGATGCTTATTTGCTCGAAATGAACCAATCGTACCTCAATCACGATAGCTATACCGATATCATCACCTTTGACAATAGCGAAACCAACGAAAATGTGTTGGGTGATATTTTCATCAGCATAGATCGAATAAAAGAAAATGCCAAGAAATTTGGTGTAACCGAAACTGACGAGCTACAGCGGGTAATGATTCATGGGCTATTACACTTATTGGGTTATGGCGATAAAAGCAAAACCGAAAAGGCTAAAATGACCGAAAAAGAAAACTACTATTTGGCACACCGGCCTTTTACGGCCTAATTCATTGGTATTTCTATGACCAATACCTTGGCGGCTTGCTGTATAGTAAAACTTAGTTCTTTGGTATCATACACACCCAAAGCATCTCTTCTTCCCAATACCTGACCAGCAAGGTTTATCTCACCTTCAATAACAAATACGTAAGCCCCGTTCTCTGTGAAATTGAAGGTATAACTAGCTTCTGTATGCGCATCAAAGCTTCCTAGTGAGAAACAAGCGTCTTGGTTAATCCACAAAGACCCCTCTTTTTCGGAAGGGGAAACCACCAGTTGAAAGCTGTTTTGTGCTAAACTAGTATCAAATGCTTTTTGATCGTAACGGGGGCTAATGTTGTGCTCTTTCGGGAAAACCCAAATTTGCAACAAATTTACCTCTTCAGTTTCTGATGCGTTAAACTCGGAGTGTTGTATGCCGCTGCCCGCCGACATAATTTGCACCTCACCGGGTGTAATGGTACCTACAGAACCTAGGCTATCTTTATGCGCCAAAGAACCACGTAGGGGGATGGTCACAATTTCCATATTGTCGTGTCCGTGCGTGCCAAAGCCCATAGCTGGTGCCACAATATCATCATTAAGCACCCTTAGCAAGCCAAACTGAACCTTATTGGGATCGTAAAATTGGGCAAAACTAAATGAGTGAGCGGCCTGCAACCAACCGTGGTTAGCAAAACCCCTTTGGGTGGCAGGATGGAAGATAGTTTTCATGTTTATTGATGTTTAAACACACAAATATCATAAAATGTGTCGACTGTTTGTATTTGGGTTTAAGTTTTGTGACATTAACGTTATTTTTGAGCAAACAATACAATGATCATGAGTGTTTCGGATAGTTTGGGTACAGTGGGGGTGAGCCTTCTTTTGGTGGCTTTCTTATTAATCCTATTTAAAAAAATACAGGTAGATAGTGTAAGCTACATCCTGCTCAACATGGTGGGTGCGGCCCTTTGTGGCGTATCTGCCTACCTTATTTCTTTTTACCCCTTTGTGGTGCTAGAGGGTGTTTGGGTATTGGTAAGTTTATATGCACTTTTTAAAAATGTTCCACGTGGAACGAAATAAAAAACGTGCCGACGAATTTGATTATTTTTGTGCTGTTTCACGTGGAACAAAAAGAATATGTTTAAAAAATATGATGTAATTGTGGTGGGTGCCGGGCATGCGGGCTGTGAAGCGGCGGCGGCGGCGGCAAATTTAGGCTCAACGGTGTTGTTGGTAACCATGAATATGGGAACCATTGCACAAATGAGCTGTAATCCCGCTATGGGAGGGGTTGCCAAAGGACAAATTGTGAGAGAGATTGATGCCATGGGGGGCTATTCGGGTATTATTAGCGACAAAACCACCATTCAATTTCGAATGTTAAATAGATCAAAGGGGCCAGCTATGTGGAGCCCTAGGGCACAAATAGACCGCATGCGTTTCGCGGAAGAATGGCGCCTGCAACTAGAACAAATACCCAATGTAGACCTGTGGCAAGACACGGTGGTGGGATTAAAATTAGATGGTGATCGTGTGGCTGGGGTAATAACCTCTCTGGGAATAGAGATTGAAGCGTCTTCCGTGGTTTTAACCAATGGCACGTTTTTAAATGGGGTAATTCATGTGGGAGAAAAGCGCTTTGGTGGTGGAAGAACGGGTGAAAAGGCGGCTACGGGAATTACAGAACAGCTGGTAACGCTTGGTTTTGAAGCGGGTAGAATGAAAACAGGAACACCACCACGAGTAGATGGACGTACGCTAGATTATAGCAAAATGGAGGAACAGTGGGGAGATGAAGACCGTGGTCGTTTCTCGTATACAGACGTTCCTTTACAAACCGAACAACGCTGTTGCTGGATTACTTATACCAACGAAGCGGTACACGAAACCCTAAAAGAGGGTTTTGAAAAATCGCCCATGTTTACCGGCAGAATTAAGGGCTTAGGACCGCGTTATTGCCCATCTATAGAAGATAAAATAAACCGGTTTGCCGAACGGGAGCGGCATCAAATATTTGTAGAACCCGAGGGGTGGAACACGGTGGAGATTTACGTAAACGGCTTTTCTACTTCACTGCCCGAGGATGTGCAATTCAGGGCTTTGCAACAAATACCGGGTTTTGAACAAGCCAAAATGTTTCGCCCGGGGTATGCTATAGAATACGACTATTTTCCACCAACACAGCTTGGGCTATCACTAGAAACTAAATTGGTGAAAAACCTGTTTTTTGCTGGGCAAATTAACGGTACCACGGGTTATGAGGAAGCGGCCTGTCAAGGTTTTATAGCAGGAATAAATGCGCACCAAAAAGTAAACGATAAACAAGAGTTAATTATGAAACGCTCGGAATCGTATATAGGTGTTTTGATAGACGATCTGGTAACCAAGGGGACGGAAGAGCCCTATAGAATGTTTACCTCTAGGGCCGAACATCGCTTATTGTTAAGACAAGATAACGCAGATTTGCGCTTAAGTGGAATTGGCCATTCACTCGGTTTAATCTCTGATGAGCGTATGAATGCGGTGCACAACAAGGTTGCAGCGGCCGATAAATTAGTGGCTTATCTATCGCAAGTATCTGTACAACCCGAAGAAATAAATGGGGCGCTCGAGACCCTGGGAACATCACCTGTTAATCAGAAAGTAAAATTAGTTAACTTGTTGGGGAGACCACAAATTGGGATTCGTGATTTGAGCGCTGCCAACCCGGGCCTAAACGAAGAGCTGAAGAGCTACACAAACGAGGTGGTTGAACAAGCAGAAATTCGGGTGAAGTACGAAAGTTATTTTGAAAAGGAATTGGAAATTGTAGAGAAAATGAAACGCATGGAGGATAGAGAAATTAATCCAAATTTTGATTACCAAACCCTAGGTTCGCTTTCCAAAGAGGCTAGAGAAAAATTGTTTAGGGTAAAACCGAGAACTCTTGGGCAAGCTTCTAGAATTTCGGGGGTTTCTCCATCAGATATTTCAGTTTTAATGGTTCATTTAACAAAATAATGGTTAAGTGTTTGATTATCAATAATTTAAATAAAAAACCAGGTGACTCAAAATAAAGCGATTTGCGGGACTTTTAAGAATTATCTGACTAGTTCTTCCAAAAAATATCTTTTTTTAACCAACAGCTCTATAGGGGCCTTTAAAAGAATGTGGTTGTTGGGGGCTGGCTTTGTTATTGGGTTATGGACACTAGCTGGTTGTGCCAGCATGCAATCGCCGAGCGGTGGACCAAAAGACGCCGGGGCGCCGAAAGTGGTAAAAGAAAAACCAAAAAATTTAAGCACGGGTTTTTTGGCTTCTGAAATCGAGCTAACGTTTAACGAGTTTATAAAATTAAATAACGCCTTCACAGAAATTAGCGTAAGCCCTTCACTAGAAAAACCACTCGACATAAAAGCAAACAAAGAGGTGTTAACCATAAAGCTTGGCCAGACCCTCGAGCCCAATACCACATACACTATAAACTTCGGCAAAGCAGTTGGCGATGTAAACGAAAACAATCTGCTAAAAAATTACAGTTATGTTTTTTCGAGTGGCGGAGTGCTTGATTCGCTATCACTAAGCGGAAAAGTAACCAGCGCCTCCACCAATGAGCCACTAAAAGATGTAATGGTGTTTTTATTTCCAAGCAAACAAGACAGTTTATTGGGTAAGAAGAAACCGAGCACCTACACCACAACGGATGATGCGGGGAATTATAGGTTGAACAACCTGCGGTCGGATGAATATTCGGTATATGCGCTCAAGGAGGTTGGTGCAGATAAAATTTACAATCAAGGAATAGATGAAATTGGCTTTAGTTCTAGCAAGATTAGATTAAACCGAAGCGCTCAGAATGTAAACCTTGGGGTATTTAAAGAATTACCAAAAGATTTCAAGGTTATAGAAAAGAAAATAGAGTTGGATGGAAGGCTTTTGTTGGTTTATAATAAGCCTGTGAAAGAATTAGCTGTTAAAGAGTTGGGGGATACCGATTATCTAAAAAATAGTATAATAAAATATAATGCATTGGGTGATTCGACTCTGATTTGGTCGCCAGAGCTGGCCTATGATTCTTTAAAATTAGGAATATACTCTAGTGGTGGGCTTATAAACACCGTGAATATTAACCGAAATAAAAGAGAGGCATACAACAGAACCCCGGTAATAAAAGACAATACTCAGGGAAATAGATTAAAGGCAGGATTGGGTTACTCATTAGTATTTTCCATGCCCGCAGAACTTATAGATAGCACCAAAATAAGTTTGTATTCAGATTCCATAAAATTAGGGGGCTGGAGGGTTGTAAAGCCGGTTGGGTTAGTACAGTCGCTGTCAATACTATATCCGTTTAAGGCGGGAAGAAATTATACGATAAGGGTTTCTGAGGGCGCTATAAAGGCGATTTCTGGCTTAAAAAATGCTCCTTTTTCTAAAACCTTTAGGCAAGATGGTTTGGATAGTTATGGAAGTTTGGGCTTATTGGTAAGCTTAAGCGATACAAGTAAAAAGTATGTATTGCAGTTGTTAAACGAACAAAAGGTGGTTGTAAAAGAAGATGTTATTACTCGGGCTAGTACTTTAAGCTATAAAACGTATCCCCTTGGAAAATACAGTGTTCGGGTGGTGTTGGATGAAAATAAAAATGGAAAGTGGGATAATGGAGATCTAGCAACAAACACCCAACCTGAAAAAGTGTGGTTTTTTGAAAAAACTATTAGCCTACGAGCAAACTGGGATTTAGAGGAAAAGATTATAATACCTGCGGATTTTTAAACCAATCGCTATATAATACATACCTGTCTGGTAGTTGATCTAATAATGCCCGCTGGGTTTCGCTAATTGGTTTTATTTTTTTTGCGGGGGATCCTGCATAAATATATCCCGATTCACAAAGTGTGTTTTCTAAAACAATAGAGCCTGCTGCAATAATACAGTACTCTTCTACCACGGTGTGGTCCATTATAATAGCACCCATGCCCACCAACACCCTATCTTTTATGGTGCAACCGTGAATAATTGCGTTGTGCCCCACCGATACATAGTTTCCAATGGTGGTGGATGCTTGTTCGTATGTGCAATGAACCGTAACTCCATCCTGAATATTGGTGTAATTACCAATTCTAATTTGGTTTACATCGCCTCGAATAATGGCATTAAACCACACAGAACAATGTGTACCTAACATTACATCACCAACAATAGTTGCGTTTTCAGCAATAAAACAATCGCTACCGATAGTTGGGGAAACTCCTTTAACAGGTAAAATAAGGGGCATAAAACAGTTTATTAATAGAACAAGGTAAGTAGTTTCTTTCTTTTAACCTAGTTTAAGATGTGGATTCCTGTTAACAAGTGAACTAAAACATGTAGATAAATAAGTAGAACTAATTATAGGGTTGTGGTTTGCTTCAACTTTAAAAATTTCTACCTTATTTATACAGCAATAACTCCAAGTTGTTCACTTTAAAATCATCCTTAATTTATTCACAAAATAGTGTGAATTGAAAAATACCATTTTTTATAAGTATTTGTTGCTTAGTATTTTATATTTAAAAAGTGGTTGGTTATTTGTGTATAAAAATAGAATAACTACATAATGAAATAAATATCGGTTGTATTATACACCATACTAACACCTTAATAAACCATAGTATATTTTATAAATAATAAATAGTAATTATTTAGTGTGTGTATAAAAGGATAATTTTGGAGAATATAAAAAAAGAGAATTTATGTTTGAAAATACCGAGCGTACAGAGTTAGCGCAATTAGGAGAGTTTGGATTAATAGCGCATTTAACCGATAAAATAGAAATCACTCAAGAAAGTACCATTAAAGGTGTAGGAGATGATGCGGCCATATTATCAGCTGGTAAGAAACAAATAGTTGTATCAACCGATTTATTATTAGAGGGTATTCATTTCGATTTATCCTATACTCCTTTCAAACATTTAGGTTATAAAGTCGTCCAAGTAAACTTGAGTGATATTTATGCTATGAATGGAGTAGCCGCTCAGGTTACTATATCTATTGGTTTATCGAGTAAATTTCCATTAGAAGCAGTAGAAGAAATATATGACGGTATTTATTTAGCTTGTAAAAAATACAATATAGATGTGGTGGGAGGAGACACCTCGGCATCTAAACAAGGATTAATAATCAGTGTAACTAGTATAGGTTATGTAGATGCAGATCAGGTGGTTTACCGATCGGGTGCAAAAGAAGGTGATTTATTGTGTGTTTCTGGTGATTTAGGTGGAGCTTATATTGGTTTACAATTATTAGAACGTGAAAAACAAATCTTTTTAGAAAACCCCAATATTCAACCCGATTTAGAGGGTAAAGATTATGTAATTGAACGCCAATTAAAACCAGAGGCCCGTAAAGATATTGTAGATTATTTACGAGAAAACGGCATAAAACCAACAGCTATGATTGATATTTCGGATGGCCTAGCTTCAGAAATAAAACACATTTGTAAGCAATCTAATGTGGGCTGCCACGTGTACGAAGAGAAAATACCGATAGATCAAATGACTTACGATACCGCCCGTGAATTTGGTTTAGATCCCACCACCTGTGCTTTAAACGGAGGAGAAGATTACGAGTTATTATTCACCATTAAGCAGAGCGATTACGATAAGGTAAAAAACAGCCCCGATATTACTATTATTGGCCACATGACCGATGCCGCCTCGGGCTGTCAATTGGTTTCTAAGTCAAATAATATACACGAATTAAAAGCCCAGGGTTGGAAGGCTTTTTAAGCCGATTCCTCATCCTCGTCGATGTATTTTTGATCAAGCTGTTTACTGGCTTTAGCACCCAGTTTTTTAATTTTATCGGCTGTTACCGTGAGATTACCAGAACCAGTTGATAGTTTATTTATGGCTTTATCGTATGCCTTTTCGGTTTGTTTTAAGCTTTTACCTATATCTTCTAAATCCTCAACAAAACCATAGAATTTATCATACATAGCACCACTTAAACGAGCAATTTCCAACACGTTTTTATTCTGACGCTCCTGCTTCCAAATACTGGCTACCGTACCTAGTGTTGCTAACAGCGTAGAAGGACTCACAATAACCACCCGGCGATCCCAGGCATAATTAAATAAATCCTCATCTAGTTGTACCGCCACACTAAACGATGATTCGATAGGCACAAATAACAACACAAAATCAGGTGAATTAATTTGATATAAATCTTGGTAATTTTTACCACACAAATCGTTAATGTGGTTTTGTATAGATTTTACATGCTCTTTGGCATACACCTCCCGTTCCGCATCATTATCACAATTTACCAAACGCTCATAAGCCACCAACGATACTTTCGAATCTACAATAAGGTGTTTGCCATCGGGCATATCAATCACCACATCGGGCTGTAAACGATTTCCGTCGGGGCCAACCATGCTTGCCTGTACTCGGTATTCACGGTCTTTAACCAAACCCGAGCGCTCCAACACCTTCTCTAAAATCATCTCCCCCCAATTCCCTTGTTTTTTCTGTTCACCCTTAAGCGCCTTGGTTAGGTTTTGCGTTTCTTCACTCATTAAGCGGTTGTTTTCAACCAACTTATTAATCTCTCCCTTTAGCACATTTCGCTCATCCGACTCTGCTTTATATACCTTATCCACCTTCTCCTCAAAATCCTTTAGTTTTTCTTTAAATGGATTTAAAATCACATCCAATTGGGTGCGGTTGTGCTCGGTAAACGATTTAGTTTTTTCGTCTAATAGTTTGTTAGCAATGTTTTCAAACTCCAATTTAAACTGTTGTTGTAGGGTTAAAATATAGGCCTCCTGCTCACCCAGGCGCTCTCTTTGCGACTTAAAAGCCTCTTCGGCCTTTACAATCCGTTCGTTTTTAGCCACCAAATCAGACTCAACCTCTCTCAGCCTATCCTCTAAACGCAGGCGCTCTGCCGCACTGTTTTCAGCCCGCTCAGTGGTTCTAGCCACCTCTGTCAACAAACCCCCGTTTTCTTGTTTTAATCTAGAAAACTCTTCTGCAGAAACACCATCGGCCGATACGGGGCGTTTAACAAAAATTACTACAGCAACCACCAAAACCAGCGCCGCTATACCTAAAATTAGCACATCCATATAAATTAATTAGGCTTAAAAATACAAAAATAAACAGCCATTTTGACAAGACGAGTCCAACCAACAAAACAACCCTAAAAGGTGCACCAAACCTAAATTTACACACCATAAATTACAAAAACAGGTATTTTGTGTTTAAATGGTATGCTTTTTGATAAATGGTAATTATATTTATAAAAAAAACAAAAACATGGGACTTTTCTTATTAATAGCCGTCGGACTAATTAGCTTTGCGGTTCAATGGCGTTTCAAAAGTAAATTTAAAACCTATTCAGAAATCGGCTTACTTTCCGGCTTAAGCGGTAAAGAAATTGCTGAAAAAATGTTGGCCGATCACGGTATAGCCGACGTAGAAATTATTTCGGTTGAAGGTCAACTGACCGACCACTACAACCCACAAAACAAAACAGTAAACCTAAGCCCCGAGGTATATCACGGTAAAAGTGTGGCCTCTGCTGCTGTTGCTGCCCACGAATGTGGACACGCCGTGCAACATGCTGTGGCCTATTCTTGGTTGCAATTCCGCTCGTCCATGGTGCCTGTTGTTAGCCTAGCCTCTAACCTAATTCAATGGACGCTGTTTATTGGGGTGATGATTATGGTATTTTCTGGCAACCCCTATGTATTGGCGATTGGTGTAGCCGCTTTAGCTCTAGTTACACTTTTTAGCTTTATTACCCTACCCGTAGAGTTTGATGCCAGCAGAAGAGCCCTGGCTTGGCTAGACTCCTCGGGTGCCTCTATTACCGATGCTGCAGAACACGAACAAGCAAAAGACGCCTTGTGGTGGGCAGCCATGACCTATGTAATAGCCGCCCTGGGTTCATTAGCAACCCTGGTATATTATGCCAGCATGTTATTGGGCAATCGAAGAGATTAAAAGTAAAAGGTATAAAAAAGCCCCATCTGGAAACATTTGGGGCTTTTTAGTTTAATTTATAATTGGCTACCAGTGTAAAATGCGGTATACTTGCTCTAAATAAAGCAGCTTTATCTACTTGTTTACAGGTATAATACCCCTGCATAGACCCCATTTCGGTAGCCAGCTCACACCCCGAAACATACTGGTGTGATTCTCCTGGGAGAATAACCGGCTGCTCACCAACCACACCCTCACCATCAACCACCCGGCTTAAGCCGTTGGCATCTACAATATCCCAGTGTCTGCTTAGTAATTGAATAGCGCTTTGTGTGCCATTTTCAATAGTAATTTGATAGGCAAATAAAAAACGGCCGTTTGCCGGGTCAGAAAAATCAGCTTGGTAATTTGTTACCACAGAAACAGTAACCCCTAATGTGTTTGCTTTGACCATACTATACCACTACAAAATCTTCAAATTTCTCTTCAACCTCACTCAATACTGATGATATATCATCTACATTTTCTAAAGACACGAGCCGCATGCGGTATTCTTTAAAATCGGGCAAGCCCTTAAAATAATTGGCGTAGTGTCTTCTCATTTCAAAAATTCCGGTTTTCACACCCTTCCACTCAATAGATTTTTCTAGGTGGGTGCGGCACACAGAAATACGCTCGGCAAGGGTTGGGCCCGCCAGTTTTTCGCCGGTAGCAAAAAAGTGTTTTATTTCTCTAAAAATCCAGGGATAGCCAATGGCTGCTCGGCCTATCATAATCCCATCAACCTCATATTCTAATCGCCAGTTGGCGGCTTTTTCTACACTATCTACATCGCCATTTCCAAAAATGGGTATCTGAATTCTAGGGTTGCGTTTTATTTCTCGAATAAGCGACCAGTCGGCTTGGCCTTTATACATTTGCGCCCGAGTTCTCCCGTGGATGGTAAGTGCTTTTATGCCCACATCTTGTAGGCGTTCGGCCACTTCGTATATATTTTTGGTAGTGTCGTCCCAACCTAAACGGGTTTTTACAGTAACGGGTAGGTGAGTGCTTTCTACCACAGCCTTGGTCATGGCCACCATTTTATCAATATCTTGCAAGAGGCTAGCCCCGGCGCCCCTGCAGGCTACATTTTTAACGGGGCAGCCATAATTAATATCAATTAAATCGGGCTGGGCTTGACTGGCAATTTCGGTTGCTTCCCGCATACTTTCTATGAGGCTACCAAAAATTTGAATGCCAATGGGGCGTTCGTATTCGAAAATATCCAGCTTTTGGCGGCTTTTGGCAGCCGCACGAATAAGCCCCTCCGAGGAAATAAATTCGGTGTACATTAAATCCGCACCATTTTGTTTGCACACCAAACGAAACGGCGGATCGCTTACATCCTCCATAGGGGCAAGCAAAAGCGGAAATTCACCCAATTCTATTGTTCCAATCTTTACAGACATACCACAAAAGCCCTCATTTTTTTGTTACTTTATGCTTCAAAAGTACAAAATATAGGCACATCATGTCCAAAAGTATCACATCTCCCGGCTTGGCACTTCTTAAACTCTTAGTTTTGGTGGTTTCTGGGATGTTTTTATTTTCTCTTTTAGGCCTTCTTGCGGGGTCTTTAATCTATAAGCAATCGGTATTGGTTGTTTCTCCTATGAATGAAAGCGTTGGCTTTTTGCGTATTGTTCAACTTTTTTCGAGTGTGGGTTCTTTTCTACTTCCGGCCTGGTGGTTTGCAAAACGAGAGGGCAACCAAGCCACCTCTTTTTTTAAATTAAATACAGCAACACATATTCCTCTTTTTATACTTACAGCTTTACTTTTTTATTTCTCGTCAGGCTTTTTTCAGTGGACCATAGATGTTAACCAAGCTATGCACCTACCCGACTCTTTAGTCGGTGTAGAAAAGTGGATGCGCCAGCAAGAAGACCAGCTAGCTACCCTTACCCAACGATTCTTATACATGCCATCGGCTGTAGATTTAGCCATAAACTTGCTTATGATTGCGCTTATTCCGGCCATTGGAGAAGAGCTGCTTTTTAGGGGATGCCTGCAACCCATTTTTGGCCGTTTGGTAAAAAATGCCCATGTGGGTATTTGGTTGGCCGCCATAGTGTTTAGTGCTATACATCTACAATTTTATGGATTTATTCCCCGGATGTTATTGGGTGCGCTTTTTGGTTATTTATATTACTATGGAAACAGCATGTGGTACCCAATTTTAGGACATTTTTTAAACAACGGATCAGCCGTTGTAGCCGTATATTTTTATCAACAAAAGGGCCTTTCGGTTGCCGAAGCCATGAAACAAGAAAACCCGGCAGATAGTCGATTTTATTTACTAAGCGTGTTTTTATCGGCCACTATTACTATTTTTTTGTTTTATAAATTTTATCAAATTGCCCGACAAAAAGGGCCAAACCATCAAACAGAAAACCATGAGCCAAAATTGGACTAAAGTATATACCACTAGCGATCCCATTAAAGCCGAACTAAGCAAACAATTATTAGAAGAGAATGGGATAGAGGCCGTGCTTTTAAACAAACAAGATTCTTCATACCATTTTGGAGAAGTACAGGTTTTGGTACCCGAACTGGATAGCCAAACCGCACAAAAACTTTTATCCGATAACCCATTTTAATATATGAAAACCAGAGTCATTACCGCATTTTTCTTTGCTAGCTGCATGTTGGGCTCTCTCTTTTTTGGTCCTTTCGTTTTTGCCGCTTTTGGCTTCTTATTGGTGGTGGTGGGTCTTCTAGAATTTTATCGCCTAGTAAAAAGCACCGAGCTGTCTCCCAACATTCCCGCCGGATTAATCCTTTCTTCGGCGGTATATGGTTTAGCATTTTCGGTTTTAGTATACAACAAAAGTTTACAAAACGCACTTTTATTGGTGCCCATAGTATTGGTGGTATTTGTTGCCGAGTTATACCGAAAAAGCAGTACACCCTTTCAAAATATTGCTATAACCTTATTGGCTGTGTGTTATGTAGCCATTCCTTTTTCCTTTTACCTTGCATTGGGTTTTATGAATGCTAGTTTTTCATTTATTTTACCACTTTCTCTCCTTTTGCTCATATGGGCAAATGATTCTGGAGCATATGTACTTGGTGTTACACTAGGCAAAAACAAGCTTTTTGAACGCCATTCACCCAAAAAATCGTGGGAAGGATTTATTGGTGGTATTTTGATTGCAGGACTAGCTGGATGGATTTTAAGCAGGTATGTGTATACAATTTCACCTATTCATTGGTTGGCGTTGGCTGTATTAGTAGGTGTTGCCGGTACACTTGGAGATTTGGTAGAATCTATGTTGAAGCGCAGTTTAAATATTAAAGATTCGGGTTCTTTTTTACCCGGCCACGGCGGACTTTTAGACCGCTTTGATAGTCTCATTTTTGCCGCTCCCCTGATGTATATTTATCTCACTTATTTTGCAGGCTAAAACAACATGCAAGACGAAAAGAAACTTCCCGAAACCCAAATTCTTCCCGATAAATCTGTTTGGCGTTTTGCCATTTCTATGGGTGTTTTGGTGCTTTTGTTGTTACTTCTTTCTGTTTTTTCTGATGACATCCGCCACATACTTAACCCCCCACCCACAAAAACCACTCCAGCAAATTTAGCACCCACATCTCTAGAAAAAGCCATAAACTTAAGCGATGAGGAGTTAAAAACCTATCTTATTAAATTTATTGAAGCGTTTTATGTTGATCAAAAGAAAGGCTATTTTGATCCACCGAGTTATTTCTCCACCATTACCGACACCTATTATAATTACCACCACCTAACACACCGGCAACTCAAAACCATCAATCGTGAGCGCCGGTTGGCATACCAAAAACAAACACTTAATTGGTTGGAGCCCACCCTTAGTGTTGACCGCCGTAACGACACACTGGTGGTCACCTATTGGACTAAGCAGACCTACACCAGGCCAAATGAGTTGGTGCGGGTACAGGCCGATATATTAATGGAACTAAAATTCACCAAATACGGGAAAATATGTTCTTTAAAGGAAATAGAGGTGTTGAATTTAATCAGCACCCCGATACCAATAACCACCCCGCCAACCACCCCCTCAACCACAACTCTCCCGACCCAAGAATCCACGGCAGAATCAACTTTTGAACCCCCAAAACCCAACCAAGAGGCAAAAATAAATACGTTGGGCATTCCAGACACATCACCCCAATTCAAGGGTGGTCAAAAAAAATTAGTACGCTTTCTAAATAAAAACCTACAGTATCCAACCGTTGCCGAAGAACAAGGTGTGGAGGGGAAGGTTTTCGTATACTTTGTTGTTGAGACCAATGGAGAACTTAGCAATTTTAAGGTTTTAAGAGGAATTGGTGCCGGTTGTGATGAAGAGGCCCTTCGGGTATTGCGTCTATCGCCAAACTGGCAAGCCGGCACTTTAAATGGAGTAGAGATTCGTAGCTCTTACGTTCTTCCAATTACCTTTTTATTGGGTAATTAGCCAACCAATTCATTAAGCAAGAAAATAGCCTGATTAAGGCTATGCACATCTTCAAATGCAATTCTAAGAACACCCTTAACCTCTTTTAGGTTACAAGATTTTGGTTTGGCTTGAACCATTGCCAACACTTTTCCAAATGCCTCCGAATCAAAGTAGGGCGATTGTTGGTTGCTTACAAAATAGCCACGCAATACACCCTTTTTAAGAGAGATTTTTTCAAAACCAACACGCTTACCCAACCATTGCAAACGCAAGGTGTTAGCCAGCTCTTTTACCGAATCCGGCAGAGGTCCAAATCGGTCTATAAGGCCTTGTTCAAAAGCCAATAAATCAGTTTCTGTTTGTAGGGTAGAAAGGGCACTGTATAAATTATAGCGCTCAGCAATGCTGGTTACATACTCATCGGGAATCAACACCTCCAAATCGGTATCTACCTGTGTAAATGAAATTAAATCACGCTCTTTTTCTTCTTCAAAAAGGCCCTTAAACTCCTCTTCTTTTAATTCTTGTATGGCCTCGTCTAAAATTTTATGATACATTTCAAAGCCAATTTCGGCAATAAAGCCACTTTGTTCGGCACCTAAAAGGTTTCCACTTCCACGAATATCTAAATCACGCATGGCTACGTTAAACCCGCTACCCAATTCCGAAAACTCTTCTATGGCGCTTAGGCGCTTGCGGGCTTCGCCGGTGAGGGTAGAAAGCGGCGGACTTAGCAAATAACAAAAGGCCTTTGTATTAGATCGGCCCACACGACCACGCATTTGGTGTAAATCGCTTAAGCCAAACATGTGCGCATGGTTAATAATAATGGTATTGGCATTTGGTATATCCAATCCAGCCTCAATAATAGTGGTGGCTACCAACACATCGGTTTCCGCGTTCACGAATTTGAGCATCACATCTTCCAGTGCATCGCCCTCTAGTTGTCCATGGGCAATACCAATTCTAGCCCCCGGCACTAGTTTTTGAATAAGCCCCCCGAGTTGGGCTAAATCTTGCACCCGATTGTGAATAAAGAATACCTGCCCACCACGAGCCATCTCAAACTCTACAGCCTCTTGTATTAGTTTTTCGTTAAACACGTGCAATTCCGTTTGCACCGCTTGCCGGTTTGGCGGCGGTGTGTTAATGATGCTTAAATCCCGAGCACCCATTAAAGAAAAATGCAGGGTTCTGGGAATAGGAGTGGCGGTAAGCGTGAGCGTATCTACGTTTATTCTAAACTGTTTTAATTTTTCTTTTACCCCAACGCCAAACTTTTGTTCCTCATCAATAATCAGAAGACCTAAATCTTTAAACTGCACATCTTTACTCACCAAGCGGTGGGTTCCAATAATGATATCTACCCTGCCATCGGCTAGTTTTTGTAGTGTTTCTTTTATTTGTGCCGATGTTTTAAACCGATTGATATAATCTACTGTGCAGGGAAATTCTCCCAGCCTAGCTACAAAGGTTTTAAAATGTTGAAGTGCCAAAATGGTGGTGGGCACCAATACGGCTACCTGCTTTCCATCGGTTACGGCTTTAAATGCCGCCCGAATGGCTATCTCTGTTTTTCCAAAGCCCACATCGCCGCAAATTAGGCGATCCATTGGGTGAGGCGCCTCCATGTCTTTTTTAACATCAGCGGTAGCTTTTTCTTGGTCGGGGGTATCTTCGTAAATAAACGAAGCCTCTAATTCGGTTTGTAAATAGGTGTCGGGTCTAAAAGTGTTGCCCTCTTTTGTTTTGCGCTGAGCGTATAATTTAATGAGATCTCGGGCAATATCTTTTACCTTTTTCTTGGTCGATTTTTTAAGTTTATCCCAAGTATCGGTACCCAATTTATTGAGTTTGGGTATGGCACCCTCTTTGCCCGAAAATTTAGCAATGCGATTTAAGGAGTTGATATTTACATACAACAAATCGTTATCGGCATATACCAAGCGAATCATTTCTTGAGATTTTCCGTTTACCTCCACCTTTTCCAATCCGGCATATTTACCCACCCCGTGGTCTATATGGGTAATAAAATCGCCGGGTTTTAAATCTCTTAACTCTTTAAGCGTGAGTGCCTGAGAGCGTATATACCCCTTTTTAAGTTTGTATTTATAGTAGCGATCGAAAATTTGATGATCGGTATAGCAAGCCAACTTTTGGTCCCTATCTACAAAACCCTCTCGTAACGAAAGGTGTATGGGTGTGAATTTCACCGTTTTATCCAAATCTTCAAAAATGCTGTACAAGCGCTCTGATTGTTTAGCAGAATCGGTAAAAATGTAATTTTCTATGTGCCCCGCTTCGTTCTTTTTTAGGTTGTGAATAAGCAGGCTAAAATCTTTGTTAAAAGAGGGCTGTGGACTTAAATTGAACGAAAAAATGTGATCGGCTTGGTAGAAAAACTGTTTTCCAAACTCCAGTACGGTAAAATCTTGTAGCTGGCTGGCCAACATTTTTTCATCGAGTAGTTGTTGGTTTGGGTTTAGCCATTCGGGGTTTTGCTTTTTATCCGCCTCGGGTATGGCTTCCCACAACCCTTTGCTTTTTTTGTAGCCATTTTTAACCACATCAAGCGTCATCTGCGCATCTTTTATCCAAACCGCACAATCGTTACCTAAATATTCTAAGAGCGAAATTTTATCATCACTTAAAAACTTGGCCCGCACATTGGGTACAATGGTAATGTATTTGAGTTTACTTACAGATAGCTGGTCTTCAATCTCAAAATCGCGGATGCTTTCAATGCTATCGCCAAAAAATTCAATACGATAGGGTCTGAAATGCGAAAAGGAAAATATATCGACAATACCGCCACGTACCGCAAATTGCCCAGGAGCATACACAAAATCTACCCGATCAAATTCATAGTCCGTTAAAAAGTCGGCAATAAATTCAATGTCTAGTTTGGCCCCTTCGGTTATTTCGAGTGTATTTTTTTCTAATGACTTGCGATTGATGACCTTTTCACAAAGAGCTTCGGGATAACTTACTACCAATCGGGCAGCAGCCTGAGCATTTTTTAGTTCGTTTAACAGTTCGGCCCGCTGCAACACCATGCTATTATCTGGCTGTGTAAAATCGAAAGCTTTGCGACACGATGCTGGGAAAAACAAGGCCTCTTTCCCCAATATATTTTCTAAATCGTTTAAGAAATAAGCGGCCTCTTCTCTATCAGGAAGTACAAAGAGCGTAGTTTTTTGCTGCAATAAAAACAAAGCTACCGCCAGCACCGCATCACTCGATCCGATGAGACCCTTAAGCTGTACCCGTGGGGTTTTTCCCGAATTTAGCACCGTGGCTAATTCGTTTACCCGGGGGTCGGCTTGGTACCGTTGTAGTAGTTCTCTAATTGTCACCCATCCTGTTTTCGCTGCAAATATAGCACCTGTGCACCAAAATAATAGGAATGGTGTTTGTATATTTAATTGTGAAAAAATATCTACCACCGCCCGAGTTACTTTTTTGGATTATGGCCCTGATTTTATTTGCAATTAGCACACCCGGAGCAAATCACTTCACACTTTGCCCATTGGCAAATTTAGGGATTACGTGGTGCCCGGGTTGTGGACTTGGACGGGCTATTATTTATGTATTTCATGGTGAAATTATCGCCGCTCAAAGGCTTCACTGGTTTGTATTTCCAGCCTTAGCCATTTTGCTTTTTAGAATAGCTCAGCTTTCCAAGCAATTTATTTTATCTTTAAAAAACTAAATCTTCTAGTATGAATCAACAATTTTTTATGCAACTGAAGGGTATTACCCCCGCAGAATATCAGTTTTTAGAGCAATTAACCAAAAGTATGTCCGAGGGACAGTTGAAAACCTTTACCATGTTTTATACAGGAAAAAGAAAAGATCCCCAAGATATTTTTTTGTTTACCCTTTTGGGCCTGGTGGTTGTTGCTGGTGTACAACGTTTTGTGGTCGGACAAATAGGCATGGGTCTTTTGTATTTATTCACTGGCGGTCTTTGCCTCATTGGCACTATCGTTGATTTAGTGAACCATAAATCAATAGCCCAAGAATACAACCAAAAAGTAGCTATGGAAGCTGTCCAAATGAGTAGAATGGGTTTATAATTTGAAATGAAGTTAAAAGAACTCTGTACGTACTTAGAGTCGGTTGCTCCCTTGGCCTACCAAGAGAGCTACGATAACTCCGGCTTATTGGTAGGAAACCCAGATACGATTATTCATGGCGCAGTAATTTCCCTAGACTGCACCGAAGACGTGATAGACGAAGCCATTAAAAAAGGCTGTAATCTGGTCATTTCACACCACCCACTTGTTTTTAAGGGCCTCAAGCGCTTTACCGGATCTAGTTATGTAGATCGTACACTGATTAAAGCCATAAAAAATGATGTGGCGATTTACGCCATTCATACCAATTTAGATAACGTAGCAGCCGGTGTAAACAAAGCTTTAGCCGATAAAATTGGCCTCCAAAATCTGCGTATCTTGGCACCTAAGAGTGGAGTTTTAAAAAAATTGGTTACGCTGTGTCCACACCAACAAGCCGATGCGGTGAGAGCCGCTTTATTTGCTGCTGGTGCGGGTCAAATTGGACACTATGCCCAGTGCAGCTTCAACGTGGCCGGAGAAGGAACCTTTACCGCACAAGAGGGAGCCAACCCTTTTGTGGGCAACATTGGCACCCCGCAAAAAGAAGCGGAGCTGCGTATAGAGGTATTGTATCCTGAGCATATTGAAAAAACAGTGCTTTTAGCCTTAAAAGCCACTCACCCTTATGAAGAGGTGGCTTATTTTCTACAAACACTTAGCAATAGCCACCAAGAAATTGGATCGGGTATGATTGGAGAATTGCCCGAAGCACAAGATGCGCTTGCTGTTTTGCAACACATAAAATCACAATTGGGAGTGCCGGTGATACGGCATACTCAATTAGTGGAAAAGAAAATTAAAAAAATAGCCATTTGTGGTGGGTCGGGTAGTTTCTTGCTACCCAATGCCCTAGCCGCCGGTGCCGATTTGTTTGTAACGGCCGACTATAAATACCACGAATTTTTTGATGCCGATAAGCAACTCATTATTGCCGATGTAGGACACTTTGAAAGTGAACAGTTTACGCAAATGCTTTTGTTTGAAACTATTACTAAAAATTTTCCTAACTTTGCACTCCATTTAACAGAACAAGTTACAAACCCCATCAAGTATTTAATTTAATGGAAAAAACAGTAGAACAAAAATTGCAAGCCCTATACGAGTTGCAAACTATCCATACCCAAATTGATAAAATCCGCCAAATTCGTGGCGAATTGCCTGTTGAAGTAGCCGATTTAGAAGATGATGTAGCCGGTTTAGAAACCCGTATCCAAAAAATAAAAGCCGATTTAGATGATTTGGAAGATGCGATTGTAACCCGCAAAAACACCATTAAAGAAGCCGGAGTTGCTATTAAAAAGTACGAGGCTCAATTAAACGAAGTAAAAAATAACCGCGAATACGAAGCCATTTCAAAAGAAGTAGAAATACAAGGTTTAGATATTCAGGTATCTGAAAAGAAAATTAAAGAGTTTGGTTTTGATATTGTTACCAAAACCGAGGTTTACGAGAAAGCTTTAGCCGATTTAGATGGTCGCAAAAAAGATTTAGAAATCAAACAATCGGAATTATCTGTAATTACTTCTGAAACCCAAAAAGAGGAAGAAGATTTAAGTAATAAAGCAGCCAAAGCAGAAATTCAAATTGACGAACGCCTATTATTTGCTTACCACCGTTTACGCGGAAACGCCAAAAATGGTTTAGCGGTAGTTACTATTCAGCGTGATTCTTGTTCTGGTTGTTTTAACCAAATACCACCTCAACGTCAGTCGGATATTCGCCAACACAAGAAAATAATTGTGTGCGAACATTGCGGACGTATTTTGGTTGATGAGGCTATTGCCGGAATTAAAGAAGAAGCGTAAAAATTGACAGTATATAAAAAAAGCGATCCAAAAGGGTCGCTTTTTTTGTTTGTAGTACTGGTGTTTTAAAATTTATACACCACCGCATTAATATTCATACCGGCACCAACCGAGGCAAATACCACTGTATCGCCCTCGTTTAGTTCGTGGGTTTCCATATTGTTGCTAAGAATTAAATCGAGCATAGTAGGAATGGTGGCTACCGAGCTATTGCCTAGCGTGGCAATGGTCATCGGAATGGTTCCTTCTGGCATATCGCTTCTGTCATATAGTTTAAATAAACGCTTGGCAATAGCCTCATCCATTTTGCCATTGGCTTGGTGTACCAATACTTTTTTAATATCCGAAATATCTAAGCCCGCTCTATCAATGGCTTCTTTAATAACCAGTGGTACGTTGGTTAGGGCGTATTCGTAAATCTTCCGCCCATCCATTTTAATGTATAGCTCATTGCCTTTAACATCGGGGTTGCAAGATGGCCCGCAATACAAGTAATACGCTTCTTTTAAAGTATGTGATTGTGTTTTGTGTGCAACAATTCCCGCGTTTGAATGGTTACGAGCTTCTAAAATAGTAGCTCCGGCACCATCGGCAAAAATCATACTATCTCGGTCGTAGGGATCGTTTACTCGTGAAAGTGTTTCACAGCCTACCACTAAAATGCGCTTGGCATCACCCGATTTTAAGAAATAATCGGCCTGAATAATACCTTGTACCCAGCCCGGGCAACCAAAAGGTAAATCGTAGGCTACGCAGTCTGGGTTTTCGATACCCAAATGGTGTTTTATTTTGGCTGCGATGCTAGGCATAAGTTGCACATGAGTGTCGCCCGCTTTTATATCTCCAAAGTTATGTGCAGCAATAATGTAGTCTAAGGTTTCCGGATCTATCCCAGCGCTTTTAATTGCCTCTGCAGCTGCTAAATAGCCTAAATCAGAAGCCATCTGATCGTCGTTGGCATAACGGCGCTCTTCTATTTCGGTTATATCTTTAAATTTCGAAATTATTTCGGCATTGTCTCTTTCAATGGCCTCTCCGGTTTTTTCAAAAAAACGATTTTTTAAAAAGGCATCGTTTTTTACCACTCGGCTCGGCAGATGGCTGCCTGTGCCAATAATTACAGATTTGATAGTACTCATAAGCTATTGTTTTAAAAATAGTAGCCTAATAAATACAAGCCACTACTAAACAAACCTACTATTCTCTACACGGTAAAACAAACTAGTTTAAGAGAAACTGATTTATGGAAGTGTTTCATAGGTGCAAAAAAAGCTTAAATATGGTCTTCAAACCTATTTCTGACTGTCGTCTATTAAAAAAACAAACAACTCTTTTGGGCCGTGTGCCCCTAACACTAAGGTCTTTTCAATATCGGCTGTTCTACTAGGCCCCGTAATGGCAGATACCATACTCGGTAGGGAGTTACCACATTGTTTTTTTAAGCGGTTAAAGCCATCTTTTAAATCGAGTACCAATTGAGAGGTATAGGCTAACACAATGTGCGTATCGGGATAAATACTCAACCGACGTCCGGCCGCCGATCGATTGCTTACCAAGATACTCCCATTGCGGGCAATAAGGGCTTCGCAAAGGGTTAGGCCCACTTCTGCATTTAAAAAATCGGTATCGCTGCTATAAAATGGGTATTCGTAGGTATTTAAAATGCTTTGTAGTGCTGGTTCCCAGCAATACATTTTGCGCCATTTTTTTTCTTCGGCCAATTCTAAAAGTGTTTCAATAAACTGAATTTCGTTTTCGCAGTACAGAAAAGAACCAGCTACAGCCGTAAACTGTTCGGCAAACAAAACCTCTAAAAAATCGTCAGCCTTGTGATATAGCGGAGCCTCTTCCAAATTGGGATAGGGGTTGTCTCGTTTATCCAGCAGGGCTTTGCGGATTTTTTTGAGCATTTTTTCTTTTGCCGTAGATTCTTTCATGTAAATTGATTAAGGCAGCTCTTAATCTTGTGATGAACGATTTTCGGGCAAATCGGCATTGTGGTCTATCATACCTTCGTTTTCCGCAACTTTTTTCTTCCGCGTTTTTTTGGCAGGAGTTTTATCGCCTCCATTTACAAACTCATCGTAAGTGGTGCGTGTTTCGAAAGGGCGTTTGCCCAGAATTTCCTCTAAATCCGATTGAAACAAAATTTCTTTTTCTAATAGCTTTTGAGCCAATTTTTCTAATCCATCTCGTTTTTCGGTGAGTAAATCTTTCGTCTTTTTATATACCTCCGCAATTAAGCCACGCACCTCATTGTCTATTAGTTCAGAGGTTTTTTCGGAGTAAGGCTTATTGAACTGGTATTCGCCCTGGTTATCGTTAAAAGACACGTTACCTACTTTTTCGTTCATGCCATAAATCGTAACCATGGCATACGATAGCTTGGTGATGCGTTCTAGATCGTTTTGTGCGCCCGTAGATATTTTACCAAACACCAAATCTTCGGCTACTCGGCCACCCATGGTCATACACATGCCATCGGTTAGTTGTTCGGTAGTGTATAAAAACTGCTCTTTGGGCAAGTATTGTGCATAACCCAAAGCAGCTACCCCACGAGGAACGATGGATACTTTTACCAATGGATCGGCATGTTCCAAGAACCAGCCCGCAATAGCATGGCCAGCTTCGTGATAGGCAACAATGCGCTTTTCTTCGGGAGATATGATTTTGTTTTTCTTTTCCAATCCACCAATTACGCGGTCAATTGCATCCTGAAAATCTTGCATATCTACTGCTTGTTTATCTTGTCTAGCGGCAATTAGTGCCGCCTCGTTGCACACGTTGGCAATTTCTGCTCCTGCAAAACCAGGCGTTTGCGCCGATAGTTTTTTGGCATCTACACCTTCGGCAAGTTTTATGGGTTTTAAGTGAACTTTAAAAATTTGTTCGCGACCCAACAAATCGGGTTTATCGATAGAAATTTGTCTATCAAAACGACCTGGACGCAATAGGGCGCTATCTAATACATCGGGGCGGTTGGTGGCCGCTAAAATAATAATGCCCGAATCGGTGCCAAAACCATCCATTTCAACCAATAATTGGTTGAGGGTGTTTTCACGTTCGTCGTTACCACCCATCATGCTGTTTTTCCCACGTGCACGACCAATGGCATCAATTTCATCAATAAAAATAATACAAGGTGCTTTGTCTTTGGCTTGTTTAAACAAATCGCGAACACGGGATGCCCCGACACCCACAAACATTTCTACAAAATCGGAACCCGATAGGGAGAAAAACGGTACTTGCGCTTCACCGGCAACGGCCTTAGCCATTAAGGTTTTACCGGTACCCGGCGAACCCACTAGTAAAGCGCCCTTCGGAATTTTACCACCCAAATTGGTGTATTTACCCGGATTTTTGAGGAAATCAACAATTTCCATCACTTCCTGTTTGGCTTCTTCAAGTCCGGCAACGTCGTTAAAGGTTACATTTACCTGCGATTCTTTATCAAATAGGGTTGCTTTAGATTTTCCGATATTGAAAATCTGGCCACCACCACCACCTGAGCCACCGCCCATTTTGCGCATAATAAACAACCAAATACCTACAAAAAGCAGAATGGGTACCACAATGGTCATAAACCAACCCGCCCACGGACTTTCTCTAGTTTCGAAAATTAATGGAGTACGCTGTTCTGCGGGAAGATCTTTCTCGGCCTCTCTTAATTTTGCTTGAAGTGCCTGATCAGAACCCTCGGTAAAATAAAATTGTGGACCAATATTGGGTGTTCCCAGAGAGTTTTTCTTTTGAAACTCTTTGTATTTGGCTTGGCTTAATCGATCTTTTTTAATGTAAACCTCTACGGTTAGCAAGTCTTGATTTTTGAAGGCCACCAACTTTTCTACGTCACGGGATTTTAATACCTCGTTTTCAAATTTTTGATAGGAAATTTGTTTAACAGTATCGTTATTAAAAAAGAATTGAACCGCAAAAAGTCCTAAAACAATAGCGGCGTATAGCCACATAATGTTAAAGCGGGGTGGTTTGGGAACAATTTTTTTCCCTGGTATTTTCTTCACCGATTTTGGTGTGCTTGATTTATTTTCTTTCATATAATTTTGCTGTGTAATTAAGCGCTTTGGTACGATTCTATTTCGGCATCGCCCCAAAGTTCTTCTAGGCCATAAAATTGGCGTTTATCTGTTTTAAAAATATGTACAACAACATCCACATAGTCTAATAAAATCCATTCTGCGTGTTGTTGACCCTCTTTTCTCCAAGGATCTACCTTAAAGGCTTTGTACAATTCTTCTTCTACGCTTAAGGCTAATGCCCGTATTTGTGGAGCCGATTCGGCATGACAAACTACATAATAGTCGGCCACCGCCGCGTGAATATTTCGCAGATCTAAGCGAACAATATCATTTCCCTTTTTCTCTTGCATCCCATGAATTACCATCTCTGAAATTCGGGTTGATTCTTGAACAGCTTTAGTTTTTACCATTAAATAAATTTAGTTTTGCTTGTATTAAACTGAGGGCTTAACTCTTGCAAAATAACACTTTTTCAGCATTATTTATTGGTCAAAATTTGGTTAAACTTTCTAGTGTAGCCTCCACGAATA
Source organism: Sphingobacteriales bacterium (assembly GCA_026390835.1). Taxonomy (GTDB): domain Bacteria; phylum Bacteroidota; class Bacteroidia; order Sphingobacteriales; family Sphingobacteriaceae; genus JAIPAN01. Next base: position 94,332 of record JAPLFD010000016.1, read on the forward strand.
ATTATTTAAAAGAACTAGTGTCAAATTCTGGGCCACTTACCGAGGGTACTGTAATTATGGCAGACCATCAGTTTGCCGGTAAGGGCCAATTACAGCATGTTTGGGAGAGTGAAGCCGGCAAAAACCTTACCATTAGCATTTTATTAAAACCAACCTTCTTACCTGTGGGGCAACAGTTTGAGTTAAACAAAGTAGTTTCTTTAGCGCTTTTAGATGTATTAAAGCCACTATTTGGTGCTAAGGTATCGATAAAATGGCCCAACGACATTTTGGTGTCTGGCAAAAAAATAGCCGGAATATTAATTGAAAACAGTGTGCAGGGTAGCCGATGGAAACATGCCGTGGTAGGTATCGGACTAAATGTCAACCAAACTCAATTTTCGCCGAATTTGACAAGAGCCACCTCCATAAAAAATGTTTTACAAACCGAGTATAATTTAAACAGTTTATTGCCCGACCTTTGTGTGGCATTGGAAAGGCGATATTTACAACTACGAGCACAAAAATTTGCCGATTTACATCGCGATTACCTGCAGCATTTGTTTAAATTTGGCGAACAAAGCAAATTTAAAGTGGGCGATGAGGTGATAGAGGCCGAAATTATGGGAGTAAGCCCCACTGGTTTGTTGGAGCTACACACCTCAAGGGGAACCCGAACATTTGGTTTTAAAGAAATTACTTTTTGTTTTGACTAAACACCTATGAAAAAATTATATACGCTACTCTTAGTATTGCTTGTTTTACAAAGCCAGGCACAAATAGAAAATCCGGTAAAATGGACCTATAGTGCACAGAAAATCGGTAAAAACGAGGCTAATGTTCTCATAAAAGCTGATATTCAAAAAGGCTGGCACCTCTATTCACAATTTATAGAAGACGGTGGACCGATTCCTACCTCCTTTATTTTTAGCCCCTCTAAAGACTACCAATTACTGGGAAAGGTGAGCGAAAGCCCAAAGGCTGTTATAGCTTTTGACCCCAACTTTGGGATGAAAATAGCTTGGCACGAAACGCAAGTAACCTTTAACCAAAAAATAAAAACCACCAGTGATAAGTTTACCCTAAAGGGTGTGTTGGAATATACGGTTTGTAATGACAACAAATGCTTACCGCCCACCGAACAGGAATTTAGCATTTTGGTTGATGTGTCTGAAATTGCTCCGGTTAGCCTGGTTGATACAGCTGTAGCCAGTGAGGTAAAAATTACGCCTAAATTGGATGAGCCAAAGACTATTGCCGCTCCCGAGAACAGCGATTCTCTTTGGGCAATTTTCATAGCCGGTTTTTTAGGCGGTTTGGCTGCGTTTTTTATGCCCTGCATTTATCCCATGATTCCATTAACCGTTTCTTTCTTTACCAAGAAATCGGGCTCAAGGGCAAAGGGAATACGCAGTGCAGTGCTTTATGGAATTTTTATTGTGGCCATATATGTAAGCCTTGGATTAATTATTACCGTACTATTTGGCACTTCGGCCTTAAATGAGGCAGCCAGTAGTGCCACCTTTAACCTGTTATTTTTTGGCTTGCTGCTCATTTTTGCACTTTCGTTTTTGGGAGCTTTTGAAATTACCTTACCGGCAGCATTGGTAAATAAAATGGACGCAGAATCGAATAGAAGCGGTTTAATTGGCTTGTTTTTCATGTCATTCACGCTGGCTTTGGTTTCTTTTTCGTGTACCGGTCCTATTATTGGTACGCTGTTGGTAGATGCAGTTTCTAAAGGAGCTTACCTTGGTCCGGCTATGGGGATGTTTGGTTTTTCATTAGCGCTAGCTATTCCATTTACGCTGTTTGCCATTTTCCCATCGTGGTTAAAAGAAATGCCCAAATCGGGCGGTTGGCTAAATACGGTAAAGGTTTCTTTGGGATTTTTAGAGTTGGCCTTAGCCTTTAAGTTTTTATCTAACGTAGATTTAGCCTACCATTGGGGGGTATTGAATCGTGATATTTTCTTGATTATTTGGATTGTGATTTTTGCCTTTTGGGGTTTGTACCTATTGGGTAAAATTAAATTAGCCCACGATAGCGATTTATCGTTTATCTCATTAACCAGACTGCTTTTCGCTATGTTAATTTGGAGTTTTACCCTGTATATGGTTCCCGGCTTATGGGGTGCGCCTCTTAAGGCCATCAACGCTTGGTTGCCTCCGGCAAGTACCCAAGAATTCGATTTATACAGCAAGCAGTTTACAGGGAGCGTTTCTACAGAAACAGCTACTAAGAAATACGCTAACCTATTTCATGCGCCATACGGGTTAAATGCCTATTACGATTATGAGGAAGGATTGGCTGCCGCTAAACAACAAAACAAACCCATTTTACTAGATTTTACCGGATGGAGTTGTACCAATTGCCGCAAAATGGAAGCAAGCGTTTGGGCTGATGCCGAAGTGTTGAAGCGATTAAAAAACGACTATATCCTCATCTCTTTATATGTAGATGATAAAACAGCATTGGCTGAAAACGAAAAGTATACCTCGACATTTAGCGGTAGAACTATTAAAACCATCGGTCAAAAATGGAGCGATTTTCAGGCCAGCACTTTTGGTACCAATTCTCAGCCGTATTACGTGTTGGTAGATACCGAGGGTAAACAATTAGTGGCACCACAGGCATTTAATTTGGATATTAATAATTATATCCGTTTTTTAGACAGCGGTAAGGCGGCGTTTAACAAAAAATAAGCATGAAATCAATTAAAAAAATAGGGGTTTTTACCTCAGGGGGCGATTCCCCGGGTATGAATGCAGCCATTCGGGCTGTAGTAAGAACCGGATTGTATTACAACCTCGAAGTGGTGGGTATTATGAGGGGGTTCGAGGGCTTAATTACCGGCGAAATTATTCCGATGGATCGCAAATCGGTAGCCAATATTGTACAACGCGGGGGCACCATTTTAAAAACTGCCCGTAGCGATGATTTTAGAACTGTTGAGGGCCGTAAAAAAGCTTTCGAAAATGTTAAAAAGCACGGTATAGATGCCTTGGTGTGCATTGGTGGCGATGGTACCTTTACCGGAGCCAGTATTTTTATCGAGGAGTTTGATGTACCCATTATGGGTCTTCCGGGTACTATTGATAACGATTTAATAGGCACCGATTTTACCATTGGTTACGATACCGCCATCAACACTGTGGTGGATGCGGTAGATAAAATTCGCGATACTGCCGAATCACATGACCGCTTGTTTATTGTAGAAGTTATGGGACGAGATTCGGGTCTTATTGCGCTAAGAAGCGGTATTGGTACCGGTGCCGAAGCCATTTTAATTCCAGAAACCAAAACCGACATTACTCATTTATTAGAGCGCTTAGAATCGGGTAGAAAAGATAAATCTTCCAAAATTATCATTGTAGCCGAAGGCGATGAGGTAGGCGGCGCTTTTGTAGTAGCAAATGCGGTAAAAGAAAAATTTCCGAGCATTGATACCCGTGTGTCTATTTTGGGCCATATGCAGCGTGGCGGTAGCCCATCGTGTATGGACAGAGTATTGGCCAGCCGCTTGGGCGTGGGTGCAGTAGAAGCACTTTTAGCAAACCGCCGAGGCGAAATGTTGGGTTTGGTAAATAACGAAATTCAATATACTCCTTTCAAACAAGCCATAAAACACCTGGGTGAAGTAGATACCAATCTGCTAAAAATCGTCGATATTTTATCCCTATAATCAATTTTTAGCTTTTAGTTTTTTAATTATCAAGGTTTTACTATCTTTGTCGCCCCGCAGTAGGAGACTCCGGGAAATATGTTGGATACATAAAACTTAAAAAACATGGCAACTAAAATCAGATTGCAAAGATTCGGTAAAAAGGGAAAACCTTTTTATCACCTAGTGGTGGCAGATTCACGTGCTCCAAGAGACGGTAAATTTATTGAGCGTATTGGTTCTTATAATCCCAATACCAACCCAGCAACCATCGACCTTAATTTCGACAAAGCCTTATCGTGGGTAAACAAAGGTGCCCAGCCAACCGATACCTGTCGTGCTATTCTTTCTTACAAAGGTGTTTTATACAAAAAACACTTAGAAGGTGGTGTTAAAAAAGGCGCCTTAACGCAAGAACAAGCCGATGCAAAATTTGCTGCATGGTTAACTAGTAAAGACGCTCAAATTATTGGTAAAAAAGACAGCTTAACGCAAACTAAAGAGCAAGTTAAAAAAGCTGCTTTAGTTGCCGAAGCGAAACGTAAAGAAGACAAAGCAGCTGCTATTGAAGCAAAATATGCTGCTCCTGCAGAAGTAGAAGAAGTGGCTGTGGAAGAAGCTCCAGTAGCTGAAGAAACAGAAAACACCGAAGAAACTACCGAAGTAGCTGTAGCAGAAACTGAAGAAGTAGCAGTAGAAGATCCGGCCACTGAAGAGGCCCCAGCTGTAGAAGAAGTTACCGAAACGGTTGAAGAAACAGTAGCAGAAGTAGCCGAGGAAGTAGTTGAAGAACCAGCTGCCGAAGAGGCTCCTGTTGCAGAAGAAGTAGTAGAAGAAGCCCCAGCGGCCGAGGAAACTCCAAGCGAAGAAGCTCCTGCCGAGGAAACACCAGCAGAGTAATTCTTTAAAAACCTATATTTATGTCATCCCGAGCTTTACTCAGGATGACATTTTTGTTTACAGACCACATGAATTTAGCAGACAGTTTTTATATCGGGTATATTACCAAAACAAAAGGCCTTAAAGGTGAGGTACAGGTATTTTTTGAATACCCAGCACCCGAGCATTTAGACCTAGAAACCCTTTTTTTAGAGTTTAATGGCAAACTGGTACCTTATTTCACCCAAGAAATTGCCCTGCAGTCTAATCAAACTGCCAATATTTATTTAGAAGATGTGGATGTGATCGAAAAAGCACAAACTCTGGTCCGCAAAAAAATATACTTACCCAATACTAAAAAACCCGAACGTGCGCCCGGTGAATTTCTAATTAGCGATTTAAAGGGATTTGCGGTTATAGATGCCAAACATGGCCAATTGGGTAGCATTATTGAAATTCACGAGTATCCGCAGCAATTTGTGGCAGCGTTACTTTACCAAGATCGGGAAATTCTTTTCCCGCTAAGCGACGATTTGATTGAAGAGATAGACCAAGATAAAAGCACTCTCTATGTGAATTTACCAGAAGGCTTGGTTGATTTGTATTTAAATTCTTAGAAATTTGGAAAATATGTAAAGTTTGTTTTACTTTTGTTAAAGTAAACTTTACAATTATGAAAAACAGATTTTTATTTCCGCACAGCTATCGTCGTATAGGCTGGTTATTATTCGTTCCTTTTTTAGTATTTGGGCTAGCTGTTTTGAACCACGATTTTCAGTTCGATTTCTTAGAAATTTCTTTTGAAAAATCCCCTTCACCCGGCACCTTTGAAAGTATTTTTTCCGTCAATACTATTAATCTCAGCGATGAAATAGCAACCCTAGGAATGATTTTAAGCTTGTTGTTTATTGCATTTTCTAAAGAAAAGATAGAAGATGAACGAGTTGCTCAAATACGTCTCGATTCATTGCATTTTGCTGTTTATTTAAATTATGCGGTTTTGGCCATTCAGGTTATTTTTGTTCACGGGACAGCTTTTTTAGATGTAATGGTTTACAATATGTTTAGTGTTTTGTTATTATTTATTATTCGGTACAGAGTGGTATTTAACTTAGAAAATAAAGCATAAGAGAAACATGAAAAACACATTAAAGATACAACGTGCCATAAAAAACAGCACACAAGCTGATTTGGCCGAGGCAATTGGGGTGAGTCGGCAAACAATTAACAGCATGGAGTTGGCTAAATATACCCCATCAACGGCATTGGCATTAAAAATTGCCCGATATTTTGGGAAATCCGTAGAAGAAATTTTTGAGTTAGAACCCGGTGATTAATCTGTAAATTTGACCATGCGTTTCGATATTATTACCGTATTACCCGGCTTATTAGAGGGCCCCTTTGCTCATTCTATTTTGCACCGAGCCCAACAAAAGGGCCTCGTTGAAATTCATGTGCACAATTTGCGGGAGTATAGCGAACACCGTCAAAAAAGTGTAGACGATTATCCCTATGGTGGCGGTAGCGGCATGGTAATGACCATTGAGCCCTTTGCTAAATGTATAGAAAACCTACAGGCCGAACGCAGCTACGATGAAGTAATTTTTATGAGCCCAGATGGAGAACGTTTGGATCAGCAAATTGCTAATCATTTTATTTCTCATCAAAACGTAATTATCCTTTGCGGTCATTATAAAGGCATAGATCAACGCATTCGTGACACCTTTGTAACCCGAGAAATTTCTATTGGAGATTATGTGCTTTCTGGTGGAGAGTTGGCCGCCGCTGTTTTAGTAGATTCGGTGGTTCGACTTATTCCCGGAGTGTTAAACGATGAAACATCGGCCCTCTCTGATTCTTTTCAAGATGATTTATTAGACGCCCCGGTTTATACCCGACCAGCCGAATGGCGTGGACAAAAAGTGCCCGATATTTTACTAAGCGGTCATCAAAAATTGATTGATGAGTGGCGCCACGAACAAGCCCTAGATCGCACCAAAACTCGTCGCCCCGACTTGTTAAAATAAATTAAACTCTATTTTTGGTGCAATAAAGCTATTATACGCTCTTTATCGTTCACCTGTGTTTTAAGTGCCTCGTTCAGCTCTCGGCAGGCAGTTAACTCCTTTTTTATATTTTTATATTGCGTTTCACCTTCTTCCAGTGCATTTCTCCATTCCTCCGGAGAATAACCCGCATGCTCACTTTCAAAAAATTCTCCGGGATGGGTTTCCAAAATCTTCGCCATTAAGATAATATCTAGGTATTTGATAGAACCTTTTACCAAACTTAGCTTAAGCCCATCAAAAGATTTACCCATTTCTAGTGCCAACCAACTTAGCGATCTATTTCTGTTTTTTAGCAACTTGGTAACCGTTTCTTTTAAATACATAAAAAATTTAGTATAAAGTATAATATATTAATTGTAATGCTTATTTTTATTCGTAATAATTACTAAAGGAATTATAAGGCCTTAAATAGTTTGATAAAATATACAAATTTTTCTTTAAATCTATAAAAATTTCTCTTATGTATAAATATTTAATTCATGAAAACTTGTCTAATCTCCCAATGAGAGATTATAAAAATGCACTGAAGGTTATCCCCTTAGTATTGGGTGTTTCGCCCAATACATTTTTAAACTACCGCAATATAAAGGCCGGAGAAAAAAAAGACATTCCCTACCAAAAGGTGGTTCAACTGGAGAAAATGTTCGGCTTGAGCGCCGGAGAGCTGCAAAATACCCGAATTAGTTGCAAGCATATTACCCAATTACTGGAGGATTATAAAAATGTTTTGAGATAAAATGTGGAAAACTTCTAAAACCCCTTTTAAAAATCAAAATAATTTCCTAACATTGCAGTCCGATTTTTGACGTGTTAAAAATCGTGTTAAAAGCTTAAAATCATGGATTTAGTAAAATTTGTAGAAGAACAGGCTATAGTAAAACAAGAAGTTCCAGTCTTTAAAGCCGGAGATACTGTTGCTGTACATTATAAAATTCGCGAAGGAAATAAAGAACGTATCCAAATCTATCAGGGTGTAGTTATTCAACGCAATAGTGTAGGTGTAAACGAAACGTTTACAGTTCGTAAAATGTCTAACGGAATTGGTGTAGAGCGTATCTTCCCAATCAATTCGCCAAACATTGAAAAAGTAGACGTGGTAAACTTTGGTAAAGTGCGTAGAGCTAAATTGTTCTACTTACGTGCATTAACCGGAAAAGCCGCCCGTATCAAATCTAAAAGAGTATAATTTTAAATTATATATTAAGAGCCCCGATATTTATCGGGGCTTTTTTGTTTGACCAAAACTGATATGAAAAATCTTTTAAAAAAATTCGAAGAGAAACGCCCGGAAATTGTGTTTGAGTGGAAGGATGCTGAAACGGAAGCCGAAGGCTGGGTGGTTATTAATTCGCTACGTGGTGGTGCAGCCGGAGGCGGTACCCGCATGCGCAGGGGTTTGGATAAACGAGAGGTAGAATCGTTGGCAAAAACCATGGAAGTAAAGTTTACCGTTTCGGGCCCGGCTATTGGCGGTGCCAAATCGGGTATTAACTTCGATCCGGCCGATCCCAGAAAAAAAGGCGTGCTAGAACGCTGGTACAAAGCGGTTATCCCTCTACTAAAAAATTATTATGGCACCGGAGGCGATTTAAACGTAGACGAAATCCATGAAGTAATTCCAATAACCGAGAATTACGGACTTTGGCATCCACAAGAAGGAATTATCAATGGCCATTACAAAGCCAAAGAGAACGAACGCATTCACCAAATTGGACAATTGCGTTATGGTGTTTCTAAGGTATTAGAAGATACCAACTACTCTCCCGATGTAAAACGTAAATACGTGGTAGCAGATATGATTACCGGTTATGGAGTATCAGAATCTATCCGTCATTTTTATAGTCTCTATGGCGGTGATATTAGCCAAAAACGAGCCATTATTCAAGGTTGGGGTAATGTGGGTGCTGCGGCTGCCTTTTACTTGGCTCAACAAGGTGTAAAAATCGTAGGTATTATTGATCGTGTAGGGGGTTTATTAAATACCGAGGGCTATACGCTCGAAGAAATCAGAACGCTATTCTTAAACCGCCAAGGCAATACGTTGGTAGCAGAAAAACTAATTCCGTTTGAGCAGATAAACGAGCAAATTTGGGCTACACGTGCAGAAATTTTTGTACCGGCTGCCGCCTCTCGTTTGGTTACCAAAGTGCAAATAGAGCAACTGATTAAAGCTGGTTTAGAAGTAATTGCTTGTGGTGCCAATGTGCCTTTTGCCGATTCGGAAATTTTCTTTGGTCCCATTATGGAGTATGCCGATGAACACGTAGCGGTGATTCCCGACTTTATTTCTAACTGCGGGATGGCTCGTGTGTTTGCCTACTTAATGCAAAAAGATGTAGAGATGAGCGATGCAGCCATTTTTAACGATGCCTCTGAAGTCATTCGTAAAGCCTTAGAGAATACACACCAGCATTATCCTGCTAAAACAAAGCTATCGCAAACAGCTTTTGAAACAGCGCTAAAACAATTGGTATAAAAAAAGCCCCCGAAATGTCGGGGGCTTTTTTGTAAAGGCAGTGCTACTTATTTTCCGTTTGATTTTTTAGTCGTTTCGGTTTTTTTAGCGCAACAGGCCATTTTACAATCTTTTTTACAATCCATTTTCCCATCTTTTTTCTTGCAGCATGCTTCTTTTTTAGCTGCTGGTTTTGGTTGAGTAGTTTGCGCAACAGCGGCACCCATAAAGGCGGCTAGTGCAAGTACAGCAATTACTTTTTTCATAATAGATTTATTTTTTAGTGTTTAATTCTCCTATAACGGTGATTCCCCCCTTAACAATATCTCCCAATTGCACATTCACCTTGGTATCCAAAGGTAAGAAAATATCTACCCGAGAACCAAATTTTATGAAGCCAAACTCTTCTGACTGTTTTACCGAATCGCCTTCCTTCACATACCACACAATTCTTCGGGCCAAGGCTCCAGCAATCTGGCGGTATAAGATTTCTATACCAGTTTTGTGTTTAACTACCACGGTAGTACGTTCGTTTTCGGTAGATGATTTAGGATCCCAAGCCACCAAATATTTACCCGGGTGGTATTTAAAATAACTCACCACACCAGCAATGGGGTTGCGGTTAATATGCACATTAAACGGCGACATAAATACGGATACTTGCAAACGCTTGTCTTTAAAGTATTCTCCTTCGGTGGTTTCTTCTATTACCACTACTTTTCCATCAGCCGGGCAAATAACTAAATTTTCGCCGTGGGTGGTAGTAATTTTCGGATTTCTAAAAAACTGTAAAACTATGTACAGCAAAGCCGCTGAAAGTAGGTATATAAACCAACGGATGATAGTATAATCGGCTAAAAAAAACTGAACCAAGGTGTTTAAAAGAAAAATAAACAAGATGGTTAGCGCAATGGTGGTGGTGCCTTCGCGGTGAAGGGTCATTTTTGTAAACATGGCTCAAAAATGCCAAAAAAAATCCTAATTAGCCACTACTTTATAAATTTCGGGCAGATTTCTACCCAAGCCATTGTAATCTAAACCATAGCCTACTACAAAGTCGTTGGCTAGCTCAAAACCTACATAGCGTAGTTCTGGACATGTGTATTGCAGGGCATTTGGTTTTAGTAATAAACTACATACCGCTACCGAAGCCGGTGCTAGCGGGTTAAGCTTTTGCAGTAAATACTGCACGGTATGGCCACTGTCAACAATATCCTCTACAACAATTACATGCCTTCCCTTTAGCTCTTCCGAAAAAGCCAAACTCTCGGTAATTTGCCCAGAGTATTGATCGCCGTAATAGGAGCTAACTTTTACAAATTGTATTTCGCAGGGCATATTTACCGATTTAATGAGGTCGGCTAAGAATAAAAAACTACCACTAAGTACCCCTACAAAAACAGGCGTTTTTCCTTCGTAATCGGCACGTAGTTGTGCGGCCAACGCAAGCACCCGGCTTTCAATCGTTTCCCTAGACAATAAGGGTTCAAAAAACTTATCTCCAACGGCTATGTGCATTTTCTATTTTTTAATGAGTAAACTATCGGCCTTAGTCCTTGGCAAGTCTGGCTCAAACCACATACCCTCTTCGGCGTTAAATAAACTATCGCTGCTTAAAGAGTCAGGTCGTGCCAATAAAGAGCGCAAACTTTCTTTTAATCGAACTCCGTAAAAGCCGTAGCTACTACTATCCGGCGGGGTAAATCCTCGTTTAGCCATTAAACCGCCAATGGTATTAAAATAGCCCACCATGCTCGAGCGCAAATTACCCTCGTATTCAAAAAAGTATAAGGATGATTTTGGCCGAGGCACAATACTGGCCAAATAAATACTTTCGCCCAAATTGAGTTCTGCCGGAGTTTTTTCGAAATAATAGCGACTGGCTTCGCCAATACCATATACATTATTTCCCCATTCAATAATATTTAAATACACCTCTAGCATTCTGCTTTTGCTCGATAGTCGATTATTTTCGATGAGCCACACCATAAGCATTTCTTCTAGTTTACGGGCCAAAGTTTTTTGCCTATTGAGGTATACATTTTTTACCAATTGCATAGAAATGGTGCTGGCACCACGTTTAAAGGCTTTTTGTTTAAAATTAGTTGCAATAGATTTTCTAATAGCCTCTTCCACAAAGCCACCATGTCCAAAAAACGAAGGATCTTCGGCTGTAAGCAACGCATTTTTTAAATAGGGAGAGATTTGATCTAGGGGTGTAAAGTAGGGATTGCCGACACCTATTAAAATGTTGCGCATGGGCTTGCCATATTCATATGGAGTGTAGATAAAATTGCTGTTAATTTTAGACAAGTTAGTTTTTCCGTATCCCAAAATTTTGAAATTGCTTTTGTTGAGTTCAGAATGAAACTCCACGGCATTTGGTTTGCTTTCGTCGAGCAAAAAATGCAAATCGTATTGCAAATTACCCTGTACACGAATTCCATCTAAAGATTCGAACAAGCCTTTTGGGAAAGAATTAAATACATCTTGCGCATTCAATTCTTCGGTATGCAGATTTAGTTCATAAATTTTGTGAGGCTTAAGCGTAAATCGTAGGTGGGGGTTTAGCTGAATTTCGCCCAATTTTATCACCGATGATTCGGCCAATTCCACATAATTTTCGCCAATAGACATATCGGCCAATAATTTTCCATCGTCAATAACTACGTCGTTGGCGGCAATTTTTGGGTGATTTATGCGTAGGTTTTTTACTCCCCAGCTGCCCGAAATGCTGAGTTTGCCTGCAAAATAGCTTACATCATCCATTTGGGTGTGTAGGGTATCTACATCCAATTTTAATCCAAATCGTTTTTCTAAATAAGGCAGGGCCAATTTTTTACCATCTGCAAACAACGTTAAATCTAATTGCCTATCGCCCGGATCTACCGATCCTTTGACGTGCCAAATAGATTCTTTTTGATTTACATCGATGGTGGCATTTACCTCTCCAGAAATAATCTGGGTGTCTTTAACCTCAAATACCACCTTTGAGCCATCTTCTATCCAGGCCAATTCTAGTTTATTTACCAATAAATTTTCAGGAATTTTATAAAACACACTATTGAGCAAACGATTGGCCAAACTACCCAATTGAAGTCCTTGATCGGCCTTATCATTTTTTTTCTTTTTAAACAAAAAATCATAATTGCGTAAACTATCTCGTTTTACCAGGTGTACAAAGCCTCGATCTAGAGTTAATTCATCCAGTTTTATTTTACCAAACAGGAGTGGAAAAAGTTGAACACTCAGCCGCAATTGATGTAGGACTACCAAGCTATCGCGATGCTCTGGAACGGCTGTAATTTCATCGAAAGCTACTGTTTTAAGGCCCGAGAAATGTGCATTTTTAATTTGAAGATCAATTTGATAGCTTTCTTTAGCTTTTGCAATTGCTTTTTTTACCCCAATACTTAAAATGGAATCGCGGTAAGCAAAAGCTAGGATGCCTAGCACCAATAACAGCGCAAAAAGCCCGCCAATTAGCCACGCACTTATGCGTACAAGTTTTTGCACCGACTGTTTTTGCAAGAATGTTTTTAGTCTTTTCAGCATCGCGATTAATTCGAGGTCAAATATCTGTAAAAAGGTGTATAAAAAAACCACATCCGCCAATAGATTGGTATTTTTGGTAAAATTAGCAGCTCACACACGTATGATTAGCAAAGAAAGCGTATTGCAGGCCCTTAGCCACGTAGAAGATCCAGACTTAAAAAAAGATTTGGTGACCTTGGGTATGATTCAAGACATACAAATTGAAGGAAATACGTTACGCTTTACGGTGGTATTAACCACTCCAGCTTGTCCCATGAAAGACATGCTAGAAAATGCCTGCAGAAATGCCATTTTCCATTTCATAGATAAAAACATAGACCTTCACATTACCATGACCGCCAATGTGAGCACCCAAGCCAACCCGAGCGTTCCGGGAGTTAAAAATATTATTGCCGTAGCCAGTGGAAAAGGCGGTGTGGGTAAATCTACGGTTGCAGTTAATTTGGCTCTTGGTTTAGCACAAAGCGGAGCCAAGGTTGGTTTAGTAGATGCCGATATTTACGGTCCTTCTATTCCCATGATGTTTGGTTTAGAAGGTGCAAAACCACAAACCAGCGAAACCGCAGATGGTAAAACACGCATTCAGCCCATTACTAAATACGGTATTCAGCTCTTATCTATTGGTTTCTTTACCGATCCCAACCAGCCAGTGCCGTGGCGTGGACCCATGGCTTCTACCGCGGTAACCCAATTGTTAAACGATGCCGATTGGGGCGAATTGGATTATCTAATAATCGATTTACCCCCCGGAACGGGCGATATTCACATTACACTTACCCAAAAATTCCCGATAGCCGGGGCCCTTATTGTAACTACGCCACAGCAAGTAGCACTAGCTGATGCTCGTAAAGGTATTGGTATGTTTATGATGAACAGCATTAACGTTCCGGTTTTGGGCGTGGTAGAAAACATGTCTTATTTTACCCCAGCCGAATTACCGAATAATAAATACTACATTTTTGGAACAGGCGGCGGACAAGCATTGGCCACGGAGTTTAACCTTCCGTTTTTAGGAGAGATCCCGTTGGTAAAAAGCATTAGCGATGCCGGCGATGCTGGAAAGCCGGTAATTTTAGAACCAGAAAACCCCATGGCAGCAGCCTTTTCGGATTTAGCAACCCGGGTAGCGCAGCAAGTGGCCATTCAAAACGCTTCGGTAGGCAATATAAAATCGTATCTTTAACTATGGAATTGTTGCAACGAGTAGAATTAGCACTAGATAGCATTCGCCCTTATTTGGAGGCAGATGGCGGAAACGTATCTGTAGAAGAAATTACTAGTGATAAGGTGGTGAGATTGCGCTTACTTGGTGCATGCGGCTCTTGTCCCATGAGTATTATGACCTTAAAGGCGGGAATCGAAGAGGCAATAAAAAAATCGGTACCCGAAATTATACGGGTAGAGGCAGTAAACCTTACGGATATAAATGACCCCAATGCGGTACTGCCCACTCCGGCCAATTAACATAATTTAACAGGCGTCTAGGCAATTAATAATTACCTTCGTATCATGAAGTTTCGCTTACTCATCGGTCTTTTGTTATTTAGCACAGCGGTTTTTGCACAAAAACCCGCTCAAAAACTAGTGCAATTTTCTGGAGTAACCCTAAATCGAGATAGCAATACGGCTGTTCCTTACGTATCTATTTCTAATAAAACCCTAAACGATAGATTAAGTTATGTGGCCAATTACAAGGGCTATTTTTCTTTTGTAGTACACGAAGGCGATACCCTACAATTTAGTGCAGTAGGCTTTGGTAAACAGCTAGTAATTATTCCCACCAGCTTGCCCGATGATAAATACACTGTTTTAGTAAAGATGAAACAAGAAATTATCAGTTTGCCCATGGTTCGAGTATATCCTTGGGCTAGCGAAGATGAATTCAAAAAAGAGTTTTTGACCATGAAGTATGCAGATGATGATTTAGAAATTGCAAAAAAGAATGTTTCTAGAACAAGCATCATGGCTTTGTCGAGCAGCCTTCCTCGAGATGGGCAAGAAATTCAATCTATGAATTACCAAAACATGCACTTTTCTATGATGAATAAAAACATCAACCCACGAGGAGCGAACCCATTGTTGAACCCCTTTGCTTGGGCACAATTTATGCAACAAATATTCAAGGGCAACAAAGAACGGGAAAAGAACTAGCGCCCTTTTTTCAGATTCGGAAATTTCATTTTGTAGTCTACCTTAACCATTCCTTTACTAATGGCTTCTAAGCGATTTTTTAACATCGCTTTGCGTAAAGGGCTCAGCCTATCGGTGAGTAATTTTCCATCAATATGGTCGTATTCATGCTGAATTACCCGGGCGGCTAATCCATGATAACGTTCTTCCTGCCATTTCCAGTTTTCGTCTTGGTAGCGAATGTGCAGGTGCTGGTGGCGGCTTACATCTTCCCGAATATCTGGAATACTCAAACAGCCTTCGTTAAAAGCCCATTTATCGCCACTTTCTTCGGTAATTTGGGCATTTAAAAACACTTTTTTAAAGCCTTTTAATTGGGCATCATCTTCTTCAAAAGGCGATGCATCAATAACAAATAAGCGGATAGATAAGCCCACTTGTGGAGCAGCCAAACCCACACCCTGTGCATGGTACATGGTTTCAAACATATCGGCAATAAGGGTATCGATATTGGGATAATCTGGACCAATTTCACCGGCTACTTTTTTCAATACCGGATCTCCGTAAGCTACAATGGGCAATTTCATTACACAAAGGTACAAATTTGGGTTTAGAACTCTTGTGGTTCAAAAATGAGGCTACTTAAGTTGGCAGGCTCAAAAATTTCATTGGCAATTTCTAGAATTTGAGCAGCTTCAATACGCTGTATTTTGGTAAACACCTGCTCTAAAGAATCGGCCATGCCGTAATCCAATACACTTTTACAAAGTGAAATAAGCAGGCTCAATCGCCCCTCTTCGGCTAAGGCAATTTGCCCCATAAATTTTTGTTTCGCTTGGTGCAATGCCAAAATGCCTATGGAATTATCCCGAAGTTTTTTCAGCTCCTTGCCAACTAATTTAAGTGCCCTTTCTACTTTTTCAGGGTCGGTACCTAAATAAATAGTGAATATGCCAGTATCGCTTAAGGGAATATAACTCGATTCTATGGTGTAGGCAATGCCGTATTTTTCGCGAATTTCTAGATTTAACCGAGAGCTCATACCCATACCACCCAAAAGGTTGTTTAATAAAAGTAAGCCTTCCCGTTTCGGGCTATGGGCAGAATAAGCCTGAGTGCCCAATAGTACGTGGCTTTGGTTAATGGGTTTGGCCAAGCGTTTGTTTGTTGCCGGGTTTACCACGGGTTTAGTGCGTTTGCTTGCCGGGCTATTGGCCGGAATGGCGCCAAAAATTTTGTTTACCACCGCTTCTACTTTTTTTAGGTCGAAATTACCAATAATGCCAATGGCCATTTCGTTAGTGCGGTAGTTTTGGTTGATGTACTCACGAATGTCTTTTTGTTGCAGGGCGCTTACCGTATCGGGGGTGCCTAAAATATTTCTGCCCAGCGGATGGTTGGCAAAAACGATTTCTTCAAAATCATCTTGTATGGCTTCTTCGGGTTGGTCTAAATAGGAGGCAATCTCGTCTAAAATAACGCTCTTTTCTTTTACCAATTCCTCTTCCGGAAAAGTGGAGTGAAAAATTACATCTTCAAACAAATCTAAGGCACGCTCTAAATGTGGGCATAAAAAAGATGCATGAATGCAAGTGTACTCTTTTGTGGTATAGGCATTTAAATCGCCACCCACCACTTCCAATCGGTTGAGTATTTGGTTGGTGCTTCGGCGCTCGGTACGTTTGAATAATAAATGTTCAATAAGGTGCGCCAAGCCATCTTTTCCATCGCCTTCATCGCGGCTACCGCTGTGCACCAACAAACAGGCGTGTGCCACTTCGGTGCTTCCTGGTTTTACTACAACCCGAATCCCGTTAGCTAAACTAAATACGTGATGGTCCATGCGTTTACTTGTTCTTGCTGGGTTTATAGCTTTTTTTAAACTGCTCAAACCTGGGCATAGATACCCCTTTTACATAAGGTTGATTCGGATTTTTTTTAATAAAATCTTGATGGTATTCTTCGGCACGCCAAAATGTTTTTAGGGGGAGTAGCTCGGTTACAACGGGGCGCTTAAATGCGCCACGCAGCGTTAAATCACTTAGCGCCTGTTTAGCCAGCATTTTTTCCGTTTCGTTCTGATAAAATATCACACTGCGGTACGAACTTCCTTCATCTGGACCTTGGCGGTTGAGCGTAGTAGGATCGTGTGAGGTGAAAAATACTTTAATGAGTTCTTTATAGCTGATAATTTTGGGGTTGTAATAAATCAATACCGATTCGGCATGGCCGGTGGTTTCGGAGCACACCTCTTCGTATGTTGGGTTTACGGTGTTTCCGCCAGAATATCCAGCAATGGCCGAATCTATACCCGCTACCGATTCGTAAATATGTTCTGAACACCAAAAACAACCCTCGGCAAAAGCGGCTACAGCTTTGCCTTTCGGGGCTACTAGTGAAACTGCCCGATTCGGTTGATTTTTTTTGCTTTGGGCTTGGCAGGAACTGTAAGACAAGCCCATGAGTAGGATTACGAATAGCTTTTTAATCATGCACTAATTTAGGGCAAATTTTTGGCTATTTAATGTGTTTGGGTTTTTGTAAACCCAATTACTTCTTATTCTATATACCTTTCAAAACCCGCAAAAAAGCTGTTTTAATAAAGCATTGACCGATAAAAATACCACACTTAAAAAAATATGTTATTTTAGCTCAACTTACTAGGCAAATTCTGGTTAGCCAATTAGTATTTGAAGTTTTAAAAACACATAAAAATGAAAACAATATTATTAACGATTTGCTCACTGTTACTAGTGAGCTTAAGTTTTGCCCAAAGTAAAAAAGAAATGGAAGAGACTGTTTTTAAACTGGATGAAAAAACAAAAAGTCTCGAAAATGAAATTTTAAACATCAAAACTAATTTATCTAATACCAATACAACACTAGGATTGGTATCAAAAAGTAACTTAGATTTAGAGAAGATTGTTTCTGCACAAAGCCTGCTTATCAAAAAATTGATTAACCAGAACGACAGTTTACTGAAGGCTTTTAGCCAAAAGAAGGTCACCGATGTAATCGAAAGCCCCCAAAACGAAGCAGATTCTATTGTATTTTTAGTTCAATCTTATTATAAAAGTAAAAAATGGGAAGGCATGCTTGACTTTGTTTTAAATGCAGAAACCGTTAAGCAACATATGAAAGATTATTATTCGGATCGGTATTTACCTACACAAATAACGAACGAAAATATTGCAATTCAAGGCTCAAATTTCAAGCTTAATGAGTCATTTATAGTTCAAGCAAGGAATAATAGTAACGCAAGACGCACCATTTATGTTAAAAAGACTAGCGATGGATTTAAGATAGACTGGGATGCTACTATGGGCTATAACCCAATCTCTTTACAAGCTTTTAAGTTGACTGGAACTGCCCAACCCAGCGAATTTCGTGTTGGTGCAGAGTTTTCGAGCAGTAGTTATGTAGATGGTTATTATCGTCTGGCATTAAGTGACGACAACACTAGTATTTACGGTTATATAAGCAAATCTTCTGTTGAGGGTAAGAAATTATTTGAAATACTTAAAGATGGGACCAGGCAGCCTTTAATTCTTCAAATTAAATCAGACAATTCACTAGTAGAGGATACAACGGTTGGAATAATTACTAAAGTAATTGCCAAGGGCTGGGCGAAATAATAAAACGTAGTATCTCGAACAAGGTGGGATTAACCCAGTTTTACCCCGCCCAACCTTCTCTATCTAAACTGCGGTAATGGATGGCTTCAGCCAAATGTTCAAGGGCAATTTCTTCGCTATGCGCTAAATCGGCAATGGTTCGGGCTACTTTTAAAATGCGGTCGTAAGCCCGGGCCGAGAGGCCGAGTTTTTCCATGGCTTGTTTCAGGAGGGTTTGTCCAGCGGCATCAATTTTACACAAGTTGCGTACGGTTTGCGGGCTCATTTGGGCATTGCAATGCACCTCTTTTTTATTCTTAAAGCGCTCGTGTTGGAGCGCTCGTGCCTGTATTACACGCTCTCTAATTTCTTCACTTTTTTCGCTGCTACGTTCCGAGGAAAGTTCCGAAAAATTTACGGGCGTCACCTCTACATGCAAATCAATGCGGTCTAAAAGTGGTCCTGAGATGCGGCTGAGGTATTTTTGTACCAAGCCAGGTCCGCAAATGCACTCCTTTTCGGGATGATTGTAAAAGCCGCAAGGGCAGGGATTCATGGAGGCTACCAACATAAAGCTGGCGGGGTAGTCTACAGAAAAGCGGGCTCTAGAAATATTCACTTTTCGTTCTTCTAGCGGTTGGCGCATCACCTCTAAAACGGTGCGCTTAAATTCGGGCAATTCATCTAAAAATAAGACGCCATTATGGGCTAAAGATATTTCGCCAGGTTGTGGATGCATGCCACCACCCACCAAAGCCACATCGCTTACGGTATGGTGTGGGGATCGGAATGGTCGAACGGTCATTAAGGCATCGCTGGCGGAAAGTTTGCCCGCTACCGAGTGAATTTTAGTGGTTTCTAAGGCTTCTTGTAAGTTTAAAGGCGGTAAAATGGTAGGTAAGCGTTTCGCCAACATGGTTTTTCCCGCCCCCGGCGGACCAATAAGAATAACGTTGTGCCCACCAGCTGCAGCAATTTCTAGCGCCCGTTTAATATTTTCTTGTCCTTTTACATCGGAGAAATCGCTCTCGTAGCTGTTGATGTTTTTTAGAAATTCTTCTCGGGTGTTTACGGTGGTTTGTACCGGCTGAAAGGTGCCGTTGAAAAACTCGGCCAACTCTTTTAGGTTGTCTATGCCATATACGGCTAAGCCCGCAACAATGGCTGCTTCTCTGGCTTGGGCCTTTGGTAAAAATAAACCGGTAAATCCATCTTTTTTGGCTTGTATGGCTATGGGCAAGGCGCCTTTTATGGCTTGTACAGTTCCATCTAAAGACAGTTCGCCCATTAACAAGTAATTAAAAAGCTGTTCCGATTGAATTTGTCCCGATGCCGCTAAGATACCTATAGCAATGGCTAAATCGTATGCCGAACCCTCTTTGCGTAAATCGGCAGGTGCCAAATTCACCACAATTTTTTGCCGTGGCATGCGAAAGCCAGCACTGTTAATGGCGCTTTCTACCCGGTGTAGACTTTCTTTTACGGCATTATCGGGTAGGCCCACCATATAATATTGCGTGCCGGCACTGATATTTACTTCTATGGTAATAGCCAAGGCCTCGATACCAAACACCGCACTTCCGAAGGTTTTTACGAGCATAAAAAAACCATTTAAGTATAAACTGAAATGGTTTTTATTTATTGTTTAAAAGTGAATATTTAGCGTTTCATGCCCGGCATTTGTGGCATGTTGCGCATCATTTTGGCTGCTGCCGCCGGGTTTGAGAACTGTTTCATCACCTTGCGCATATCTTCAAACTGTTTAATGAGCTTATTTACCTCAGTAATGTTAGTACCCGAACCTTTGGCAATACGGTTGCGACGGCTGGTTACAATGCTATCGGGGTTTTCACGCTCATAAGCAGTCATGGAGCGGATAATGGCTTCTACCGGTTTAAAGGCATCGTCATCAATATCTACATCTTTTATGGCTTTGCCCACACCGGGTATCATGCCCATCACGTCTTTCATATTGCCCATTTTTTTGATTTGCTGAATTTGGTTCAAAAAATCATTAAAATCAAAGGTGTTTTTGCGAATTTTCTTTTGTAGTTCGGCTTGTTCTTTCTCATCGAATGACATTTGCGCCCGCTCTACCAAAGAGATCACGTCGCCCATGCCCAAAATGCGGGAAGCCATTCGGTCGGGGTGGAACACATCGAGTGCTTCCATTTTTTCGCCGGTACCAATAAATTTAATGGGTTTATTTACAACTGATTTTATGGAGAGTGCGGCACCACCACGGGTATCGCCATCTAATTTGGTTAATACCACACCGGTAAAATCGAGCCTATCGTTAAAGGCTTTGGCGGTGTTTACGGCATCTTGCCCAGTCATGGCATCTACCACAAATAAAATTTCGTGAGGTTGCGTAGCAGCTTTTACGGCGGTAATCTCATTCATCATTTCTTCGTCAATAGCTAAACGGCCGGCGGTATCTACAATGACTATGTTGTTGCCATTCTTTTTTGCTTCGGCTATACCAGCCATAGCTATGGCAATGGGGTCTTTAGATTCTTTATCGGTATAAACTGCTACGCCTGTTTGTTCGCCCAATACTTCTAATTGGTCGATAGCGGCAGGGCGGTACACGTCGGCAGCTATTAATAATGGTTTTTTACCTTTTTGACTTTTTAAGAAATTGGCCAATTTAGCTGAGAAGGTAGTTTTACCTGCACCGTTTAATCCGGCAATTAAAATAATGCTCGGGTTGGCATTTAGGTTTAGTTCGGTAGCTTCACCACCCATGAGCTGGGTTAGCTCATCGTTCATAATTTTGGTTAGCAATTGCCCCGGCGATACGGCGGTTAGCACCTGCTGGCCCAATGCTTTTTCTTTTACCTCGTCGGTAAAGGTTTTGGCGGTTTTATAATTTACGTCGGCATCTAACAAGGCCTTCCGAATTTCTTTCATGGTTTCGGCCACGTTTATTTCGGTAATGGTGCCTTGCCCTTTAAGTACTTTAAAGGCTCTGTCTAATTTATCTTGTAGGTTCTGAAACATGGTTTTATGAACGTTTAATTGCGGTTAACATGCATACAAAGGTATCAATTTTGATACAATTTAAAGGTAATAAACCAATTCGGTGCTTATTTCCGTTGGTAACCAAAATAAAGTTTCACAATGCTGCAACTTTTTACCACTTGTTACGTCAAACTCATGCTAACATCTAATTCTATTTTATGAAGAAAGGCTTTTTAACATTACTAATACTTTGTTTTTGCGCTGCACTTTTTGGTCAAACGCCCAAAAAAATGACGGCAACCAGAGTAGATAAGGCCCCTAAAATAGATGGGCAACTTAACGATGTGGTTTGGAAAACCGCTCCCATTGCTTCCAATTTTATAGAGTGGAAACCCAATCCTGGACGTAAAGAAGTAGAAAACCAGCGTACCGAAATTCGTATACTGTATGATGATGTAGCCATGTATCAATTATTTAAATCTGAGAAAAAGAACAAGCTAATTTTTTAATGGGGGTAATCGATATGCCGCAGGGTTTTGTCGATACCGGCGGTAGGATTCTTGGATAAAGCGTATCATATCGTAATCGTTGGCTTCCAATACAAAAGAATAGGCCGGACGATATTGTTGCATAAAATCTTTGGCTTTGGCGCCGGTTACTCCGATAACTTGTTGTATTAGGGCAGGGGTGTATCTATAGTCAATTACCAAGTCTTTAAAATCACGATCGATGGTTTTTTGGAGGTTTCGAGCATTTTTACCCTGCCTACTAAATAAACTGTACAAGGCATCAATGCTTAAGCCTACACCGCCTAAGCCACTGCCACTACCGGTGCGTAGCAGGTCGGAGCTGTTCCCAATGCGGTAAATATCTTTATATTCTTCCTGAATTTGTTGTAAACGCTTAGACGGAGTTTTTAGCGAATCTCTAATAACCACCTCTTGTAGCCGAATACTGTTTCGGCGTAAATAAAACACCAAATCTCCGGCACCCGATACCTTTATCGTGTCGGAGCGAAATCCTTCAAATTGGGCTACCAATTCATCGCCTGTTTTGGCTGTAAGTTTAAATTCTCCTTTAGAGTTATTGTATACCCCACTTTGTGTTTGCGTGTTTAGTATAAATACCCGAGCAAGGCGAATCTTGCTATCCTTGTCAAAAACCACGCCCTGCACCATACGCTCTTGGGCAAAGCTGTAGCTACTTAGGCAAAGCAGAAAAACGAATATGGTTTTTTTCACAGGGTTAAATTACACTAAATTTTATAGGAGGTGTGCTATTTTAACACACCTTAACAGTCATTAATTGGTAATTATCAATAATTGCCCTAGGTTAATGGTTTCGTCGGATAGGCCATTTGCTTGTTTAATTTTTTCTACCGACACCCTGAAACGCTGGGCAATACCCTCAAGTGAATCGTTGGCTTTTACTTCATAAATCATCATTTTTATGGGTGCTTTTATAGCTTCGGTATTGGGTGCTACTGCGTTGTTGCTTTTAATTTCGGCCTCCACTTTGGTTTCCCTGGCAATTTTTTCACCAGCCTTTTCGCCCACATCAAATCGGTTTAATTGATAGCGTTCAATTAAGCCAATTAGTAAGTCTGGGTATTTAGGGTTGGTGGCATAGCCCGCATTTTTTAGTCCCTTAGCCCACGATTTATAGTCGTTTTTATCCAACTGAAAAAGGGCGGCGTACCGCTTCCGTTTTAAAAATTCAGAATGATCTTTATATGAATCTTCGGGGCTTTTATATACCCTAAAACATTCATTTTCGGTATCGTCGTTTTTGAAGATAGTTTTACCGGTCCAATCTCCGGCACATTTTATACCAAAATGGTTATTGGCTTGTACAGCCAAGTCGCTCTTTCCATTCCCACTTTCTAGTAAGCCCTGTGCCAACGTAATGCTAGCCGGAATGCCGTTTGCATTCATTTCTTTGATAGCCATATTTTTAAACTGCTCAATATAGGCTTCGGCGTTGCTTTTGCCCGTTCCCGGTTTATTAACCATGGTTTTTGTGGCCGGAGCATCGGGTTTAAAGAAGGTGCTAATGCCACATGAGCTTAAAAAGAGCGAAAATACCAGGCAAGATATTCTAACATTCTTCATAGTAGTAACTCCATTTTTTTGTTCCAAATGCAAGCGTGGGCTTTTCATGTTACTTATTTTTTTCTGATTACCCAAAGTCCATCGCGAATGGGCAATAATAGAGATTCTACTCTAGTATCGGCTGAAATTTTTTCGTTTAACGCCACAATGCCACTCGTATCTTTATCCAACTTATCTTGATTTAACACCTTGCCACTCCACAGCACATTATCAATCAATATAATACCGCCTGGTTTTACGAAGTCAAATATTAAGTCGTAATACAGGGCATTATTCTTTTTATCGGCATCAATAAAAACCAAATCTATGGGTTTGGTCCAGTCTGATAAAAATTCCTCGGCTTTGGCTAGGTGATAAAAAATCTGCTTTTCCCAATCCGATTCGTTAAAGTATCCACGTACTCGATCCTCTAATTCTAGGTTGCAATCTACGGTATGTAATTCACCGTCGGTAGCTAAGCCTTCGGCCAGACAAAGGGTGGCATAACCCGTAAATGTGCCAATTTCTAGAATGCATTGTGGTTTTAGCAATTTGCTTAAAAGGCTCAATGCCCTACCTTGGTAGTGGCCAGATAACATACGTGGCATTAATACCTGCACATGGGTTTCTCTATTAATCTTTTTCAGTAAGTCACTTTCAGGAGTGCTTAACTTCTCTAAATAAGATTGTAGGGTTGCAGAAATAATATCCATGCTACAAAGGTACGGATTTTTGAAAAAAGCGCTTTTTTAAAAGCCTTGGGCTTTTTTCTCTAAGTAAGATTGTAAAATAATGGTGGCCGAAACAATATCTATCCGCTCTTTGTTTTGCCTATCCAGTTTGTTTAAGCCGCTCTGCGCAATAGAAGCGCTTGCCATTTTAGAGGTAAAGCGTTCGTCCATACGTTCTGCCGGAATGCTGGGAAAGTTTTTCTTGAGTAAACCGATAAAGCCCTTGATGTGTGGCTCTACCTGAGAGGCCGAGCCATCCATACGCTTTGGCTCACCAACCACAAAGCATTCTACGGTTTCGGTTTGCATGTACTTGCTTAAAAAAGCCAGAATATCCTGCGGATGAACGGTATCCAATCCGGTGGCAATTAATTGCAAGGGATCGGTAACCGCTATACCAATTCGTTTGGTACCATAATCAAAAGCCATAATGCGTGACATGCACAAAGGTTACGATTATGTATGAGAAGCCGAAATTTTTGGTATTTTGCACCATGCAGTTTCGTGCCATCATCGGTCAAGAAGAACTTAAAAAACACCTCATAGAAAGCGTTCAATTGGGCAGGGTGAGCCATGCACAATTATTTTTGGGGCCCGAAGGTTCGGGAAGTTTAGCCTTGGCGGTTGCCTATGCGCAATATATTTCTTGCGAAAATAAGGGTGCAAGCGATAGTTGTGGCGAATGCAGTTCTTGCCGCAAGTACGAAAAATTAATCCACCCCGATTTGCATTTTTCATATCCATTTTTTGCGAAACACAAAGAAGACACCGCACAACTCTTTATTGCAGAGTGGCGGGAGGCTTTTCTGGGTAACCCCTACTTAGGTTTAGATGCTTGGCGAAACAGCTTAGATGCTGAAAACAAGCAAGCCAATATTAATATTGCAGAGTGCCATCAAATTATCCAAAAACTGAGCTTAAAACCCTTTGAGGCCGAGTATAAAGTTTTAATTATGTGGTTGCCCGAGTATTTGGATAAAGCGGGAAATACCCTCTTAAAGCTTATGGAGGAACCTCCAGAGAAAACCCTATTTATTTTGGTGGCCGAGCAGCAGGAACACATATTAACCACCATTTTATCGCGAACGCAATTGGTTAAAGTGCCCGCCCTTAGCGATACTGAGGTGGAGCGCCATTTATTGAGTCTTTCTGTGGCGCCCGAACGGGCCAAGCAATTGGCTTTTTTAAGTGAGGGGAATGTACAGGTAGCCTTAGATTTGGTAAATGAGGTAGAGAGCGACAATTTTGCACTCTTTACCGACTGGTTACGCATGACTTTTGGCGACAAAGGTCCCACCATATTAGACTTTGTAGAACAAATTTCTAAATCGGGGAGGGAGAACCAAAAAGCATTTTTACGTTACGGCATTCATTTTTTACGAGAATGCATGGTGTACCTTTCGGGCGCCAAAGAACTCATCCGTTTGCCCGAAAACGAATATTCAGTAGCGGTTAATTTCTCCGAAAAAGTATTGAGTTTAGCTAAAGCAGAAGCCATTATTGCTGAATTAGAAAAAGCACATTACCATCTTTCGCGGAATGCAAACCCCAAAATTTTATTTTTAGATGTATCTTTACAATTCGTTAAGATATTAAGGTTTAATACACTCCCCGAGGGGATTCAATATATAGGGATTTAAATTATGGGATGTGGAAGTTGTTCTTCTGGAGGCTGTGCCCCAGCCGGCTGTAAAAGTAATGGCGCTTGTCTTACCAATGGTTGCAGCAAATTAGATGTATATGATTGGCTTGCCCACATGGACATGCCTAGCAATTATAAACCCTTTGATATTCTCGAAATCAAGTTTAAGGGTTCACGTAAAGATTTTTTTATAAATACCAATAACTTCTATTTAGAGCCTGGTGAATTGGTAACCGTTGAAACCGGTTCTAGCGGGTTTGATGTAGGTCACGTATCGCTTACCGGCGAATTGGTGCGCATGCAATTGAAAAAACGCAATGTAAAAACCGAAGAGGTAATCAAAAAAATTATCCGCAAGGCTACCGAGGCTGATGTAGAAAAGTGGAAAATGGCCAAAGAGGCCGAGTTTGAAACCATGCACAAAGCTCGTGTATTGGCTAAAGAATTAGGCTTAGCCATGAAGTTGAGCGATGTAGATTATCAGGGCGATAAAACCAAAGCCACGTTTTATTATACAGCCGAAGGTCGTGTTGACTTTAGAGAGTTGATTAAACGCATGGCCGAGAAATTCCGTGTTCGTATTGAAATGCGCCAAATAGGTATGCGTCAAGAAGCTAGCCGATTGGGTGGTATTGGTTCTTGCGGACGGGAGTTATGCTGTTCTACTTGGCTTACCGATTTTAAAACGGTTTCTACGGCAGCTGCCCGGTATCAAAACCTTTCGCTAAACACCTTAAAACTAGCGGGGCAATGTGGCAAGCTGAAATGTTGCCTCAATTACGAGTTAGATACTTATATGGATGCCTTAAAAGACATTCCAAATAATGTAGATAAACTAGAAACCGGAAAGGGTTTAGCCCGACTTCAGAAAACAGATATTTTTAAAAAATTGATGTGGTATAGCTACCCCGATAACGAAGACTGGATCCCGTTACACGCTGCTAGAGTAAGAGAAATAAAAGAATTGAATAAAAACGGCGAAAAGCCCGACGATTTAAATGATAGTGCGGTAGAGTTGGCGGAGAAAACACCGGTGAAAACTTTTGATTACGAAAATGTGGTTGGGCAGGATAGTTTAACCCGTTTAGACAATCGGAATAAAGGCCGTAACAATAAAAACCGCCGCAATAACCGTCCAAAAAACCCGAATAGCAATGCCCCCCAAGAAGGTGCTTCGCTTAACACATCTGCTCCAGATGCTGCTCCGCGAACTAATAACAACCGTAGACGTCCACCACGCAGGCCCAATACCAATACACCAAAACCAGAGTAGGTAATGAAACGTATTCTTTTTATTTTTTGCTTGGGGATGCTTTTATCGGGTTTTGCGTGTCAAAACGAGCAGGTAGTGGTAGATGAAAATCAGTCGATAAATCAGGCAAGATGGACCTACGTAAATCCAATTAAAGTAACCGTGCCTATTGTAGATACGGCCACAGCGTATACCCTTTTTATAAACCTGCGTCATACTGAAGCGTATGCCTATTCCAATATTTTTATCCGTATAAAACAACGCAATCCTAATAAAACCCAAACGGTTTGGAGAAAAGAATACACCTTGGCCAACTTAGAAGGAGAGTGGCTGGGTACCGGCTCTGGAAATTTACGAAGCCACCAGTTGGTTTTGTTTAAAAACCATCATTTTTCGCAGGCGGGTACCTATGTGTTTGAGCTAGAACAAAATATGCGGGATAACCCTCTAAAAGAGGTTAGCGATATTGGGTTACGGGTAGAAAAACAGCCTTAAGTTTACAATAAACTCAATAATTTCTCTAATTCCATTCCACGAGAACCCTTTAATAATACGGTGCTATTTTCAATAGGGTGCTTGCGTAAAGCCTCTTCGGTATCTGCTACGGTTTTGTAAAACTCGGCCTTAATGGTTTTTTGTTGATCGAAGAAATCAACACCAATAAAAATGTATCTGCTAGCCGGAATGGCCAAGGCCCTTTCGATAATTGCGGCGTGCTCTGCTGGAGATTCGGCCCCCAATTCAAACATATCGCCCAAAATAAGCACCTTATTTGCTCCCGGTAGCTTTTCTAAATTCTCTAAAGCGCCTAGCATGCTACTGGGGTTGGCATTGTAGTAATCGCAGATGAGCGTGTTTTTTTCAGTTTTCGTAAGTTGGGAGCGGTTATTTGTGGGGATATATCCGCTAATACCAGCATTTATTTCCTCGGTGCGCAAGTCAAAAAATGCGCCCACACAAATGGCTGCCAATACATTTTCTACATTGTAACTTCCGGTTAAATGGGTGCTTACTTCATGTTTTAAATCGTCAAACTCTACCCGTTCGCGTTTCCAAGCTACGCTTAAAAAAGGAATTTCGGTGGTGCTGTGTCCTGAAATAAAATTATCCATACCGGCACCGTAAAAAACCAATTTAGTAAGCGGATACTTTCTACAAAGTGCGTTTAACTCTAAATTCCCATGACTTACAAACACTACCCCATCTGTTTCGGCTAAATAGGCATACAATTCACCTTTTCCTTTCCGTACACCGGCTAATCCGCCAAAACCTTCTAAGTGTGCCTTGCCAATATTGGTAATTAAGCCGTGAGTGGGCTGCGCAATTTGGCAAAGCCGGTTAATTTCTTGTTGATGGTTGGCGCCCATTTCTATGATGGCAATTTTCACCTCTGGTCTGATGGACAAAATACTGAGTGGAACACCAATGTGGTTGTTTAAATTTCCATGGGTAGCAAATGTGCAATAATGTTGACTCAGTACTGCATACAACAACTCTTTGGTGGTGGTTTTACCATTACTACCGGTGATACCAATTACCGGAATGTGTACGTGTTTGCGGTGGTGGGTGGCTAGTTCTTGTAGAGTTACCAAAACGTCGTCTACTAAAATTAAACGCTCATTTCCGTTGATTTTAGTGTCAACTATAGCATAGGCGGCGCCCAATTCTACTGCTTTTTCGGCAAAGGTGTTTCCATCGAAATGTTCCCCTTTTAGGGCAAAAAACAAACAGCCCGGGGTTATTTTCCGGGTGTCGGTACAAATAACGGGGTGTTTTAAATAAATCTCGTACAGTTCTTCAATCGGCATCATTGGGTACCAATATACAAATTGAAGCTAAGCTACCCAAGAAAGCAAAAAAAAGCCACGCTTTTTGGCGTGGCTTGGGGTTTATTTTTTTAATAGCGTGGAGTCGGTAGTGCAAGTAAGCCCATCTTTGCCCATCATCCAGGTGCTTGGCGCTCCGCTACCATCGGCTTGGTAATTTAGTGCATTGGTTGGGATACAATCGTATAAATTGTAATGCTCCAGGTATTCATTTAAATCGGCTTGAATAACCAACCGAGATTTTTGCGGAACCTTAAGCGTTACTTTTACACGTTGGTTACGCCACAATTCGGAGGGTATTAAATGTATAGCCTCATCTAATAGTAATACCGAATCTTGTTGAAGTACCCGGTACTGTATGCGTTTAACCGCCGCCAATGCAGTCTCGAAGTTTTTACCGTTAGAAATATATTGTACCACTATGGAAGCGCTTTGGTCATTACTAGGCTCAATATTCAATCGCATATTATCCGGAGAATCGTGGTTATTCTGATTGATAACTATTTTGCCTTTGGTATAGTGCCCATCTACGTGGTAGCTTAAGCTGTCTTCTTTGGTTAAAAATTTATCTTTATTAAGTTGAAGATAAAAAGTAGGGTAGGTTTTTAAAGCTAGTGTTTGTGAAAACCGAGCCTCTTGTTTAAACTCACCAGCAGTTTTAAATCCGTAGTATAAACCAATAGATAGGGCTACTAGCCAAACTATCAGTAGTGCAAAGGCACTATTTTTACCAACCGTGCTCTTGTTAAACAATACCCGCACGGCAAATAAAATGAGCGATACCAAAGGGATGATTACAACCAAGAAAGCCGAAATGTAAATAGCCGCCTGGTACTCGGGGTTTACAATACTAAAAGGGAATATAGGCAATTCCGAACTGTTCCAAACTCCCAAAACAGCTAATAATGCTACAAAAAGGGAGAATAAAAGCAATACCCCCACGGCAATACTAAAGCCACCAATAATTTTAATAATCACCATACCTGTTTTTCCTAAAAACTTGCCGAAGTGCGAAAAGAGTTGCTCAATAAAGCGGCCTAACCGTTGAAAAAATGGCTGCACTTCCTTTTGAGCAGTATGTAGGTGTTCTTTCACAGCGGCTAGCTCCTCATCAAAATTCTTTTTAAAGTTTTGTAAGGTGGCTGCTTCTCCTTTCATGGCTAATTTATCTGCTCGGCTAATTGCTTTTGGTAGTACAATCCATAAAATAAGGTATAGGATGAAGCCCGTTCCAAAGAAAAAGAAACTCAAGAGAAAGAGTAGTCTAATCCAACGGGGCTCTAGGTCGAAATAGTGGCCTATGCCTGCACAAACGCCGCCAAAAATTCGATCTTCTGTATCTCTAAACAATCTTTTGTCCACCCGAACCGTGTTTTCGTCGCTCTCCTCATCCAGAAGTTCAAAATCGCTCGGGCTGCCCATTTGTTGGGTTACCGCCAACACATCAGCCAACACAATTACCTGTTTGTTGTCTTTTGTGAGTAGTTCGTTAAACATTTCTGCCAAGCGATTTTCAATGTCGCCCACTATTTCGTAGCTATCTGTACTGTAACCAAAATGTTTTTTCACTTGGTTCATATAGGTAATTAATACCTCGTAGGCATCTTCTTCTATATGAAAAACTATGCCGTTTATGTTTATAATAATCGTTTTATTCATGTCCGCTATTTTTTAGTTTTTTTAATCCTGGCTGTTTCAACGGCAAAGGCCAGTTCTTTCCAGGTGTTATTTAGTTGTTCCAAGGTTTTTGTGCCTTCCGCTGTTAATTGGTAATATTTTCGCGGCGGCCCCGAGGTTGATTCTACCCAGTTGTAACTGAGTAAACCGTTGTTTTTTAAACGGGTTAAAAGGGGGTACAGGGTACCCTCTACCACCAAGAGCTTGGCTTCTTTTAGCTCATTGATGATATCTGAGGCATATATTTCCCCTCGGGAAATAATGGATAGAATGCAGTATTCCAAAATTCCTTTCCTCATTTGGGTTTGCGTATTTGCTAGTATCATGATACAAAGATATAGGTATTACTTGGTAATATGCAATACATAGTAGTAAATAATTTCAATTCCGGAAAAAAATAATTTTTTGGTTGCAACAATTAGATTATTAAAGGTTATTTGAACCTTCCAGTAAAATCTGCACAATCACCTGCCCTACACCCCCTCAAAATTGTGCTTTTGGCCTTGTTTATTTGTCTATCAAATAAACATTAATTAACTGATAATCAACATATTATTATTTTATTGTTAAAATACGTTTAAATATATTTTGTTATAACACTTTTGCTTCTGATATTTAGGGTTAGAAATAATCAATAATTAACTAGATTCTTAATTAAAAATTGTATGAAAAAACTCTTACAAAGTTTGTTCGTATTGATGCTGGTAGCTTCTGCAGCCTTTGCTCAAGATCGAACTATTACGGGTACAGTTACTGCTAAGGAAGATGGCTCAGCCCTTCCAGGAGTAAGTATCCAGGTAAAAGGTACCAAAGTTGGTACGCAAACCAGTGCTGATGGTAAATTCAGCATTAAAGTAGCACAAGGACAGAGTGCCTTAACTTTTTCTTTTATTGGCTTTGTTCCAAAAACTGTTACCCTTGGTAATGGCTCAAACATCAACGTAAGCTTAGAGTCTGACTCTAAAGTATTATCTGAGGTGGTTGTTGTGGGATATGGTACGCAAACTAAAAGAGAAATCACAGGTTCTCAATCAACCGTAAAAGCTGCGGATATTGCCAATGCGCCAATTTTGTCGCCAGAGCAAGCCTTACAAGGTAGAGCTCCAGGTGTGCAAGTAACGCAATCATCTGGTACGCCGGGTGGTGGTATTTCGGTTCGTGTGCGTGGTCCATCGTCTATTGGTGCCAGCAATCAGCCTTTATATATTGTAGATGGAGTGCCTATCAATACCGGTTCATACACGCAATTAGCCGCTGGTGGTCAGTTAACCAACTCATTGGGCGATATTAACCCAAGCGATATTGAATCTTTAGAAGTATTAAAAGATGCTGCTGCAACCGCTATTTACGGTTCTAGAGCTTCTGGTGGTGTGGTTTTAATTACTACCAAGCGTGGTGCAAACCAACCTACCAAATTATCTTTCAATAGTTACTATGGTGTACAAGATGTATATAAAACATTGCCGGTTATTACTGGTCAAGAGTATATTACCTTATTAAACGAAGCTGTAAACACCAGATATGGTGTAACTTCAGGTTATAATTACTTAACTGGTTTAAGTAATAATCCAGCAGCTTATGCCAATACCAACTGGCAAGATTATATTTATAAAACTGCTGCAGTTAAAAACTACGATTTATCTATCCGTGGTGGAACCGATAAAACTAAATTCTCTGTTTCGGGTTCTTACTTCGATCAAGATGGTATTGTGATTAACACAGGATATAAACGCTATTCTGGTCGTGTAAACATCGACAATAAAATTTCTGATAAGTTTAATATAGGTATCAGTTCCAGCTTTAGTAATGCCACCAGTAATCGTGTAAACAACGATAATAATATTTATGGTGTAGTTTCTGGTTCTATCTTATTAGGCCCACACGTTCCGGTATACAATGCCAACGGTACCTACGGTGGTGATCCGGTGTCGTCGGTAGATAATCCGGTGGCCTCTGCTTTGGAAACCACGTTTTCGGCTATAAACAACCGTTTGTTTGCCAATGCATTTGGTGAGTACAAAATTACCGACAATTTGAAATTCAAATCGTCATTTGGTGTAGATTATGTACAAAGCCGCGACCGCCGTTTCTATCCTACTACCGTAAATGCGGGTGTAGCAGCTAAAGGTTCGGGTGCTGAGGGGTATAACCAAGAGATGAACATTGTGAATGAAAACATTTTATCGTTCAACAAAACTTTTGCAGGTAAGCATGCCTTAAATGCCGTTGCCGGTGTAACCTACCAAACCTCTCAATACGAAAGTTTGTATGCATCAGCAACTGGTTTCCCGGGTAACAGTATCCGCAGAATATCTGCGGGTGCGGTTAAAACGGACGCCTCTTCAAGTGGCACTTCTTATGGCTTGGTTTCGTACCTTGCCCGTGCAAACTATACTTTTGCCGATAAATACATTGTACAAGGTTCGGTTCGTGTAGACGGTTCATCACGTTTTGGTGCGAACAACCGTTACGCTACTTTCCCAGCAGTATCTATTGGCTGGAGAGCATCAGAAGAAAACTTCTTAAAAAACTCTAAATTGATTAGCGATTTAAAATTCAGAGCTAGTTATGGTTTAACCGGTAACCAAGAAATTGGCAACTTTGGCTCATTGGGTTTATACGGTGTAGGTGCCTACATCCAAACCGGTTCATTGGTTCCAACACAATTGGAAAATGCCGATTTAACTTGGGAAACGGCTAAATCCTACAACTTTGGTTTCGATTTAGGTCTCTTTGATAACCGCTTAAGTTTCACCGTTGATGGTTACCGCAGAAATACTGTAGAACTATTATTATCTCAACCCTTAGTAGGTAGCTCTGGTTTTACCGGTATTCAAAAAAATATTGGTGCTGTGAAAAACGAAGGTCTTGAATTGGGCTTGAATGCGGTTATTGTAAATAACAAAAACTTTAAATGGGATGCCAGCTTTAACTATACCAAGAACAAGAACGAGGTTTCTACCATATATAATGGTGTTCCTTTTGCTTCTGGTTTTGCTTCTTGGGTAGAACAAGGCCAGCCATTAGGTGCCTTTAGAGGATATGTAGTAGATCGTTTATTCCAATCTGCTGCCGATGTATCGGCTTCTCCTACTCAGTCTACTGCAACCAGAGCTGGTGATATTAAGTTTAAAGATTTGAACGGTGATAATGTGATTAACTCTGCAGATCAGCAAATTATAGGTCAGGGTTTACCAACATTTTTTGGAGGTTTAACAAACAACATCAAATACAAAAATTTCGATGTTTCGTTTTTCTTCCAATTCTCGGGTGGTAACCAAATTTATAACAACACCCGTGCTTTTTCAGAAGGTATGAACAGTTTATTTGGTCAAACTACAGCGGTACTAAACCGTTGGACACCAACCAATACCAATACCACGGTACCTAGAGCTATTTATGGAGATTCTCCTAACAATAGAAGAGCTTCTACCCGTTGGTTAGAAGATGGTGATTTTATTCGTTTAAAAAATGCGAACATTGGCTATACCTTTAGCCCATCTTTAGTCAAACGCTTGAAATTAAGTTCATTGAGAATGTATGTAGCCGGTCAGAATATCTGGACTAAAACCAAATACCAAGGTTTAGATCCAGAGGTTTCAACCTTCTCTGATACCAACACTGCACCAGGAACCGATTTCTTAACCTTCCCACAAGCCAGAACCTATACGTTCGGTATTAATGTTGGATTTTAACTTTTAAGAACATGAAATTAAATTATAAATTAGTATTAACGGTAGTTAGCTTAGGCGCTTTATTAACCGCTTCTTGTCAAAAAGAAACGCTTGATCAGGCACCACAAGCTTCACTATCAGCCGCAGGTGCCATCAAGGATGCTGCAACCGTAAATGCGGCAACACTGGGTATTTACAGTGGTTTTCAAAGTGGCAACTATTGGGGCTTGCGTTATTTCGTATTTTCTGATTTGTATGCTGATAACATTAACCACACGGGTACTTTCCCAAGTTTCAGTGCAATTTGGAACGTTGCAATATTGCCTGATAATACCGAGGTGAGTGCCATGTGGAACTCCATGTATTCAACCATTAACCGTGCCAACACCGTAATAGCGGCGGTACCAACCATTGCCGATCCAACTTTGGATAAAGACAAAGCCTTAGCAGAAGCTCGTGTATTGCGTGCCAATGTGTATTTCGACTTAATTCGCTATTGGGGTGGTTCTAATACTGGCTTTAATCAAGTAGGTGGTGTGGGTGTGCCTTTAATTTTAACACCTACTCTTACTGAGGCCGATGCTTCACCAAAAGCACGTGCTACAGAAGCTGCGGTAATGGGCCAGGTAATTGCCGATTTAGATTTTGCGATTGGTGTTTCTACTTTTGGCAATACCAATACAACTGGTCGTGTGGGTAAAAATTATGCCAAAGCCTTACGAGCTCGTGTAGCTTTATACATGGCCGATTATGCAACCGCATTAAGCTATTCTAACGAGTTAATTGCTTCTGGTACGTATACCCTTACACCAGGCGCCACCTATAAAGATATTTGGGCCAATAAAAACACCAAAGAATCTTTATGGGAAGTTCAGTTCGAGCCAACCAACTCTAACAGTATTGCTTTTTTCTATTACACTACGGCTAATGGTGGACGTAACGAAATTGCTACATCTAGTGGTTTAAATACGGCGCATGAAGCGGGCGATTTACGTCAAGCTATAAATGCAACGGCTACTGGTGGTACGGCATCCAACTTAAAAACGCTTAAATACACTCGTGCAGCTACTGGTGATGATAACGTGGTGATGTTCCGCTTATCTGAATTGTATTTAATTCGTGCCGAAGCAAGAGCAATGGGTACTGCTCCTGATTTAGTAAATGCCTTAGCCGATGTAAACGTAATTAGAACCCGTGCCGGTTTAGCGGCATCCGCTGCAGCTACTGCTCCAGATTTATTGACTGCTATTTTAAAAGAACGTCGTATTGAGTTAGCTCACGAAGGTCACCGTTTCTTTGATTTAAAACGTACTAACAAATTAGCTAGTACGGTGGGTGCAGCCTATTTTGGTACAGTGGGTGCTATTAATAACTCTTTCAAAGCCTTATGGCCAATTCCACAACGTGAGGTATTAACTTCAGGTGGTATTATTGCCCAAAACACAGGCTACTAATTAAGCTATAGTTTTATAAAAAAAGCCACCCATTTGGGTGGCTTTTTTTATGCTTATAAAGCATGCATTTTAGGTCAAATTTATGCCTAAATTCCGTCCGTTTGTTGTTCATTTTTAGCCCATTTTATTTAAAATAATCAATATAATGTGGATAACACAAAAACATTAAATAACTGATATACAAGTAATTAACTCATATTTGTTAAAATATGTTAAGAATTATTTTGTTGTAACATATATATTCAGGATATTTATTTTTGATAAATAACCTATAATTAACATTCAATCTAATTAAAAATTGTATGAAAAAACTCTTACAAAGTTTGTTCATTTTGATGCTAGTAGCTTCGGCTGCCTTGGCACAAGATCGAACTGTAACGGGTACGGTAATCGCTAAAGAAGACGGTTTACCATTACCTGGAGTTTCCGTAAAAGTCAAAGGAACTACAACGGGTACTCAAACCGGCGCTGACGGTAAATTTAGCATTAAGGTAACTGCAGCTTCGCCTGTGTTACAATTTTCATTTATTGGTTTCAAAGCTGTTGAAGCAGCCGTTCCGGCTTCTAACAAACTGAATGTATCTTTGGCATCTGATAGCCGTTTACTTGAAGAAGTAACTGTGGTTGGAGCGTTGGGTACAAAACGTACAGCTAGATCAACAACCAATAACGCACAAGTTATTGACGAAAAGCAATTAAACACCATTCGTCAAACCAACTTAAACAACGCCTTGGCAGGTAAGGTATCTGGTATTCAGGTACGTAGCCAGTCTGCAGCGGCTTTAGGTAGAAATACCGAGGTTCGTTTGCGTGGTGTTTCTGGTTTTGGTACAGGTACTAGTGCATTGTACATTGTAAACGGAACTGTTTTACCAAATGCGGATGACATCAACTTAGATGACATCGAAAACGTATCGGTATTACAAGGTGCTGCTGCTGCTGCACAGTTCGGTTCACAAGGTGCAAACGGTGCCATCATTATTACCTTAAAAGAAGGTAAAAGCAATGCAAATGGTAATTTAGGTGTAACGGTGAATACCGGTATCCAATTTGAGGATGCATACATTATGCCGAACTACCAAAACACATATGCTGGTGGTGGTGTTGGTGATTTAATGCAATATACCTACAAAGCCGGCGATCCGGTGGAGTGGCAAGCCTTAAGTGGTAAATATTACCACGATTATAACGATGATGCTTCTTGGGGTCCTCGTATGGTAGGTCAACAACACATTCCTTGGTATGCTTGGTATGGTGGTCACAAATATTCTTACCAAACCACTGCCTTAAATCCGCAACCAAACAATGCTAAAGATTTCTTTAGTACTGGTATTACCCGTAACAACTCGGTATCCTTAAGTACGGCTACCGATAAACTTAAATTTAAGTTTACGTACGGTAACCAAGATGTTTCTGGTTTACTTTACAATTCTGAATTGAAAAAGAATACCATCAACTTAATTTCATCGTATAAATTAAACGATAAATTTGAAGTTAGTGCAGATGTTAACTACATCAACCAAACTCAAAAAGGTGAAGTAGATGATGCCTACTCTAACAATTCAACGGGTTCATTCAGTCAGTGGTTCCACCGCGATTTGGATATGGGCATTATTAAAGAATTACAAGGTTTACGTACTCCAGATGGCGTTTACGCTTCTTGGAACCACGCTAACCCTGATTCTTACGATGCTAGCAATCCAAGAGCATTTTTTGCCGGTAACTACTGGTACAATTTCTTTACCTATTTTAATTTAGTAGATGTACAAAGCCAACGCGACCGCTTATACGGTAACCTTGCTTTAACCTACAAATTAAACAAAGACTTTAAAATTACTGCTACCTATCGTAAGCAACAAAACACCACTTTTGGTGAGAGCAAATACAGCTCACAGTTAGGCACTAGTGCTTTACAAACTGGCAACTTGGGATCTTACGGTACTTCAACATCTTTCTCAAACCGTAGAAACATTGAATTTTTGGCTACATATACCAAAAAAATCAAAGATTTCAGCATTGAGGCTAACGTAGGTGCTGATTTTTTCCGTTGGGTAAGCAAAAGCAATTCTGCTAATACCAATAACGGTTTAAGTGTAGCCGATTTATTTACCATTGCCAACTCGGTTGATCAACCAAGTGTAGGTAACGGTAGAGCCGAAGAAAAATACCGTGCGGTTTTAGCCAAAGGTACTTTCGGGTATAAAAACATCTTATTTGCCGATATTACGGTACGTAACGACTGGTTCTCTACCCTACCTGCAGGTAAAAACGGCGTAGTTTCTAAATCATTAGGTGGATCGTTTGTATTCGGCGATATGATTGCTAAAACCTTACCATTTGTAAGCTTTGGTAAATTAAGAGCTTCATGGGGTGAAATTCCAAAAGCATTGGGTGCTTCAAACGAAAGCTTTGGTGCGTATCGTTACCCAGGTTCTGCATTTGGTGTGGGTAGCTTTAAATGGGGTTCTAACTTCTTAATGGGTGCAGCTGATGCATTGGTTGATCCAAACATTAGAGGTTCGGTAGTTACTCAAGGTGAGTACGGTATCGATTTAGGATTCTTTAACGACCGTTTAGGTTTCTCTGCTACGTACTGGAAAGGTTCTGAAAAAGACTTCCCGTATGCACTTACTGTGAATGGCGCCTCTGGTTATACGTCTTTATTAACCAACATTGGTGAAATTAGCAAATCAGGTATTGATGTTCAATTCAATGCCAAACCAGTTGTTTCTCCAAACTTTAGCTGGAAAATCAATGCGAATTGGTCTAAACTAGTAAGCAACGATATCGTAAGCTTAAGTCCACAGTATGGTATTACCCAAACTGCTGGTGTACAAGGTGTATGGGGTTCAACCATGCCATACTTGGTACATAAAGAAGGAATGCGTTGGGGACAAATTTTTGGTAATGGTATTAAAATGACCAATGGCCAACCAACCTTAACCGCAACTGGTGCGTATGTAAACGATCCAGCGAAATATTTCGGTTCGGTATTGCCAGATTACACCGGTGGTGTACAAAACAGCTTTACCTTCCTTAAAAACTTCAACTTAAACGTGAATATCGACTTCCAATCCGGCGGTAAATTCGTGTCTTTATCAAACATGTGGGGTTCATTTAGTGGTCTAACCGCTCAAACTGCAACTTACAACGATAAAGGTAACCCAGTACGTAATGCCGTTGCCGATGGTGGTGGTGTACGCGTATTTGGTGTGAATGCAAGTGGAGTTCCGGTTAACTACTATGTAGATGCACAGGAATATTACCACAACCTATACTACAATAAAACGTTCGATCCATATATTTACGATTTAACTTTCGTAAAAATGAGAGAGGTAGCCTTAGGATACAATATCCCGGTTAAAAAGTTAGGCTTGGGTAAATTCATCCAAAACGCCAACCTTGCTATTGTAGCTAGAAATCCATTATTAATTTATGCAACCAGCAAAGATTTCGATCCATCTGAAATTTCTGCTACCGTTGGTGAAACTGCACAATACCCAGGTACCCGTGGTTTTGGTTTTAACTTAAGAGTTGGATTTTAATTGATTGATTTCGATAAAAAGATAAAACAGATATGAAAAAGAATTTAATTTATGTATCCCTTTCGTTACTCCTATTAGGAACTAGCGGATGTGAAAAGTTGGAAGACTTTGGGAATACCAACCTCGATCCGGCAGCAACTACTCAGCCTGTACCTCAGGCTTTGTTAACCAATGCACAAGCTAGCATTGGCGGATATGCTTCTCAAACCCGTGGCGGTTTGTACGCACAATACTTTTCTGAAACTCAGTATACCGATGTTTCTGTGTACAGTACACCACAATTAGCTTTTACCGGAGAGTATTCTGGTATATTAACCGATTTACAAATCATTAGAAATGTAAATTCGAGCAACAACATGAGCCAAGTGGCCAGAATATTACAACAGTATGTATTTTGGACCATTACGGATCGTTGGGGCGATGTGCCTTATTCTGAAGCCCTACAAGGTGCTAGCAAAACCACTCCTAAGTACGATACACAAAAAGATATCTACGAAGGAATGATTGCTAACTTAAAAGCCGCTGTAGCTGCTTTTGATGGTACTTCTGCAATTCAGGGTGACATTATTTTTAACGGTAATGTAGCGGCTTGGAAACGTGCTGCCAACTCTATGCGCATGTTAATGGCCATTCAATTGTCTAAAAAGTATCCTGCTGCAGGTGCCTATGCCGCAACTGCATTTAGCGAAGCTTTAAACGATGGTGGTGGTTACATCAGCACCAATGCACAAAATATGGTAATGGATTACCCAGGTGGTAACTTCAAATCTAATTGGTGGAGCTTGTACAATGGTCGTAAAGATTATGCCGAAAGTAAAACCATGACTGATTTAATGGCTTCATTATCAGATACACGTCAATTGGCTTTTGGTGGTATCACACAAGATCAAACTGCTGCCAATGCAGCCGTTACGTCTAATATAGGCGTTCCGTATGGTGTGGCTCGTGCTACTGCCGAGGCCTTTACTTCAGCCAATACCGGTTGGGCTCGTATTTTACGTGGCGATTTCCGTACAGAAAGCAGTGATATCGTGGTAATTAGTGCCGCTCAAGTTGCTTTGGCTCGTGCAGAAGCTGCAGAACGTGGTTGGACTAGCGAAAGCCTAAGCACGCTCTACGATGCAGGTATTACTTTATCGTACGGACAGTGGGGTATTTCTCTACCGGCTGGTTATTTAGCTGCTAATGCCGTAGGTGCCGTAGGTACTGCAGGTAATGTTGAGAAAATTTCTATTCAACGTTACATTGCCTCGTATCCAAATGGATTGCAAGCGTGGAACATTTGGCGTAAGTCAGGTTTCCCAACCTTAACTCCAGCTCCTAATGCTACCAACACTAG
The DNA here is from genome assembly GCA_026390835.1 of Sphingobacteriales bacterium. GTDB lineage: Bacteria > Bacteroidota > Bacteroidia > Sphingobacteriales > Sphingobacteriaceae > JAIPAN01. The sequence goes on from JAPLFD010000016.1 coordinate 134,871, forward strand.
TGGTCAAATTCCACGCAGATATACCTATTCTAGCGGAGAGTATACCTCTAACGGTGTTAATGTAAATGCTGCCAAGGCCTTATTGCCGGGTGGTTTAGATAGTCAAGATGCCAAAATTTGGTGGGATCAATAAGCTGCTATAATATTCACTATAAAAAATGAACAATATGAAACAGAAAATAACAATCTTGCTAGTGGGTTTCCTACTTACTTTAGGCATCAGCTCTTGTATAAAAGACAGTGCGCCTGAATTGGGTGATCGTGGAAACACCATTATCAAATTTAACGACGGCCCTACAAAGGCCTTGTTTTACAGCCCATTTACGAATGTTAAAGTGGTAACACTATTTACCTTTCGTAGAGATGCAAACTCTGCTGCCGACTTACAAAAACCGGTAGAAATTACCTTGGCAGAAGATGCTACTTTAATTCCGGCCGGTTATGTAGATTTACCAGCTGCTATGTACACTTTAGTAGCCGATCCTAGTATTACTGTAGCTGCTGGTAAAGTAATCCTACGTTTTGCTGCTGGCGAATTTTCAAAAAGTTTGAAAATTAACTTAAACGGTGCTGCTTGGACCGCCCTAAGTATCAAATATGGTAAATACTACAAGGTGTTTGATGCCGGTACTAAACAAGTTGCCGCAGGTCAAGCTACTATGGCAATAACCATGAGCATTAAAAATGCTTGGGATGGTGTTTATGAAGCAACCGGCACATTTAGCGATGTGGCTAATCCTGCTTGGTCGCATGTAAATGTGGGCTTAGCTCCGTATGCTGAAACTCAAACCTATGAATTACGTACCATTTCTGCTACGCAGTGTGAGGTTTATGATGCAAGTGTTTTCGGCGGTTTCTATGTACCATTTTACACTGGTACAGGACTTAGTGGTTACGGATCATTCTCTCCGGTATTAACCTTTAATGGTGCAACTAATACCATCACTAGTGTACACAACCGTTACGGTACTGCACCATTATATGTGTCAGGTAATGGCCGTTCTGCAGCATTAGATCCAACTGGTTCTAATGATTACAATCCATCAACCAAAACTATCCGCATAAAGTACTTTATGATACAGCCAAGTGTTGTACCTGTAGGTGCTCGTACTTTTATTAATGAAAGCTGGAAATTTATTCGCGAAAGACAATAGTTTAAGCCGATAAACTAAAAACCCCCACCAATTCGGTGGGGGTTTTTTTATGCCCAAAATTTTGCGAAAAGGAAGTGTAGTCCTACATTATCGCATAAAATACAAAACTTACACCATACGATAGTAAATTTATTTATCCGATTTATTTGCAAGTGAACACAATTTAACTTTAACTTCACGTTAAATTAATCAACTAAATACACGGATTTATGAAAAAAGTACTACGCTACAGTTTAATTTTGTGCTTGCTGCTGGGGGAAAAGGCCTACGCACAAGACCGAGTGGTGAGTGGTAGGGTTACCGCCGCCGATGACAAATTACCCATACCGGGTGTTACCGTAAAAGCGGTTGGTGCCAGTGCGGCCACCCAAACCAATGCCGATGGGCTCTTTACCCTCAGTATACCCGAGGGGGTTACGCAATTGCAATTTTCCTTTTTAGGTTACGCTACCCGCATGCTGCCCATTGCTGCCGGTACCATGAATGTGGTGCTTAAGCAAGATAGTAAGCAGTTGGGAGAGGTGGTAATCACTTCATTTGGGATTCAACGGGATAAAAAATCCCTGGGTTATGGAACCTCAACTATTTCTTCCGACGAATTAACCACGGCTAAAGTCACCAACATTACCAATGGCCTTTCTGCTAAAATACCTGGTGTGAGAGTATCTGGATCGGGAGGTGCTTTTACGGGTTCTAGTGTTATTATTAGAGGCTTTACCACCTTTACAGGAAGTAACCAACCTCTTTATGTATTAGATGGTATTCCTATTGACAATAGTGGTGGTAACACTCCGCTGCAAAGTGGACCATCTAGATCGAATAGGGCAATAGATATTAATGCCGAAGATATAGAGAATATTACCGTATTAAAAGGTGCAGCCGCTACTGCTTTATATGGGTCTAGGGCAGCTTCTGGTGTCATATTAATTACGAGCAAAAAAGGTGGTGGTGTAGGTTCCAAAAAAACTGCCATTACCTATTCTAATTCATACAATGTGGGTGAAGTAAACCGATTGCCCGAGTACCAAAACACGTACTCTCAAGGCAGTTTGGGTGTTTATAATCCCTCTTTAGGAACCTCATGGGGAGCTATTATGAAAGGCCAAATGGTAAACAATTGGTTTAGTAAACCAGCCGGTGCACCTTTTGCCACCTACCACCCCACTACCGAAGCATTGATTGCTTATCCCAACAATGTGAAAGACATATTTAAGCAATCGTATAATTTGCAAAATAACCTCAGCTTTACGGGAGGTACCGATAAATCATCCTACAGAGTCACTTATGGCAATGCCACCGAGACCTATGTATTAGATAATAATAAGCTCAAACGCAATACCATTTCGGTAAATGCCAATACACAAGTAACCCCCAAACTTTTGGTGGGTACTGCCTTTACATATACCAATTCTAATTCCATTCGAACCCAACAGGGAAATCAACTCTCTAATCCACTTTTTAGAGCCTATTTTACACCCAGGTCATACGATTTAACCAATATTCCATTTGAAACAGCCGATGGCAATCAGATTTGGTTTAATTCGGAGGATCACCCGTATTGGAGTATTAAATACAATAAATATGACGATGAGGTGAACCGACTTATAGGTAGTGTGAACCTAAAATATGATTTTACAGATTGGCTTACTGCTAATTTAAAGGTAGGCACCGATTATTTTACTTCAAAATCCAGTGCGTTTGATGAGATTGGCAACAGAGGTGGTGGTAATGCTGGTGCTTCTTCGCGATTGGTTGGTGGAATTCGTGAGTCTGGCAGCAGCACCCGCAATGTGAATTCCTATTTTACCTTAACAGGTACTAGAAAATACGGAGATTTCACTCTTACCGGTACACTTGGGAATGAAATTTTACAAAATGCGTTTAATTTTAATACCGTAGATGGCTATGAACTTATTGTACCAGGTTTTAGAAATTTGACAAATGCTGTTGTATATCAACCTTCTCACGGTTCATCTAAAACCAGGTTGGCTGGTGTTTTTGGGGATTTTATAGTAGATTATAAAAACTACTTAACCTTAAACGTAAAAGCCCGGAACGATTGGTCGTCTACTTTAAGTAAACAAAATCGATCTATTTTTTATCCGGCAGTTGCTACCAGTTTTGTGGTTACTGAGGCCTTCCCAACCTTAAAGGAAAGCGGAGCTATTAATTTAATTAAGTTAAGAGCCAATTGGGGTGAAGTAGGAAAGGGGGCTCCAGTATATAGCACCAATACGTATTTTACTACGGCAGCTTCAGCTGACGGTTTTGGGCCAGAAATAAGCTTTCCTTTTAATGGATTGGTTGGATTCTCTTATAGTGATTTGGCTGGACAACCCGATATTACTCCAGAGTTTACCCAAGAGACAGAACTGGGTGGAGAGTTTGCATTCTTTGGTAATCGTTTAACCTTAGATGCTTCCTACTATGAACGAAAAACACGGGATGTAATCCTTTCGGTTCCTGTTTCCGCTGCATCTGGTTTTACAAATGTCCTGAAAAATGCAGGTAACTTAAACACCAAAGGTTTTGAATTAGTATTGGGTGCTACTCCTTTAAAATCAGCTAATGCTTCCTATAGTTTTAGCTTGAATTTTACCAAATTCAAATCTGTGGTAACGAGTCTAGCTCCGGGTGTAGATAATATCTTTTTGGGCGGCTTTACTACACCAAACATCCGTCTAGTAGCTGGGGATGAGTACGGACAAATTTATGGATCGGCTTATCAAAGAGATGCGAATGGAAACTTATTGGTAGGAGCAAATGGATTGCCATTAGCTACTCCAGATGTTAAAAAAATTGGCAACCCTAATCCCGATTGGACCATGGGTATAAACAACGAAATTGTTTATAAGAGTTTACAGTTGAGTGTTCTCTTGGATATCAGAAAAGGCGGAGATCAGTATTCTCGGAATATTGCCGATGTACAACGTAATGGTGTGGCTATAGAAACAGCCGCACTAGATCGGTTTCAGGCCGACGGCGTTACCCTTGCAACACCTTATACCTTTAGTGGGGTATTTGCTAATGGCATCCCTGCTAATGTAATGCTTACCGCTCAGCAGTATTGGGGAAATTCAGGTAAATACGTAGCGGCTGAAGGCTTTATATACGATACTTCTTGGTTTAGGGTTCGGGAGGCAAGCCTTACCTATGCTTTCCCTCAAAAATTGCTAGACCGTACACCATTTGGCAAATTAGAAATCGGGTTATTTGGACGAAATTTATATTTAAAAGCACCCAATTATCCGCATTTCGATCCAGAGCAAAATGCATTGGGAATTTCAAACGCACAAGGATTGGAATTTAACTCCTTGCCTAATACCCGAACTTTCGGCGCCAATTTACGTGTAACATTTTAACCTAAGAATTCGAAAATTATGAAAACGATACGAAATAAAACAGTACTTGCTTTCTTTGGACTGCTGTTATTTACTAGCATATCCTGTGAAAAGTTTTACGACATCAATCAAGACCCAGATAGCTTATTGGATGCACCGCTAACACAATTATTTACCTCTGCAACTGTAAATATAGGTTTCACGGGTGGTAGCGATCTATTACGTTATAGCTCTTTAATTAGTCAACAATTATCTGGCCAAACCACCGGTGGAGAATCACAAACCCAAGCGTATGAAAAATATCAGATCTCAGGTTCTGATTTAAATAATGTATGGACCTCCATGTATGCAACAACCATTAGCGATTTGGAACTAAGCATCGCAAAGGCTACGGCCATCAATAGCCCGCATTATGCCGGTGTAGGTAAATTGCTAAAGGCCTATACCTATCAACTAGTCGTAGATACTTGGGGAGATATACCCTACTCTGAAGCACAAAAATTCACCAATAATTTGTCTCCTAAATACGATTCGGATGAAGCAATTTATACTGGGCTACTTGCCCTAATTGATGAAGGAATAGCCGATATCAATGCAGCTACTTCCGTTCAATCTCCTGGTTTAAACTCAACTATTTATCCTGGTGCATTCGCTACTACAAAATCCAAATGGATTAAGTTTGCGAATACCTTAAAGTTGCGCTTGTATCTCCATTATTCTGAAAAGGATGCTGCTTTTGCAACGGCTCAAATGAACACCTTAGTTGGTGCAGGAACTTTTTTTAGTTCCAATGCAGATAATTTTCAAATGGATTTTGTGGCATCCGCTGGTGCTCAAAATCCAATTGCTCAATTTGAAACCGCTAGACCAGACTATTTGGTAGCCAATAAATTGATGGTTGACATGATGAATACAAAAGTCGATCCGAGAAGGGCAAGCTACTTTACCACAGTTGGCGGTAATTTTGTTGGAGCGGTTGGTGGTGCTCCAGCTAGTCCAGTTTTATATTCACATATAGGCAGCTACTTAACAGGCGCTGATGGAGAAGCTCCTATTAGAATGCTAACTTTTGCTGAATATAATTTTATACGAGCAGAGGCAGCCTTGCGTTTTGGGGTCACAGGTGATGCCCAGACATTTTTTGTTGCTGGCATTACGGCTTCTATGGAAGATGCAGGTGTGGATGCAGCAGATATTGCAACTTATATTGCATTAAATGGTACGCTAGCGGGAACACCGGCACAACAGTTACAGCAAATAATAGAAGAAAAATTTGTGGCTAACTTTGGGATAGCTGTTGAGCCTTGGACAGATTGGAGAAGAACAGGGTTTCCTGCATTAGCTGTCCCTGCAAATGCAGTGGTTAATTTTGTGCCTCGTTCATTGTATTACCCACAAAGTGAAATTGATTTAAATACAAATGCTACACAAAAAACAGGAATGGATGTCCGTGTTTTTTGGGATGTGAATTAATTAGTAGCTCCTAATAACTAAATAAGCCTCTTCTACAGCAATGTAGCGGAGGCTTTTTTATTTTCCATCCACACTATATTTCCCCGGGCCAATAAGCACCAAGGCTAAAAATACAATACCCGCTTCCAATGCATGGCCATAGCCTTGCAAGCCATCGCCGGCTTTGTAGTGGTGTAGGGCGGCAATAGCCATGGTAAAGGCCAATAAGAAACTTACCGGCCTAAAGGCTAAGCCCAATACCAATAAAAAACCACCAAAGGTTTCGGTGAGTGCCGCCAATAAGCCCCACATTTCGGGTAAAAAAGTAATACCCAAGTGTTTCATGGAACCACCCACTCCTGCCCACATAGTTGGACCCCCCAATAGTTTAGGGTAGCCATAAAACATAAAGAGGGTACCTATACCTATTCTTAAAAAGAGTAATCCGCTGTCTTTGTATTTACCAAGGTTTGAGAAAATAGCCATATTAAAATTGTAAATGTGTATGCGTGTTTGTTACTTCTAAAGTTACGTGTTTTCCTAATATTAGCGCTCTATTATCTGCCAAATGCCCAGCCGGAAAATCGAAGGCTATGGGGTAGTTATATTCAGCGGTGAGGACTAATACCATGTCGGCTACACTTTCTCCAAAGGGAGGTTCATTATCTTCCAAGCCGGTAAAGCCACCAATGATTAATCCGGTAATCTCTGCTAGCTTTCCTGAGCGTTTTAACGCCCAAAGTAAGCGATCAACGGCATAATAGTATTCACCCACATCTTCTAAAAATAAAATTTTACCCCGGTAATCCGGTTCAGATACCGAACCCGATAAAGCCCGCATAATGGCCAAGTTTCCACCAATTAATTCCCCAATGCCTATACCATTTCTTCCTTGCGTTTGACTTTCATAACTATAGGAGAGTGTTTCTCCAAACAAAGCAGCGTGTAGAGATTGTAAAGATGCGCTAGAACCATCGGGAATGGTGAGGGGCATTTGTGCATGCAGCGAACACAGGTTTAATTGTGCCTGCAGGTGGGCGTGGAGTACGGTAATATCGCTAAAACCCACAATCCATTTGGGTTGTGCAGCTAAGCTGCTAAAATCTAGCCTATCGATAATTCGTATGGTGCCATAGCCACCACGTGCAGCGAAGATGGCTTTTATGCTTTCATCGTCTAAAAATTGCTGTAAATCTGCCGCCCGCTCTGCATCGGTGCCCGAAAATTGGTGGTGCGCACCGTGTACGGTTTTGCCCAACACCACTTCCAATCCCCACGATTCTAATAAATGAATGGCATCTAACGGTAATTCACTTAATTTTTTAGCGGGGCAGGTAATGGCTACCTTATCGCCTTTTTTTAGATATGGGGGAAGCTTCATTTTTTTAAATTATCTTTGTGCAAATTACAAAATAGCTCAAATAAACAGTGTCGAACGCAGATAAATTTAAACGGTATACGGTAACAGCTGCCTTGCCTTATGCAAATGGCCCAAAACATATTGGACATTTGGCTGGCGCCTATATCCCTGCCGATTTGTATGCCCGTTATTTACGCCTTTCGGGTAAAGATGTGGTATTTGTGTGTGGTTCTGATGAACACGGTACCGCCATTCCCAATCAAGCCATTAAAGAGGGCAGTACTCCGCAAGCCATTATTGATAAATACCATGTTTTAAATAAAGAGAGCTTCGAGAAATTAGGCATCTCTTTTGATATTTATCACCGCACCAGCGCCCCCATACACCACGAAACAGCTCAAGATTTTTTTAGGGTATTGGATAAAAAAGAGGTATTTACCATTCAAACTTCTGAGCAATACTTCGACGATAATGCACAAACTTTCTTAGCCGATAGATACATCATTGGCACTTGTCCTAAATGCGGCTTTGATGGTGCTTATGGTGATCAGTGCGAAAAATGTGGTTCGGCACTAAGCCCCGAAGAATTAATCAACCCAACATCAACCTTAACAGGAAATAAGCCCGTACTTAAAGCCACCAAGCATTGGTATTTACCCATGGATAGGTACGAAAATTGGTTAAAAGACTGGATTTTAAAAGGCCATAAACACGATTGGCGTGCCAGTGTTTACGGACAATGCAAAAGTTGGATTGACGGTGGCTTAGCCGCCCGGGCCATTACCCGCGATTTAGATTGGGGCATTGATGTGCCCGCAGCGGATGCCGAGGGCAAAAAACTATACGTATGGTTTGATGCGCCTATTGGCTATATATCGGCCACCAAACAGTGGGCCCTAGATCACGGAAAAGATTGGGAGCCGTATTGGAAAGCCCAAGACACCAAATTGGTCCACTTTATAGGCAAAGACAATATTGTATTCCATTGCATCATTTTCCCGATTATGTTGCACGCCCATGGCGAATTTATTTTACCTGAGAGCGTACCCGCCAACGAGTTTATGAATTTGGAGGGCGATAAAATGAGCACCTCGAGAGGTTGGAGCATTGAAATGCACGAGTATTTGCACGATTTTCCTACTCGGGTAGATGAGTTGCGTTATTATCTTACTGCCATTGCGCCCGAAACTGCCGATAGTGAATTTACCTGGAAAGATTACCAAGCTCGTATTAACAACGAGTTGGTGGCCATTTTAGGCAATTATGTAAACCGGGTATTTGTGCTGATGCACAAGTATTTTGACGGTAAAATGAATACACCACTTACTACTTTAACAGACCAGCACCTACACACCCAATTGGGTGTTTTATACGATGAAATTGGGGCTTCTTTTGAAGCCTATAAATTCCGCCAAGCGCAACAGCTGGTACTAGATGTGGCCCGTTTGGGTAATAAGTATTTAACAGATAAAGAGCCTTGGAAAACGTTTGGGGAGCAACCCGAAGCCGCCCGAGAGGCCCTGCATGAATGCGTATTGCTGATTGGGCATTTGGCTACGTTGATGCAACCTTTTATGCCCGAAACGGCTCAGAAATTATTCCGCATGCTTCAGTTAAAAGAAAGCTATCAGTTTAATGAAGCTATTGTATTTGAAGCCGGACATCAGCTTAACCAACCTGAATTACTTTTTCAAAAGGTAGAAGACGAGATCATTGAACGCCAGATAGAAAAATTAAACGCTAAAAAAGCCAGTATGGAAACACCCAAGCAATCAGCCGATATAGCCCCGGCTAAACCTGCCGTTAGTTACGATCAGTTTTCGGAAATGGATATTAGAGTAGGCACCATTGTGGCTGCCGAAAAAGTAGAGAAAACCCAAAAGCTACTTAAATTAACTATTGATACGGGTATTGATACCCGCACCGTAGTTTCTGGTATAGCCGAGCATTACGCACCCGAAGCCATTATTGGCCAACAGGTAAGTATTTTGGTGAATTTAGCGCCAAGAGAATTAAAAGGCATAGTATCGGAAGGGATGATTTTAATGGCCGAAAATGCAGAAGGTGTTTTGTGTTTTGTAACACCTAGCACCGCTATGCCTACTGGAAGCACCATCAGGTAGTTGTACAATAGTATTTGTTTTGCTTCGTTTTTATTGTAAATTTATGTGTTCCATTAAAAAAAAAATTATGAGAAAAGTATCCAAAGTAATGCCATTGAGTTTCTTGGCTATCTTATTGGCCGGTGTGCTATTCACATCGTGTAAAGCTAAAAAAGTAGCACCGCCACCACCACCGCCTGTTGAGGTTGTTGCCCCAACACCACCTCCGCCACCTGCACCGGTTGATACGGATATGGATAGTGTGCCAGATTCTTTAGATCAATGCCCTACAGTAGCCGGTTTAGCTTCTAATAATGGTTGCCCGCCTAAACCAGAACCAAGTTTTAATTTTGAAAATACCTTATTTGAGTTCAATTCATCGGTTATAAAAACCTCATCTTACGCTTTATTAGATGAAATGTCGGCCTTAATTAGACAATACCCAGATAAAATGTTCCAAATAAACGGCCATGCTTCTTCGGAAGGAACTGAGGCCCGTAACATGACGCTCTCTATAGATAGAGCCAATGCGGTTAAAGCCTATTTGGTTAATTCTGGCGTAAAAGCTGCTAATTTAGCCACGCAAGGCTTCGGCGCTACTCAACCATTAAACGCCAATACCAGTGAGGATGAACGGATGCTAAACCGAAGGGTAGAGATTAAGAAACAGTAAACCGAATAGTTAAACGCAATTTAAGCAGGATATTCAGGTTGAGTATCCTGCTTTTTTATGGCCCCGTAGTTCAACGGATAGAATAGAAGTTTCCTAAACTTTAGATAGCAGTTCGATTCTGCTCGGGGCTACTAATCGACTTTTCAATTAAAGTTTCGCTTTTTCATATTTTCTCATAAATTTATAAACCAATACACCAATTTATGGGACGCTTTTTAAACTTTTTAATCGTACTATCGATTCTACTATCAGCAATAGTAGGTTTTGTTGCTCCATCTGCTTACCCGTTAGATGCTCAGCCGATCGTTTTTTTTAAATACGTTAATGTGTATGCTGGCTTGGTAACTCTGTTGGTCCTTGAGTCAGTTAAAGTAATTATTATAAATCCATTTAAACCTAAATTCTATGAAAGAGAATTTAGGTTTTTCTCCCATGGGTTAAAATTTGATGATTCTAGTAGGTATTTTTTTCGCACTACCTACGAGCTAAGAAAACTCCCATTATTACGCCCCGAATCCATTGTTTTCTATTTTACCCTTTTAATACTTTACGCACCTCAAGTTTCTAATTCGATAAATCTAAAGTTTGGAGGTGCTACAATAGGGCTATTTACTTTGGTTTTGATAGTGGTGTATTGTATATACACCTGGTCTGTTTTAGCAATAGACCTAATGAAGCAGAATCAATTAACTCTTTTAGAAAACACCATTCTATCATTTATGAAAGAGTATGATTTATATAATCAAGATAAATCCATGGAGTATAATCTAATAAATTTTACACGTAACGTTAGCAACTCGTATCCGATCAACCTAAACTCTGTGCTAGAGTATACAAATGAAAATGTGTACAGATTAGATGAATATAAAAAGACATTAGCTATTGCGAAAGAGAAATTGCCAGAAGAATTTCAGGCTATTGAGTAGATGATGTAACATTATTTAAAACAAAGTCTACCAGTTAGCATACTACTATCCCAGCAATTTTCATTTTAATTCGTACAGCCCCTACTTTTTTTTAACTTTCCGTAAATTTTAAAACAACATTCACCCTAAATACAGGCACTGTGGTATTAAGTAGATTTTGGCTCGTCCTCTTTTTGTCGTCTATACTCTTCATCTTTTTCAGTTTTTTATCGAATAAAAAATATGCATTGGATGACTTTTTAAACGGAAAAAAAGACGATCCCATTCTGGTATCGCAAGTATACCTCAACCAACTGCCTAGTAGCTTAAAGGATACGCTACTAAAAGCCCCCGAAAAAAAGCTTACCCAAGTAAGCCCCAGCGGCGAAGAAAAAACCTACGAACTAAAAAACAACGTAGTTAAAATATATACCGGTACGCTAAAAACAGATGGCCTGCTTGCTACCTGTAAAAACAGCCTTACCGATATTATTATCCCGTTGATAGCGTATCTAGCCTTCTTCTGTGGGCTTATGCAATTGCTAATTGATAGCAGTGCCGCCGAAAAATTAGCCCAATTCTCGAGCCCATTTTTTGTAAAAATTTTCCCAAGCGTACCCAAAAACCACGAGTCTATTTCGTACATGACCTTAAATTTTGCCGCCAACTTTCTGGGGCTAGATTCGGCCGCTACACCTTTTGGTTTAAAGGCGATGGAAAGTTTGCAAAAAATTAATCCCGATAAAGATAAAGCCAGCGATGCACAAATTATGTTTATGTGTTTGCATGCGGCAGGCTTAACCCTATTACCTACCTCAATTATTGGGTATAGAGCTGCGGCAAATGCAGAAAACCCGGCCGATGTAATGATACCTTGTATTATTACTTCTTTTGTAGGCACCTTAGCCGCCTTGCTGCTGGTTGGTTTTAAACAACGCATCAATTTTTTCAGCAAAGTACTTATACTAACTATTATGGTGGCTATTTCTGCCATAGTAGGCTTACTTTTTTATATCAATCAGCTCGATTTTATTAGCAAAACCCTGTTTACCACCAACCTATCGAGCATCATTTTATTCGGTATTATTTTGTTTATCATGGTATACTCGGTACTTAACGAGAAAAAATTTACCCAAAGTAGCACCACCATTTTCGATTCTTTTGTAACAGGCGCTAAAGAGGGCTTAAACACCGGAGTTAGAATCTTTCCTTACGTTTTGGGTATGTTGGTAGCCATTTCATTATTTAGAAATAGTGGCTTGTTCGAATTAATAAGCTCGGGCCTGAGTAGCCTTTTTTCTAAAGTAGGCGTGAGCCAAGATATTACCAATTCGCTACCTGTAGCACTTTTACGTCCCTTTAGCTCGGGTGGTTCGAGAGGCTTTTTACTCGATTCTATGAATACCTACGGACCCGATTCATTTACCGGGCGTCTCTCTTGTATTTTTCAGTGTAGTGCCGAAACCACCTTTTATGTAGTGGCAGTTTATTTCGGTTCTATAAACGTGAAAAATACCCGCTATACCTTGGGGGCTATGTTATTGGTAGATCTGATTTGCGTATTTACAGCCGTATTTGTTGCCAGCTGGTTTTTTGCTGCCTAGTATTAGAAACTAAACGCTGCCGAACTTTGCGGATTATCTAGCTTCGTACTTTTACGTTCGCCGTTTACGGTTACGTGCATCATGTTAATTTGTTCGGCATGCTCGGCGTAGAGCAAATTATTGGTTACGGCTATGCGTTTTACAGAGCGCACGTTTTTAGCTTCAAAATAACACCAAATAGCCTCACTTTCGAATTCGTAACCTATATACTGTAATACAATGGGCTTACCATTTACCACTATTTTTACATGCTGAGGAACGTACTTACTAAGCAATAGATCTATTTGCGCCTTACTTTTCGGATTCAAAATATCCACCCGGTCAGCACTTATTTTTTTTAATGCAGTCTCCGCATCATCGCTAAACATGCGGCAGCTTACTTCTATGCTTTGTGCCTTGGCATTGTGTTTAATTTCGGTTACACTCACATAATAAGGGTGTAGTAGTGCTAGTAGTAGGCTGAAAATATGTGACATCATAGGTAAGAGTTTGGTACAAAAGGGCAAAACCCCACATGAATAGCCAAATTACTAAAAAGAATTTAATGCAAGATTTTGCTGTATACCTTCTACCGTGGCAATGTAACGTCATAAGCGCCGATAAAACTCCTTACTGCGGCAGTGCAATCCGCAACTGCGCTGATGTAAAGTCTTACTGTGCCTGTGCAATGTCTTGCTGCGCCGATAAAACTCCTCACTGTGGCAGTGCAACCCGCTACTGCGCCGATAAAACTCCCTACTGTGGCAGTGCAACCCGCTACTGCGTTGATGTAAAGTCTTACTATGGCAGTGCAACCCGCTACTGCGCCGATAAAACTCCCTACTATGGCAGTGCAATTGGTTACTTTGCCAATGAAACTTGTTAAAGGCGGATGAATTTACCACCCCGCCCTTCGGGCACCCCTCCTAAATAGGAGGGGAATTAAAGAAAAAGCCCAGGCCCGACCAAACGGTGGGCCAGCGTAAAAGCCCTGTGGGCAGAAGCATCGTTTGGTCTTGAGTTTTTGCCTACTTTTTTATCAAGAAAAAAGTAGGAGCAGAAATACAAATTTATGAACCAAAGTGCAGGAGCTCAAACGTTCGGGTTACTTACCTTTTTGGTCAAGCAAAAGGAAGAAGAAAAAAATGTTAGGTTGGGTTTTTACCACCTCAGTCTACAACCACCCCTCCTAAAACAGGAGGGTAATTAAAGCAAAAAGCCCAAACACCCATTTGGTATAAACCAACAAAAACCCTACTTTAAAGGCCAAATCAAAAAAAAGAATTTAATGCAAGATTTTGCTTTATACTTCGAACTGGGTTGGCAACATATTTTAGATTGGCGTGGTTACGATCATATACTGTTCGTGGCCGCCATGTGTGCCACCTACCTGCTGGCAGATTGGCGCAAGGTATTGGGCATGGTTACGGCCTTTACCATTGGGCATAGCCTTACCTTGGCCTTAAGTGTATTGAACTACGTTTTTATTTCTCCGCAATGGATTGAATTTTTAATTCCCATTACCATTTTAAGTACCTGCTTGGTTAATTTATATAAGCCCACCAACCAAACCCGCCCAGCTACGTATTTAATTACCCTCATTTTTGGATTGATACACGGCCTAGGCTTTTCTGCCTATTTAAAAAGCCTATTAGGCACCCAAGATTCAATTATTAGTCAACTCTTCGCTTTTAATATAGGTTTAGAGGCCGGACAACTTCTTGTGGTAAGCATATTTTTACTACTAGCCCAAGTGGCGCTCAAATTGCTACATATTTCACGTAGAAATTGGGTACTATTCTTATCTTCTGCTATATTTGGTATAGCACTACTATTAACTTTAGAACGATTACCCACACTCCTATCATAAACATGAAAAAATCGCTGAATCTGTTTTGCCTTTTTATGCTTACTGCAAGCATAGCACTGGCACAAAATTTAAACAACCCTGGCTCTAACCACGGGAATAAGTTTGAGCAATTGGGCACCATGCTTCAAACGCCCAATATGTACCGTTCGGCTTCGGGTGCACCTGGCCCCAAGTATTGGCAGCAAAAAGCCGATTACGAAATTAACGTAGAAATTGATGATGTAAAACAACGCATCATTGGTGCCGAAACCATTACCTATTTCAACCAATCGCCAGATCCACTTACGTATTTGTGGATGCAGTTAGATGAAAACGAGCATCAAGCTAAAAGCGATAAACAACTGTTTAATGGTAGTAAAATGCGTGAGCAAATGAGCGCAAGCGAATTGCAAGCCATTGCTGGATATACCGAAGATGCTGGGGTGAAAATTGCAAAAATTACTACCGAAAACGGCACGCCACTGCGTTATACCATTAACCAAACCATGATGCGTATAGAATTGCCTAAAACCCTACAACCGGGCGAACGTTTTCGCTATAAAGTAGAGTGGTCGTATAACATTACCGATCGTATGGTACGTGGTGGCCGTGGAGGCTATGAATATTTTGCTGAAGACGGGAATTACCTGTATACCAATGCACAATGGTATCCTCGTATGGCAGTTTATTCTGATTTTCAGGGATGGCAAAACAAGCAATTTGTGGGCACGGGAGAGTTTGCGTTAACCTTTGGCGACTATAAGGTAAATATTACCGTTCCGGCCGATCATGTGGTAGGCGCTACCGGCGAATGCCAAAACTATAGCCAAGTGCTTACAGCAGCACAATTCCGCAGATGGCAACAAGCGCAAAATGCGAACGCACCCCTAGAAGTAATTACACTTGATGAAGCTAAACAAGCCATGAAAAGTAAAGCTAAAGCCAAAAAAACCTGGACCTATGTAGCCGAGAATGTGCGTGATTTTGCTTTTGTATCGTCTCGTAGATTGGTTTGGGATGCTATGCCTGCTCAAGTAGAAGGGGGTAGAAAAGTAATGGCCATGTCGTACTATGGTCCGGAGGCTTACCCTTTATATAGCAAATACTCTACCAAGGTGGTAGCACATACCATTAAAACGTATTCAAAATACACCATTCCGTATACGTATCCGGTGGCTATTTCGGTAGAAGCAGCTAGTGGCATGGAATATCCCATGATTTGTTTCAACTACGGCCGTGCCGAAAAAGATGGAACCTATTCAGAATCTATAAAATATGGCATGATTGGGGTAATTATACACGAGGTGGGACACAACTTTTTCCCTATGATTGTGAATTCGGATGAGCGCCAATGGTCGTGGATGGATGAGGGCTTAAACACTTTTGTGCAGTACTTAACCGAGCAGGAGTTTGATAACAATTACCCATCTAGTCGTGGGCCGGCACATAAAATTGTGGATTATATGAAGCTCCCTAAAAACGAATTAGAGCCCATTATGACCAATTCTGAAAACATCATCCGCTTTGGACCCAATGCGTATTCTAAACCAGCCACAGCGCTAAATATTTTGCGTGAAACCGTAATGGGCCGTGAGTTATTCGATTATGCATTTAAAGAATATGCCCACCGCTGGGCCTTCCGTCATCCAACACCAGCCGATTTTTTCCGTACCATGGAAGATGCTTCGGCAGTTGATTTAGATTGGTTTTGGAGAGGCTGGTTTTATGAAACCACCCCGGTGGATATTGCCATTAATGATGTGCGTTATTTCCGCATGAACACCAGAAACCCAGAAGTGGAGCTTGCTTATGACAAGCAAAGGGCAGATCATGAAGCCTATGTAATTAGTCGTAAACGCAACAAAGATGCCGGGCTTACCTTTGCTGTTGAAGCAGACACTACGCTATTGGATTTTTACAATAAATGGGATCGCTATGCCATTACCCCTTCATCAAAAACCGCTTACGATAAATTTTACAACAACTTAAGTGCGGCCGATAAAGCAGTGTATGATAAGAAACGCAATTTTTATGAAATTGATTTCGAAAATAAAGGAGGCTTGGTAATGCCGCTTATTGTGGAGTGGACGTTTACCGATGGTACCAAAGAAGTTGATAAAATACCGGCTTATATTTGGCGCAAAGACGAACAAAAAGTAACTAAAGTTTTTGCAAAAGATAAAGAGGTGGCGTCTATTCGTTTAGACCCTAACCGTGAAACGGCCGATATTGATGAGGTGAATAATTCTTGGCCACGTAGGTTTGCACCATCACGTTTCGATTTATACAGACAACAACAAAGTATTCGTGGAGCTTCATCTGGTACCAACCCGATGCAAGAAGCACAGAAAAAATAATAAACCGTTTACAAATGCGCCCCCCAAGGGGCGCTTTTGTTTTAAACCATATCTCTTATGAAAAAGATACTCTTCTTAGTAGCTGCATGCTTTAGTGTAGTACTTGCTAGCGCCCAACAAAAACCGGCCTATGTATTGTATAATGCGCAAGGTAAAAAGGTTTCGTATACCAAGATGATTACTCAACTGAGCAAGCAAGATGTGGTGCTTATTGGAGAGTTTCATAACAATCCCATTAGCCATTGGATGGAATTGGGCATTACTACAGATTGCGCCAAAACTCGGAAACTAGATTTGGGAGCCGAGATGTTTGAACAAGACAATCAAGCGGCGTTAGATGATTATTTGGCCGGTAAACTTTCTGTAAAAGGGCTAGATTCTGCCGCCCGTTTATGGAAAAACTATAACACAGATTATGCACCCTTAGTAGATTTTGCCAAAGAAAATAAACTAAGTTTTACGGCCACCAATATTCCCAGAAAGTTTGCTTCATTGGTTTCTAAAGGTGGCTTTGAGGCTTTAGATACCTTAAGTGCGTTACAAAAATCGCAACTTGCCCCTTTGCCCATTAGCTTTAATGCCGATTTGCCGGGCTATAAAAATATATTAACCATGATGGCTGGCCACGGAACCATCAATATGGTAAAAGCCCAAGCTAGTAAAGACGCTACCATGGCACACTTTATCTTAAAAACACATAAGCCAGACCATTTATTTATTCACTACAATGGCAGTTACCATTCCGATAATTACGAAGGCATTGTATGGTATTTGAAACAAGCACAAGCCGCCCTTAAAGTAGCTACAGTTACTACAGTAAGCCAAAAAGACTTAGGCAAACTGCTTTCAGAAAACAAAAACAAGGCCGATTACATCATTTGTGTAGCCGAAGATATGACCACTACGTATTAATGTTTAAAGCTCATTAAATAGTCAAATAAGGTTACCTCACTTGGTATTTCGAGTTTTTTACGCAGTCTGTACCGGCCAATTTCTACTCCTCTTACCGAAATATTGGTTAATTGAGCTATTTCTTTGGTAGATAAATTCATGCGTAAGTAGGCCGATAATTTTAATTCATTTGGTGTAATTGCCGGGTATTTTTCTTTTAGGCCGGCTAAAAAATCGCTATGTACTTTATCAAAATGTTTACTAAAGCTTTCCCACTCTTGGTCCATCTTTTCGTCATTATTTAAGCTACGTATCATATTCTTTAGCTCAGCAATGGCCTCTGGCTGATCAATCACTTTTAATACCCTACTCAACTCTTCCTTGCTTTTAGCCAACACCTCACCCTTTTTAAGCAAATTCATAGCCGAAGAGGCTAATTCTGTATTCATTAAGGTAATTTCTGCTTCTAACTTTTCATTGCGCAAGTTTACCAACTCACTCTCTGTTTTAGAGAGCTCAAGCTCGTGGATATATTGCAGTTTCTGTTGTTCATCGGTATGTTTGGCTTGTTGTAATCTCAATTTACGTTTGTACCACGCATGTAAAAATACTATGCCCAAATATACCAACCCGGCATAAATTAGTTTTGCCAAACGTGTTAAATACCAAGGTGGGCGTACTTCGAATTGGTAACTGGCTATAGGCGATTCGTTACCCAAATTATTGCGAACCTTTACTTCAAAGGTATAATCACCGGCCGGTAGTGTTGTGAATTCCTTTTCGGTACGTGGGCTCCATTCAGACCAAGTTTTATCTAATTCCTTTAATCGGTAGCTGTATTCTAAGGTAGATAAGCTTGCAAATACTGCAGCAGAAAATTCAAATCGCATGGTTTTCCATACGTGTCCAATTTTTGGATTTTCGTTTTGGATTTTCGTAACACGGTATCCCCCAAAAAGTACGCTATCTTTTTGGCCGCTAATTTTAACTGAACGTATGCTTACACGTAGGTGGGGTATTGTGGATTTATATTTTTCATAATTCACATTAAATACACCTTTTTCACCTGCAATAAAAATGTTTTGTGGGTTGTAGGGATAAATATATTCGAAACCGCTTAGCAGCTTACCAGTAAGTTCTGGGAGATAAATTACCCTTGCCTGCGTGTCGCTAACATCTATTACACCCAATGTTTTTTCATGTATAAACCAAATATTACCCAAACCATCTTCTTTTAAGTAGCGGATACTTTGTTTACCCAAAAGCTTCTGATAAAATGGTGCTGGTTTAAACCTATTGTTTTCTACTTCGTATTGATATACCCCTTTTTGTGTACCCACCAAAATTTGGTTATTTATTTTAAAAACCTGATTATCCATACTAGAGATTAAGCCTTCTTTTTCGGTATATCTAGTTATAGATACGGGCCTATTTTCTTGTTTACCCAATTTAAAAACACCATGATACGGATGCGATACCCAGATATTACCTCCATTGTCTATACTAACAAAACGTGATGATTCTTTGAAATCACCCAATAAGTCATCTTTTTTAACAAGAGTATTACCTTGTGTTTTAAAGCTTACTAAGCCAGTATACGTTCCTGCAATAATTTCTGAACTAGGCATGGTTGTGCTTAACGCCAAAAAATTCCAAAAACCTTTTCCACTTGCTAAAGGAATTGCTGTATTGTTTTTAATCGTAAATGCACCCTCGTGGTGTCCCAAAAACAATTGATCGTTAATTTTTGATAGGTTCCATGTTTGCCCCTTGGTATTCGCAACTAAACTAAAGGCTCCCTTGCTAAAACTAAGGTCGCTAGTGTTTTGTAAGGGAACAGTATATAAACCACTAGACGTACCCAACCAAAATTTATTTTCAAATACCATGGCCGCATAGCCCGAAGCATTTTGTAACAACGGGTTCAATTGCTTAATGGGGCTGTTGTATGCTACAAAATCAATTCCATTATCTAAGCCTAGCCATAAATTATGTTCTTTATCGGCAAAAACACTTAAAATATTGTTGGTTTGTAACCCTTCTCTTTTAGAAAATCCTTGTATAATCTCTCCACTTAGATTAATGATATATACACCGCCATTGGTAGTGGCTAGTGCAATACTTTTTCCATCAATAGCAGTGGCTGAGTAGATGCGCTCATTTTCAAAAAGAGCATTTGTGTTTTTTTGGAGTTTGGTTATACCATCTTTATCAATCGTATACAGTCCGTGTTTTAGTGTACTTAATAAAGATGTACCATTTTTTAGGGGCAATATTGCGGTAGGAATTACCGATGGAGGCAATTTTTGTTGATTCGGCAGGGGTACCCATGCGTTATCTTCAAAAATTTTAAGTCCGGTTTTAAAATCGTGGGCATATATCTTCCCTCCGCTTATACCTAAAAATGTCCATTCTGAATTTGGGGCATACACACTCATGCGCCCTTCACTCAACTTAAAAATAGCCATACTGGTTCTAAAAAAAACGTGCTTATTCACGCTTACAATATCCCATACATCTCCAAAAGATCGCACCTTGTTTGGTAAGGCTAATACTAAGCTGTGGTAAGCCAAAGTCCCATTTTGTGCCGGGCTGAAATAGCCAAGCTCGTCTTGTCCGCCAACATAAATTTTATCATCCTTAATTGCTATGGCCCGTACAATGGTTTTGTTTGGTAGGGGGTATACGTGCCAATAACTTCCATCGTAGGTTAATAAGCCCTCGTTATTGGCTATATACATTAAGCCGGTTTCATCTTGTTTAATATCCCAATTTTGCAAACCAGCGCCATAGGTTTGTTTGGTATGATTTACAATATCTGGCAAGCCAATGGTGTTTTGGCCCATTAAACTAAAAGGTATTAGCATGAATAAGATAATTCTCTTCATATATTTTCAAATTTAATGCATTGAGCAAGCATTCAAAATGTATTGATGTAGTGGCGCATGGTGTAAATCTATTAAAATTGAATGATTTATAGTTATTGATGTAGTATTGATGTAGTTATTTTTTTGGTTGTTGTGTTCGTATCTCTGATATTTACCCTACCAATTATAAATTTTACTAACCAAATTTTATTAACTAAACCAATTTCAATATGAAATTTAGATTCACATTGTTCTGTGTTGGGTTACTTATGGCTTGTTTTATTCAGCAAGCTGCTGCACAAACACTTCAGGTGTCTGGTACAGTAAAGAGTAAGTCAACAGCCGAGCCTTTAGCTGGTGCTACCGTAAGTGCGGTTGGAACTGCTCAAGCAACCCAAACCGATGCTAAAGGAAATTTCACCCTTAGCATTTCTAAGGGAAGCACCTTAAGTATTTCCTACACTGGTTTTAAATCTTACAAGTATGTAGTTAACCAAGCGGGAACTATACAAGTAAGCTTAGAAGACCTAAACACCTTAATGAACGAGGTGGTAGTAGTAGGTTATGGTACACAAAAAATTACCAAAATTTCCGGTGCAATATCTACCGTTAAAGGTGCCGATATTGAAAGACTAAAACCAGTTAGAGCTGAGGATGCTTTACAGGGTAGAGCCTCCGGGGTAACTGTAGTATCAACCGGTTCGCCGGGTGCTAAACCTACGGTGCTTATTCGTGGTATTCCTTCATACACCGGTACCGATCCGGTAGTAGTAGTTGATGGATCCATTCAAAGCCTCGACGATTTGAATTCAATTAATGCCGCCGATATAGAGTCGGTAAACGTGTTGAAAGATGCAGCCACTACAGCCATTTATGGTGTTAAAGGTGGTAATGGTGTAATTGTAGTGACTACAAAATCTGGTAAGAAAAATCAAAAAACAGAACTAAATTATAGTAGCAACCTTGGTAGTCAACAAGTATTGAATACTATTGGCGTGCTAAATGCTTCTGAATACGGTGCCATGTTGAATGAGGGTAGCGTAGCATCGGGCGGTGCTATATTATTCCCTAACCTATCCACTTTAGGTGTTGGTACCAATTGGCAAGATCAAATCTTCAAAAACGCAGGCCTTGCATCTCACAGCTTAACCGCTAGAGGTGGAAGTGATAATATGGCCTATTTTGTATCCGGTGCTTATACTGGTCAGGGCGGTATTGTGGGCGGTGCCGATAAGTCATATTTTAATCGCTACAATGCTACAGCAAACTTAAATGTTGATCTAAGCAAGCGATTAAAAGCCACTGTAAATACCAGCTTCGTAAACATTCGTAGTGCGGGTGTTCCAGAAAATGCTATCAATAGTGTGATATCAAACGCTTTAAACTTCGACCCAACAGTACCCGTTTATAACACTGTGGCTAATACTTATGGGAAGTATAGTGTAAGTAATACTATTTTATCAGAAATTTACAACCCACTTACGCAGTTAGACGATACACACAACCAATACAATACCAATAAAACGTACGGTAAATTTGAGTTACAGTACCAGCTACTTAAAAACTTAAAAGTAACCTCACGTTATGGTTATACCAATACCGATGTAACAGGCAAGGCCTTTACACCGCTATCATTTTATGGTACCGGCCATATTAACTCTACTTTAAATGCCGATGGTACTACCAAAGTTGGTGCGCACAATAACGTATATGAAGTAAAAACCTCGTACTACAATTACACGTTAGAAAACTTTGCAAACTATAACTTCAATATCAATACCGATCATCATTTCGAAACGGTATTTGGTATGGCTATGGCTAAAGTAACCGGAAACTCAGTGAGCGGTTCTCGACAAGATGTTCCGTTTAACTCCTGGGCTTTTGCCGATATTTCTTCGGCCACTGGTACTGCACCAAACTCTGGTTTAGATGTAGGCTCTTACCAATATGAGCGTAGAAACTTATCGTACTTTACCCGTATTGATTACGATTATAAAGATAAATACCTAGCCTCTTTCTCTGCCCGTAGAGATGGTTCATATGCATTTGGTACCAACAATAAATTTGGTAATTTCTTTGCAGGATCATTAGGATGGGTTGTTTCAGATGAAGATTTCTTTAAAGTAAACTTCATCGATTACTTAAAACTAAGAGGAAGTTTTGGTATTACAGGTAACGAAAACGTAAGTCCACAATTTCAACGGATTTCTACCTTAACCTATGCATATGGTTCCGGCCAAAATGCCGGTTATACCTTTGGCAACGATCCAACCTCTATTGGTGCAACCATTGCTTCGTTTAAAAACGAAGATTTAGGATGGGAGAAACAACAGCAATTAAACGCCGGTTTCGATTTAAATTTTGCCAATAGCAAATTCTCCTTAACAGCAGATTATTTTGAGAAACAAATTAGTGGCTTATTGTTTACCCCAAGCTTATCGCTATATCTTGGTACAGCTTCTGCGCCAACTGCCAATATTGGTACCACTAAAACCAGTGGTTTCGATTTAAACCTTGGCTATAACAATGCTGTAGGTAAAAACTGGAAAGTAAGCTCAAACCTTACCTTTACTGCCGCCAAAAACGAAGTAACCGAAACCAACAATGGTTTAATTACCGGTGGTGGCTATGGCATTCCGTACCAAAGCGTAACCCGTTTTGAGAAAGGACAAAGCCCAGGCTATTTTTATGGATTTAAAACCGTGGGTATTTTCCAAAATGCCGCCGAAATTGCTGGTGCACCTACGCAAGCCAATGCGGTACCAGGCGATATTCGTTTTGCCGATATCAATGGCGATGGTTTAATTTCTGATTTAGATAGAACTAAAATTGGCGATCCATTCCCAACCTTTACTATGGGATGGAGTTTAAACCTTACCTATAAGGCCTTTGATTTTAACACCTTTATTTACGCATCAGTAGGTAACGATATTTATAGAGCTTATGAGCGTAACCTAGCCATGACCAATAAATACAGAGGTGTATTGGCTAGATGGACCGGTGAAGGTTCTACCAACGATCCAAGAAATCCACGCTACAGCTTTACAGATGCCAATCAGAATACCCGTGTATCTGATAGATATGTAGAAGATGGAAGCTTTCTAAAAATTAAAGATGTACAACTAGGTTATACCTTACCTAACACTACGCTTAAGCGTTTAGGCGTAAGCAAAGTAAGATTATACGCCCAAGTTAAAAACGCCTTTGTATTTACCAAGTACTCCGGCTTCGATCCAGAAATTTCGGGCGGTATTTTCGATACCGGAATTGATCGTGGAGCCTATCCACAAGCCAGAACTTGGTCGTTCGGACTTGATGTTAAATTTTAACAGTTAAAAATATGCACATGAAAAAGTATACATACATCATCGGATTATTTTTAGTAAGCACCTTTGGCAGTTGTACCAAATTTGTCGACTACAATCCGCAAGAAGATTATCAAATTACGGCCGATAATTATTTTAAAACTGCCGAAGATTATCACAAGATGGCCATTGGGGTTTATTCACCCATGCAGTGGTTATGGTCTATTCCTGTTATTGGCGAAGTTGCCTCAGATAATTCAGTGAGCGGTGGAGAAAATGCCACCGATAATATTGCTTTACAACAAATAGACGACTACCAAATAGTAGCCAATAATTCCAATTTAACTGAAATTTGGAAAGCCTGCTATGAAGGCATTAACCGTGCTAACTATTTAGAAGAAAACAAAGCTAAATTAGATTTTACCGGTAAAAATGCACTTTACGGAGAGGTTTATTTCCTTAGAGCGTATTACTACTTTGAGTTGGTAAAAATGTTTGGCGGCGTGCCTTTATTTACCAACAAGCGCTTATCGGTAGGCGATTCTAACAAATTCCAGCGTGCTACCAAAGCACAAGTATATGCTCAAATTGAGATCGATTTAACTGCAGCCATTGCTGCTTTGCCTGTAAGCAATTCACAACAAGGCAGAGCAACCAAACATGCTGCACAAGCTTTGTTGGGTAAAGTATATCTATACCAAGATAAATTTACTGATGCAGCCGCCATGTTAGAAAATGTAGTTACCGGACCATTTAGTTTGGCAACTAATTATGGTACTATTTTCTTACAAGCTGGCGAAAATGGCTCTGAATCGGTATTTGAAGTACAATATTCCAATTTAAGTCCTTTTTACGATTGGTCTAACCCGGGTAGAGGTCAAGGAAACTTAGCGGTGCAAATCTGCGGTATTCGTAACCTAACCGGTACTAGCCCCTACGCTTCGGGCTGGAGTACCAACTTACCAACCGCCAATTTAGCAGCAGCATTTGACGCCGGCGATACCCGTAAAGCGGTTACCGTGCTAGATATTGAAGCCTATAAAACAGCCAATGCAGGTATGAACATTACCTATACCGTGGCTCCATACAAAAACACAGGTTTATACAATCAAAAGTATTTACCAAGAGTGGGTCAAACCTCGGGCCAAGTAGAATTAAATTACTTAAACAATTACCGTGCTATTCGTTATGCCGATGTATTGTTAATGGCAGCCGAAGCAAATAACCGTATGGCTGCACCAAATGATGTTAAAGCCTTACTATACTTAAACCGTGTACGTGATCGTGCTTTTGGCGATATTTTGCACAGAAGTACCGCAACTGGCACTGCTTTAAAAACAGCCATTTGGGACGAACGCCGTTTAGAATTAGGTATGGAAGGCCATCGTTTCTTCGATTTAGTAAGAACCGGCCAAGCAGCTAGTAAAATTACGGGCTGGGTAGCCAATAAAAACGAGGTATTTCCTATTCCACAAGCCGAGGTAGATATTTCGGGATTAACACAAAACCCTGGTTATAATTAATCATTAAAAAGACAAATAGAGATGAAATCAATCAAAAATATACTAAGCATAGCCCTAGTGCTGCTTGTATTTGCAGGTTGCGAAAAAGATACGTTTAACGACTTATCCTTTTTAGAAACAGCTAGCGGCCCTGCAAACTTGAATCCGTTTTTTAACATTACCCAAGACAATACCGGCTTGGTAACCATTACGCCAAATGGTGAGGGTGCTACGGCCTACGACATTTATTATGGTCATGGTCCAGCTACCGCTGTTCGTGTATTACCTGGTGCAAGTGTAACCCACGTGTACCCAGAAGGGGTGTATTCTGTGCGTTCAGTAGCCTACGGCATTAGCGGTAAAATTTCTGAAAGCACTAAACAATTAACCGTATCCTTTCGTGCTCCAGAAGATGTGATAGTTACCGCTACCATTGATGCTAGTAATAAGTTCAAAGTAAACGTATCGGCAACAGCCAAATACGAAACCTTGTTTAAGGTGAAATACGGCGATGGTGGTGCTAACGAGGTTCCAGAATCATTTTTAGAAGGCGAAACCAAAAGCCATATTTATGCCAACCCGGGTACCTATACGGTAACTGTAACAGCATTAAGTGGCGGTGTAGCTAGCACAGTAGTTACCAAAAGCGTAGTTGTAGAAGATCCGGTAACCTTACCTATTACTTTACAATCTACCACCTTAAACTATGCTTCATTTATTGGAAATTTTGATGGTGGTGCCTTAACTGTGGCAAATAATCCTGCATCTGGGGGTATTAATACCAGTACCAAGGTACTTAAAATGGTAAAAAATGGTGGCCAACCTTGGGGTGGTAGTACCATGGCGCTTTCTGGTCCAATCAATTTTACGGCGGGTAAAATTTTCCGAATGAAAGTATGGTCGCCACGTGTGGGTGCTACTGTCTTGTTAAAAGTTGAAGGAGCTGGCGGTATTAATTTCGAAAAAACTGTAGCCACCACCGTAGCCAATGAGTGGGAAGATATGATTTTCGATTATACTACTATTCCGGCCGGTAATTATACTACCCTTGTGTTTATTTTCGATAATGGAACCATGGGTGATGGTAGTGCAAACTTCACTTTCTATATGGATGATATTCGTTTGCAAAGCCAAATAGGACAAACCATACCTATCAATTTCCAATCGTCTATGACTAATTATTTTCTAGATAGTTTTGGAGGTGCGGCTGCAACGGTTGAAAACAACCCAGATGTAAGCGGTATAAACACAAGCACCAAAGTTGGGAAAGCCATTAAAGGGAATGAATGCTGGTCTGGTACTTCACTGCCATTAGAGTATCCAATTTTCAACTTTACCCAAAAAGTGGTGAAAATGAAAGTATGGTCTCCTGCAGTTGGTAAAACCGTGAAATTTAAATTCGATTACGGCTTGGGTGATGGAAGTGGTATAGAAGTAGATGCCGTAACCACCGTAGCCAATGCTTGGGAAGAACTCACTTTCGATTTTACTAGTTTAACACCAACCAACCCACTTAAGGTGGCGGCAGTTTTCTTCGATTTTAACTGCGGCGGCGGACATGTTCCCGGCAGTATTTATTATTTCGATGATATTACTCTTAATTAACAGATAAACGAATTAGATTATGAAAACAATCGTAAAATCATTTAGTCTTTTTGCAATCGGATGCCTCACCTTATTGAGCGCCTGCAAAAAAGAAGAATATAGTTTCGGGGAATTGAAAAACCCATCGGGCTTAGCTCTTACAACCACACTGCAAGGTGCTGCTACTGCTACGCCTAACGGCGATGGCTCGGGTAATGTTTCCATTACCTTAGCGGCTAGCAACGTTATTAATTTTAAAGTTGATTTTGGCGATGGCCAAACACAAATTGTATCTCCAGGAACCTTGGTACACCAATACGCCAACCCGGGTACTTTTGAGTACACCATCACCGTAACGGCCAATGGAAAAGGTGGAGCTGTATCTAACCTCAGCAAAAAAATAACCGTGTTGCGTTTATTTAATATTCCAACAGCCATTATGACCGGCTTAACTGGCGGTACTTCTAAAATTTGGATCGCCGATAAAGATGCTTGGGGTCATATTGGTGTTGGTCCCGCAACTTCTTTTTATCCAGAATGGTATGGTGCAGCTGCAAATAGTCGTACTGCTGCCGAGTACGATGATGAATTAACTTTTACCAAAACTGGGGCTAATTCCATTTCCTTGGTATTGGATAATAAGGGTAATACTTTTATTATACCCGATTACGCTGGCTATTATAGTTTAGCTGGGGGTATGAATACCCTTAACACCACGGGTACAAAAGCTTTGGCCTTTACTGATGCCACTTCCAATACTACTACAGCAAATTCAACCCGCATTAAATTTACAGTACCGGGTCATGGTTTATTGAGTTGGGGTGTGGGTACTAATACGTATGAAATTTTGGCTATTACATCTACCACACTTTCTGTACGTAGCATTGGTGCCGATGGAAATGCCTGGTACCAAAAATTTAAAGTCAAATAATATGCACTATACCAAAAAACTGAGTGTATATATCTTCTTCTACCTGTTATTGATTGGGTGCAAAAAAGCAGGGGCCGATAGCGTAAAGCCGTCAGCCCCGGCCAATTTGCAAGTAAGCACGCAGGTTAGCACCGATGGCAGCGGCAACGTGAGTTTTACCGCCACAGCTACCAATGCAGCTTCTTATGGCTTTGTTTTTGGCGATGGTGTTACTCGAACCGAACCAACAGGTATTTTAACACATAAGTATACCCTTGCCGGTACCAATACCTTTAGTGTAGTGGTAAGCGCAACAGCAAGCAATGGGCAATCGGTTTCTAAAACCATTTCGGTATCGGTTACGGTAGTTCCCGGCGCACCAACTTTATTTTGGGCCGAAGAATTTGATGTAAACGGCGCACCGAGTACAGCTACTTGGGGCTACGATCTAGGAAATGGCCAAGGTGGTTGGGGTAATCAAGAATTGCAATATTATACCCAAAACAGCAGCAATGTTTCGGTAAGTGGCGGTACGCTCAAAATTACAGCCAAACGTGAAAACTCAAATGGTTTTGCCTTTACTTCTACTAGATTATTATCTAAAGGAAAATTCTCGGTAAAATATGGCCGTATAGATATTCGTGCCAAATTGCCTGTGGGTGGTGGTACTTGGCCAGCATTATGGATGTTGGGCAACAATATTGATGCGGTGGGTTGGCCCAATTGTGGCGAAATTGATATTATGGAGCATAAAGGAAATGATCAAAATCGGATTCATGGCACACTCCACTACCCAGGTCGTTTTGGGGGTAACCCGGATGGGTCTACCCGTGTCATCAGCAATGCATCAACCGAATTTCATATATATAGTGTAGACTGGTCTGCTACCAGCATCAAAATTTATGTAGATGACCAGTTGATACATACCGTTGCCAATTCCAATTCACTACCCTTTAATCAAGAGTTTTTCTTGATTTTAAACGTAGCCATGGGCGGTACATTTGGTGGCGTTGTAGATCCGGCCTTTACAAGCTCTACCATGGAGGTTGATTACATTCGGATTTATAAATAACAATTGCTTTCTTTGCATGCATTTGACCCGTTTAAGGGTCAAATGCATGTTTTTATACTCTTATTCATGAAAAACCTATTCTTCATTTGCTTCAGTGTTGTCTTTTTTTCAGCCAACAATGGCGTATTTGCACAGCAGCAAAAAGCAGCCGATCCTATTGAACTCAAAGTAAAAGTCCTATTGGCCAAAATGACTTTGGATGAAAAAATAGGGCAAATGAATCAGTACAATGGTTTTTACGAAGCTACCGGCCCAGCACCCAAAGAAGGCAGTGCTAAACTAAAATACGATCATTTAAAAAGCGGTTTAGTTGGGGCCGTGCTCAATGTTCGCGGTGTAGCCGAAGTGCGTAAACTGCAAGAAATAGCCGTAAAACAAACCCGTTTGGGTATTCCCTTACTTTTTGGTTCCGATGTGGTACACGGCTATAAAACACTTTCACCTATTCCTTTAGCCGAGTCGGCCAGTTGGGATTTGCAAGCCATGGAACAATCGGCCCGTATGGCTGCTGAAGAAGCCAGTGCCGTTGGTGTAAACTGGACTTTTGCGCCCATGGTAGATATTAGCCGCGATGCTCGTTGGGGTAGGGTAATGGAAGGTGCCGGAGAAGATCCGTATTTGGGTGCGCTCATTGCACAAGCACGTGTAAAAGGTTTTCAAGGAAAATCTCTAGCAGATAAAACGTCTATTGCTGCCTGTGCCAAGCATTTTGCCGGCTATGGTTTCGCCGAATCTGGCAAAGATTACAATACGGTTGATGTAGGTACCTATACCCTGTACAATACTATTTTTCCTCCTTTTAAAGCTGCCTCCGATGCTGGTGTAGCCACGTTCATGAATTCATTCAACGTAATTAATGGCGTTCCCTCTACTGCCAATAGTTTTTTACAAAGAGATATCCTTAAAAATTCTTGGGGTTTTAAAGGTTTTGTAGTTTCCGATTGGGGTTCGGGAGTAGAAATGATTGACCATGGTTTCGCTAAAGATTTAAAACAAGTTACCGAACTTTCTGCCAATGCCGGTAGCGATATGGATATGGAATCGTATGCCTACGTTGCCCACCTAAAAACATTGGTAGAAGAAGGAAAAGTAGCTATTAGCGTAATTGATGATGCTGTAAGCAGAATCTTACGCATTAAATTCGAATTGGGTTTATTTGATAATCCCTATAAATATTGCGATGCAAAACGGGAGAAAACAGAGCTGTATAGCCCGGCTCATGTAGCTACAGCTTTAGACATGGCTAAAAAATCAATCGTATTATTAAAAAATAACCAAAACTTACTACCCCTAGCTAAATCACAAAAAAATATTGCGGTTATAGGCGCCTTGGCAGCCGATAAAAATAGCCCATTGGGCAATTGGCGTATGGGTTCTGATGATAACTCGGCTACTTCGGTAACCGAAGGCTTAACCGCAGCTGGCATTTCATTTAACTATGCAAAAGGAGCAGATGTAATTACCAACGAAGCTTCTTTTCCGGTAGAATTACAGATCAATACTACCGATACTACGGGCTTTGCCGAGGCAGTGGCTTTAGCTAAAAATAGCGAAGTAGTTGTTATGGTTTTAGGCGAACACGGCATGCAATCGGGTGAGGGTCGTAGTCGCAGTAATTTAGATTTACCTGGTGTACAACAGCAACTTTTAGAAGCGGTATATCGAGTAAATAAAAACATCGTATTGGTAGTAATGAGTGGCCGCCCCTTGGTGTTAACTTGGGCCAATACCCATATTCCGGCCATTTTAGAAGCTTGGCAATTGGGTACTACTACTGGTACCGCACTTACGCAGGTATTGTTTGGCGAATACAATCCGAGCGGAAAATTAACCATGAGTTTCCCTAGAAGTGTGGGGCAAATGCCTTTGTACTACAATCATTTTTCTACGGGCCGCCCGGGACCTAAATCCGAAGTATTTTGGTCGCATTATACCGATGAATCTAACGAAGCTTTGTATCCCTTTGGTTATGGCTTAAGCTATACCCAATTTGCCTACAGCAATTTACAAACTAGTGTGGCAGCCGATGGAACTATCCAAGCAAGTGTACAAGTGACTAATACAGGTAAGTACGCTGGAGAAGAAGTTGTTCAGCTGTATATGAGAGATAAAGTAGCTAGTATGGTACGCCCTGTTCAAGAACTAAAAGGATTTAAGAAAATTAACCTAAAACCAGGAGAAAGTACGCAGGTAGCCTTTACTTTAACTGCTGCCGAATTGGGCTTTTATACCGATAAAGGTGCGTTTGTGGTGGAACCAGGTGAATACGATATTATGGTGGGCACCAATTCTAAAGAGTACTTAAAAACCACTGTAACTACCTCAAGATAGTTTTTCTAAGTATTCCGAAGGGGTTAGCCCCGCAATTGATTTAAAGGTAGAATAAAAATTTGAGCGGGTGGAGAAGCCAGCTTTATAGCCAATACCATCAATTGAGATCGTTTCTGATAAACCATCCTTTAATAATTCTTTCGCATAGTTTACACGCCACTCTGCTCGTAGTGCGGTGAATTTTTTCTCCAGTACATTATTAAAACAGTACGCTATATGATGTTGCGGAATATTTAAATTTACGGCAATGTGGCTTATCGAAAAATCGGGGTGTACAAATGGTTTTTCCGTTTCTATATAACTGATAATTTTGGTGGCTAAGGGTAAAAATGGTTCTTCTACTTCCTCTAGCGCAACTTTTATAGCTTTTGCCTCTTTCTTTTTACTAGTTCCTGCTTTATGACGCATTTCTAAAACCGGAATGCCGTATAATACTTGAGGAAACAACAACAAGCTGATAGATAAGAGGCTAAATATTAAGCCAACGGTAAAGTGTAATGGCATAGAATCTACAATGACATTACTTACTTTACCCTCTAATAAAAACGCAGTTAAAATTAAAAAGCACCCTGCGGCTAAACTACTTACTACGGCTAGCAAGCCAATCCAGCGCTTCATTAATCGGTATTGTTTTTGGGGAATTCTACCCAGTGTGGCGCTTGTTGGAGAATACTTTTTACCCCAAACCATTTGTAAAACTACCAAGCCATAGCAAAGGAGTAGTGCCGGCCTAGCAATAAAACCCAAAATGGGTGTATATATCCAATTTATCTGGGTCGATTTTATTAAATCGATATTATTGATTAAGGTGCTTGCCAGCATTTCTTTTTGAGTAAATGACTCAAAAAAATAGGGGGTAATGCCTATGAGGTTAATTAAAAAAGGTATAAAGTGTAAAAAATCCCACTTGCTCGATAGCGCATTTTTGTCGGTTAAGGTGGCTTTTGCGTAAAAATAAAGCATGGGGCCCGGTAATAACCAAAGTGGGGTAAAGTGATTGAAAAAAATCGCCAACCAAAAGGCCGAATTTCCGTAAATAGTGAGAAAATGCGCCAGCCCGTAGCTACCAAATGAGCCAAAAAATATACCTAAATAAACAGCATTGCGCTGAAGATTCCAGTTAAAGAACACCAATATTCCGGATAAAACAATAGTAAACAGAGAAAGGTATAGTAACATGGTTTCAGTTTTTAGACAAAACTATGAGTTGCTAATTTACAACAGAAATTAGTTTTAGTTAATTTTTTGGATACGAACATTTGTCTTATTTTTTTAAAAAAGTATACCAATTACACAAATATATTTCATCCTATTTTATAACTTAATGTTATATTTATTGAATATAAGAATTAATTTTAAATTTATTCTTATGGCTAAATTAAACAGCACATACCCCCTCGTACTTATGAAAAAAAATTTCAAATTTTTACCATTCTTCCTTTTGGTGTTATTAAATATCATTGGCGGAACCAGGGGTTCTGATGCTTTAACCAGAACACTAAAGATTAACACTGTTTCTTTACCACCTCCTACTATTACCACACTTTCTCCTAACCCAGTAACGGCCGGACAAACCCTAACTATTACTGGAACCGAATTTACCGGAGCCACCAGCCTAACTATTGGTGGTGTTTCAGTTCCGTTTACCGTAGCCAGCGCCACGAGTATTACCGTAGTTGTTCCATTAGGAACCAGCTCAGGAAAGGTAACTATAACCACCCCTGATGGCACCGCCGATGGCACTGTACAAATAGGCTCAAACACCACCGTACCCAACTCAACTGGTTGGAGTGGTGCTTGGCAAAAAATAACGACTAGTACAGCCGGTACACTCAGTTCGGTAGTGTTAAATTTAGGGAATACTAGCAGTAATGCTTATGGCCTTTATTTGGAGCTACACAGTATAGATGCCGATCCTTCTTCGGCTAACCCATTTTTTAAATTTAATAGTTTGATAGCAAGTTCTGCTACCACAACGGTAGCTGCGAATGCTTCGGCAGGAGAAGTTAACTTCACCTTCGGCAATAGTCCTTTATTAGCTGCAAATACCAACTATTACGTAGTTTTAAAAGCGGCAGCCGGTAGCCCATCAATTACTGGCGGTCAGTCGATTTACTTCAACTATGGTCCAACCGATGGAGGTGCAGGCAATAACTTCGGTACCCTATATTACAAGTTTAGTATGGCGCCGTATTTAATAGTAATCAATCCTGCAAACATTTCGGTTACAAGTAATCTAACCAATTTTTCAACATGTGTGGGTTTTGCCTCTGTAACTCAAAGCTTCACAGTAAATGCTAGCTATTTAACAGCTCCCCTCGGTATTGTAGCACCCAGCAATTTTGAAATTTCTACCAATCCAACAACTGGATTTGCAAGCACACTTACTTTAAATCCCTCTGGTGGTGGCAATACCATTACTTCACTAATCTATGTTCGTTTAGCTACCTCGGCCACTGGAAATCCTTCGGGCAGTATTG
Organism: Sphingobacteriales bacterium; assembly: GCA_026390835.1. Classification (GTDB taxonomy): domain Bacteria; phylum Bacteroidota; class Bacteroidia; order Sphingobacteriales; family Sphingobacteriaceae; genus JAIPAN01. The sequence goes on from JAPLFD010000016.1 coordinate 168,589, forward strand.
CTTTGACTTCCACAGGCGCAAGTACAGTGAATGTTGCAGTAAATGGTACAGTAAATGCAAAACCTGCTGTTCCTACTGTAAGTAATGTTACGGCTTGCCAAGATTTATCTTTACCGAATACTTTTTTAAGTGCATTAACAGCAACAGGTACCAACTTACTTTGGTATACAAGTGCTACGGGTGGTGTAGGTTCGGCAACGGCACCAACGCCAAGCGCCAGTAATCCGGGCACCACTTCCTATTGGGTAACACAAACTACAAGTGGTTGCGAAAGTGATAGGGCACAGATTGATGTGTTGATTAATCCAGTTCCAACTGTTAATCAACCGCCAAACCAAACCATTATCAATGGTACAGCCATTGAGCCAATTAATTTTGTGGGAACCGTACCAAACACAATATATAATTGGACCATTTTAAATTCTGGATGGGGTATTCCAACTACCGGAGTTGGAAATATACCTGCTTATGTGGTAACAAGTTCAACCGGTTCTCCATCTAGTGGAACTACTATTATTGTTACTCCCACAGCCAATGGTTGTGTGGGTGCACCTCGTAATATTTTATTAACCATTTTAATCCCTTGGATTACTGTTAATGGCACCATAAACCCATTTAGCACCTGCGAAGGTTCGCCATCGGCTTCACAAAGCTTTAATGTAAGTGGTTCGAATTTAACAGGCCCTCTTTCCATTTCGGCACCCTTTGGCTTCGAAATTTCTACCAATGAAACAACGGGATTTGCAAGCACACTTACTTTAAATCCATCTAGTGCCGGCACTATCACTGCTTTACCAATCTATGTTCGTTTAGCCGCATCGGCTACAGGTACACCAATGGGTACTATACAGTTTGCTTCAATTAATAGTAATAATGGTTGGGTTTGGATAGATGTGAGTGGTACAGTCAATGCAAAATCATCCGCACCTATTGTAAGCAATATAACAACTTGTCCAAACACAAACCTCAGCGCATTAAGTGCCACAGGCAGTAATTTACTTTGGTATACCAGTGCTACGGGTGGTGTGGGTTCTGCAACTGCACCAACGCCAAGCGCTAGTACTTCGGGCACCACTTCCTATTGGGTAACACAAACCACAAGTGCTTGCGAAAGTGATAGGGCACGCTTAGATGTCATCGTTCATCCTGTTCCAACAGTTAATCAACCAACTAATGTGCTTGTTCAAAATGGTACAGCTACGCCACCGGTTATTTTTACAGGAGCGGTAAGCCCTACAACGTTTGCTTGGACAAGCTCGAACACTTCTTTTGGTCTTTCTGCTGGTGGAACTGGCAATATTGCATCATTTACAGCCAATTATACTGGAGGTGGTAATGTGCAGCAGGTGGTATCAACTATTGTGGTAACACCTAGCGCAAACGGCTGTGTAGGTACTGCTAAAACATTCACCTTTACGCTAAACCTCAATGCGGCCCCAACCAACATTAGTTTAAGCAAAGCCAATCTTTTTGAAGCAAATGCTTTGGGTGCAACGGTTGGCAATTTAAGCAGTACAGACCCTGATGTGGGAGATACGCATAGCTACACACTTGTAGCTGGATCTGGTGGTGGAGATAATGCTAGTTTTACCATTGTGGGTAATCAATTGAAAGCAAATGCGGTATTTAATTTTGCTACTAAGCGCTTATACACTGTTCGCATTCGTACTACCGATGCCGGTGGTTTGCCTTTTGAGAAAGAATTTTTGATCAGCATTAGTAAAACCCCTGTGGTGTTAGGTACCGGAAATGCGCCAAGCACCAAAAAACAAACAGCGCCAAGTGTAAATCCTTCAATTAGTAAGGGCTACAGTTCGTTTTTAACCGTTACCGGAGAAAACCTAACAGGCTACTCATGGTCGCCAAGTACGGGGTTAAGTGCCAACAATATCGCTAACCCAGTTGCTAGTCCTGTTCAAACTACTACGTATAATGTAACGGTTACCAATAGTTTCGGAAGTACTACGGTTGTTCCTATTACCATTACCGTAGTACAAGATTACAACGTAACACCAAACAATATTTTAACGCCCAATGGCGATGGTTCAAACGATACCTGGGCGGTTGAAAACATTGCCAGCTATCCGAATAACGAGGTTAAAGTAGTTGACAAGGCTGGTAGATTGGTTTTTACACAAAAAGGGTATGCAAACACCTGGGATGGGGCTAATTTAACACCAGATACGTATTATTATATTATTATTTTTGGCCCAGATGTAGCACCTAAAAAGGGATTTATTACTATTATAAGATAAAAAATCAAAGCAAAATCTCAACATGAAACACCACATAAAATCAAGAGTTCTGTTAGTAGCTTTTCTAGTCTTGGCTGGAATTAGTGCTAAAGCACAATTAAATCCTTTAATTGCCCAGTATTTCCAAAATCCATACATAGCTAATCCAGCAATGGCCGGTATTCAATCGGGCATTCGTGTAAACCTTGGTTTTAAAAGCCAATGGAACAGCGTACCGGGAGCACCAAAAAACACGTCAATTACTGCCGATTATGGTGGAGGTAAAGTGGGTTTGGGTTTAAATTTATATAAAGATCAAGCCGGTTTGTTAGATCGTACTAAAATGGTAGCAACATATGCCTATCATCTACCCTTTAGTGATGAAGATAAAAGTTTAAGTTTTGGTCTGTCTTTGGGTATCCAAAACGAGCGTTTAAATACCAATGCCATTATAGGTTCGGTAAATGATCCCTTAGCGCTTGGCTTCAACAATAGAGAAACTATTTTAGATGGCGATTTTGGTGTGGCCTATACCAGTAATAAATTAACTATTGAAGGCTCCCTGATTAACCTAAAAAAACAGTTAATGGCTGAAGATCAAAACACTGCTGATTATAGCACCTTTTATACCGCTGCTAGTTACCGTTTTAACTTTGCCGATTGGCAAGTAACTCCCAAATTGGCGTATCGTGGGGTAAGAAATTATAAAGACATGATTGACTTTGGCGCAGAGGTAAAAACTTTTTCTCAACAATTGGGTTTAAGCACCTTATACCATAGCAACAAAAGTTACAGTTTCGGGTTAACCTATCAGAAAAACAAACAGTGGCAATTATTAGCAAGTTATACTACCCCGGCTACGCCTATTCAAACCTACTCTAACGGAAGTTTTGAGGTTGGCTTGCAACTGAATCTTAGTAAGATTAAACGTGACGAAAAAGTAGATATTAAAAACTAAGAATTTTACCAAAAAGGGCTTCAGAATTTATGAGGCCTTTTTTATGCTTTAATACTTGCAGTATACGTTGTAAAGCGCTCGTAAATCTTCCTCATTTAAATCGCTTCCATCGTTTTTCCCTAAAAAATGCCGTTTGAATGCAGCCATAGCTGCGGCGCCATCTTTGGTATCGTATCCAATAACTCTGAGGGCTACAAGCGGCTCGAATGTAGTTGGAATAGGCTCGGTAAGCAGAGGTGCTGGCATGTAACCAAAACCTTTTTCTGCCAATTTTGCCCAAGGAAAATAGACACTAGGGTCTACCTTTCGGGTAGGGGCAATATCCGAATGCCCAATAAAATTAGCTTGTGGAATAGTATAGCTTGTTTTTAGTTTTTGCAATAAACTTAGTAAGGCATCTATTTGTACTTCTGTAAATGGACTTTTGCCAGTATTATCTAATTCTATGCCAATGGCTACCGAATTAATGTCCGTAATACTTCCCCACTTGGCCACACCGCCATGCCAAGCTCGTAAATAGTCGTTTAGTAGTTGGGTTATGGTGCCATCGGCACCAATAAGGTAGTGGGCACTGACTTGTGTTTTGGCTTGCGTAAACGTTTTAAGGGTTTCCTGTGTACTTTTTTGCGCCGTATGATGAATGATTACGTAATTAGGCTTACGCAGATTAAAATTTACGGTAGACACCCATTGGCTGGCTAAAGCATTTCCTGTAGAATCTACAAAGGCGTTTGTTTCCTTCTTTTTTAATTCTTTGCTAAAGCTTCTGATTTGCTTGGTATATATTTTCTCACTCCCTCTATAGGGGTTGCTGGCACAAGAGGCTAATAGAGCTACTAAACCGATTCCAACAATTTTGCGCATAGGCTCTAGATGGCAAATAGCGGTAAAGCGTGTTGTATTCTTTGTAAGGTTTTCTCCTTACCAATAGTTGCGGCAATATCGAACACGGCAGGCCCAAATTTACCGCCTACCAACATGATGCGGAAAGGAAGCATGAGTTCGCCTACTTTTAATCCGGCTTGTTCGCCTTGGGTTTTAAACAGCTCTTCAAGGGCGACACTATCCCAGGTGCTTAGTTGGTTATATTTTGTGCTTAATGTATTAAAGAAAACTTCTTTTTCCGCACTCCATTTGGGTTTCACTGAATCTACATCTATGCTTGTTGGTTCTATAAAGAAGAAAGACGCCTGTGGCCAGAAATCGCTTAAGAGTACAAGACGTTCTTTTACCAATTCGAGTATGTGTTTAAAATAGGCATCGTTCGCAATTTCAGGTTTCGCCAAAAAGCGGTATACTTCCTCTGCCAATCGAGTTTCGTCTAAGCGTTTTATCCATTCGGCATTGTACCATTTGGCCTTTTCAAAATCAAATTTAGCACCTGCATGGCTTACTCTGCTTAGGTCAAACTTTTCAATCAATTCGGCTAAGCTAAACACTTCTTGGTCGGTGCCATCGTTCCAGCCCAATAGGGCCAATAGGTTTATAAATGCTTCGGGTAAAAACCCCAATTCTCTAAATCCGGGGGTTAATTCTCCCGAGTTGGGGTCTTTCCAATTCATGGCGAATACCGGGAATCCGAGTCTATCCCCATCGCGTTTGCTTAATTTTCCGTTGCCATCTGGCTTTAATATGAGGGGTAAATGTGCCCATTGTGGCATCTCTGCTTTCCAGCCCAAATACTCCCATAACAAGAGGTGTACCGGTGCCGAGGGCAACCACTCTTCGCCTCTAAAGGCGTGGCTAATTTTCATTAAATAATCGTCAACCACCACGGCTAAATGGTAGGTAGGCATGCCGTCGGCTTTTAGCAATACTTTATCGTCAACCAAATTGGTATCGAAACTAACTTCACCACGAATCATATCGGTAAAGTGCACGGTTTCGTTAGCCGGCATTTTAATGCGGATGACATGTGGTGTGCCACTAGTTAAAAGTTGTGCTACTTCTTCGGCTGCTAGGCTGGTAGAATTGCGTAACTGCGCTCTATAAGCTTGCCCGTATTGAAAATTGGGAACTTCTTTTCTCCATTTATCTAATTCTTCGGGGGTATCAAAGGCATAATAGGCATGTCCTTGCGCTACCAATTGTTCTGTATACTTGCGGTAGTTTGCCTTGCGTTCGCTTTGGCGGTATGGGGCAAAGGGCCCACCCACGTGCGGACCTTCATCGGGCTGTAAACCACACCAGTTTAAACAATCTAAAATGTATTGTTCGGCTCCTGCTACAAAGCGGGTTTGGTCGGTATCTTCGATGCGTAACACAAAGGTGCCCTTGTGTTTTTTTGCAAATAAATAATTAAATAATACGGTTCTTACGCCGCCTAGGTGCAATCCACCGGTAGGGCTAGGCGCAAATCGTACTCTTATGTTGGTAGCTTGCATAGCTAACAAAGATACGGTTTTGCTCGTGATGTACTCATAGCTAGTGGTCGAAGATAGGTGTAGGTACTATGCTTTTTACTTATTATCTTGCTTATTCAATTTTAAAATTTGATGAAAAGACTTGGTATAACCCTTTTGTTTTTAGCTTCTGTAAAGCTATTCGCACAAAATTTAGCTCCCCTAAGTGTCGAAAAAATTATGCGCAATCCGCAATGGATAGGCGTAGCGCCCAGCAATGTGGCTTGGGGCTTAAGTAGTAACAAAGTATATTTTAATTGGAATCCGGATAAAAAAACAACCGATCCTTTGTTTAGTATTGGCTTAACTGGTACCAAACCGCAAGTTGTTAGCGATGCCGAAGAGCAAAGTTTGAATAGACGAAACGTGGTTTTCAATAGGCAAAAAACCCAAGCTCTTTTTGAGCGTAATGGCGATTTATTTCTTTTAGCTATAGCCAGTGGTAAAGAAAAAGCGCTAAGCAATACTGTTGAAAGAGAAAGCAATGCTTCATTTTCTGGCGATGAGCGTGCGGTTATTTTTCAAAAAGGAGAAAATTTATTTAGCATTTCTTTGATTGATGGAAGTTTAACGCAACTAAGCAATTTATCTAGAGCTAAAAAGCGTGGAGAGCCTAGTTTAAGCAAACAAGATCAGTGGTTAAAAAACGACCAATTGCAAACCTTCGATTTTTTAAGCCAAGAGGCTGCTCAGCAAAAAACTGCCGATGCAGAACGCAAGGCCAATGAACCTATCCGCCCAAAAGAGTTTAGTTTAGATGATAAAAGTTCATTGAGTAGTATTAAGGCCAGTCCCGATGCTCGTTATTTGGTGTTTAAAATCAGTAAAAATCCAGAAGGAAATCAAAATACGATTGTGCCCAATTATATAACCGCTTCCGGCTATGTAGAAGACATTCCGGGGCGTACTAAAGTGGGTAATCAATTGGCCACGTACCAAAGTTATGTGTACGATCGTATCCGCGATACTATATATACTATTGCTACCAAAGACATACCGGGCATTAAAGATTTACCCGATTATGTAAAAGATTATCCTAAACAATTAGAAGAACGCACTAAAAAGAATGAAGACCGCAAGGTGAGTATTGTGGGTCCGTATTGGAACGATGCTGGTACCCAAGCTGTGGTATTGGTTTATGCTTTAGATAATAAAGATCGCTGGGTGATGAAGTTAGATCCGAGTACGGGTCAGTTAAGCTTGTTGGATCGTCAGCGTGATGAGGCTTGGATTGGTGGTCCGGGTATTGGCGGCAGCTTTGGTGGTGCCAACATAGGGTGGATTAACCACGAAACTATTTATTACCAAAGTGAAGCTAGCGGTTATTCTCACATTTATACGCAAAATATAAGCGGTGGGGCTAAAAAACAACTTACTTCTGGTAAGTGGGAGGTGCAAAGCCTACGCTTATCTACCGATAAAAAAACCTTTTACTTTAGTGCAAACAAGCAACATCCGGGTATTACACATTTCTACCGCATGCCAACAAATGGAGGAGAAATTACCCAACTTACTAGCATGAAGGGTGGTAATGAAGTAAGCCTTTCGCCCGATGAAAAATGGTTGGCCATTCGTTATTCGTACAGCAATAAACCTTGGGAATTGTATTTGCAAGAAAATAAGCCAGGTGCCAAAGCCAAACAAATTACGCAATCAACCTCGGCCGAGTTTAAGAGCTATGCATGGAGAGAACCGGACCTGATTAGCTTTAAAAATAGGTATGGTGCCGATGTATATGCTAGGCTGTATGTGCCTACAAAACCGCACCCAGATAAACCAGCGGTGGTGTTTGTGCACGGAGCCGGTTATTTGCAAAATGTGCATTATTGGTGGAGCCAGTATTTTAGAGAATTTATGTTTAATAATTTACTGACGGATGCTGGTTATACCGTTTTAGATATTGATTATACAGCTAGTTCGGGTTATGGCCGCGATCACCGTACGGGTATTTACCGCCACATGGGGGGCAAAGATTTAAGCGACCAAGTGGATGGTGTGAAATTATTGGTAGAGAAATATGGAGTAAATCCGAAACACGTGGGTTTATATGGCGGTTCTTATGGCGGTTTTATTACCCTAATGGGCCTACTAACCGAACCGGAAGTATTTAGCTCGGGAGCTGCCCTGCGTTCGGTAACCGATTGGGCGCATTACAACCATGGCTACACATCCAACATTTTAAACGAACCCGCTTTAGATGAAAAAGCCTACAAACAAAGTTCGCCCATTTATTTTGCCGATGGGTTAAAAGGAAATTTATTGATGTGCCACGGCATGGTTGATGAAAACGTACAGTTTCAGGATATTGTTCGCTTTAGCCAGCGCTTAATAGAGTTGGGTAAAAACAACTGGGAGTTGGCGGTATTTCCGGTAGAAGACCACGGCTTTACCGAGCCAGCCAGCTGGACCGATGAGTATAAACGAATTTTTAACTTATTTGAGCGTACCTTAAAACCATCCCCTAAAATTGCAGGAGATTAAAATGGTATTTTAAAGCTCATCTTTTCCATTGAAAGGTTTTGATGAATACATCAATATCCTTTTTTATGAAGTTGAGCACAGGTTTTATAGAATCTATTCGAGGTTGTTCGTTAAAATACAGGGCAGCCCGTAGGTAGTTTTTACTGCTATCGGTAAGGTAAAACTGTACGGCCGATGCGGTATTACCCGCTATGGTGTAGTAAATGCCGTATACCTTTTTTTCGGGGTAGTAAATAATGCCCTCATCAATGGCGGTGGCTTTTACGGTATGTTTAAAAACAAAGGTGCGGGCATCTTCGCTGAGTTGGTTGAGCATTGTCGGAGAGTTTATGGGCAAGTAGCTCAAGTGCAGTCGGCCGTTAAATTGCGGAAATGCGACATCGATCCAATAGGGTTTAGCATCCGCTCGGGTATCAGCTTGTACCTGGGCATATACCGGATAGTCAAATCCATAGGGGGCATTTGCCCGATAGCTTTGGTATTTTTTTTCTGGGAAATCTATTCTAAAATATCCTCGAGGCTTAGGTGTGTAATTACTCCCGCAAGCACTAAAAATCAAACCCATACCCAATATAGCTAGGATTACTTTGGGAAAACTCATGGCTTAGCTGTTCCAAATTTCCCAAGCTTTTTCTGCTTGTATGTGTAGCATTTCTAGGCCGTTTTTAATGGCGGCACCTTTTTGTTTGGCTCGTTTTAAAAATTCGGTTTCTGCGGGGTTGTATACCAAATCGTACACCAAGTGTTTATCTGTAAGGTATTCGTACGGAATATCGGGGCATTCGTTGATGTTTGGGGACGTGCCCAAGGGTGTGGTATTAATTATGAGCAGATGTTCCGTCAGTAAATCGGCGGTTACATCTGTATAGCCAAGCTGTTTGCTACGGGCTCTTCTGCACACTATTTGGTACTCTATATGAAGTTTTTTAAGTACGTAGGCCACTGCTCTAGATGCTCCACCACTTCCCAAAATTAAGGCTTTTTGGTGCCGCTTGTGTAGTAGGGGTTTTAGGGAATGCTCAAAACCATAGGCATCGGTGTTATAGCCTTCTAAACGAATTTGTGTGGAGGATAGTTCTCCACTAAAAAAGTCTTCAACCGGGTGGCTATTGGCTATTTTAATGCAATTTACGGCATCAATTTCTTTAGCAGCCTCATCTAAACTATCCATATAATAAATAATACCAATCTTATGCGGATGGGTAACATTCAATCCACATAAATCGGGATTACTCTTTACAATTTCCGGGAAATCGCTAATGGATTCGATGGGGAAAGCCAAGTATTCATGATCTGATAAACTCTCTTTTTTAAACTTGTCTGTAAAATAGCCAACTGAAAAGGAGTGTGCCAATGGGTACCCGATGATGCCGTATTTTTTCATGTTATGACTGCAAAAATTACTTCTCCTGGTCTAAAAAGTGACTAAAGGTATCTCCTCTTAAACCAAGTCGGATGGTTTCTAATGGAATAACCTCTGCCGGGGCAATGTTACCTAGGTTTACATTGGTGCCAATAAGTTTTATAAACCATACTTGTTGTGCTTTAATAGGGGCTTCCCAAATAATGGTTTCAGCGGGTATTTGGGTTAAAATTTCATCTACTAAGCCCTCTCTTACTTCTCCAGAATCGCGATATATACCTACGTTTCCACCTTCACGAGCTTCGGCAATCACTTTCCAAGATCCCGCTTCTATTTCGGCTTTCATGAGAGCAATCCATTTGTATGGGGCAAATATTTTAGCAGCATCTTTAGATCCTACTTCAGAAATTACGGTTACTTGCTCACTCAGTTTACGAATGTATTCGCATTTTTCGTCGTGTGGAATGTCCATAGACCCGTCGGATACTTCGGCATATTGCATACCGTATTTGTCTAGTACCCGGCGGTAATCGTCAAATTGATTACGAATGGCAAAGGCCTCGAACAATGTACCTCCAAAATAGGTAGGAATACCTGCTTCTTTGTAAACCTCTAGTTTTTTGTCTAAGTTGGGTGTTACATAAGAAGTAGCCCAGCCTAGTTTTACAATATCGGTATGTGATCCAGAAACTTCTAAAAAGTCTTCAATTTCGCGGATACTTAAGCCCTTATCCATAACCATGGTTATGCCACTATTTCTTGGTTTTTGGGTGCGTTCGGGGATATTATTTAAGGTATAATTCATGCTGCAAATGTCCAAAAAAAATCTAACTATTAAAGTATTTGTGTGTTTATCTAGTATACCGATTAATGACATCGATAATTACCTTGTTTTCTTGTAATTGGGGAAGGTATTCGAATAGGATATGATGTTTTTCCGGATCGGTATGGAGTGCAATTTCTAGGAAAGCCAAGGCTTCGGCATATTGTCCATCGGCAAATAGGTAAGCCACCATGCGGTAGTACAGTTCGGCTGCATCTGGGTTGGTTTTAATACCTTCCGAAATGGTTTCAATGGCTTCGGCAAGTTTCTTTTGCTCAAATAATATAGAAGAGTAATCCAACCAAGCTTCAATATCAATGGGGTTTAGTTCAACAACTTTTTCGTAGGCTTTTTCAGATTCGTCTAGTTGTTTTAGTTTGTATTGTGCATCGGCAATGGCAAACCAAAAATCCGGATTTTGATCATCTAACTCTAAGGCTTTTCTATAAAAATGTAGCGCCTCAAAAAAGCGTTCTTCAAAGTCGAGCGTTACGCCTATACCAAACCAGGCATCGGCTTGTTCGGGATCCATTTTAACAGCCTTTTTATAGTATTTTCGAGCCTCGTCCATTTGCTCTAATTTTTCGTAGCATTCGCCAATGGCACAATAGGTGTCTCCATTAGGCGGCTCGTACTCAAAGGTTTGTTTATACACCTCAATGGCTTCGCTGTAGCGATCTAAATTAACCAATGAATTGCCTTTGTTGAAATAGGCCGATGAAAAATTTTCTTTGATTAAAATGGCATAATCGTAGGCATCAATGGCTTTTTCGAATAAATTTAATTTATTGTATGCGTTGCCTAAGTTGTACCAAGCGGCGTATGAGTAGGGCTCGGTATCGATGTATTGTTTATAAAATTCAATGCATTCTTCTTGTTTGTCGAGTACATCGTAGCAAAAAGCCAATTCATAGAGAGCTTCTTGGTTTTCCATATTGCTTTCTAAGCAGGCTTTTAGGTAGGTTACCGCCGATTCATAATCGGCCATATTTTGGTATACGTAGGCAATGTGTAAGAGAATTTCATCTCTACTTTCAGTCATTTCTAGTGCCTTTTTATAGTTTTCTAGTGCCTCGGTATGTTGTTCTAGGCCTTCAAAAATAGTGCCCCTAAGGGTGAAAATATCCGGGTCAGATGCTTCTAAGGTTTCGGCTTTATCTAAGGCTGCAAAAGCCTTGTTTAGCTGATTGGTTACTAAAAATAATTGCGCTTGTTTAACTAAAAATACGGAAACAAATGGGTGTTGGCTAAGGGCATATTCTACGACCTGAAGTGCCTTTATAGGGTCATTTTTTTCGATATAATAATCTATGATGTTTTCAAACGCCTGTGCATCGAAGAAATACTGATCCTGATTGCGGATCATTTCTTCGTAGCGTTCTACCGAAAATTTAGGATCTTCACTAAATCCAAATTCAAATTCTTCTTCCATCCTCGTACTATAATAGGTGCTTTTGCAAGAATATTATCAATAATCTTGCCAAGCGTTATAATGCCATTAAATTACCGCAAAATTGTCGTTTTTATAGATTTATTTTTCCACATCTCCACGCTGTATAATCCTTACTCCTAGGAGGTTGTTGGTTTTTTATGGCTCAAATCATTCTCAATCAGAAACTTTGCCAAACTGTCTGTTTTTCATTTTAATACCATAAAAAAACCCTCATGAGGAGGGTTTTTTTATCAGTTTGATGTGTGTTCTTAAGGTTTTAAGATTAATTTCCAAGGTTCAGGGTCGGGTCCGACTTTTAATTTAGGGTTTAGATGCAGTCTTTTAAAATCAAAAAATTCTGCTCCGGATCTACCACCTTGTCCGTTTAAAACGGGGGGTGGGCTGGGTTTTAAACTCATCTCCTTACTATTTATTGGAGCAAGGTCAGTGTTTTTTTCACAGGAAAATAGTACTGTAATACCAAACCCTAAGCATATGGCCGGGATGGTTAATCGATTCTTTATTTTCATCATTATTATTTTTTAGTTAGCTCAAGTTAAGGCGCAAAACGATAATAAAATTCGTTTAACGAAATAAAATGATGAAATGCACTAATTGGACTTAAAATTACTTAGTAGGATAATAGTCACCTTATTGGGTGAATCCCTTAGCGAATAAAGAGTTTATACCCACGACCATGTACATTAATGATTTCTACTTTCGAGTCGGCTTTTAAGTATTTGCGCAATTTGCTCAAAAATACATCCATGCTACGGCCATTAAAGTAATTATCGTCGTGCCAAATGGCTAAAAGTGCCTCTTCTCGGGTTAATACTTGGTTTTGTTTCTGGCACAATAGTTTTAATAATTCGGCTTCTTTGGTACTTAAACGTTGGGTATTTTCTTTATAGGTAATTTGCTGTGCTGCTACATCAAATACAAAATCGCCAATTTGAAAGCTGCTTTGCTGCACACTTGTTTCATCATTTTTATGTTCAGAAACCCGTTTTAAGAGTGCATTGATACGTAAAAGTAATTCTTCAATTCTGAAGGGTTTGGTAATATAATCGTCGCCACCGAGGGTAAAGGCCTCGGTTTTATCTTCAATCATGGTTTTGGCGGTGGCAAAAATGAGCGGAATGTGCTCATTTATTTTCCGAATTTCTTTGCCAAGGGTAAAGCCATCTTTTTTGGGCATCATCACATCTAAAATGCAGATATCAAAAGCTTGTTTAGTGAAGGCTTGTAATCCCTCGTCGCCATCGCTGCAGCGTACTACCTCGAACTTTCCTTTGAGTTGCAAATATTCCTGTAAGAGTAGCCCCAGGTTAGGGTCGTCTTCTACTAATAGTATTTTTTTCATGCTAGTGGGATACTAATTTCAAAGGTAGAACCTTTGTGTTTTTCACTCTTTACTTTTATTTGCCCCTTAAGTAAGCGTATAATGGTGTTTACGTAACTTAAGCCCAAGCCAAATCCTTTTACATTGTGCACGTTGCCGGTAGGTATTCTGTAAAATTGATCAAAAATTTTATCAATTTGATCTTTGCTCATTCCAAGGCCATTGTCTTGTACGGTACATATTACCTGTTTTCCTAGGTTTTGTGTACTAATTTTAATTTTTGCCTCTGTGTTGCAATATTTAAGGGCATTGTCTATTAAATTAAATAGTACGTTCGATAGATGTAATTCATCGGCAAATACCACATCATTTTTTGCTTGTAACGCTAACTGAATTTTGGCTTTTTGTTTTTCGAGTTGCAAGCTCATGCTATCGGCTACTGCAGCAATGAGGGTGTTTAATTCTATGGCTCTATTTTCTAATTTAAAATCTTCTTTGTCTACTTTAGCTAGGTGTAAAACACGTTCAATGTGATTACCTAGCCGTATATTTTCATCGTAAATAATAGTAGCTAAGCGCTCTATCTGTGCCCGGCCTCCACTTAATTCTTCATCTTTTAATGCTTCACTAGCAATCATAATGGTAGCTACAGGTGTTTTAAACTCGTGCGTCATGTTGTTTATAAAGTCGGTTTTCATTTCCGATACTTTTTTCTGCTTCAAAATAAGTTGCAGGGTATAGCCAAAACTACCCAATAAGATGAGTAATAAACCTCCAGAAAGCGCCATAATCCAAGCCATGTTTGCCAATATGTAATTGCTTTTGTTCGGAAAACTAAGTAAAAGCCAACCGCTTTCTTTAATCATTTCTTTTGGGAAGAGTTGTGTTTTGTATACCTCACCAGTATGCGAATGTTCGTTAGTTTCCGTTGAGGTGTATACCTTATTTTTGGCGTTTCCTTGCTGTATTTTGTAGGTAAAACTCCCGGTAATGCCTTTATTCTGTAATTCTTTACGTAGAAGTTGATTTACTATATTTGATTGAATGCGCTTATTTAACGGCGTTTTAGCCGAACCAAATTCTTGTGCTAAATCTTGTAATACATTTTTCTTACTTGCTTGTACAGAATCTAAGAAGTGCTGTACGAGTAGTTCATCAGGCGCAGTAGTCGCATCGCTTCTATTTACGTTTGTGAGCCTTGGTTTAGCTAGGGTAATAAGTTTAGGCCCATATTGCGGGTCGAAGACTATGTACTGCCGAATAGAATCTACCGGGCTTTGTTTTGGGAAACTGAGTTTCGGAACCCGCTGCTGTAGTACTTGTTGATGTATGCCACCAAACGGATCTACAAATTGTACCAATTCTTGTTGCAATTCCCCCTCTTCTTCTACTTGTTGTTTAGTAGCATCGTAAGAAAATACTACTGGGTAACGTGTCCTAAGCAAGCTGTCTCGTATGGTAAACAAACTATCTGCTTTTTGCTGTTCTTTGCTTAAAAATTGCGCATAAGATTCTTTTCGTGCTGCCGAATTTTGCTTCAATTGGCTGGTAGCTTGTGCTAAATTTTTTCTTTTTTGCGATTCATTTCTGGTGTTTACTGCCTTTTTTAATAAGAAATTGTAGGCCTCTTGTCGTTCGAGTTTCTTAGCCACATTGCTAAGCGCCTCGTTTACATTTTGATCGAACAGTTGCGATTTTAATTGGTAAGATTGGTTAAGGAAATACCATTGCATAGCCAATACACCCAATAGGGCTATAGCCATTAGGCCGGTTATCAGCACAATGTTTTTCCGTTTCATGGTTCAAAAATACCCAAGCTGGTGGTAGCGTAGCCTATTTTAACACTTTTTAACAAGCTCTTAACAAATTGGCAGTTTGTATAGGCTTATTTTTGACCTATTAAATTTGGCTAATTAGGGTTTTAATAGTTAAATACCATTTTTGGTTTGTGTAATGCCAAAAAAGCCGCTTCGAATTTCTTCGGAACGGCTTTTTTGCTAAACGGTTTTTTGCTTAGAATGGAAGATCATCCTCAGCACCAGGTTCAGCAGATAAATCTGCGGGTGCAGCAAATTCTGGTGTAGGTGCAGCACTAGCAGCGCCTCCCAAAACGTTTAATCTCCACACCGAAAGGGTGTTAAAATATTGTGTTTTTCCGTTTTTATCTGTCCACGGACGGCCACGTAAGTTAAAAAATACCTCTACTTGGTCGCCTACTTTTACGGCATCAAGCAAGTTTACTTTATCTTGTACAGCTTCTAATTTTACATATTCCGGGTAGCTCGGATTTTCTGCATATTCAATTACTACCTCACGCTTTTTAAACTTTTCGCTTACGGTAATTACTTCGCTAACCTCGTGTACTTTTCCTTTAATATCCATTAATTCTTATTTTTTAAAATACAAGTAACAAATCTCCATATTTTAATTGATTAACTTCGCAAAATATCATGCAAGTTTTCCACACCAAAAATAAAATCATCATCACCTGTAATAAGCGCTTATCGCCTTATTTACAAGCGGAAGTAGAAGCCTTGGGCTTTACTCCCGATAGGGTGTTTACTACTGGTTTAGAATTAACCGGTACCGTAACCGATTGTATCAAACTCAATCTCAATTTACGTTGCGCCAGCCAGGTACTTTATTCATTAAAAAGCTTTACCGCCGAAAATCCGGCTCGTTTATATAAAGAGCTAGTAGAAATGGAGTGGGAGAGTTTAATTGATTTCACCGGTTATTTTTCCGTGACCTCGAATGTAGATAACGAAACCATTACCACCCCTTTATTTGCCAATTTAAAGGTTAAAGATGCCATTGTAGATCGAATTAAAGAAAAAAAAGAAATTCGCCCCAATACCGGACCGGAGTTAGATAAAGTGGTTATCCACTTGTATTGGAAAGATGATAAAGCCGATATATTTTTAGATACATCGGGCGAAACGTTGGCCAAACACGGCTATAGGAAATTGCCGGGCAAAGCACCCATGCTAGAGGCTTTAGCAGCTAGTACCATTATGGCAACAGATTGGGATCAAAAAAGCCCTTTCGTAAACCCCATGTGTGGTTCGGGTACCTTGGCTATAGAAGCCGCCCTGTTGGCCACTAACAAACGCCCAGGTTTATTCCGCATGAATTATAGCTTTATGCACGTATTGGGTTATGATGAAGAGGTGTTTTTTACGGAACGCAGGTTGTTAAAAGATCAAGCGGTTAAAACCATCGATTTTGAAATTATGGCTACCGATATTTCGGCTGATGCAGTGGATATAGCTCGAAAAAATGCACAAACAGCTGGCGTAGATCAATTAATTACGTTTAAGGTATGCGATTTTGCCGAAACACCCGTTCCGAGTACACCTGGCGTGATTATGTTTAATCCCGAATATGGTGAGCGTATGGGGCTGCATACCAAGCTAGAGGCCACCTACAAACGCATAGGCGATTTTATGAAGCAAGAGGCCAAAGGCTACAGAGGCTATATTTTTACCGGTAACCCCGATTTAGCCAAACGAATTGGCTTGCGGGCTTCGCGAAGAATAGAATTTTATAATGGTAAATTAGATTGCCGTTTATTAGAATATGAATTGTACGAAGGCAGCAGAAGAGAAAACCCCGATGCAGCCCCATTAGCTTAAAAATTTATGAAACTTTCTGTTTTAGTGTTAATCAATGCCTTGGCAGTTGCCCTATCTTTAGCACTGTTAAACTTCTACTTTCAGCACAATTGGCTTTACATGTTGGCTACCCTGGCGGTTGCCCTCGGCACCAGTTTTGTTGTATTTTACTACCTTACCGAACGTTTTGTGTACAGTAAAATTAAGCTTATCTACAAGCTTATTCACAATTTAAAATTGGGGAAAGATTTAAAAGATGCACTTGGCGAATATGTGAGTGATGATCCCATTTACGATGTAGAGCAAGAAGTAAAAGAATGGGCTATCAATAAAAAATCGGAAATAGATAGTTTAAAGAAACAAGAAGAGTTTCGTCGAGAATTTTTGGCCAACATTTCTCATGAATTTAAAACGCCACTTTTTGCTATTCAAGGCTATATTGAAGCGCTGCAAGACGATTTATTATCTAACCCGGAACAAACCGAAAGGTTTCTTAACAAAGCAGCCAAAAATGTGGACCGATTGAGTTATTTGATAAAAGATTTAGATGCCATTTCTAAACTTGAAAGCGGCGAATTACCCATCAATTACGAAATTTTTGATATTAGCGCCTTGTTGCAAGAAGTGGTAGAATCGCTTGAATTACAAGCAAAAAAACACCACATAAACCTTGAATATAAAGACAAATACCAAACTGTAACTAAGGTAGAAGCCGATAGAGAAAAAATAAGACAAGTTTTGGTTAACCTGATTGATAACTCTATAAAATACGGAAAACCCAATGGTACTACTGCCCTTAAATTATTCGAATTACACGATCAAATATTGGTTGAAGTAACTGATGATGGTGTGGGTATAGAAGAAAAATATCAGTCCCGTGTTTTCGAACGCTTTTATCGAACCGATCAAAGCCGTTCTAGAGAAATTGGTGGTTCTGGCTTAGGCTTGGCCATTGTAAAACACATGCTCGAAGCTCAAAACCAAACTATTACCGTTCGTAGTACCGAGGGCATAGGCTCTACCTTTGGCTTTACCCTCCAGAAAGCATAGACTTAACATTAACTTAACAAAGCATTTATAACTTTGATTAATTAAAATCAACTCAAATGTCATTAAACACCATCTTTCAGTACTTTATACCTAAGGACAAGAACTTTTTCCCACTTTTTGAGCAGGCAAGCAACAATTTGATTAATATGGCCGAAGTATTAAACAAAGCCGTTAACACCAAAAATGTTGATGATCGCTTGGAGCTTTTTAAAGAGATTGAAACGATGGAACATATCGGCGACGATATAACCCACCAAATTTATTTAGAGCTAAGTAGAAATTTCATCACCCCATTTGATAGAGAAGATATTCATCAATTAGCTAGTGCAATTGACGATGTGGCCGATTATATCCATGGTTCAGCAAATAGAATGCATTTATATAATGTGGACCACATTACCGAACCTATTCAGAAACTGGCCGAATTAATTTTACAAGCTGTGATAGACTTGGATAAGGCTATTAGGGAGTTGAAAAATTTAAAAAATAAAAGAGCTATTGCCGATTCTTGTATACGCATCAACAGCATTGAAAACCAAGCCGATTATGTGTTCGACAAAGCTGTTGGCGAACTATTTGATTTCGAAAAGGATGCGGTTCAACTTATAAAATACAAAGAAGTATTAGCGGCACTAGAAACCGCAACCGATATGTGCGAAGATGCAGCCAACGTATTGGAATCTATTTTAGTTAAACACGCTTAAGCAAGAGCTATGGGCTTAACGCTACTTTTCATCATTATTGGGCTTGCCTTGGTATTCGATTATATCAATGGTTTTCACGATGCAGCCAATTCTATTGCCACAGTAGTTTCCACCAAAGTACTTAGTCCATTTCAGGCAGTGGTGTGGGCCGCCTTTTTTAACTTTCTAGCCTATTGGGTATTTGGTTTCGGCGTTGCCGATACCGTTGCCAAAACGGCAAACACCATGGATATTAACCTTACCGTTATTTTAGCCGGTATTATTGCTGCCATTGCTTGGAATTTATTAACGTGGTGGTTGGGTATTCCATCTAGTTCATCGCATACCTTAATTGGCGGATTTGCCGGTGCAGCCATTGCACATGCCGGTGTAGGCTCGGTAGTATGGTATACAGCCGGTAAAGATGGCGGTTTGCCTTCGGGTGTATTGGTTATTGCATCGTTTATTGTATTAGCCCCACTTATTGGTATGTTGGTTTCTTACTTCTTATCGGTATGGCTTCTACATGCCTCTAAAAAAGCGATTTTACCTAAAATTTGGACTTTAGTCATCATGGCTATTACGGCGTTATTTGTACGTAGCCGAATGATATTTGAAATTAAAAAACCCCGTTTTGACTCCCATTTCTGGAGTGTTGTTGCAGAATCACACAATTTAAAATGGCTTTTATTCGCAGGAATTATTTTTTCGATAGGGTTTTTCTGCTTAATTTTTAGCAGCTTAAGCGAAACCAAAGCAAGTGCCTGGTTGCGCAAAATGCAATTGGTATCTTCAGCAGCGTTTAGTTTGGGCCATGGTGGTAACGATTCGCAAAAAGTAATGGGTATTATTGCCGCTGCCGTAGCTGTTTACATTCACACCTCGGGCGTAGCACAAGAAAGCTTACCGGCTTGGTTAGATGTGGCCTTGCCGAATGGCGATAGCCCAGGTCATATTCCAGGGTGGATTCCTTTAGCGTGTTATTCTGTAATTGCTTTAGGAACACTAAGTGGTGGCTGGAAAATTGTAAAAACCATGGGCTCTAAAATTACAAAAGTAACGCCATTTGAAGGAGTTGCCGCCGAGTCTGCCGGAGCCTTAACCTTATTTTTCACTGAACACTTCAAAATACCGGTATCAACCACGCACACTATAACTGGCTCTATTATTGGTGTTGGATTGAGTAAACGCATTTCTGCGGTACGATGGGGAGTAACCGTAAACCTTATTTGGGCATGGGTGTTAACTATTCCAGTTTCTGCTTTATTGGCGGCTATACTATATTATGTTTTCTCCTTCTTTTTAAACTAGAGTGGGTTAGGTAACATAAAAAAAGGCATCCTGATTTTCAGGATGCCTTTTTTTATGTATTCAGTTCGCTTAAGCTAATAAACGTATTGGCTCTTCCAATAAACCTTTTAGGGTTTGTAAGAACGCAGCGCCCGTTGCGCCATCAACCACACGGTGATCGCAGCCTAAGGTTAATTTCATCACATTGCCTGGTACCACGGCTCCGTTTTTCACGACCGGAATTTCTTGTATTGCTCCTACCGATAAAATGGCTCCATCGGGTGAGTTGATGATAGAGGTAAACTCATCAATGCCAAACATGCCTAAATTAGATACGGTAAAGGTAGAGCCCTCCCAATCGGCAGGTTGAAGTTTTTTAGCCTTGGCTTTTGCGCCAAATTCTTTTACTTCCGCAGAAATATGAGAAAGCGATTTACCATCGGCAAAACGCACCACCGGAACCAATAAACCATCTTCTACCGCCATGGCTACGCCAATATTGGTATGTTCGTTGAAACGAATGCTATCGCCACCCCACGATGAATTTACCGCCGGATGTTTCTTTAATGCATTGGCTACGGCTTTAATTACGATATCGTTAAAAGATACTTTTATCGGGGCTACGGCATTAATTTGTGTACGAGCGGCCATAGCACTTTCCATGTTTACGCTAATGGTTAGGTAGAAATGAGGAGCGGTAAACAGGCTTTCCCCTAAACGTTTAGCAATTACTTTGCGCATTTGCGAAACAGGTACTTCGGTATATTTTTCTTCGCCTACAAAGGTTGGAATTACTGCTGTAGGAGCGGTACCAGCAACCGCCGTATTGCCAGAGCTAGCGGCTACTGGAGCTGCAGCAGGTACAAAACCGTCGATATCTTTTTTCACAATACGTCCACCTTCGGCACTGCCTTGTACATGGCGTAAATCAATTCCTTTTTCTTGCGCAATTTTACGAGCCAAAGGCGATGCTTTTACTCGGGAGTCTTCGCTACTAGTAACAACTGCCGCAGGAGTGCTTGCTGCTACTACTGGAGTAGCAATGGGAGCCGCCGCTGCCACCGGGGCAGGTTCCGCTGCAGGTGCCGGATTATTTGGGGCCGTAGTTAATAATGGTGATACATCGGTACCCTCTTTCCCTACAATGGCAATAATATCGTTTACTTTGGCTGCTTGTCCTTTTTCTACACCTACATAAAGTAAGGTTCCTTCGGCATAGGCAGTTACTTCCATGGTTGCCTTATCGGTTTCCACGTCTGCTAAGGCATCGTCGCTTTTAATTTTATCACCCACTTTTTTGTGCCATTCTGCAATTACCCCTTCGGTCATGGTATCGCTTAATAAAGGCATGCGGATAACGGTAGCACCCAATGATTCTGGTGTTACGCTTGGGCTAGTTGCAGGTGCCGCCACTGCAACCGGGACAGCCGCCACTGCAACCGGAGCCGTTTTTTCAGAAATAGGTGCTGGGCTAGCAGTTAATAATGCTTGGAAATCTTCGCCTGGGGCACCAATAACAGCAATAATCGAGTCAACTGGAGCGGCCTGACCTTCAGCTATACCTACATAAAGTAGGGTACCTTCTTGGAAAGATTCGAAATCCATGGTTGCTTTATCGGTTTCTACTTCGGCAACTAAATCGCCAGAGTTTATTTTATCACCCACTTTTTTATGCCACTTCGCAATCACCCCTTCAGTCATGGTGTCACTCATTTTGGGCATGCGCACTACTTCAGCCATATTTTTTTATTTAAGGTAAACTAATCGCGAATAAAAGGATAATCCCCCTGTGCATATACATCTGTATACAACTCCTGAGCTTCTGGCAATGGAGATTCTTCTGCAAAACGCACCGATTCGTCTACAATCGCTTTTACTTTTTCGTTTATTTCTTCAATCCAAGCTTCGTTGGCATATTTTTTACGAAGAATGGTTTCTTTTACGCTGTCTATAGGGTCTTTGGCTTTGTATTCTTCCACCTCTTCTTTGCTGCGGTATTTCGCTGGGTCGGACATAGAGTGTCCTTTATAACGATAGGTACGCATTTCTAAGAACGTAGGGCCTTCGCCTTTACGAGCACGGCTAACCGCTTCGTCCATGGCGTTGTGTACCGCTACTGGATCCATGCCGTCAACCGGAGCGCAAGGCATATCAAAACCTAAACCAATTTTATAAATATCTAACATGTTGGTGGTACGAGCTACCGAAGTCCCCATGGCGTATCCGTTGTTTTCGCACACAAATACTACGGGTAATTTCCACAACATAGCCATGTTAAAGGCTTCGTTTAAGGCACCTTGGCGTACAGCACCATCTCCCATATAACAAACGTTTACGTTGTTAGTACCTTTATATTTTTCGGCGAAGGCAATACCCGCACCCAAAGGAATTTGTCCACCCACTATACCGTGGCCACCGTATAAGCCCAATTCTTTACTAAACATGTGCATAGAACCACCCTTGCCTTTAGAGCAACCGGTAGCTTTACCATACAATTCGGCCATAATTTCGTTGGCAGACATGCCTCTTGCAATGGCGTGTGCATGTTCGCGATATGCTGTAATCATGGTATCCTGTGGGCCTAATACCGACATTGCACCAGCCATTACGGCTTCTTGTCCGATATACAAATGGCAAAAGCCTCTAATTTTTTGTTGTCCGTACAATTGTCCAGCTTTCTCTTCAAACTTTCTCATCAAAAGCATCGATTCGTACCACTGGAGATAGGTATCTTTCGTAATTTCTACTGAACTCATTCTCTTGTATATATCGTTTTTAGGGATCACAAATCTAATCATATCTTACAGAAAAAAGAAGAGTTATTGTGTTGTTTACACGAAGTTTTTCGCCTACGTTCAAATGTGAAAAAATGTTAAAAAGACAAACTTCTTTGCTTAACTTGTTTAATAACGCTACCTTTGTATTGTTTGAATGTGTTAATTAACAAGCAATTACCACAATATATACAATTAATAAGCCCTAGCTTATGCTTAAAAAGATATTAACAATTTTCATTTTCACTGCTTTAGTAGCTTCTGCGCAGGCGCAAACCGCCGTGGCTAAAAAAGAGCCTGTAAAAACAGAAGATCCGGATAACTTACTTTCGGACTATTTTTCGCAGGTAATGGGCGTTGCGTTATCTGCTACTTCTAATTTAAAATTATACCAATTTGTATACGATTGGATTGGTACCCCATATCGCTTTGGTGGATCTAGCCGTAATGGTATAGACTGCTCTGCTTTTACTAAAGAAATTTATTCAAAGGTGTTTAATACCGTTATTCAACGTAACTCTAGAGAAATTTTTAGCATGTCTACCCCGGTAAGCCGCGAAGAATTGAAAGAGGGTGATTTGGTATTTTTTAAGATTAATAGTCGTAGCATTTCGCATGTGGGTATTTATCTAGGAAATAATCGATTTGCTCATGCTTCATCTAGTCGTGGAGTGGTTTTAAGCAATTTAAATGATCCTTATTACAAACGCTATTTTTATAAAGGCGGACGTTTAAATACCTCTGTACAATAAACGTTTAAATCTGTCGTGTTTTTTTTGAAATCTTGCCTCGGCAGGATTTTTTTATTTCCATCATTATGAAACGATTTTTCTTTATTGTGTATCTTTTTTTCGGACATCAGCTTACGTTGGTAGCAAACTCTGATACCTTACGTTTGGTTGCTGTAGGCGATATCATGATGGGCTCTGGTTTTCCTAGCCCCGTATTACCAAAAGACGATGGAAAAGGAAGTTTTAAGGCAGTTTTGCCTTTACTGCGAAATGCCGATTTAACGTTTGGTAATTTAGAGGGTGTATTTTTAGATGAAGGCACAAGCGATAAATGTAAAAATAGCAAGGTTTGTTATGCCTTTCGTATGCCCCAGCGTTATGTAGCACATTTGCAAGATGCTGGTTTTGATGTTGTAAGTGTTGCCAATAACCATTCGGGTGATTTTAATGAAAAAGGTCGTGTACAAACGGCTAAAACATTGAGCGATGCTGGTATTCAGTTTGCTGGTTTTCAATCGCACCCGTATACCTTATATGTGAAAAATGGAGTGAAATATGGCGTTTGTGCTTTTGCACCCAATGCAGGAACTGCTTCTTTACACGATTGGGCGGCTGCAAGAAAGCGCATTGCCGAATTAAAAAAACTAAGTGATATTGTGGTAGTGTATTTTCATGGTGGTGCCGAAGGTTCAAAATTTCAGCACATTACCCGAGCGAACGAATATTTTTATAGTGAAAACCGAGGTAATGCATACGCTTTTGCTCGTATGGCTATAGATGCCGGTGCCGATGTGGTTTTGGGCAGTGGGCCGCATGTTACCCGAGCGGTAGATGTGTATAAAAACCGCTTTATAGCTTACAGCCTCGGCAATTTTTGCACCTACGGCATGTTTAATTTAGATGGCCCCAATGGTGTGGCGCCACTATTGACCTTAAACATCAACGAAAAAGGAGAGTTTATTTCTGCTAAGGTGACTTCTATTTTTCAGCAAGATAATGAGCATTTGGCTATAGATCCTACCGGTAAGGCCTTTCAAATCCTAAGAGAGCTTACGCAAAATGATATTCCCGAAGCAGCCTTACAATTTTCGGAAGATGGCATCATTACTAAAAAATCGCTTAAAAATTAATGCGGATTAATTTGTTTGAGACTAAGCGGAACCAATCGTTTGGTTTTTAGGTAGGTAAAGCCCACCACACATAAGGTCATGGTGCCGCCAAATAATACCGACGGTATGGCACCCATTAAACGGGCAGTAAGACCCGATTCGAAGGCTCCAATTTCATTGGATGAGCCTATAAACATGGAGTTTACAGCAGCTACTCGGCCACGCATTTCATCGGGAGTGAGAATTTGTAAGATAGTGGAACGAATAATTACGCTCACACTGTCAAAAGCACCTTCGAAAAATAAAATTACCAAAGAGAGGTAAAAATTTGTGGAAAGCCCGAAGCAAATAATGGTAATACCAAAGCCTGTAACGGCCAATAGCAGGTTTCTCCAGGGTTTGTTCATGGGCGAAAAGCGGGTCATGAGCAACATAGCAAGCACAGCTCCAACGGCAGGTGCAGCTCGTAGAAAACCCAATCCCTCGGGCCCTACTTTTAAAATATCGTTGGCAAAAATGGGCATGAGTGCTACGGCACCTCCAAAAAACACCGAAAATAAATCTAAGCTAAGGGCGCCTAGCAGCATCCGGCTTTTAAAAACAAACTGAATACCTTCTTTTAACGAATCGAAAATAGGTTGCTGGGATATGAACTGCGCCGGTTTATTGCTAATAAGCAGTGTGCAAACCAAGGCCACCAACATAAATAGAAAAACTGCAATAAAGCAGGTGGTTACGCCACTAAATCCGTATAATAAACCACCTATGGCTGGCCCTACAATGGTGCCTATTTGCCAGCTTGAGCTGTTCCAGGTTGAGGAATTGGTTAAGTGTTCTTTGGGTACAATTTGGGCCATTAATGAGAATGCAGTGGGAGAAAAAAATCCTCGGGCAATTCCAATACCTAAAATCATGAGGTATATGGTGGCAATAATGGCGTGCTTACTTAAGTAGCTAGCTACTAATGGAGAGGTTACTAAAAGTAATACTGCTGAGCAAATGGTCATGGCCACAATTACCCAAGCCAATAGTTTTTTCTTATCCGATTTATCGGCTAAATAGCCTCCGTATAAAGAAATGGTAATGGCCGGAATGGCTTCTGTTAAACCAATTAAACCCAAAGAAAGCGGATCTTTGGTGAGCTGATACATA